>CAWAYO010000082.1:0-18449 GCA_963786085.1 uncultured Acidobacteriaceae bacterium
ACCCGTAGCGGAGCTATCTTTGTGCACTGTCGGTGCCATCGAGCTTTTCTCGGTTGATCCATGAACTAAACGAACTCTTCAGTGTTAACAAGGGCGCGACGCTCGTTGCAATGACGTCCATTCCACGGTCATCGTACATGTGCAGAAGGACCTCGGTTCGGGGATCAAGAATGTGGACGCGGCCCCTGACCGAGGGTGTGCGTCCGTGGTCCTGGTTTGCTATCGCGTCGAAGAGTCGCCCAGTCGAGAGATCGGAGGGGCGGATGATAGCCCACTGCACCCTATAAATCTCATCCTCAGAGAACTTGGTTTCATGCGAGCGTATCGACGGCTTAACCGATGAGGGAAGCAGCCCGGGTAGGGAAAATAGCTCGTACCAGCGAGTGGGGTCAGCCTCCCACGATGAATCCTCGTCGAGCAATACGACGGCTTCGGCATTCCGAAAGATTGCGTTAAATATCAACACGGCCCGATCAATTTCGGCGAGTCCGATGTTGAAGCCAACGCCGATAGGCGACTGGTGGAAAAGGTCGCCTCCGAGCGACAAACCCGGAAATAACCCGTCGAGGCAGCTTTTTAGATCGAACTCGTCATCAAACTCCATTTCAAAACGATAGCAGTGCTCTGGCTTCGGCGAGCAAATCGGCAGGCGTGAGACCTGGGCTTGGAAAAGCGAGCGGGAATGGTGAGGCTGCGATTCCCCCAAAGTCCCCTTATGGTTAAACTTCGCTCTGTTTGATCAAACGACCCACTACCCTGATGCCGATGGGAGGATGACAGCGCAGCAACGGATCATTCCGCGCCTGTCGCGGCGATAGTACCGGAGACCGGTCATGCTGGGGAGAAAACAGTAGGCGCTCCCACGAGTGATCACGAATCGCTCAAAACCACTGACCTTGACGGAACTGGTCGGGGAAGTCGGGATGGTGAAGACGCTGGATGAGGCACTGTTGGCGCCGATCAAAGGGTCAACGCCGGTGATCATGCCGCCGACGAAGTTAGCTGTGTTCATCCATTGCGACATGAGGAACTGAAACTGATTCGCGAAGTCGGCGTTGATGAAGTAGCCGACGAGTCCCCGTTCGATGCCGTCGTCGGGCTGCTGAGGATTGAACGGCGGACCATAGGGAACGTTGCGGCGCATGATCCTCGCCTGCTGGGTAAAGAAGCCGGCAACAATTTCGTCCCGGGGATTGCCGCGGCGTATGTGAGCGCCGATGGGGCACGCGACACCCTTGGGATCTGGCGCAGATTGGCCCGGCGCCGTGCCGTTGTAAAGGAACATGTTCAGGCGATCGGACGGAACAGGGCATGGGGCCGTGGGGCAAAGGGCGAGTGGCTCACCGCTCCGCCAGCGTCCTAGAAACTTGGCCGCAAGCTGGTCGGGCGTGAGGTTGATTGCGGGCGCGGCCTTCTCAAGGAAATTTTCAAACCCGGCAACCTCCTGCTTGAGGATGCGAAAGGCTCCGAAGCTGCCGTTGCGTCCCAGTGGGGTATCGGCCACGCCCGGAGAGTATTTGTTGGCAAAACTATTCTCATAGCCGAGAAGGAAATCCCCTGCAGGCGAACTCCCGTCCTTGTTTACGCCCAGAGCCAGGATAGGGTCGCGCTGGTTTGGGTCCACCGGCAATCCACGGCTGGGAAAGGCCATCTCGATAACCGAAATGGACATATCCGTCGGGAAGAGCCTGGCCATCGTGGCGATGGGTGAGACGGAATGAATCAGAAATCGCGGCGAGTAATTCGGAGCTGCGCGATTCCAGCTCATGAGCGGTGTGCGCGAAGAGCGAAAAGATGGCGTGCACCTCAGACGCAACGCCCATGTGGCCTTCCCAATTTGCAGGCGCGCTGGCATCCACGTCGTAGATCGCGCTGGCGTTGCCGATGGCTCCGCTGGCAAATTCGGGCGCGAAGCCGGCGAGAAGAGTCGAGGACACGCCCAGAGCCGAGAGGCCTTCGTAAGTGAATGCCAGGTTCAGCGTGTAATCCGGCTTGACGTGCCAGGGAGCGGCAGTGGTGACGGCCAGTCTTTCCGGGTTGATTGCAGGCGGGAATCGGCGCGGCCAGGCCGCCAATCAAAGCTCTGGCGCGAACCGGGTCGGCAACGGCGACAATGAAGTGCCGAACGCGGGTGAACGAACCGTAACCGCGCAGAATGATTCCCTGAATATCGTCCAACTGGAGCGTACTCACATCCGCCTCGGGGTTATTGGGGCGGCGCGCATCCGTTGCCCCATATCTGCACGACGGTGCAGTTGGGGTAGGCCGAATAGAGACCCGTCGGCAGGTTGTATTTGCTCACGAAGGCCTCGAAAGCAGCGACATTTTGTTGCACCGGGAGCGGAGGAGCCGGGTCGACACAGGAGAGGAGCGCGTTGAACACGTCTCCCAGCAGATTCGTGAATGCCTGGATGTAGGCGTTAAAGTCGCCGTCGTAAGCGGTGATCACAAACAGATATTGGGTGCCGGGAATCATGAGAAACCGGGCAAAATGAACGGTACCTACCTTGTTGAGTGCGGCATTAATGGCAGCCTGATTCTGGGTGAGATATTCGACGATGGTCCCGATTTTTGCCGGGCTGGATAGTCAGCATCAGATTGAGCGGACTCTGAACGGCGGTGGCTACAGGAGCGGGGGCGGCTGACATGATGGTTCTCCTTCGGCCTTCAAATTTTGTGGCTTTTATTATGCGGCGCCGAGGATACCATGCGCGCTGCACCTCCGGCGACATCTAGCCGGCCGCGGATCAGCGCGGTCAACTCCAAGCGGCCCCGCTCGGACGAGGCAATCTCTCCCGCCGCCTTTCACCAGTCTCTTGGCGTACTTTTTGTCGTGTCCAGCTAAAATAGAAATAGAGCTAGAGATAAAAGCCCAGCCGCGATTGCAGCTGGGCTTTTCTCTTTCCAGGAGGTATAGCGTCGACAAATTCCAGGATTGGCGTGTAAGCCATTTGTTATGAAATCTTTAATCGTAAACCATTTATTTTGAAACGGTTACAGCGTCAGGAGCAATGAGAGCCCGCAAACTATTTCGAATCAATGAGTTTCTATCATGCCCTTTAGAATGAAACGGTTACGAATCTCCATCTTTAGAATCAAACGGTTACAGATTCGCGGGGGGGAGGGGGTTAGCCCTGCCTATAGGGAAACCAGCTCAAAGCGATCCACATCCACCAGCCCGAAGTCGGTGATCTTCAGGTGGGGAATCACGGGTAGAGGCAGGAACGCCAGATGCAGGAAGGGTTCGGAAAGCGTGCATCCCATCGACTGGACTGCCGAGCGCAGAGAATAGAGGTCGCGCCGCACCGTCTCGAAACGGTTCCAGGCTCATCAGTCCCGCGAATGGCAAAGCCAGCTCGGCGAGAACGCGGCCACCCTGCACGGCAACGAAGCCTCCCCCCAGTACCCGCAGGCGGTTGACGGCCACGGCCATGTCCTCGTCATTCGCGCCGACCACGCAAATGTTGTGGCTGTCATGACCGACCGAAGAGGCAAGCGCGCCCCGCCGGAAGCCGAACCCCTTGACGAATCCTCGGCCGACATTGCCGTTACGCCCGTGACGTTCGAGCACGCAGACCTTGAGCAGATCACGCTCCGGGTCCGCGTGACGCTGCCCGTCTCGGTACAGAACGCTGGCCTGCAGATGCTCGGTGAGAATCTTGCCGGGGATGATCCCGATCACCGGCGTCGCCGGCCCCGAAGCCGGCACGGCAAACGTCTCCGCCGTGACCGGCCGGAGACGGATGGTATTCGCCGCCCGGCGGCTCCGGGAGATGCCCGCGACGCGAAGCTCTCAGGCGTAACCCTCCGTCCCTGCCGGAAGACCGAGTGAATGGCACAGGTTTCGAGGTCATCGAGCAGGAGGAAATCCGCCAGAAAGCCGGGAGCAATCAGTCCCCGGTCGGTAAGCCCGAAGCCACGCGCAGCCGACCAACTCGCCGCCCGGTAGACGGCGGCAACCGGGGCCCCCAGGGCAATCGCCCGCCGCACCAGAAAATCGAGGTGTCCTTCTTCGTGGATGTCCAGAGGATTGCGATCGTCCGTGCAGAGGCCCAGAAAGGGAGACGAGAACTCGCTGATCAGTGGAGCGAGTGCGGCAAGATCCTTCGAAACCGATCCCTCGCGGATGAGCACCTGCATGCCCTTGGCGAGCTTCTCCCGCCCTTCGGCGAGGTTCGTTGTCTCGTGGCAGTTGCGAATGCCGCACGAGAGATAGGCATTCAGGGCGCGGCCCGAGAGCAGCGGCGCATGACCATCAATATGCTGACCGTGAAAGGCAGCCAGCTTCTCCATGCATTCGGGATCCTTGTTCAGGACGCCCGGCACGTTCATGAACTCGGCGAGCCCAATCACCTTGCGATGGTGACGGTGAGGAACCAGGTCCGCTGCAGTAAGGCGCGCTCCGGAGGTCTCAAGTGCGGTGGCAGGAACGCACGAGGAAAGCTGTACCCGCAGATCCATGACGGTCCCTTCGGCACTGTCAAGGAAGTACTGCAATCCCACGAGGCCAAGCACGTTGCATATCTCGTGGGGATCGCAAACCGCCGTAGTCACCCCGTGCGGAAGCACGCAGCGGTCGAACTCACCGGGAGTCACCAGTGTGCTCTCGCAGTGCACATGGCTATCGATGAACCCGGGAACCGCGACGCGTCCCTGGGCGTCGATCTCCTCTCGCCCTTGATAGCTGTCCAGAATGCCGACGATGGTGCTTCCGCACACGGCGATGTCGCCCGATTGAAGCTCACCGTTTACGAGGTTCAGAATGCGGGCGTTACGGACGACCAGATCGGCGGGATGGCGGCCTATGGCCTGATCGATCTGTCGCTCCAGAACCTCTCTCATGAATCAATTGACCTGGCAGTTCGTCGGATTCCGTATTATATGGCGGAAAACGACACTGATCGGAGCATCTGTCGGATATCCTCCGGCTGCTTGCCCCGTTCCCGCAGGCTGCGGATTGCCAGAGCATCGTGGCGTTTGGCAAGACGCTGCCCGCCGGCGTCGGTGATCAGCGAACAGTGGTACCACTCGGGCAGATTGGCTCCCAGTGCGCGATAGAGAAGGATCTGGCGAGCGGTCGACCGAAGCAGGTCGGCTCCGCGGACAACTTCGGTGATACGCATCGCAATGTCGTCAACCACGCAGGCAAGTTGGTAGGAGGGGACGTCATCGCGACGCCAGACCAGGAAGTCCCCGAAATCCGTGCCAGCTGTAAAGCGCTGGCGCCCGAAATGGCGATCGGCGAATTCGATGCCTTCGCCGTCGGGGACGCGGAAGCGCCAGTTCGTACCGGCGGGATCAAGTATTGCTGACGGAGCTTCTCCCGTCATTTGGCCGGCACGTTCCTGGATAGATCGGGCCTTCGTCGTCGTTGCCCTGCGGCGCACTGACGGCCTGTGCAAGGTCTTTACGGGAGCAGCGGCAGGGATAGATGAATCCGGCGTCGAGCAAAGCGCGCCAGGCGGCGACATAGTGCTGGCGCCGCTTGCTCTGGGAATAGGGCCTGTATGGACCCCCAATGTCCGGCCCCTCCTGCCAGCGAATGCCGAGCCACGCAAGGTCTTCGAGCATCGCATCGTAGAATTCGGGCCGGCGAGCGTTGCGCGTCGAGATCTTCATTGCGAAGGACGAGCGTGCCGCCAGATGCCGCTAGCTCGCTCATCGGCCATGATGAACGTGCTGGCGTGGCCCAGGTGAAGCAGCCCCGTAGGCGACGGCGCAAGGCGTCCGCGATAGGTGGCAGACATTCCGGAGAGGGTGTCCACTGTTCTTATTATCGCGAGGGATCACGATGTCAGGGTGCTGGAGACCGGTCAGAAGAGATCCGGAATGCTGGTAAACGCAATGCGCGTCGGAGCGGCCGCTGCTTTCGCCAGGAGCATGCTCGCCGGCATCAGGGTATCAAGGCCGTACTTGCGGTTCAGGGCGTCCATGGCGACGGAGAGGCGGGTGCGACGCGATTCGCTTTCCAGTCCAGAGAAAAGGCTGAGCGTGTGCACATTATCGGGCACGAGATTTCCAAGCCACACGCCGACGTAGAAAGGCTTTTCATAAAGGGGGCCTCGCGGCCGCATGGACCAGAGCTTCACTACTGCATCGACCAATGTCTGACTATCCTGACATTCAATTACAGGTATACCGTGCGACCAGCCGGCCTGCGGAATGCCTGAGTTGTGCCGCTTGCGCGCACTAATTCCCGGGACCGCAAACTTGATCGACAGCGAGACGTGTGTAGTCCACAGCCGGGCCGTCCGCAGCCGCATCGCGGCCTTGTGCAGCAATTTGTGAGCGACAGCATAGCAGCCTTCAGGCGTGCGCAGTTCGGGTGGCAGGACATGGCTCTGGCTGATCGACTTCTGGTGCTCGAGTTCCGGGTCGTCGAAGTCCTCGCCGCGAAGCCAATGCCAGAGCTTGTTGCCACCAATGCCGCCCCAGTTTTCATTCATCTGTTCGCGCGATAAGGCGAGCAATTGTGGCATGGTTCGGATTCCATGTTCGCTCAGGTGCTGCTCCATGCGTGCGCCTACTCCAGGCAGATCTCGTAGCCTCAGGCTGCTCAAGGCCAGCCCGAGAATATCGGGAGTCAAAGCTACCAGGCCATCGGGCTTTTCCATATCGGAGGCGATCTTCGCCAGGTATCGGTTCGGGGCCAGCCCCACAGAGCAGCGCAAGGTCATTCCGACCTGTTCGCGGATTGATGCCTTGATGCGCCGGCCTAGATCGAGCGCTGCCAGCAGCGGCTGCTCGCGGCCGATCAGGCCGGCCGCCATCTCGTCGATTGACATAACAACCGAAACGGGAACACAGCGCTCGACGGCCTCGACGATGCGGTGGTGATAGTCGACATAGAGTTCGTGACGCGCCTCGACGAGCTCAATGCCAGGGCAGAGCTTCTTCGCGTCGCCCACCTGGGTGCCCGTCCGCACGCCGAATGCCTTGGCCTCATAACTGGCGGCAATCGCACAGGTAGTGTCTGCCATGAGAGGAACGACTGCGACGGGGCGGTCACGGAGTTCGGGTCGAAGCTCCTGTTCGATGGAGGCGAAATAGGAGTTCAGGTCGAGAAACAGCCAGCGGATACGTGGTTCGGGGCGTGACTCGACAGGCTGACCGCGCACAACTAAGTTTCGCCCTTCATTCGCTCATTTTCAAGCGCTTTGCTGGCGATAAATGCGCTAAGTCGGCGATTCGGACAGAAAGCGGAACTTCCGCTTTCGTGTGAGTAAAACCTTCTTCCCCGGAAGGGGGGGAAGTGAGATGATGTCGTTAAACCTGAGTGCCCCGATGCGGGAAACCTTATTGAGGTTTCAGCATTCTTAGGAACCGGAGCTGCTTATGTGGTTCACCAAGATGCACGATGTGCTGTACCACCTGTCCCACCTGAGCGACTACCTGCCAGCGATTTTGGTCACTATTGGGGTAGGTGTGCTCATCGGATGCGCGGTCAGCTGCGTTTGTAGTCCGTGCGAGGAGAAGGACGACCTATTTCACAGGGAAGTGTACTGAGTCCTGGTGCGAACCATCACGACGAGGGGATGAACTTCTTGTCATCTTCTAGTGAATGGCTTTTGTTGCATCTACCACCCGTGCCGCACTTTGCTTCCAGCGATCGCAACTTTGATCCATCTATAATCCGACACGATGGAAAATCGCGGTTTGGACGAGCTGGCGCGTCGCGAGCGGCTAGCGGTAGAGGGCGGCGGCCCAGAGCGACGGGCACGGCAGCATGAGCAGGGGAAACTCTCGGCGCGCGAGCGCATCGATCTCTTGCTCGACGAAGGAACCTTCGAGGAAACCGACAAGTTTGTAACCCATCGATGTACTGACTTTGGGATGGCGGAAAGGCGCGTTCCAGGGGACGGCTTCGTGACGGGTTACGGCAAAGTGGAAGGGCGGATCGTCTTTGTCTTTGCTCAGGATTTCACTGTTTTCGGTGGATCGTTGTCCGAATCAAACGCGGCGAAGATAGTCAAGTTGATGGACATGGCGATGCGCGTGGGCGCTCCCATGGTCGGCCTCAACGATTCCGGCGGAGCGCGCATCCAGGAGGGAGTAGTTTCTCTTGCCGGCTATGCGGACATCTTCCTACGCAATACATTAGCCAGCGGCGTTATTCCCCAAATCTCCGCGATTTTGGGGCCCTGCGCCGGGGGGGCCGTCTATTCTCCTGCGATCACCGATTTCACCCTCATGGTCGACAAAACCTCATACATGTTTGTCACCGGGCCAGACGTGATAAAAACGGTCACCCACGAGGAGGTGACCAAGGAAAAACTGGGCGGCGCGACAACGCACAACGAGGTTTCAGGTGTGGCGCATTTCATGGCGCACAACGACCGTGAGTGCATCGCGATGATACGAGAGCTGTTGAGCTTCATGCCGTCGAACAATCTCGATGATCCGCCGCGACGGGCCTGTTCCGATCCCTCTGATCGCGCTGATCGCGAGCTCGACACGATTGTTCCAGCCGAGTCGAGCCAGCCCTACGACATCAAGATGGTCATCGAGCGGCTGATTGATAACGGTTACTTCTTCGAGGTGCACGAGCATTTTGCCCGCAATATCGTTATCGGCTTTGCACGCATGAACGGACGGCCAGTGGGCATCATCGCGAATCAGCCAGCCTTTCTGGCGGGTGTGCTCGATATCGACGCAAGCGTTAAGGGTGCGCGCTTCGTACGCTTCTGCGATGCTTTTAATATTCCACTGATTACCCTGGAGGACGTTCCGGGATTTCTACCCGGCGTGCAGCAGGAGTACGGCGGCATCATACGTCATGGCGCAAAGCTGCTCTTTGCTTTTGCCGAAGCGACTGTGCCGAAACTAACTGTGATTACGCGGAAGGCATACGGGGGAGCCTACTGCGTCATGAGCTCCAAGCACATCCGCACCGATGTCAACCTCGCGTGGCCAACCGCGGAGATCGCTGTGATGGGGCCAGAGGGTGCTGTGAATATCGTCTATGGGCGCGAACTGGAGCAGGCGCTGAAGGAGGCCGAGGGCGAAGAAGGGCCACTGAGCGACGAGCGGAGAACCGAACTGCTGGCAGCGATCCGCTCAGAGAAAGTGCACGAGTTTCGCGAGCAGTTCGCTAACCCCTACGTTGCCGCTGAGCGTGGCTATGTCGATGCCGTAATCTTGCCGCGCGACACGCGGCGGCTGCTGATCGCCGCACTCGAGATACTCGATGGTAAGCGCGATAAAAATCCGCCAAAGAAGCACGGAAATATTCCGCTGTGAGCGAACCCTTAAGCATCGCGAACGCTGAGCACTATACATGGGGCGGCATCTGCGAAGGCTGGCATCTTGTGCGTGGCGAGAAGCTCAGCGTCATCGAGGAACGCATGCCGCCGGGCACACAGGAGCAGCGCCATTTTCACGTCCGGGCATACCAGTTCTTTTATGTGCTGGAAGGGGAGCTCACGATTGACGTCGGCGACCGTGTAGAACTGATAAAGCCGAGCCAGGGGCTCGAAATACTTCCCGGTCAGCCGCATCAGGCAATCAATCGTTCTAGCGGTGACGTTCGCTTTCTTGTAGTATCACAACCTTCAAGTCACGGGGATCGTCAGACTGTGTAATACCCAGTGCGAATGCGGGATTGTCCAGTAAGGGTAGTGCTTGTAACGGGTGAGTCACCGGCGACACTCAGTCATAGAAAGAGAACCTAGTTCGCATAGAATGCTTCACGCATCGGGTCAAATCGCGAGGTCCTCCGTCAGCTGGTGTACTTTGGTGATTGGTACGACAATCGTCCCAATCTTGTGAGGTTAGGCATGCAGACCGGAATCTTGCGCGATCCAGTGATAAGTTGCGCGGCGAGCGGACCGCATCTGAAATCGAGGAGGTAAAGAGCGATGACTAATCCATCTGGTAAACACTTGACGTTGCCCGGTACTGAACACAAAGCTCCCGCGAACGCAACCGACCTGGGCCTAACATCGCCGCAGCAGATCATTACCTTATCTGTGATCGTCAGGCGAAAGAACCCTCTTCATCTGAAGGATCTTGGGGGGCGTCACGTTTCGCGCGAGGAATTCAACCAGACCTATGCTGCCGACCCGGCGGACTTCAACCGCCTGCGCAAATTCGCGCACGATCATGGCTTGTCGGTTGACGAAAATGCCTCCAGCCTACCGCGTCGGACGATGGTTGTACGGGGAACAGCGAAGGCGATTGACGCGGCGTTTGGGGTCGAGTTGCACGACTACGAACGCGACGGGCATAAATTCCACGGCTTCACGGGTGCAATTTCTGTACCCGTGGAGCACGCAGATGCCATCGAGACGGTTATGGGCCTGGATTGCCGTCCCGTTGCGAAGCCGCATCATCGGGTCCGGGATAAGAAAAAGACGCCGAAGCCGGATCCCAGCTACAGCCCGGTGCAGATCGCGGGTTTTTATAGCTTTCCCACCGGCGTCAACGGAAGCGGGCAGACCATCGGCATCATCGAACTGGGTGGTGGCTACAACGCCAGCGATATTCAGACGTATTTCTCCGGTCTCGGTCTGACGCCGCCGAATGTAGTTTCGGTGTCAGTCGATGGAGCTGTGAATTCGCCCAGCAATCCCAACAGCGCGGACGGTGAGGTTGCGCTCGATATCGAGGTGGCGGGAGCAGTTGCGCCGGGCGCTAATATCGCCGTTTACTTCGCGCCCAACACCGCGCAGGGATTTCTTGACGCGATTACGAGCGCCGCGCACGACATGGGAAACGCGCCAACGTTGATTTCGATCAGTTGGGGTGGGCCCGAATCGGGGTGGACAAGCTCACAGTTGACCGCCATCGACAACGCCTGCCAATCAGCGGCCGCGATGGGCATCACCGTAACCGTTGCTGCCGGCGACGACGGATCGAGCGATGGTGCGACCGGTAACAACGTCGATTTCCCGGCTTCCAGTCCTCACGTGCTGGCCTGCGGAGGGACGAAAATCACGGTGAGCGGATCGAAAATCACGAACGAAGTCGTATGGAACGACGGCTCCCAGGGGGGCGCTACAGGAGGCGGAGTAAGCACCTTCTTCTCGCTGCCCACCTGGCAGGCCAATGCCAATGTTCCGGCTCCAAGCGGCAGCGCAGGCGGCCGCGGCGTGCCCGATGTGGCGGGCGATGCGTCGCCAACCAGTGGTTACAATGTCCTCGTGGACGGCTCACAGGAGGTTGTTGGCGGGACCAGCGCCGTGGCGCCGCTTTGGGCAGGACTGATCGCCCTCATCAATCAGCAAACCGGAAAAACGGCAGGCCTGGTGAATCCTGCACTCTACGCGGCGCCGAGCGCGTTCCACGACATCACTTCGGGCAACAATGGTGCCTATTCGGCGGGACCGGGCTGGGACCCGTGCACCGGGCTGGGGTCGCCGATTGGGACCGCCGTCGCCGAGGCTTTGTCGACCGCTGAAGCCGGCGCGAGTTCCTCCACCGGCATGAAACCAGGCAGCGGTGGTTACGGGACGACCAGCGCCTCACATCATCCCCACAGAACCATCTAGACCGCTGCGGGTCGAGGGTTTGAAGGGCGATCAGCTTCCCGGCATCATCACGGGCTTGTTCCTCTCGTTGAGTGTCACGTAACCCATGGGTGTATGGTGATCGTGCGTGAACAGCACCAGCCATTCCTCAGGAATTGCACGCGCATAAAAACGCTTGCGCTGCTCGATGCAGGTGAGCGGATCGAGATCGTATCCCATCACCCAGGTGATATCGAGGTGCGCGCTGGTGGCAATCAGGTCAGAGATGTAGCACGCGTGTTTGCCTCCTGAATCGATGTGTATGGCGAGTAGCTGGGCTGTGTGTCCCGGGTAACACTCGACGGAGATGCCCGGAATGATTTCTTCCGTTTGGCCTGCGCTTGTGTCGAGAAGCGTCATCTGGCCGCTCTCGATGAGAGGATCGTAGTTGGCGCTTATGTAGCTGATCGCGTCGCGTTCCAGTTGAAGGTGTCCATGTTCGACCTCCCCACGATGCGCGAAATATCGCGCGTTGGGAAAGGTTGGCACGATTTGCCCGCCCGAAGTGCGCACGGTGTTCCATCCGCAGTGGTCAAAGTGTAGGTGGGAATTAATAACGATGTCGATTTCTTCAGGCCGTATTCCGGCGGCTTCAAAAGCACGCGGCAACTGTTCCTTCGACTCGTACACGGTGCGGAGTTTGTCGCTGAGTTTGTTACCAATCCCCGTTTCGATGGCAACGGTGTGTTTTCCCGTGCGGACGATAACGGTATTCAAACCAAGCAGAATGCGGTTCAACTCATCAGCGGGCGCTCGCCGCTCCCAGAGAGGCTTTGGTACCACGCCGAACATGGCTCCGCCGTCGAGATAGTAAGTGCCGTCGCTGAGGATCGTCAGTTCAAAGTCACCGAACAACCTCCGCCCGCGTACTGGGTTCGTGGTATCCGCCCGCTCGGCTGGATGCATTCCCGGCTCCTTCTGTGCAGGTTAGGTGCCCTGAATTCATTGATTCCTGACGGTTTGATGTTGCACCGTGCGATAAGGCAGCGTACGATTTTTTCACGGTTCCCCGTTTGTACCGTTCTGCGTCGATCATGATGATCATGGGTCCCGAAACGCATCGCCTGCGCAGACGAGGAAAGAAAAGGAGACGGTCTTGGAGAAAAATTCAAAATCAAGCGAGCAAACCACGCCGCATAGCCCGAAGACGAGCGAAGCCAGTCCCGCTGTTCCGGCGGAATCGGTTGATGTGTCCGCTACGGCCGCTCAGCAAGAAGGCCAAGGACTGGCGCCGCGAGCTACTACCCGCAGCTCATCAGGAGCCAGTACGCACCCGACCGGGTAGAACAGAGAGTCTAATCCCGTTTGTTCTTAACATAGCTCTCGAAGTGCCATAGGAGCCTACTGTAAAGTTCTGTCTGGGCGATCGGCCCGGCGACAGAGTGTGTCTTGCGCGGGAAAATGTTGTAGTCGTAAGGTATGCCATTATCCAGCAGCTTCTGAATGAACTGGACGGTGTTGGCGAAGTGTACGTTGTCATCGCCGGTGCCGTGCAGGATGAGAATATGACCCTTCAGATTCTGTGCGGTGTTTTGCACTGAATCCAGGTCGTAGTTCTTTGTGTCATCCGACGGCAGGCCCATGTACCGTTCCGTATAGATCGAATCGTAGTTGCGCCAGTCGGTCACCGGTGCGCCGGATGCCTCCGCGAGGAATCGATCCGAGTGGGTAGCAGCGTAGAGGGTGAACGTCCCACCCCAGCTCCAGCCCCACCAGCCCATGCGGTGGGCATCAAGCTGCGGATATCTCGCCAACACCTGATCAACGGCCGCTATCTGGTCTGCAAATTGTGGCGGGCCAAAGTTGTGATAGGCCGCTTGCTCAAATGCCCGCCCGCGCCCTGCCATACCCCGATTATCCACATGCAGAACAGCGAACCCGTGTTCCGCCATTAGTTGATCGAAGAGGAGGGTCCGAGCGTGCCAGGCATCTTTCGCTGCATCGACTCCAGGACCTCCGTAGGGATTCACGATCAACGGAACGCTACCGGGCGTCTTCATGCTTACAGGCAACTGCAGAGTGCCATAAAGTGTGGTCACGCCGTCGGCGGCTTTCAGTTCAAGCTGCTCAGGTGCGACGATCGTGTGTCCTTCGATCGGGTGCGACCGCCAGAAGACATTACACTCTCCCTGCGATGTGCAGTAGCTGACCGAGTCCGGAATCAGCAGGCTCGATGCCGTGTCGATGAACGAGCCGCCCTTAGCGGGGAATACAGGATCGTGGACGCCGCGGGTCTTCGTCACCTGACGCTTGGCCGATCCGTCGAGTTGGACTGCCCACACCTGTTCCTGGCGCGAGTCACCTTCGTTGGAAAGATAATAGACGGTGTTCTTCGCCTCATCGACTGTCTTGATGGAATCGACTTCATAGTCGCCGCTCTCGAGTTGCGCCACAAACTTCGCGTCGGAGGCTGGAGGGGTCTTCGGGTCAAAGGTATAGCGATAAATATGCGTGAACCCGTCCCGCCAGCTTTGAATGAGGAACTCGTCATTACCTACAAACTTTACGTCGTAGGTCAGGGTGAAGTATTTTGGTTCTGTTTGCGCGAGCGCGAGCCGAACATCGCCGGAGCGTACATCGGCGAAATAGAGATTCAGGTGCTTCTGATCGCGTGTCAGCATTTCGACCCAGACAACGTGAGAATTGACCCAACCGAAGCGAGGGATGTAGTCATTACCCGCGTCCACCGGAATCTTGAGCCAGTGCGTGCTGCCGCCCGTGACACTCACCACTCCCACGCGCACTGCGGGATTTGGATCGCCAGGCTGAGGGTATCGCTGCTGATCAACCGTGGCGTGGAGTGGTATCCAATCGACGATCGGGTAAGCCGGCACCGGCGTTTCGTCCATCTGCAGGTACGCGAGTTGCTTCGAGTCTGGGGACCAGAAGTAGTTGCTTCTCACGTTGAGTTCCTCGAGATACACCCAGTCGATCTCGCCGTTCAGGTTGGTAGCATCATGGGAATCTGTAAGAGCCCGCGCGGAGTCCTTTCCCGCCACCTTCTGTACGAACAGATTGTGGTTGCGAACAAAGGAGATGAATTGACCATTGGGCGAGAACTTGGGATCGTCACCGCTCTGCATGCCAGTGTCCCCCACCTGCACGCCGACTCCGTTTGCGAGGTTATAGAGCCAGAGTTCGCCATTTGTGTCAAAAAGCAGTTGTTTCGAATCCGGTGACCAGATGTAATTCGGTTCATCGTAGCGCGCACGATGGTCCCGGTCCTTCTCGCTGATGTTGGCGTCGAGCAGGGCACTGATTTTTGTGTGATCGAGCAACTTCTTCAGCTTGCCGTCCGCCACTTCAATCTGCATGACGTCGCCCTCATCGCTGATGTAAGTAGCGCGCGCGCCATCCGGTGACCAACTAATCCCGTCGGGAGGATAGCCAGTGAGGCTCGGGCCTCCGAAGATCTCCTTCACCGTCCACGGTTTTGTAGATGGGTTCGATTGTGAGTAAGCAATGGAAATCGAGGCGGCTAGAAGCAGCAGGACAATGACGGCGCGAATCGGGCGCAAGCAGGCTCCGTGCAGAGAAGAATTCTCGCCTTGCCGGGTACTTGGCCTGTGGATAGCTAAGCAGGGCGAAAGAGCATTTTACAGCTAGGCAGGCGGTGCGGTGGATTTTACTGATACGTGGTACCGCAATCTGGCAATCTTGCAGGAAAATTTGAGGATGAATGATCCGAAGTTCGGTTTCAATCCGGCAGAGGTGGTTCTCGGTTTGGTAAGTACCGTACCCTCGGAATCAATGCAATCCCATCCCACCGGCGCCGGGCTTGTGTTTTTCATGAAAAGACAATGCGGAGCTCAATCCGAAAAGTACGACGCAGATCATGTAAAGGCGCTTGCGGCCCACGAACAAGGTGAGGACCCAGGTAGCCTCATCCTGTGGGGGCTCCCAGGCCACCGGCGATGCGCGGCAACGCCAGATTGGCGATGGAAGTGTCCAGCACCTCCATGAACGTTGCCAGAGTAACGGTGAGCGCGATTGCCCAGCGATTATGTTTGGGGTCCATGAGCCCTGTGCAGTCTGATCGGGCATTGGCAATATAAGTTAGAGGTATTGCAGCAATATTATGATTCAGAGTTTCCCGTGCTTCACGGGGACTTCTGTTCAGCAACAGGAAACTGCTAGACTTACCTTTTCGCCTGCTTCAATTTCTTGAAAATGATTAACCAGCAATTGGAAACTCTGATGTTTGTCCAGGAAGCCGACCTGGACACTGCTCGCCTGCGGCGAGAAATTGAGGCGCTGCCCAGGCGTCTTTCGGAACTCGAGAACAAGCTGGCCTCGCAAAAGCTAGCTATCGAATTGGCCGAGAAAGCGATAAAAGAAGAGGAGGCAAAGCGCCGCCGATTCGAAAGCGATATCAAAGATCAGCAGCAAAAAATTCTCAAGTTTCGTGATCAGTCCAGCGGCGTCAAGACCAACGAACAGTACACAGCACTGCAGCACGAGATTGCTTTTGCAGAAGCTGAGATTCGCAAAATCGAAGATCGTGAGTTGGAGAGCATGGAGCGCTCCGAAAGCTTGGAAACTCAGCGCAACGGTGCTCGGCAAGAACTTTCCGACCAAAGCAGGGTTGTTGAACTGGAGAAAGAGGCGGCACGAGCCACTTCGACTCAGCAGCAGACCAAGCTTGCCGCTCTCATGGACGAGCGGACCCGGCTGCGCGCTACTGTCGACCCAAGCATCCTGGCTACTTACGATCGGGTTGCCGCCGCGCGAGGCACCGGTCTGGCGCGGGTCCAAGGCCAACGCTGTCTGGCATGCCAGATGGCCCTGCGCCCGCAGGTTTGGAACCAGGTGCGCATGGGAGAATTGCTGCCGTGCGAAAGCTGCGCCCGGTTGCTGTATTACGATCCGGCCCTCGAACCTCAAGCGCCGACGGCCAAGGCGGTAAAAAAACGAAGGACGGAACATGCCGAGGAAGAGGCCGGAGCCTAGACCTGGATGAAGAGGATCTGCGTCGACATGGACGAAGTGTTGGCCGATACCCTCGCTGAACACATCTTTCGCTATAACCGCGATCACAGCGAGGCCATCACTAAAGCGGATCTTGAAGGAAAGTGGTTGTGGGAAATTGTTTCCACCGATCGGCACGAGCGACTGGAAGGCTATCTTCGGTCTGAAGACTTCTTCGAGAACCTGCCCGTAATGGAAGATAGCCAACGCGTAGTGCGCGAGCTGACGAGAGAATTCGAGGTTTACATCGCGACGGCAGCCATGGAGTTTCCCAACTCCTTCGGGCCCAAATATCGCTGGTTACGTCGGCACTTTCCTTACCTTCACCCTACACACTTCGTCTTTTGTGGCGACAAAGGAATTCTGCGTGCCGATTACCTGATCGATGACCAGCCGCTGCACTTTCGCAGGTTTAGCGGTGAGGGTATTCTTTTCACTGCTCCGCACAATCTGGGGGTGTCTGCCTTCCGTCGTGTCGACAACTGGCGGCAGGTAGCGAAAATCTTTCTACCGAGTTTCAAGTTCGGCTAGAAGTGCGGCCGACCGGATAAGCGCTGATGATAGTGCAGATAGCCCAATCCCACTCGCATGTGGTGATGAAAGCGATCGGGTACCGTGATCGCAAAACAAATGCCGAGAATTCCGTGCGCGATGCCAATCGTGTAGACATTCCTGTACCGCAGAAATAGAAGACTGCAGCAAAAACCCCATACGAAGGTCGCAATCATAAGAACGGGATTTGGGACGTGGGCGATGGCGAACAGCAACGCTACGGATAACACGGCCAGCCATCGGCTCGACGTGAGGCGGAGGCAGCGCGCGAGAAAGTAGCTCTGTAGTAGAAACTGCTGCATGACCGCCCAGATGAAGTATCCCCAGACGTGCGCCAAGAGAGGCGCTTGGCCAAATGAATGCAGCGTATTTATTCGGAACGCTGCCCACACAGTAAACGCCGCAACCGCGAAAGCAATGGCGACGATCCACAGAGACGACGCAAATCCTCGGCGTCCGAGACCGAGACTGTTCAGGTCTTCCCGACGTAACAGCGTGATGACGAGAATGGTCGCAAAGGTAGTCCAGTAGAGAAGACGTTGCAGCGGATTCGGTGTCCAGATGACAGCGATGATCAGACCGTATGCTAGTACAATCTCGAAGAAATCGCGGTCGCGGGACGAATTGGTTACTTGTGCGGTCGTCAATCTCTTAGACGAGCCCCTTTTCAAGTTGGAGGCCTTCGGCAAAGACGCTATCCTACACCGGTCACCGACCCATCCGGAAGAAGAAATGGCGCCGACTGGGGCTCTTCGAATCTAGCTGTTTTGCCGTTAATTTCGAAAAGACCCCTGCATCGCATTGGGGCTAGAGCAGATCCTCTGGATCTCTACTTCGGCGACAGTGGGCATCTGGCACCGAGCACACCGGGTCGAGCCCGCTCACTCAGAAAGTATCTACGTGAATGTGCCGCGCTGGGTTTGGCTTGGACCGGAAATCATCTGCAGATTGCTGGCTTGCGCGATTGTGCGCGGCAACGCACAGCCGGGACCATCGCTGCCGCACCTGCTGGTACTGCTCCTAGACGGCTGCCGCTCCTGCCTCTGCCACTGCATGGTCCTGTTCGCCCGAACCGCCACTGACTCCGATCGCGCCAATTACCTTACCACCCTTCTTCAGCGGGATACCGCCGGAAAAAATCATCACCCTGCCGTGGTTAGAGACGTGAATGCCGAAAAACTGGTCGCCCGATTGCGAATTCCCGGCCAGATCTTTGGTGGCAATGTCGAACGCTCGTGCCGTGAATGCCTTGTTGATCGAGATGTCGATTGAACCCATCCAAGCGTTATCCATGCGGACGTGCGCTACAAGGCTCCCGCCCGCATCGGCTACAGCGATGTTCATAGGCTGGCCGATCTCTTCGGCTTTCTTCTCCGCGGCAGCGATGATGCGGCGCGCATCGGCGAGGGTGACGGTTTCAAC
>CAWAYO010000083.1:0-21157 GCA_963786085.1 uncultured Acidobacteriaceae bacterium
AGTGCACAGGTGGCCGAGTGGTTAATGGCAGCAGACTGTAAATCTGCCGCTCCTTGGAGCTACGGAGGTTCGAATCCTCCCCTGTGCACCAGAAGCTTGGATTTATTTGAGGTAGGGCTTGGAAGGCCCAGCATGCGGTTTGAAGGCGGGAAGCGCAAATTCGTGGCGCTCGCCGGACTGGCGGTCCTGGCGGTACTGGCCTGGCAAACGATAGACGCCGGCAGAGTTCGGATACTGGTGTTTGTGCTGCTGGGTGGGTTTGCTCTTCGCGTCGCGCTTACCGGTGGTCGTTCGCGGTACGATGAGACGGAGCACCCTAAGTAGGTGTGTAGCGTAAGGCGGGGTGAATGTTGTAGGGCTGATGTAGCTCAGTTGGTAGAGCACTCCCTTGGTAAGGGAGAGGTCACCGGTTCAATCCCGGTCATCAGCTCCAGAATTTAAGTAGTTTCAGGCCGACGGCTTTGGCTGTCGGCCATGTAGCGTCCGGCGGGAGTAACTCAGTGGTAGAGTCACAGCCTTCCAAGCTGTTGGTCGCGGGTTCGATTCCCGTCTCCCGCTCCAAAGATTGAGGGAAGGGTCGTCGCAGGAGCCGGTAGGCCTTGGCGATGCCTCGAAAGATAAGGGTTAAGTAGGATGTTCGAGCAGGCGGTGCTCCCGGTACAGGACGAGAAGACCTTCGCTGAAGTGCATGGCGCTCTGGAGAAGGCATTTGCGCCGGCGCAGGTGACAGGCTTTCTTCGCAGCGTGCAGCGGGCAAAGTTGCGGGCGCGGCAATTCGAGGCGGTCCTGGCGGATGGCTTGCTCGGCGCAGAGACTTCGGCGAAGTACGCGGCTCTGAGCGATTCCGATCGCGGCCAGATTCGCGAGCGGTATTTGAGCATGGTGGAGCGCGTTGATCCGGCGATCCGGGCGAAGTTTCTGAAGGTTTATGCGTATTACTGAGCGCTGCATGGTTCTCAGGCGTCAGTGAATCGCAACAGGTTTGGATTTTTAGGAGAAGGAAATGGCGAAGGAGAAATTTGACCGTTCGAAGCCGCACGTGAATGTGGGAACGATCGGGCACATTGATCACGGCAAGACGACGTTGACGGCGGCGATCACCAAGGTGTTGTCGAAGCACAACCCGAAGAACTCGTTTCGCTCGTTTGATTCGATTGACAACGCGCCCGAGGAGCGGGAGCGCGGCATCACGATTGCTACGGCGCACGTCGAGTACGAGACCGCGAAGCGTCACTACGCGCACGTGGACTGCCCGGGTCACGCTGACTACATCAAGAACATGATCACCGGTGCGGCGCAGATGGACGGCGCGATTCTGGTGGTGGCAGCGACTGATGGACCGATGCCGCAGACCAAGGAGCACGTGCTTCTGGCCCGCCAGGTAGGTGTGCCTTACATCGTGGTCTTCCTGAACAAGTGCGACGCGGTTGAGGATCCGGAGCTGACCGACCTGGTGGAGATGGAAGTTCGCGAGCTGCTCTCGAAGTACAACTTCCCGGGCGACGATGTGCCGGTGATCCGCGGGTCTGCATTGGGCGGGTTGAACGGTGAGGCGCAGTGGGAAGCGAAGATCGACGAGCTGATGGACGCGGTGGACGCGAATGTTCCTCTGCCGGCGCGTGCGATTGATCAGCCCTTCCTGATGCCGATCGAAGACATCTTCTCGATCTCGGGCCGCGGCACTGTTGTGACGGGGCGTATCGAGCGCGGCAAGGTGAAGGTGGGCGAGGAAGTAGAGATCGTCGGCTTCCGCGAGACGCGCAAGACGGTGGTTACCGGCGTCGAGATGTTCAAGAAGCAGTTGGATGAAGGTCTGGCGGGCGACAACGCCGGACTTCTGCTGCGCGGCATTCCCAAGGAAGACGTGGAGCGCGGGATGGTTCTGGCCAAGACAGCTTCGATCACGCCGCACACCAAGTTCAAGGGCGAGATTTATGTGTTGTCGAAGGACGAGGGTGGCCGTCATACGCCGTTCTTCAACGGCTACCGTCCGCAGTTCTATTTCCGCACGACGGACGTGACCGGCTCGGCGAAGCTGCCTGAGGGCACGGAGATGGTGATGCCGGGCGACAACATTTCGCTCGAGATCGAGCTGCACACTCCCGTGGCCATGGAAAAGGGCCTCAGGTTCGCAATCCGCGAAGGCGGACGCACTGTGGGCGCAGGTACCATCAGCGAGATACTGCAGTAGACGCTGGCCGCGTCGGGCAAACGCGCCTGACGGCGCATGAAGTGAGAGTAGGTTTCGAGAAGAGAAGATCGAAGCGCGGTTTCTGAGCGGTAGAAGAGGGGCCGGGTTTCAGTTAGGATAAAAAGATGCGCGAAATTGTGACATTGCAGTGTCCGGTGTGCAAAGAGCGGAATTATTCGACGACGAAGAACAAGAAGACGACCACTGGCCGTCTGGAGTTCTCGAAGTTCTGCAGTCGTTGCCGCAAGCACACGGACCACAAAGAAACGAAATAAGGGCTGGCCGTCCAGGCGATTGCGTCTTTGGCGCGATGTTGAGGGCGGGTGGGGTGAATCGCGGAGCGAGCGCTGGGAAGGCGCGAGCAAAGCGAGAGGGCGAAAGCGGCACTGCCGCGAAGCCCTTTAATGCAGGGGCGTAAGCTCAACGGTTAAACTGTCGGTCTCCAAAACCGAACTTGGGGGTTCGAATCCCTCCGCCCCTGCCAGAGATTGAAGCAGTGTTGGGCCAGGCAGCAACCGTAGAGCAGGGGTAAGGAATGGCTTTGAGCCGTTCCGGGCAGAGAAGGATCATATGGCGAAGGCAATCGCAGTACCTGAAAAGGATCGTCCGCAACAGGGCATCAGCAAGGTGACCGGGTTTTTCGAACGCACCCGCGATTTCCTGAAGGACGTTCGTGGTGAGATGCGCAAGGTGGTCACCCCCACGCGCGCCGAAGTGCGCGCCACGACCACGGTGGTGATTGTTACCGTCTTTGCCTTTGCTGCGTTTTTCTACGTGGTGGATTCGGTGCTCGACCAGGTGTTGCGCGCACTGTTGCACGCATTGGGTGGCACGCAGTAAGCGGGTGCTAAGAGGATGTTAATGGCGGAAGATATTCAGGACGGCAACACCGGCGAAGTGCCCGAGGGAACTCCAGGGCAGCTCGGACCGGCAGCCAACGAGCGCTTCAAGTGGTACATCATTCACGCTTATTCAGGCTTTGAGCGCAAGGTGCGCGAGTCGCTCGAGAGTCGCGTGCAGGCCTTTGGTCTGCAGAACAAGATCGGCCGCGTGATGATTCCGACCGAGCCTGTCACGGAAATCGTGAACGGGAAGAAGCGCACGGTGGAGCGGGTATTTCTGCCCGGCTATGTCCTGGTGGAAATGGATCTCGATAACGACCTGTGGCACGTGATCAAGAACACGCCGCGGGTTACGGGCTTCCTGGGTACTGGCGACAAGCCGGTGGCGCTGAGTGAACAGGAAGTCAGCTCGATTATCTTCCGCAGCGAAACCTCGAAGGATAAGCCGCGAGTAAAGATCAAGTTCGAGAAGAACGAATCGGTTCGTATCACCGAAGGTCCTTTCGCGAATTTCAACGGTATTGTCGACGAAGTGAACGAGGACCGAGAGACCGTGAAGGTTATGGTCACGATATTTGGACGTTCGACGCCAGTCGAGCTCGAGTTCGGCAAGGTGGAGAAGGTCGAGCAGTAAACATGTTTAAGCAGTAAAGAATTTGGCGAGAAGCTAGACACCCGCCCCAGAGGAAAGGTTTAAAAGCAATGGCACCACCAAAGAAGGTTCAGACTCAGGTAAAGCTCCAGATTGAAGCCGGCAAGGCCACGCCTGCGCCGCCGGTTGGTCCGGCCCTCGGCCAGGCCCAGGTCAACATCATGGAGTTCTGCAAGCAGTTCAACGCGCGCACGCAGAACAAGGAGATGGTCGGGCTGATTATTCCCGTGGTCATCACTGTTTACGTCGATCGCAGCTTCACGTTCGTCACCAAGACGCCCCCCGCGGCCATCCTGCTTAAGAAGGCAGCGAACCTGGCCAAGGGTTCGGGTACGCCGAACAAGGACAAGGTCGGCAAGGTGACCGAAGCGCAGGTGCTCGATATCGCCAAGCAGAAGATGCCCGATCTAAACGCCGCTTCGGTCGAAGCTGCCGTCAAGAGCATCAAGGGTACGGCGCGCTCGATGGGGATCGAAGTCGTCGCGTAACGCCCGACAAGCATGTTTCCCGGTGGAAATCGCACGAGAAACATGGCATACTTATGAATGCGCCTCTTCGTGAGGCGCCGCAACACATACCACGGCCGGCAAGCGGCATCGACCGAGCGGTGGGAGACGAGGAAGCATGTCGAGAAAAGTCAGCAAGAATGTCGCGAAGGCGCGTGCGGCTGTCGAAAATCGCCCTTACGCACTCCAGGAAGCGGTTCCGCTCCTGCAAAAAGTAAAGTTTGCCAAGTTCGATGAGACCGTAGATCTGACGCTGCGTCTGGGTGTCGATCCCAAGCATGCGGACCAGATGGTTCGTGGCACGGTCGTTCTACCCCATGGGCTCGGTAAGACCAAGCGTGTTGCCGTGATCAGCTCCGGCGATCGCCTGAGGGAAGCCGAGGCAGCCGGTGCCGAGTTTGTCGGCGGCGAGGACTTGGTCGAGAAGATTCAAAAGGAAGGCTGGACGGACTTTGACGCCCTGATCGCGACTCCGGACATGATGAAAACTGTCGGACGCCTGGGCAAGGTGCTCGGTCCGCGCGGCTTGATGCCCAACCCGAAAACGGGCACAGTCACGAACGATGTGGCGGCCGCTGTTCGCGAGATAAAGGCCGGTAAAGTAGAGTTCCGCACCGACAAGACGGCGCTGGTGCATGTTCCGGTGGGCAAGCTTTCTTTTACGCCTGACAAACTGGTTGAGAACGCGCAGACGGTGATCTCGAGCGTGGTTCGCGCCAAGCCTTCGGCGGCCAAGGGCAAGTACATCAAGGGCATCACGCTTAGCTCTACGATGGGCCCCGGGATTTCGCTCGACAGCGCCATTGCGGACGCCGCTGCGAAGGCCTAGCGCAGATTTCGGCCGCTGGCTCCTAGCCGCCAGCAGGCAGATCAGGATTGAACTACGGATTTTCAGCTAACGGCTAGTAGCTAGAAGCTAGAGGCTTATTTTTATGGCATTGACCAAAGCAAAGAAGGCGGAGAAGGTTGAGCAGCTCGCGAAAGAGCTCGAAGGCTCGACCAGCGCCATCGTGGGCACCTTCGCGAAGCTGACTGTTGCTCAGGATTTTGAGCTGCGCAAGACGGTGCGTAAGGCGGGTGGCCGCTACCGCGTGCTCAAGAACAAGCTTGCCGCGCGCGCATCGAAGGGTTCGCAGATTGAAGCGGCTCTGCAGGGGCTGAAGGGCGTTTCGTCGGTGGCCTACACCAAAGGCGATCCGGTCGCACTGGCCAAGGCGCTCTCGACCTGGGTTGAGGAGAACGCGCAATTCACCTTCAAGCTGGGCATCGTTGACGGCAAGGTCATCAATATCGACGAGGTGAAGGCTCTGGCTACGATGCCGGGCAAGGAAGAGATCTTCGCCAAGCTGCTCTTCCTCATCAACTCTCCCGCGCAGCGTCTGGCGACAGTCATCAACGCCACGGGGCGCGACCTGGCAGTTGTCCTTGGCCAGGGCGTCGAGAAGCAGAAGTTTGCAGGAGCGCAGGCTTCGGCCGCGCCAGCGCAGCGGCAGTAGAGCCGGCGCCGGTAGCGAGCTGCGCCTGGATCGAAGCGCCGACAGGCCGCAGAGCCGGTTCCTGCGGTCGATGCTGCTGCCGCGATCGAAGAACCGGCCGCGCCGGAAGTTTCAGGCGGAGAAGCAGCCGCCGGCGAATAGCAGAAGGCTATTGGCTAAGGGTTGGGAAGTTTCAGCCGTAAGCAGGCTTGAGGGGTGCTGGGTCTGGGCACATCGGAAACCTCGGGACCGGCGAGCGGCAACCGGAAGGCGATAGATGGGCGTCCGGGGCAACAAAAATTAGTAGCATTGAAATTAGCTTTACTGGAGAGAATCATGGCGGATTTACAGCAATTGGAAGATCAGATCGTTGGGCTCAGCCTGCTGGATGCGGCAGCCCTTGTGAAGAAGCTCGAGGAGCGCCTTGGCGTTTCCGCGGCAGCGGCGGCTCCGGTCGTTGTGGCTGGCGGCGGTGCGGCTGCGGCGGCCCCTGCGGCTGCGGAGCAGACTGAGTTCAGCGTCATCCTGAAGGATGCCGGCGCGAACAAGATTGCCACCATCAAGGCGGTTCGTGAAGTCACCGCCCTGGGTCTGAAGGAAGCCAAGGACTTGGTCGATGGCGCTCCGAAGCCTTTGAAGGAAGGCGTGAGCAAGGAAGACGCGGAGAACATCAAGAAGAAGTTCGAAGGCGTCGCGACCGTCGAAATCAAGTAACTCTAAGATTCGAAAGGCTTCTGAGCGGGACAGTCCTGCTCGGAAGCCTTAGGTTTCTGGACGAACCTGCGACTTCTGCCCGGGCGTTTTATTTGCAAGTTGCGTGCCAAACCGAAACGCGCTATTCTTGTAGAGGTGCGTGCGGTCTGGCTTTTCTCTTGTGAAGATTGCCGTAAGGGCTTATTCGCAGGTGTGATTCGGACTCGGTCTTTTACGTTTCAAATCCGAAAATTCGTGGACGGACAGCACATGCGGGCCGGCTGCAAGCATGCAGGAGAGCTCGACAGTCTGCGCGAGTTTTCGAGAGTGGCAGTTTTCAAGTTCATCCGGTGACTTTCCATACCGGCGTATCGACAGGATAATCGGCGGGCCTGTGGATATGATTTGCAATCGGCTGTAGGGCGGCGAACACGCAGTATAGTAAGCGGCGGGAATCAAACATTCTGTCTATATTCAGTGCACAATCCGGTTGTGGCGCTCGCGAGACGTCTTGTCTCTGCGGGCTTTTATCCGTTTTGTCGGCAGAATCCTTCCTTCGCTTGAGTGTGTGCCGCTCCCTTCCTCCCGATCCCGCCAAAGACGTGCCGGTGTCTTAACCGGCGGCAACTACGCTGGGACGCACGCTGATCCTGGCGGGTTGTCTTAAGCAACACGGAAGCCTACGCCTCCCATGGTCTTCCGTGCAAGTGAATATCCGGCGCCATATACGGCCGGCAAAGAAAGAAACGCGAAGTTTTCTCCGAACGAGGCGGGGCAGACACGAAACGCGTGCAAGGCGCAGTAACAGGGAACGTCGCGAGACTCGGGCGATGTTTCCTTCCTTCGGCGAAGTTGGCCGAGGGCCTCGTGTCGACGAGTCTTGAGGAGTCAAGCATGCCGAACGAGAACCGCGCCCTTCGAAGCCGTCTCGATTTTTCAAAGATACCTACATCGATCCAGATTCCTAACCTGATTGAAGTCCAGCGCCGCTCGTATGAGCGCTTTCTCCAGATGGACAAACTGCCTTCAGAGCGTGAAGACAACGGTCTGCAGTCGGTCTTCACATCCGTCTTTCCCATTACCGACTTCCGCAATATTTCGCAGCTCGACTTCGTTGATTACTCCATCGGCAACTGGGAGTGCAAGTGCGGCCACCTGAAGGGACTGCATCACCTGCGTACCTCCTGCGTGAATTGCGGCAACATGGTCATCACCGACCCGTTTCATCCGGGCGATGTGCTCTGCTCCAAGTGCGGCACCTACAACAAGAACACGCCTGACTTCTGCAACAAGTGCGGCGACCCTGTCGGCCTGCAGCTCAAGTACGATCAGGCAGAGTGCGAAGAGCGCGGCATGACCTATTCGGCTCCGCTCAAGGTCACGGTGCGCCTGACGATCTACGACAAGGACGCTGAGACCGGCGCGAAGACCATTCGCGACATCAAGGAGCAGGAAGTCTTCTTCGGCGACATTCCGCTGATGACGCAGAATGGCACCTTCATCGTGAACGGCACCGAGCGCGTTATCGTTTCGCAGCTGCACCGCTCGCCCGGCGTCTTTTTTGAGACGGCAAACAACCGCACCTACTTCCTCGGGCAAGATCATTCCCTATCGCGGATCGTGGGTGGAGTTCGAGTTCGATCAGAAGAACACGCTGTATGTGCGCATCGACCGCAAGCGCAAGTTTCTGGGCACCATCTTCCTGCGCGCTCTCGGCCTGCGCGCCGACGACGAGATCCTCAAGACCTTCTACACCGTCGACAAGATCGCAGTGAAGGATGGCAAGCTCTTCTGGACCATCGATGAGAACAGCGACAAGGCGACGCACCTCCTGGGCGCAAAGCCCGCGCACGCCATCGTCCACAAGGGCGAGGAGATCGCGCACTCCGGCCGCAAGGTTACGCCATCGATCATGAAGGCCCTGCGCCACGCGAAGATCTCTCAAGTCGAAGTGGAAGCTGCTGAACTCGACGGCGCCGTGACTGCGTCCGACGTGGTCGACACCACAACCGGCGAG
Organism: uncultured Acidobacteriaceae bacterium; assembly: GCA_963786085.1. Lineage (GTDB taxonomy): Bacteria > Acidobacteriota > Terriglobia > Terriglobales > Acidobacteriaceae > Silvibacterium. The sequence goes on from CAWAYO010000083.1 coordinate 8,377, forward strand.
GTCTTTGTCGAGGCGAATGTTGAGCTGACTTCCGACAAGCTGCACAAGATCATCGAGAGCGGCGTAACTCAAATCGAAGTCTTCTTCCCGGAGCGCGATGATGTGGGCAACATCATCACCAACACGCTTCGCCGCGACTCGGTGCGCAAGCCGGAAGAGGCGCTGATCGAGATCTACCGCAAGCTGCGTCCGGGCGATCCTCCGACCCTCGACACCGCGACCGCGCTCTTCGAAGGCATGTTCTTCGATCCGCGCAAGTACGACTTCTCGCGTGTGGGCCGTCTGAAGTTCAATATCAAGCTCTATGAGAACGCGGAAAACTCACCCCTCGACCGCCGCACGCTGACGCCCGAGGACTTCTACGCGACCATCCGCTATCTGCTCAAGCTGCGCAAGAACATCGGCACGGTGGACGACATCGATCACCTCGGCAACCGCCGCGTTCGCGCGGTCGGCGAGCTGATGGAAAATCAGTTCCGCATCGGCCTCGTCCGCATGGAGCGCGCCATCAAGGAAAAGATGAGCGTGTACCAGGAGATGTCGACGGCGATGCCGCACGACCTCATCAATGCGAAGCCGGTCATGGCCGCGATCCGCGAGTTCTTCGGATCGTCGCAGCTCTCGCAGTTCATGGATCAGACCAATCCGCTCTCGGAGATCACGCACAAGCGGCGCCTCTCCGCGCTCGGGCCGGGCGGTCTGTCGCGTGAGCGCGCCGGATTCGAAGTGCGCGACGTTCACCCCACGCACTACGGACGTATCTGCCCGATCGAGACGCCGGAAGGCCCGAACATCGGCCTGATCAGCTCGCTCTCGTGCTTTGCACGCATCAACGAGTATGGCTTCATCGAGTCGCCTTACCGCCGCGTAGCCGGAGCCCGTGTGCTTGACTTCGTTCAGGTCACCAACGCCGGCGAAAGCGGCCTGCGTGTCGGCGAGCACATCGAGAAATCCGAAGCGCTCAAGCTGAACAACCAGCTCAAGAAGGACAAGAAGCGGGCCATCGAGTTCGAGCCCTTCTCGTTCTATCTGTCGGCGTGGGAGGAAGACCGCCACACGATCGCGCAGGCGAACATCGACCTCGACGAGAAGGGACACATCACCGAAGAACTGGTGAATGCCCGCCGTCAGGGCAACTTCGTTCTCGTGAACCGCGATGAAGTGGACTACGTCGACGTCAGCCCGAAGCAGCTCGTCTCGGTTGCCGCTTCGCTCGTGCCCTTCCTTGAGCACGACGACGCGAACCGCGCGCTGATGGGCGCGAACATGCAGCGGCAGTCTGTTCCGCTGCTTGTTTCCGAGGCGCCGTTTGTCGGAACCGGCATGGAAGGCGTGACCGCTCGTGACTCGGGCGCCGTCATCCTCGCGCGCCGCAACGGCATCGTGGACTCGGTCGACTCGGAGCGCATCATCATCCGCGTTGAAGGTGAGCACCACCCCACGCAGCTTTCGCGTGAGGTTGGTTCGGACATCTATCAGCTCATCAAGTTCAAGCGGTCGAACCAGAACACCTGCATCAACCAGAAGCCGATCGTGCGTCAGGGCGACCGCGTGCTGAAGGGACAGGTGATCGCCGACGGACCTTGCACGGAGCAGGGCGAGCTCGGCCTCGGACGCAACGTGCTTGTCGGCTTCATGCCGTGGCGCGGTTACAACTTCGAGGACGCGATCCTGATCTCGGAAAAGCTGGTGCGTGAGGACTACTACACGTCCGTGCACATCGAGGAGTTCGAGATCGAGGCGCGCGACACCAAGCTGGGACCGGAAGAGATCACCCGCGACATCCCCAACGTCAGCGAGCATGCGCTGCGCGACCTTGACGAGAGCGGTGTGATCCGCATCGGCGCCAAGATCAAGCACAACGACATTCTCGTTGGTAAGGTGACTCCGAAGGGCGAGACGCAGTTGACCCCTGAAGAGAAGCTGCTTCGCGCCATCTTCGGCGAGAAGGCCGGCGACGTTCGCGATGCTTCGCTCACCTGCCCTCCGGGAATCGAAGGCACGGTGGTTGATGTCCGCATCTTCTCCCGCAAGGGACAGGAGAAGGACGAGCGCGCCAAGCAGATCGAGTCCGATCAGGTTGCGCAGCTGGAGAAGAACCTCGCCGATGAGATCCGTATTCTCACCGACGAGCGCCTGAAGCGTCTGGAAGCGATTCTTGGCAACAAGACGGTGCTGGCTGACCTGCACGACGAGCGCACCAACAAGCGCCTGCTCGTGAAGGACGCGGTTCTCGATCGCGATGCCATCGAGCGCATCTCGACCAAGAACCTCAAGCGCATCCGCTATGCCGACAAGGATCCGCGCGTGAACGAGCAGATCGACGAGATCGAAGAGATGACCTCGCGCCAGATCGACGTTCTGCGCAAGATCACCAACGAGAAGATCGCCAAGCTGCAGAAGGGCGATGAGCTCGCACCGGGCGTCATCAAGCTGGTCAAGGTGTACGTCGCCATGAAGCGCAAGCTGTCGGTCGGCGACAAGATGGCCGGACGCCACGGTAACAAGGGCGTCATCGCGCGCATCCTGCCCGAGGAAGACATGCCGTACCTGCCCGATGGAACTCCGGTGGAGATTGTTCTCAATCCGCTGGGCGTGCCTTCGCGTATGAACGTCGGTCAGATCCTCGAGACGCACCTCGGCTGGGCAGCTCACGAGCTCGGCAAGCAAGTCGCCGAGCTGGTGAAGCAGAACCAGGAAGCGAACGCCATCCGCGAAATCTTCAAGGAGAAGTTCGCGAACACGGCCACGCTCCGCCAGCTGCTCGAGCTCGATGACGAGCAGACGGTTCGCGTCGGCCTGGGTATGGCGCGCGGCATCTGGTTCGGCACCGCGGTCTTCGACGGCGCCAAGGAGACGGAGATCAAGGCGCTTCTTGCCGCGGCCGGTCTTCCGTCTTCGGGCAAGACACCGCTCTTCGACGGCATGACAGGCGAGCAGTTCGAGCAGCCGGTAACGGTTGGTTACATCTACATGCTCAAGCTGTCGCACCTGGTCGACGACAAGATCCACGCTCGCTCTATCGGGCCGTACTCGCTGATCACTCAGCAGCCGCTGGGTGGCAAGGCGCAGTTCGGTGGACAGCGCTTCGGAGAAATGGAAGTGTGGGCGCTCGAAGCTTACGGCGCGGCATACATTCTCCAGGAGCTGCTCACTGCCAAGTCCGACGACGTATATGGCCGCACCAAGATCTACGAGGCCATCGTCAAGGGTGAAGCGGCGATCGAGCCCGGCGTGCCGGAGTCGTTCAACGTGCTCATTCGCGAGCTGCAGTCACTGTGCCTCGACGTGGAGCTGATGAAGATGACTCCCGACGGCGAAGCGAAGAAGCAGCCGCTGCCCACACTGGCAGCCGCCGACTAACAGCGATCCGCCATCAGCCGTCAGGGTCAAACCCGGGCTGATGGCCTCGCCAAGAATTAAGCGGCGTCCTTAACCAACGTCGCAGGTAGAGAACAGAAGCAACCGCAGCTGAGAGCTGACGGCAATAAGCCAGAAGCCAGCTGCAAGGAGGAACACCTTGTACCGTTCCAGCCCGTTTGAACTGACAAGCCCGATCACCGACTTTGACGCGATTCGCATCCAGCTCGCATCACCGGAGAAAATCCGCAGCTGGTCGCATGGCGAGGTCACCAAGCCGGAAACCATCAACTACCGCACCTTCAAGCCGGAGCGCGACGGACTCTTCTGCGCCCGCATCTTTGGCCCGGTCACCGACTGGGAGTGCCTCTGCGGCAAGTACAAGCGCATGAAGCACCGCGGCGTGATCTGCGACAAATGCGGCGTCGAAGTCACCGTCTCCAAGGTGCGCCGTGAGCGCCTGGGCCACATCGAGCTGGCTTCGCCCTGCTCGCACGTGTGGTTCTTCAAGGGACTGCCTTCGCGTATCGGCCACCTGCTCGACATCTCGCTGCGCGACCTCGAGAGCGTGCTCTATTTCGAGAGCTACGTTGTCGTCGATCCCGGCGACTCGCCCACCCGCGAGCGCGAGATCATCAAGGACGAGACCCGCTTCCGCGAGCTCGACACCCAGTATCGCCCCACCGGCTTCAAGGGCATGATGGGCGCCGAGGCGATCAAGGAACTGCTCAAGCGCGTCAATATTGACGAGCTGGGGATCGAGCTGCGCGAGCGCATGAAGGCTGAGACCTCGCTGCAGAAGCGCCTGAAGTACGCCAAGCGCCTCAAGGTCGTCGAGGCTTTCCGCAAGTCGGGCAACAAGCCGCAGTGGATGATTCTCGATGTGATCCCGGTCATTCCGCCGGAGCTGCGCCCGCTGGTGCCGCTGGATGGCGGCCGCTTCGCGACTTCGGATCTCAACGATCTGTATCGCCGCGTGATCAACCGTAACAACCGCCTCAAGAAGCTCATGGACCTCCATGCGCCTGAGGTGATCGTGCGCAACGAAAAGCGCATGCTGCAGGAAGCCGTCGACGCTCTGTTCGACAACGGCCGCCGCGGCCGTGTGCTGCGTGGCGCGAACAACCGTCCGCTGAAGTCGCTCTCCGACACCCTCAAGGGCAAGCAGGGCCGCTTCCGCCAGAACCTGCTCGGCAAGCGCGTCGACTACTCGGGCCGTTCGGTCATCGTTGTCGGTCCGGAGCTGAAGCTGCACCAGTGCGGTCTTCCCAAGAAGATGGCGCTCGAGCTCTTCAAGCCGTTCATCTATCACCGGCTCGAACAGACCGGCCACTGCACGACCATCAAGCAGGCGAAGGAAATGGTCGAACTGCAGGAGCCGATCGTGTGGGACATCCTTGAGGAAGTGATCAAGGACCACCCGGTGCTGCTGAACCGCGCTCCAACCCTGCACCGCCTCGGCATCCAGGCCTTCGAGCCTGTGCTTGTCGAGGGCAAGGCCATCAAGATTCACCCGCTCGTCTGCACCGCCTTCAACGCGGACTTCGACGGCGACCAGATGGCAGTGCACATTCCGCTGTCTCCGGAAGCGCAGGTAGAAGCCAGCGTGCTCATGCTCGCTTCGCACAACATCCTGTCGCCGGCGTCGGGCCAGCCGATCACCGTGCCTACGCAGGACATGGTTCTCGGTCTCTATTACCTGACCAAGGCGCGCAAGGGAGCCAAGGGTGAGGGCCGCGTCTTCGCGAACATCGAAGAAGTGTTGATGGCTCTCGAAGCGAAGGAAGTCGAAACGCTGTCGCCGATTCGTCTGCGCTATAGCGGTCCTGTCCTCGACATGACCACGGCGTACGACGATCAGGACCTGACGCACACCGAGCCGGTCGAGTACGACAAGCAATTCATCTCGACCACTGTGGGTCGCGCCATCCTGAACGACGCACTTCCCGAAGGCATGCCTTATGTCAACGGCCTGCTCAAGAAGAAGGGCATCGGACAGCTGGTCAACTACTGCTACCTGAACCTCGGCCTTGAAGTCACGGTCAAGATGCTCGACCGCATCAAGGAACTGGGCTTCCAGTTCGCGACTCGTTCGGGTCTCTCCGTCGGCCTCGATGACATGGTCATCCCGGAGACGAAGTACCCCGTCGTGCGCGAGGCCGAGAAGCAGCGCTTCGCGGTGCAGCAGCAGTACCTTGACGGCGCGATCACCAACGGCGAGCGCAACAACAAGGTCATTCAGTTGTGGTCGACGGTGACGGAAAAGGTCGCCGACGAAATGTTCAACAACATGAAGGAAGCCGACAAGGCCGGCACCATGAACCCGATTTACATCATGGCCGACTCCGGCGCCCGCGGATCGAAGCAGCAGATCCGTCAGCTCTCCGGCATGCGCGGACTGATGGCCAAGCCTTCGGGCGAAATCATCGAGACTCCGATCACGGCGAACTTCCGTGAAGGTCTCACCGTGCTCGAGTACTTCATCTCCACGCACGGCGCGCGTAAGGGTCTTGCCGATACCGCTCTCAAGACCGCTGACTCCGGCTACCTGACCCGTCGACTTCGTCGACGTGGCCCAGGACGTCATCGTCAGCGAGAAGGACTGCGGAACCGTCGAAGGCATCTACGTGATGCCGATCGTCGAGTCCGGCGAGATCATCGAGCCGCTGCGCGACCGCATCATCGGCCGCGTGTCGCTCGAGAAGCTGAAGGACTTCGAAGGCAACGTCATCGTTGACGTCAACCAGGAGATCAACGAAGACATCGCCTCCGCGATCCAGGCAGCGGGCATCGAGCGCGTCAAGATTCGCTCCGTGCTTACCTGCGAATCGAAGCGCGGCGTCTGCATCCTCTGCTACGGACGTAACCTCGGCTCCGGCCGCATGGTTGAGCTCGGCGAAGCAGTCGGTGTGATCGGCGCGCAGTCAATCGGCGAGCCCGGAACCCAGCTCACGATGCGTACCTTCCACATCGGCGGTACGGCATCGCGAGTCTCCGAGCAGTCGCGCCTCGACGCCAAGAACCACGGTTCGGTGCGCTTCATCAATCTGGTCACCGTGCGGTCGAAGCAGGGCGGCCTGGTTGCTATGAACCGCTCGGGAGCCATCGCCGTCATCGACGAGCGTGGCCGCGAGAAGGAGCGCTACCAGATCGTCTACGGCGCGCGCCTCAAGGTGGAAGAGGGTCAGCAGGTCGAGCTCGGGCAGGTTCTTGCCGAGTGGGATCCGTACACCTTCGCCATCCTCACCGAGATCGGCGGAACCGTGCAGTTCAAGGACCTGCAGGAAGGCATCACGCTGAACGAAGAAGTGGATGAAGTCACCGGCCTCTCGCGGCTGGTGGTCTCAGAAGCTTCGGACGAGAAGCGCCAGCCTGCGATCATCATCAAGGGAGCCAAGGGCAACAAGCGTTACCTGATGCCCTCGCGTGCTCACCTGATGATCCAGGACGGAGACGAGGTCTTCCCCGGCGATATCCTTGCCAAGATCCCGCGCGAAACCACGCGCACCAAGGACATCACCGGTGGTCTGCCCCGCGTCGTCGAGCTCTTCGAAGCCCGCAAGCCGCGCGAAACCGCCATCATCAGCGAAATCGATGGTGTGGTGAAGTTCGGCGAAGTCAGCAAGGGTCAGCGCAAGATCTACGTCACCGCCGACAACGGAGAAGAGAAGGAATACTCCGTGCCGCGCGGCATCCACGTCAACGTGCAGGAAGGCGAGCGCCTGAAGGCCGGCGAACCGCTGATGGATGGACCGCTCAACCCGCACGACATTCTTGCCGTGCTTGGTGAGAAGGAACTGCAGGGCTACCTGGTGAACGAGATCCAGGAAGTCTACCGGCTCCAGGGCGTGGCCATCTCCGACAAGCACATCGAAACCATCGTCCGGCAGATGCTTCGCTGGGTGAAGATCGAGGAAGTCGGCGACACCAACTTCCTGCTCGAACAGCAGGTCGATAAGTTCCGCTTCCGCAACGAGAACGAGCGCGCGATCGCCGACGGAGGACGCCCGGCCATTGGCCGTCCGCTCCTGCTGGGCATCACGAAGGCTTCGCTCTCGACCGACAGCTTCATCTCCGCGGCATCCTTCCAGGAGACCACGCGTGTGCTGACCGAGGCGTCCATCAACGGTGCCGTCGACAACCTGCGCGGCCTCAAGGAGAACGTCATCGTCGGCCGTCTCATCCCCGCCGGTACGGGCATGGAGTACTACCGCAACATCCAGCTCTCACCGGAGCTCGAAGAAGCGGCCCAGCGCGTCCAGCAGGAAGTGCAGACTGCCTACGAGGAAGCCGAGCGCGAGCTCGAAATGATGCGCCAGGAAGGCGAAGCCGAAGAGATGGCTGCCTCCGAGTGAGGACTGGCCGTCCAGGCAAACGCGCCTTCGGCGCAAAACCTAATTACAAAGCCCGGCTTCGTGCCGGGCTTTTCTTTTGCCCATCGCTATAGTTCATTGTTCTGTAACAGTGTGCGGAACATAATTCGGGCCGGTGAGCAGAGATGAGTAGCTGTCATCTACTTGTATCCAAAGACGATGGCCTCACACCGACACCTTGCAAAATGTACTAGCCCAAACGAGCTAGGTCTTTTGGATAGTAGAAACAGTTGATCGACCCTGTTCACTGGGGTGGTACTATTTACGAACTATCAAACAAGGCACGATAGTTGCCTCACCTCACCTACACAATGCCAGGCGTCAGCGGCAACGTGCATTGAAAGACTTCCTTTATCGACATGTCTTGGATCAGGAGATAAAACATGTCCGAAAAGGCAAGCCTTCCTCGTGCTGCGTCCAATTACGGTTTCTGGCTGGTGCTTTCATTGGCTGGAATGCTTGGTGTTTCTGCTCTACATGCGCAAACAGTCTCGGCTAACTTTGGCAATCGAAGCGGATCGACACCTGCCGTGCCAGCCGGCATTTTCTCCGCAGGTGGAACGGGCACAGCACCTGTAAACAGCCAATCAACGATCGGCCTGTTCACGGCCGCGGGCATCGATCGAACACGCATTTGGATCCCTCTCGACCAGGTCTACGCGACCTCAAGTGCAAATTTCAGTTATCTCGATCATTCGTTACAGACGATAAGCAATTCGGGACTCCATCCACTGGGGGTGATCTATAACACGCCACCGTCTCTTGGATGGAGTTCCTGCGTCGCGCCGTCCGATTATTGGCAGTGGGGGCAAATGGCGGCTTCGGTGGTAGCGCATGTGGACCAGAAGTTTCCCGGGCTCATGCAGGACTACGAAATCTGGAACGAGCCGGAGCTCCAAGGATCGCTATGCACGGGCAGCATGGCCTCGAACCTCAGTGCCTACGTGTCAATGTTTGCGGCTGCCGGCAAGGCGATGCATACTCAGGCGACCGCGGATGGCCAGGTCATCCATGTCGGGGGCCCGGTGATCTCGCAACTATCGCAGGCGTCTACGTGGATCCCAGCATTGCTCACCAATGGCTCTACCGAGCCGTACGTTGATTTTGTCAGCTTTCACCTGTACATCACCGGCCAGACTAACATCGACGACGGGATGACCTGGTCTCAGCTTTATTCGATCACGCAAGGCAGCAGAGGCGTGGCCTACTACTACCAAATGATCGAACCCTATGTGAGGGCGGGCTACCAGAAAAATGCAGCGTCGACCCCGATTTACATCACCGAATACAACAACAACTGGGCCTATTCAACTGACTGCTGCCGTAACGATCCAACCTATGGCCCTTTGTGGAATAGCGTGGCCATCGCCGATTTGCTGAATGTGGTGTATAGCGGGGCTACGGCTGTTCCCAGCCAGTTGAGTTACTTTAACTCAGCCGGAAGCTATTTCTGCCTTTTGGGTGCTTGGGACTGGGACATGGACTGCAATCCATCGCAGCTAACGCCTTATCCTCAGTTCTATGCTTTTGATCTATTCGCTTCACCCCAGTTTCTGAACCTGCAAGCTGGTGGACACATGGCGGCCTCCGTATCACCCGGGTCCACCACGTCTGGATTAGACGCGACTGCCTTCTACACTAACTCGGGAGACGATGTAGTCATCATCAATCCCACCGCGACTTACTACGGATCTGTGAATGTGTCGCTGACGAATCTGGGATTCAGCGCAACCGGCGGAACTCAATATCGTCGTGAATGGTTCTGCCGGTCAGATCACAAGCCAGTCCGTTGCTCTCACGCCGATATCAGGAGGCTACTCGGCCCAGGTTGCGGTCCCGGCTTATTCGACAGTCGCTATAGCGGTAGCATCCGGCCAGAGTGGTGGGAGCAGCGGAGGAAGTAGTGGAAGGCAGCGGCAGCAGTAGCGGCGGGGGGAGCGGTGCGCCAACAGCGGCCCTGACGGTGACACCGCAATCCACGGCCCTGGAGGTTTACGTAAACACGTCGCAGAGCACGGGTGGAGGGAGCGCCATCGTTGGAAGGACCATCAACTTCGGAGATGGATCCTGGGTAAGTTGGCAACCAACTGCATATCACACCTACGCGGCTGCAGGTAAGTACACCGTCGTTGTGACCATCAAGAATCAGTCGGGGCAGATATCTTCGGCCAGCTATACCGTAACTGTGTCCAGTTCATCAGGCGGTGGAAGCTGCTATCTATGCGCTTAACAGCGGTCTGAGGAGCGGAGTCCTCGAGGATTTTCGGGAAACCAGGCGAGTATTCGCCGCGGGCTAATTAGTTGCTCTGAAAGCAGCAGCCTGCGCGCCCACACGTCGTGGGACGGGAGCGCTCGGCGAAATTGTGCCATCCTGGCAGAATTCCGGATAGCCATCGGCGGCCCCGGCCGATCGGATCGCCAGCCGGAGCGGGACTTCCCCTCCCACAGCCCTTTCAAGGCGCTTCACCCCACTCGGCATGAAACGAAAGCGTGCCGGCGGCCACTATTTCATCGAGCGCGTATCACGATGCTGCGGCAGCGTCCTCCGCGGGTTGTCCTGTCTCGCGCGATAAGGAGAATCGCAATGAGCAATTCTGATCAACGTAGACAAATCGTGAAGCAGCTTCTGGAAACCAAAGCCGTCGACTTCAACGCCCTCGGCAAGGTGATTGCAGAAGTGGGCCCCTCGCTCTCGCTCGCAGATGAACCGGGAGACTGGTTCTGCGGAACAAATCGCATCTTCATTCACATTTACCGGGTCTTCGGTCCGACGAATCCGGTCGAAAACCTTGGTGAACTGGCGGCGAATGCGGAAGAGCTTCGCTAAGGGCTTTCAATCTGAACCTCAGCGCAGTGGTTGAGGACATGGCGGAGAGCGATGACACCCGAATTCGTCCAGAGTGAATGCGACAAGTGGAATGAGAAGGATCTGATTCGACGACTCTGCCATGCCCTCGATATTGCGCGGCTCGCAGTCGAGCATCTGGCAGCAGACGGATATAAGGACAGCGATCCGTCAAAGAATGTCCGTCCGGAAAAGATTGTCTCCGAAACCGCGGTTCTGCTCGTCGCCGCGTCCCCGGCCATGGTTCATGACGAGGTCGACGAGCGTGTCCGCAACGTGGCGGAGTTGCTGAAGCCTCATGCCCGGAGCGAACGGGCGAGGCTGGGCCTCTGTCTTGAGCCCGCCGTTGCCTGGGATTATGCGCTGCCTCATGTCTGCCTGAATCGCCTGGATTATCCGGATTACGAATTCGATAAATTGCTCCGCGAAAGCCTGGAGTCGCAGGCGCGATGCGGGCGCGAGCGGGTTCCGCACCGCATGCTCGAACAGGAGTGGGTTGCTACGGGATGGTACCAGCCGAAGCCCGGCCGCAAGTTGACCAGCCCTCCTACTGCGCGGCGCTCGATCCTTGCGCAGTCTATGGATCTGCTCAACTGCACACGGGACGACATTTACGCATTCACGCATGCGCTGATGTACGTCACGGATTTCAACCTGATCCCTGCGCTGTTGCCTCGCCGCAGGGCATTGATTCTTGCCGAAGCGGAGGCGCTGCTGGCGCGTTGCCTGGATGAACAGGACTACGACCTTGCCGGAGAGGTTCTGCTCAGCTGGCCGTTGACGGGGAAATCCTGGAGCGCGGCAGCGGCGTTCGCGTTCCGCGTACTCGCGCGCGTTGAGGATAAGGCCGGGTTCCTGCCGACGGCGGGAACCCGCGTCAGTGAGATCCGGGCGCGGGAAGGGGTTGCTCGCACGCGTTATCTCCTTGCTACCGCTTATCACACCGCGTATGTGATGGGATTGCTCTGCGCGGCGTGCCTCAGGCCCGGATACGCTCCCCCTATCGCGATTTCCGTTGCCAACTGGAAGCCGGGCAGCGCCGCGCAGGCCGTCAGGCTGCTGGATGCAGACGGCGAATGCCCCCACTGGCGCGATGAGTTCCGCCGGCTCAATGAGCCAGAACGTGACGCACTCGCCGGGTTCCTTCTCAGCGTCGCCTTGCGTCGACGTGTAAGGAAGCGCGACTTCGGCGGTCTCCGCGATCATCTACAACTCGCAGATGAACTGGACCTGGCGGACACTCCGATCGCGAGCCAGGCGGCCGAGCTTCTCAAACGTCTGGCTGTCTACGCCAACCTCACCAACGAATCAGATTCTGAGACAGTCGCAGACGTACCCGGAAAAGGTGCTTCTCTGAGTGCTTCCGTCTGAACCTCGACCAGTTTCAGTGTCCTATCTGGTTCAACGCCTCGCGAATCGGAGCCGAGGAAATCTTCAGGACTCCACTGAACGGCGTGTACATCTCCATGATGATGAAGATCGCGGCCGATACCGACAATGCGCAGATCGCCAACGTCACGATCACAGTGGAATTGGGCGGAGCGAACAGGCCAAAGCCAATAAAGATCGCGACCAGCCATGCGACCAGGACCGCCAGAAGCGGAATTGACATGGAGGTCTGCTCGGCCTCGACGAACATACGCCAGCGTGTCTGCCGCAAGTTGGCCGCCATGGAGATTGCTTCGGCCTTGGTGGCACCCTGCCAGTCGTTCTTGGGTGCCAGGGCCTGCAGCTGGCTGTAAAAGTCTCGCGTGTCTTCCTTGGGCTTGAGATCGACCTGCTTGGATGCCTCTCCTGGCCAGATGCGGTTGAGACCAACAACCACAAGCTCGCGCAACTCTGCGCGGACTCCGTTGGCCTCAGGGCCATAGTTTGCCAATAATTGATCGATGGCGACGACCCTCGAAGACATCTCGGCGACTTCATTCTTTCGCGTATCGTAGGAGGACTTCGCTGTAGAAACGAGCATGCCGAGGACCAGTGCGGCCATCGTGGCGATGAGCCCCATCGCCAGCTTTACGACGTCCTTTGCGTCTGAAGTCAGATGATCCTCGGGCAGAACCCGGCGGAGAGCCATGCCAACGAGCGCTCCCCCGAAGACGATCAAAAAACCGTGGAGCTGACGACGATTGAATTCATGGTCCCTCAGTGCGACGACGACCTCTACAGATTTCGCAGATCTTTCGGCTATAGCCTCGTGTCT
>CAWAYO010000084.1:0-90452 GCA_963786085.1 uncultured Acidobacteriaceae bacterium
GCTTGAGCGCTTCGGACTTCTCGATGTGCTCGCCGACACGCAGGCCGCTTTCGCCGGCGTTGGAGACCTGAACGAAGTCGAGCACACGGGCTCCGGAAACGCGGCGGTAAGGCGACTCGATGAAGCCATACTCGTTGATGCGGGCAAAGCACGAAAGCGAGCTGATCAGACCGATATTCGGGCCTTCCGGCGTCTCGATCGGGCAGATACGTCCGTAGTGCGTAGGATGAACGTCGCGCACTTCGAATCCGGCGCGTTCACGCGACAGGCCGCCCGGCCCGAGCGCAGAGAGACGCCGTTTGTGCGTGATCTCCGAGAGCGGATTGGTCTGATCCATGAACTGCGAGAGCTGCGACGATCCGAAGAACTCGCGGATCGCGGCCATGACCGGTTTCGCATTGATGAGGTCGTGCGGCATCGCCGTCGACATCTCCTGGTACACGCTCATCTTTTCCTTGATGGCGCGCTCCATGCGGACGAGTCCGATGCGGAACTGATTCTCCATCAACTCGCCGACCGCGCGGACGCGGCGGTTGCCAAGGTGATCGATGTCGTCCACCGTGCCGATGTTCTTGCGCAGCTTGAGCAGATAGCGGATGGTCGCGTAGAAGTCCTCGGGCGTCAGCGTGCGGCGGTCGAGGGGCGAGTTTTCCGCGTTCTCATAGAGCTTGATGTTGAACTTCAGACGGCCAACTCGCGAGAAGTCGTACTTGCGCGGATCGAAGAACATGCCTTCGAAGAGCGCAGTCGCCGTATCGAGCGTCGGAGGATCGCCGGGACGCAGCTTGCGGTAGATCTCAATCAGAGCCTCTTCCGGCTTGCGTACCGAGTCGCGGCGAAGCGTGTTGGTGATGATGTTGCCCACATCATCGCGCTCGGGGAAGAAGACTTCGATTTGAGTTACTCCGCTTTCGATGATCTTGTGCAGCTTGTCGGAAGTCAGCTCAACGTTAGCCTCGACAAAGACCTCGCCGGTTGTGGTGTCGACCACGTCGGACGCAGTCACGGCACCATCAAGCTCTGCAGCTTCCACTTCGACTTGAGAGATCTTCGCGTGACGCAGCGCCTTCATGATCGATGGCGTAACCTTGCGGCCGGAGTGCGCGATCTCCTCGCCCTTGTGGACGATGGCGTGCGCGGGCTTGGCGCCCAGGAGGTGCGTTGCCTTATCGCTGTTCTCGTCGATGGTCCAGAAGAGCTTGCCATCCTTCACCGCAATCTTGTCGACGGTGTAGAAAGTCTTGAGGATTTCGTCGTCGGCGCGCAGGCCGAGAGCGCGCAGGAAGATGGTGCCCAGGAACTTGCGCTTGCGGTCGATGCGCACGTAAAGCGTGTTCTTCTGATCGAACTCGAACTCCACCCACGATCCGCGATAAGGGATGATCTTGCCCAGGAAGTAAGTGCGGTTGTTGGCCGTCTCAAAAAAGACGCCGGGCGAGCGGTGCAGCTGCGAAACGATAACGCGCTCGGTGCCGTTCACGATGAAGGTGCCATTCTGCGTCATCAGCGGAATGTCGCCGAAGAAGACTTCCTGCTCCTTGATGTCGCGAATGGTCTTCGCGCCGGTCTCGGCGTCCTTGTCGTAGATCGTCAGGCGCACCGTGACCTTGAGCGGAGCCGAATAGGTCATGCCGCGCTCTTCGCACTCTGCCTGGTCGTACTTGAGTTGCAGGCCGACGGGGTCGCCGCACTTGTTGCAGAAATCAGGCGTGTTCTTGTTGTAGGTGCCGCACTTGGAGCAGAGCACATCGCCCGGATGAAACGGGTCGGTGATGACCATGTTGCCGCAATTCACGCAGGAGGTACGCAGGTGATGCAGTCCCTTCAGGTGGCCGCACTTGCACTCCCAATTGCCGATGGAATAATCAACGAAGTCGAGCTGCGAAATATTGCGGAAGTCGGTAATGGGAAAGACGGATGTGAAGACCGACTGCAGACCGTTGTCTTCACGCTCAGAAGGCAGCTTGTCCATCTGGAGAAAGCGCTCATACGAGCGGCGCTGGACTTCAATCAGGTTAGGAATCTGGATCGATGTAGGTATCTTTGAAAAATCGAGACGGCTTCGAAGGGCGCGATTCTCGTTCGGCATGCTTGACTCCTCAAGACTCGTCGACACGAGGCCCCGGCCAAATTGGCCGAAGGAAGGAAACATCGCCCGAGTCACGCGACGTCCCCGTTACTGCGCCTTGCACGCGATTCGTGTCTGCCCCGCCTCGTTCGGAGAAAACTTCGCGTTTCTTTCTTTGCCGGCCGGATTTGGCGCCGGATATTCACTTGCACGGAAGACCATGGGAGGCGTAGGCTTCCGTGTTGCTTAAGACAACCCGCCAGGATCAGCGTGCGTCCCAGCGTAGTTGCCGCCGATTAAGACATCGGCGCGTCTTTGGCGGGATCGGGAGGAAGGGAGCGGCACACACTCAAGCGAAGGAAGGATTCTGCCGACAAAACGGATAAAAGCCCGCAGAGACAAGACGTCTCGCGAGCGCCACAACCGGATTGTGCACTGAATATAGACAGAATGTTTGATTCCCGCCGCTTACTATACTGCGTGTTCGCCGCCCTACAGCCGATTGCAAATCATATCCACAGGCCCGCCGATTATCCTGTCGATACGCCGGTACGGAAAGACACCGGATGAACTTGGAAACTGCCATTCTCGAAAAGTCGCGCAGACTGTCGAGCTCCACTGCAGCGAGCCCGCATGTGCTGTCGTATCCACGAATTTTCGGATTTGAAACGTAAAGACCGAGTCTGCACCACGCCTGCGAATAAGCCCTTACGGCAATCTTCACAAGAGAAAAGCCAGACCGTACGCACCTCTACAAGAATAGCGCGTTTCGGTTTGGCACGCAACTTGCAAATAACACGCCCAGACAGAAATCGCAGTACATTCAGAGACGAAAGGCTTCTGAGCAGGATGATCCCGCTCAGAAGCCTTTCGAATCTTAGAGTTACTTGATTTCGACGGTCGCGACGCCTTCGAACTTCTTCTTGATGTTCTCCGCGTCTTCCTTGCTCACGCCTTCCTTCAAAGGCTTCGGAGCGCCATCCACCAGGTCCTTGGCTTCCTTCAGACCCAGGGCAGTGACTTCGCGAACCGCCTTGATGGTGGCAATCTTGTTCGCGCCGGCATCCTTCAGGATGACGCTGAACTCAGTCTGCTCCGCAGCCGCAGGGGCCGCCGCTGCCGCACCGCCGCCAGCCACAACCACTGGAGCCGCCGCTGCCGCGGAAACGCCAAGGCGCTCCTCGAGCTTCTTCACAAGGGCTGCCGCATCCAGCAGGCTCAGCCCAACGATCTGATCTTCCAATTGCTGTAAATCCGCCATGATTTTCTCCAGTTACTTCTAATTTCTGTGCTGCTAATTTCTGTTGCGCCGGAACGCCCAATCTATCGCCTTCCGGTTGCCGCTCGCCGGTCCCGAGGTTTCCGATGTGCCCAGACCCAGCACCCCTCAAGCCTGTTTACGGCTGAAACTTCCCAACTCTTAGCGAATAGCCTTCTGCTATTCGCCGGCGGCTGCTTCTCCGCCTGAAACTTCCGGCGCGGCCGGCTCTTCAACCGCAGTAGGCGCAGCCTGCTCTTGGATCACGGGCGCTGCCGGTTCTTCGACCGCGGGCGCTGCCGACTCTTCGATCACAGGCGCAGCATCGGCTACCGGCGCCGGCTCTACGGCCGTCTGCGCTGGCGCGGCCGAAGCCTGCACACCGGCAAACTTGTTCTGCTCGACTGCCTGGTTGATCACCACGGCGAGATCGCGTCCCGTTGCGTTGATGACTGTCGCCAGACGCTGCGCGGGAGAGTTGATGAGGAAGAGCAGCTTGGCAAAGATCTCTTCCTTGCCCGGCATCGTTGCCAGCGCCTTCACCTCGTCGACGTTGATGACCTTGCCGTCAACGATGCCCAGCTTGAAGGTGAACTGCGCGTTCTCCTCCACCCAGGTTGAGAGCGCCTTGGCCAGCGCGACCGGATCGCCGCTGGTGTAGGCCACCGACGAAACGCCCTTCAGTCCCTGCAGAGCCGATTCGATCTGCGACCCCTTCGACGCGCGCGCGGCAAGCTTGTTCTTGAGTACGCGATAGCGGCCGCCCGCTTTACGCACCGTCTTGCGCAGCTCGAAGTCCTGAGCGACAGTCAGCTTCGCGAAGGTGCCAACAATGGCGCTGGTCGAGCCCTCAAGCTCTTTCGCGAGCTGCTCAACCTTCTCCGCCTTCTTTGCTTTGGTCAATGCCATAAAAATAAGCCTCTAGCTTCTAGCTACTAGCCGTTAGCTGAAAATCCATCAATCATTTTCGTCTGCCTGCTGGCGGCTAGGAGCCAGCGGCTGAAAATCCTGCGTTACGCCTTCGCTGCGGCCTCGGCAATCGAGTTGTCCAGCGAAATCCCCGGGCCCATGGTCGAGCTCAGCGTAATGCCCTTGATGTACTTGCCCTTGGCCGCCGAAGGCTTGGCGCGAACCACGCTCGAGATCACCGTCTGCGCGTTCTCAACCAGCTTGTCAGGCGTAAACGAAAGCTTGCCCACCGGGACATGCACCAGCGCCGTCTTGTCGGTGCGAAACTCCACTTTACCGGCCTTGATCTCGCGAACAGCGGCCGCCACATCGTTCGTAACCGTGCCCGTCTTCGGGTTGGGCATCAGGCCACGCGGACCGAGCACCTTGCCCAGGCGTCCGACAGACTTCATCATGTCCGGCGTCGCGATCAGGGCGTCAAAGTCCGTCCAGCTTTCCTTCTGAATCTTCTCGACCAGGTCTTCGCCGCCAACAAACTCGGCGCCCGCTGCCTCGGCTTCCCTCAGGCGATCGCCGGAGGTGATCACGGCAACGCGCTTGGTCTTACCCAGGCCGTGGGGCAGAACCACCGTGCCGCGAACCATCTGGTCCGCATGCTTGGGATCGACGCCCAGACGCAGCGTCAGATCGACGGTCTCATCAAACTTGGCAAACTTAACTTTTTGCAGGAGCGGAACCGCGTCCTGGAGTGCGTAAGGGCGATTTTCGACAGCCGCACGCGCCTTCGCGACATTCTTGCTGACTTTTCTCGACATGCTTCCTCGTCTCCCACCGCGCGGTCGATGCTGCCTGCCGGCCATGGTATGTGTTGCGGCGCCTCACGAAGAGGCGCATTCATAAGTATGCCATGTTTCTCGTACGATTTCCACCGGGAAACATGCTTGTCGGGGCCTACGCGACGACTTCGATCCCCATGGACCGCGCTGTACCCTTGATGCTCTTGACGGCCGCTTCGACCGAAGCAGCATTCAGATCGGGCATCTTCTGCTTGGCGATATCGAGCACCTGCGCTTCGGTCACCTTGCCGACCTTGTCCTTGTTCGGCGTACCCGAACCCTTGGCCAGGTTTGCTGCCTTCTTAAGCAGGATGGCCGCGGGCGGCGTCTTGGTGACGAACGTGAAGCTGCGATCGACGTAAACCGTGATGACCACGGGAATAATCAGCCCGGCCATCTCCTTATTCTGCGTACGCGCATTGAACTGCTTGCAGAACTCCATGATGTTGACCTGGGCCTGGCCGAGGGCCGGACCAACCGGCGGCGCAGGAGTGGCCTTGCCGGCTTCAATCTGGAGCTTTACCTGAGTCTGAATCTTCTTTGGTGGTGCCATTGCTTTTGAACCTTTCCTCTGCGGCAGCTGTCAGCCGCTAGCTTCTCGCCAAATTCTTTACTGCTTAAACCTGTTTACTGCTCGACCTTCTCCACCTTGCCGAACTCGAGCTCGACTGGCGTCGAACGGCCAAATATCGTGACCATAACCTTCACGGTCTCCCGGTCTTCGTTCACTTCGTCGACAATACCGTTGAAATTCGCGAAAGGACCTTCGGTGATACGAACCGATTCGTTCTTCTCGAACTTGATCTTGAGCCGTGGCTTATCCTTCGAGGTTTCGCTGCGGAAGATAATCGAGCTGACTTCCTCTTCACTCAGCGCCACCGGCTTGTCGCCAGTGCCCAGAAAGCCCGTAACCCGCGGCGTGTTCTTGATCACGTGCCACAGGTCGTTATCGAGATCCATTTCGACCAGGACATAGCCGGGCAGAAATACCCGCTCGACCGTACGCTTCTTGCCGTTGACGATCTCCGTGACCGGTTCGGTCGGAATCATCACGCGGCCAATCTTGTTCTGGAGGCCAAAGGCCTGCACGCGGCTCTCGAGCGATTCGCGTACCTTGCGCTCAAAACCCGAATAGGCGTGGATGATGTACCACTTGAAGCGCTCGTTGGCTGCCGGTCCGAGCTGCCCCGGAGTTTCCTCGGGCGCTTCGCCGGTGTTGCCGTCCTGAATATCTTCCGCCATTAACATCCTCTTTGCACCCGCTTACTGCGTGCCACCCAATGCGTGCAACACTGCCCGCAGCACCTGGTCGAGCACCGAATCCACCACGTAGAAAAACGCGGCAAAAGCGAAGACGGTAACAATCACCACCGTGGTCGTGGAGCGCACTTCGGCGCGCGTGGGGGTGACCACCTTGCGCATCTCACCACGAACGTCCTTCAGGAAATCGCGGGTGCGCTCGAAAAACCCGGTCACCTTGCTGATGCCCTGCTGCGGACGATCCTTCTCAGGTACTGTGATTGCCTTCGCCATATGATCCTTCTCTGCCCGGAACGGCTCTAAGCCATTCCTTACCTCTGCTCTGCGGTTGCTGCCTGGCCCAACACTGCTTGAATCTCTGGCAGGGGCGGAGGGATTCGAACCCCCAAGTTCGGTTTTGGAGACCGACAGTTTAACCGTTGAGCTTACGCCCCTGCATTACAGCGCTCAGGGATCAGGGCGCAGGCCTCAGGTTCGCTGTGCTCTGCGCTCTGCGCTCTGGGCGCTGCTTTATTTCGTTTCTTTGTGGTCCGTGTGCTTGCGGCAACGACTGCAGAACTTCGAGAACTCCAGACGGCCAGTGGTCGTCTTCTTGTTCTTCGTCGTCGAGTAATTCCGCTCTTTGCACACCGGACACTGCAATGTCACAATTTCGCGCATCTTCTTATCCTAACTGAAACCCGGCCCCCTCTTCTACCGCTCAGAAACCGGGCTTCGATCTTCTCCCTGAACCTACCCTCAGTGCACCTGCCGGGCTTATGCGCCGTCAGGCGCGTATGCCTGGACGGGGCAAGTCCCTACTGGATAATCTCGCTGATGGTACCGGCGCCCACGGTGCGTCCGCCTTCGCGGATCGCAAACCGCAGGCCCTTCTCCATGGCCACCGGAGTGTGCAGCTCGATCTCCAGCGAAATGTTGTCGCCCGGCATCACCATCTCCGTGCCTTCAGGAAGCTTCGCCGATCCGGTCACGTCCGTCGTGCGGAAGTAGAACTGCGGACGGTAGCCGTTGAAGAACGGCGTATGACGGCCGCCCTCGTCTTTCGACAGCACGTAGATCTCGCCCTTGAACTTGGTGTGCGGCGTGATCGAGCCGGTCTTCGCCAACACCATTCCGCGCTCGACATCTTCTTTGGGGATGCCGCGCAGCAGAAGACCAGCATTGTCACCAGCCAGACCTTCATCCAGCTGCTTCTTGAACATCTCCACGCCCGTGACAACCGTCTTGCGCGTCTCGCGGAAGCCCACGATCTCGACTTCCTCGCCCACCTTCACCTTGCCACGCTCGATACGGCCCGTAACCACCGTGCCGCGGCCCGAGATCGAGAAGATGTCTTCGATCGGCATCAGGAAAGGCTGGTCAATCGCACGCGCCGGCAGAGGAACGTTCGCGTCCACCGCGTCCATCAGCTCGTCGATCTTCGCTTCCCACTGCGCCTCGCCGTTCAACCCGCCCAATGCAGAACCGCGGATCACCGGCACATCGTCGCCCGGAAAGTTGTACTTCGACAACAGCTCGCGTACTTCCATCTCCACCAGATCTGTCAGCTCCGGATCCTCAACCGCATCGCACTTGTTCAGGAACACCACGATGTAGGGCACGCCTACCTGGCGCGCCAGAAGCACGTGCTCCTTGGTCTGCGGCATCGGTCCGTCAGTCGCCGCAACCACCAAAATCGCGCCGTCCATCTGCGCCGCGCCGGTGATCATGTTCTTGATGTAGTCGGCGTGGCCCGGGCAGTCGACGTGCGCATAGTGGCGCTTGGCCGTCTCATACTCGACGTGCGCCGTCGCAATCGTGATGCCCCGCTCCCGCTCTTCAGGCGCGTTGTCAATCGAATCAAACGAGCGAAACGAGTTCTTCGGGTTGTGCTTCGACAACACCTTGGTGATCGCCGCCGTCAACGTCGTCTTGCCGTGATCAATGTGCCCGATCGTCCCCACATTCACGTGCGGCTTCGAACGGTCAAATTTCTCCTTCGCCATTTCCTTCTCCTAAAAACCAAAACTATTGCGAATCACTGACGCCTGAGAACCATGCAGCGCTCAGTAATACGCATAAACCTTCAGAAACTTCGCCCGGATCGCCGGATCAACGCGCTCCACCATGCTCAAATACCGCTCGCGAATCTGGCCGCGATCGGAATCGCTCAGAGCTGCGTACTTCGCCGAAGTCTCTGCGCCGAGCAAGCCATCCGCCAAGACAGCCTCGAACTGCCGCGCCCGCAACTTTGCCCGCTGCACGCTGCGAAGAAAGCCTGTCACCTGCGCCGGCGCAAATGCCTTCTCCAGAGCGCCGTGCACTTCAGCGAAGGTCTTCTCGTCCTGTACCGGGAGCACTGCCTGCTCGAACATCTGCTTACCCTATTGCGGCGCTAACGCTCCGCGACTTACCCTTCCCTCAATCTTTGGAGCGGGAGACGGGAATCGAACCCGCGACCAACAGCTTGGAAGGCTGTGACTCTACCACTGAGTTACTCCCGCCGGACGCTACAGGGCCGACAGCCAAAGCCGTCGGCCTAAAACCACTTAAATTCTGGAGCTGATGACCGGGATTGAACCGGTGACCTCTCCCTTACCAAGGGAGTGCTCTACCAACTGAGCTACATCAGCCCTACAACATTCGAGGGTTTTGTCTTCGCGCCTTCGGCTCTCGCCAAGAACCCTCTGGCTTTGCTCACGCCATCCAGCGCTCGCTCCGCCATTCACCCGCTACTACAAGCCTACTCAGGATGCTCCGTCTCATCGTACCGCGAACGACCACCGGTAAGCGCGACGCGAAGAGCAAACCCACCCAGCAGGACAAACACCAGCATCCGCACTCTGCCGGCGTCTATTGTTTGCCAGGCCAGCACTGCCAGAACCGCCAGTCCGGCGAGCGCCACCAATTTGCGCTTTCCGCCTTCAAACCGCATGCTGGCGCCTTCCAACCTTAATCCCACAAATCCCAATCTTCTGGTGCACAGGGGAGGATTCGAACCTCCGTAGCTCCAAGGAGCGGCAGATTTACAGTCTGCTGCCATTAACCACTCGGCCACCTGTGCACTACCTTCGCTTTGCTCGTGCCTTCTCGAGCACTCGCTCCGCGATTCACCCTACCTTCGAGGGCTTCTCGGCAAGCCGCTCCGCCCTCTCGCTTTGCTCGCGCCTTTCCAGCGCTCGCTCCGCGATTCACTCTACCTTCACCCTTGCCTACGGGCATCCACCGTGACCTGCTTCGGACACCCATCAGCATTTCGGAGCTAAGAGCTCCGTCAAAACCACAAATCGCTGCCTGAGGGATTTCTCTGCGGAGGTCGGCCGGCCACCTGCTCACGCCTGTCTTGCCCTGGAGAATCTGGAGCTGGCGAAGGGACTTGAACCCCCGACCGCCTGATTACAAATCAGGAGCTCTACCAGCTGAGCTACGCCAGCCCAAAACAGCCCGTACCATTCTCACTCCGGACACACGGACGCGTCTGCTGCGAGAGGGGTACAGAACAGAATTTTAGCATGCCACGCGGAGCCTCGCAACGGAGCGCCACCAGGGCGGTGCGATGTTTTTCCTACTGGACCGGGGACTCAGCCGACGCAATCGGCAACACCCAATTATCCACCGGCGTTTTGGCGACTGCCAGGTCGCGGGTGAAGCGGATAAGGCGGTCCGTATCGATGCCGGTTGCGTCCGTGGCGCGCTGCTCAAGGTAATAGTGGGGGATTGTCTGGTAGTACAACGTTGCGCTAACGTTCGTGGCTGCGTTCACGCAGGCCGCGTTGCGGCAGGCGGTCAAAGGAATCTGATAGCGCACCAGGTTCGATCCACTGCCATTCTGATATCCCGGGTCGCAAACTGTGGATGTAACGCAGGTCCCCACCGGACCAGTCTCCTCCGCAAATGGACCGGTTGAACTCCAACCCTGCGGCTGCAGACGATTGTCCTTCACCTTGTGATCGAGAGCGATAAAGCTCGTTGTGAGGAGCCCCTCCGGATTGACGGCCAGCTCTTCGTAGATCTGCACCTGATCTTCCCGCGTGATCGGGTTTTTCTCCCAGTAGTGCGCCTGGAAATGCTGCTGAGTCGGGGTAAATGTCTCGGTCACCAGGGGCTGCCCGCTGCCGTCTACGATGATTCCCTTCGGCGAAACCTCTCCCGATGCCCACGCGATCTGGTTGCCGTCCATGACTCGAAGATCGAGAAACGCGCGGCGGAATCCTACTCCCGATGGAAAGCTGTGACCGGCGTTATTCGTGACGCTGACATCGATCTGCAGCATCCCATTTGCTTTTGTGATCGAGACAATCTTCACCTCCGCCGTCTTTGTTTTGGCGATTGAGTTCGCGCTCATGTCGATGGCGGTGTCGATGCTGTTCTCGGTATTCAGCGAGGTCCGAAGCATTGGATCAGTCGCATACAAACCCAGTTCCAGGCGGAACTGCTTGAACATCTCCAGCGCGAAAACATTGATGCCGAGCAGCGTGTGGCGATGGTAGTCATTGCGGCTGGTTAAGGTGATGTCCTTGTCAGGCGCGCGAAAATCAACTGCCGGGAAAGTGTTGTCCTCGATGTTGGCTATCTTGTAGTCGAGGGGGCTGCTCGCGCGATCATGAACAAAGACCTTCGGCATGTGGCAATCCTGGCAGCTTTGCGGTTTCGACCCGTTATCGGCGAACTCGCTGTTCAGCCATTCGTAGAATGTAGCCTGCTCGGTGAAGGTTTTCTGCTGGCCATTCAGCATCACCGGCTCTCCGTCGGTCTTGTAGACGGGAAGAATGATGGTGTGGCAGCTTCCGCAGAGCTTCGAGTCCTTGATCTGGTTCCCTTCCTGGGGAGTCATGCCAAGCATGTTCTTCATCGGCAGGGAAATGACCTCTTTGTACGGGCCATTCATTTGGTCAGGCGGACCCAGGTTGAAATTTCCGGTAAAGCTCGCCGGGGTGCCCAGCCCCTGCGCGGAAATCCGATGGCAGACGGCACATGAAATACCATCGCGCGCCAGTGCTCCGTACATGGAATTGGGGTCCTGCAGCGTGTCCCGTGTGAAGTACCGGCCCGTGTCGTCGTGATACTGCCGCTGCCCCATCACGCCGTGACAGTGCAAGCACAGATCCTGCACGAATTCCTTGCCCTGGCCGGGATGGTTTTTCAAGTTGCCGTGGAGTGTGACCTCGGAATTGAGCTGAGAGAAGAAAATAGGATCCCGGCCCGCCAGGCCCATCATCGAGTAACGCCACTCGCCGCTGATGGAAAGATTGACCGTCCTGGCCGACGGCGACGGCTGGAGGTAGTAAAGCATGCTGGGCAAGTCGGGCCGCGCAGGTGTGAGGGTCGCCGAAGCGTCGTGGCAGGCGGCACACTGATCGGAGGTAGTGAATTTGTGGGGGCCAACCGGCTTTCCGGGGACAACCACGTGATCCTTTTGCTCCGGAACCATGCAAGCCGTGTCCTCCGGCCGGGCACTCAGGATCCGGCTCAATTGACCGAGAAGCGCCAGACGATAGTGGATATTGTCGTTAGGGCCGAAAGTAGAGAGCGGAGCGACTCTCGCCATCGCCAGCGCGTTCGCCAGGCCGCCGTTGACAAAATTGGTAGTCGCAAAAGTCTGCTGGCTGTCGGCGGCCGAAGCGTGACAGTTCAGGCAATACTGCCCGAAACCGCTGGCGGGATATTCTGCGTCCTGACACTTCGGGCCTCCGGGTTCCGGCGGGGCGGGCGCAGGCAGCGTTGGCGGAGGAGTGTTCGAAGGTACCAGATCAGCCCAGTACCAGCCATCCCATGCCCCATCGCGATCCTTGACCATGACCGACCAGTCGGTGAGCTTGGTCGGATTGGCCGAATCGCTGAATTGCGCTTTGACCAGAATTGCGCCTTCGGGAACATCGACCTGGCGATTGCCCGCGACCAGCCAGTTCCACAGCGTGGGCGAATAGTAGACCTGAACGTTCGGGTGAACCCCGTTCGTGGTGCGGATCTTGGGATCGTGCTTCCAGCTCTGGTAGCAATGATTATCGAGAAACGCTTGCAGTTTTGCAGGAAATGTGGCGGAAGTGGCCGGCGGGAGCGGCGTACAGTGATCGGCTGCGCGAGCACCGAACTCAAACAGGAACGCCGACAGGAGGGTCAGGAGGAGTGCCGCCAACTTTCGGGGCATTAGGAATAGTGGGGTTTGCGCAGAACTCTGTCAACGGGGAAAAGCGCAACGAGGGACGGGCCCATCCAGGAACCGGCTTAGCGCCGCCCGGTTCTGAGTATGATGGACCGATGAAAAATCTTAGCCGTCGCGATCTCTGTTCCGCTCTCCCGGCGCTTGCGCTGCTGGGCGCTGTTTTTCCCGAAGACACCCTGGCGGCCGCCCAGACAGCAGCCGCAACCGCGACCCTCCCGACCGAATCGAGGGTCTATTCCTTCGACAAGCTTCCTGTCAATCGCTCGGCCAACGGAGCTGCTACACGTCCCATATTCCACGGCGTAACGCCCACCGGCGAGTCCATCGAGTTGCACGAAACCACGCTCATGCCCGGCCAGATGCCGCATCCACCGCACAAGCACCTCCACACCGAGCTGATGCTCATCCGTGAGGGAACCCTTGAGTTCATCATGCCCGATAACAACGGGGTCGATAAGTCCGCGCAGGTCGGGCCCGGCGGTGTATGCTATGCCGCCTCGAACACCATGCACGGGCTGAAGAATGTCGGCAATGTCCCGGCGAACTACTTCGTAATCGCCATCGGCATTGAACCGGCTCACGGCTGACGTCGAAAAGCGCCGCAGCCATATCTCCAACGAAAGAACTTGTTCGCCGTTTCGCAGTGTGTGCTTTAATGCGCACGAGGAATTCTGAGACATGAAGTTGCTCCTGAAGTTCAATCTCCTGCTGATCGTAGTGTTTGGCCTGGGACTGGCACTCATCGCCATCAATGCGCGCAGTTTTCTGTTCCAGGATGCCAAGACAACGGTGCTCGAACAGGCCAAGCTGATGGCCGCCAGCTCCAAAGCAACCCGCGACTACACAGACGAGGAAATCAGCCCGATTCTCGAGAACACTCCCGAGCACAAGAACGAATTCCTGCCCCAGACGATTCCTTTCTACGCCGCGACTGTCACGTTTAACCGCCTGCGCAAATCATTCCCCGATTACACCTACAAGGAAGCAACTCTCAACCCCACCAACCTGACAGACCGGGCCACGGATTGGGAAGCCGACATCGTCAATCACTTCCGCAACAATCCGGGCGACAAGGAGGTGGTGGGAGAGCGCGACAGCGCCGTGGGGCCGACCCTGTATCTCGCCCGGCCCATCGCCGTTGAGCCGGGATGTCTCACCTGCCACAGCAGTCCGAGCGTAGCTCCCAAGGCACAGATCAAGCGCTATGGCTCTCAGAATGGGTTTGGGTGGCATGAAAACGAGATCGTCGCGGCGCAGATCATCTCGATCCCCATGTCACTGCCGATCAAGCTCGCCAACGACGGCCTTCGCAACCTGCTCATCACTTTGGGAACTATCTTTTTCGCCACCATTGCGCTCATCGATATCGGAATGTACTTCATCGTGATCCGGCCGCTGCGTAAGGTCAGCCAGGCCGCCGACCGCATCTCGACCGGAGAAATCGATCTGCCTCCGCTGCCTGTAAAAGGTAAGGACGAGATCGCCGAAGTGACCACATCGTTCAACCGCATGCATACCAGCCTGAAGAAGGCCATGGAACTGTTGAACGGCTAGCTGCGCTTCGATTGGAGAAAACGCTGGCGATCAGTCTCCGACGCAATGTGCGTCGCGGCTTCTTTGTAGAGCTGGTCGATGTCCGTGCAGTTCGCGGCTAGCTTGCGAACCAGAACACTGGCAATCGGACCGATGTAGACGGCCAGCTTCTTGGTGATGTCACCCAGGGGAAAATTCTGCGGCGCCGATGCGGACACCGATTTGGACGCCTGGCTGGCTCCGCTCTGCTGGGGGCGCGGCGTTGCGCTGGCCTGGACCGGCAGCAGCGAAGTCGGCATCGAATAGACTTCCTCCATCCCCGATGCTGACAGGGCGTTCAGAGCCATGAGAAATTCCCTGGCGCTGGCGAACCTGTCCTCCGGCTTCTTTTCAAGCGCCTTGAGTACTGAATTGGAAAGACCAGCCGGCAGGCGTGGGTTGAGCTCGACCGGTGCAACGGGCTGCTCGGTCAGGTGCGATCGCATGATCGCGAAGTTGCTCGTGCCGACTACGGGAAGCCGCCCGGTGAGCACTTCATACAGCGTCACGCCAACCGCATAGATGTCCGACCGGGTGGTCGCCTTGTCGCCTGAGATCTGCTCCGGCGACATGTAGCTGATGGAGCCCACAAGAAAACCGGGAGCGGTCAGTTCCGCCGACCGATCGGTGATGGCGATGCCGAAGTCGAGCAGCTTGACCTCATCTTCCTCAGTGATCATGATGTTCGACGGCTTTATATCGCGGTGCACCACGTTGCGCTGATGCGCGTACTCCAGCGCCGAGAGAATCTGCCGGGCGTAGCGCAGAATTTGCGGAATCGACAGCAGCGTGCGGATGCTTTTCGAGCGCAACGTCTCGCCCGATACCAGCTCCATGATCATGATGAGCTGGCCATCGAAGTAGAACGCATTGTGCAGAGATGCGATGTTCGGATGACTCAGGGCGCCGAGCATCTGGATTTCGCGTCGGAAGCGCTCGCCCATTTGGTCCGCTGCGCGCTGGTCCGGAAGCAGAACCTTCATGGCCTCAGAGCGCTGCGAGATGGCATGTTTTACCTCGTAAACCTCGCCCAGGCCGCCCGTGCCCAGCACGCGAACGACTTCATAGTCGCCGACCCGTTGTCCTGCTTCAAATGCCATCGTGACTGCACTCATTGTGCTTGAAGAGCGGACCGGTCAGCAAACTTAGCCGCCACGCTAGGCTTCCGAACCGGTGCCAGCGCTCCAACATACACGTTTAGTTAGGGAAATGAGATGATAGATAGCGGACGAAGCCTGCCCCCTACGAAATGCACCGACGCACCAGGGTCACTATCGCGATCGTCGTCGTGGTTCTGCTGCTGCTGGCCGGAGCCATCTACCTGCGCAAGAAGGCGCCCCCTGAAGCGGCCCGCCTGCTGCCTGAGTCGGACGGCATTGTTTATTTCAATCTCCGCCCGCTGCGCGCCGCCACCCATTTTGATCAGCACCCGGTAAGCCACGATCCTGCATATCAGCAGTTCATCGATCAGACCGGCATCCAGATCGAGCGCGATCTCGACGAAGTGGCATTTGCTCTGCATCGCATGCCCGATCCCAATGGGCCCAACGGGCCGGTGGCTTTCTCTGAGGTGTTCGTTGGCCACTTCGATGGCCGGCGGCTTTCGGCCTACCTGGCCAGCGTAGCGAAATCCACCGAGACCTACGCCGGACATGACATTTACAACATCCCCAGCGATGGCCGCACGGTGCGCGTCACTCTGCTTGGCTACGACATGGTCGCCGCGAGCAACACCCCCACCGAAGAACAGATCCACTCCATCCTCGACCGCTATCGGACGGCGGCTCTCCCCTTTTCCGGTTCTTCCCTGCTTGCAGCGCATTACAGCGATGTCCCGCTGCTCTCTGTGGCCTGGGGCGTGGGCCAGATTGGCCTGCCATTGAGCGACGCAGGCGGCAGTGTCCAGGTCATGGGCATGTCGCTCCCGCTTACCTTCGACGCCACCTTCATCGCGTCGATCAGCTGGGCGGGCAAGACACGCCTCCGCATTGAAGAAATCACCCCCACCGACGTCGCCGCCAAGACCTCAGCGGACTCGATCGGAAACATTCTGAATTTTGCGCGAGCCGCCGAAGATGGTGCCGCCCCAGGGATGGCCGACGCCGATACCAGGGCACTGCTCGATTCGGCCCAGATCGAGCATCACAAGAATCGGGTCGTCCTCACGGCAACAGTGCCAACAAGTCTTCTCCGGAAGCTGGTGAATGCGCCTGTAAGCTTCGAAGGCGCTTCCCAGAGTAACCCCCAGCCGGCCAGTTCAGGCGGAAATAAGAATTAGAAGAGTCCCCACGTGCCGGTGGCGCGTCCAAAAGATAACCCGTTTAACAGCTCTGTTCCAGAAAACGCTTACAAACCCATTATTTATCTATTACTTCCAACCGTAGCTGGAGGAACCCCATGCTGAAGTATTCACGACGCCAGCCTCTTGTGCTGCTGGCGCTTGCATGCCTTTTCGGCCCCGCCCTTTCGCTGCCCGCGCAAAGCTCTTCCGGAACCGTGCTCACCGGGCAATCCGCGTTCACCGATTACAGCAAAGAAAGCCCCGGCGTTCGCCGCAAGCTGACCGTCGCCGACCTGCCCGCTCCTTACGCCACCAAAGGCGTGGATAACGGCGCGCAGATGGTCAAACGTCCAGACGGCGCGTGGCCAAAGGCTCCGGCGGGATTCAAGGTCGGTCTCTACGCCACCGGGATCGACCAGCCACGGCTGATCCGCACCGCTCCCAACGGAGACCTGTTCGTGGCTGTCAGCTACTCAAACAAGATCATGGTCTTCCGCGGCGTGGATGCCGAGGGCAAACCGAAGGAAGTCTCCACCTTCGCCGACAACCTGAGCCAACCCTTCGGTATCGCCTTCTATCCGCTCGGGCCGGATCCGAAGTGGGTCTACATCGGCAACACCGACTCCGTTGTACGCTTTCCCTACAAGAACGGCGATCTAAAAGCGACCGGGCCGGCCGAGAAGCTGGCTGACCTGCCCGGCGGCGGAAAGCTCCGTGGCGGCGGACACTGGACACGCGACATCGTTTTCTCTAAGGACGGCAAGCGCATGTTCGTTTCGGTGGGTTCTCATTCCAACGTCGACGACCCCGACACACATCCCGAGGAATTCCATCGCGCCGACGTGCTTGAATTCACCCCCAAGGGCAAGTTCGTGAAGGTCTATGCCTACGGAATCCGCAACTGCGTCGGCGAAGCCATCAATCCCGCGACCGGAGAGCTGTGGTGCTCCACCAACGAGCGCGACATGCTCGGCGACAACCTGGTCCCCGACTACATCACGCATATACAGGAAGGCGGATTCTATGGCTGGCCCTGGTACTACATGGGCGGTACGCAGGATCCCCGCCACGCGGGCAGCCATCCCGAGCTGAAGTCCAAGGTGATTACCCCGGACGTTCTCCTGCAGCCCCACTTCGCGTCGCTGGAGATGACTTTCTACGAAGGCTCGCAGTTTCCCGCTCAATTTAAGGGCGACGCCTTCGCAGCTGAGCATGGGTCGTGGAACAAGGCAGCACGTGCCGGGTACGAAGTAATCGTTGCACCCATGCACGACGGCCACGCGACCGGCGAATACGAAGACTTCCTCACCGGCTTCACCACTGCGGACGGCCATGTGTGGGGACGGCCAGTCGGAGTCACGGTCGCAAACGACGGGTCGCTGTTTGTAACCGACGACGGCTCGGGATCGATCTGGCACGTCACGTATGGCGGACAGTAAACCAGCTTGCCCGCAAAAGACCGAGGCCGGCTTCTGCCGGCCTCTTTTATTTGAGCGGATTCGCCAGGCTTAGTTGCCGGCCTTGGCGGTTTGCGTGTCCGCGGTCGCCAGCTGATCCATCGTCTCCCGCAGATACTTGTGCGGATTGACCGGTGTATTGCGAATCCGGACCTCGTAATGAAGGTGCGGCCCGGTGCTGCGCCCGCTGGTTCCCACGTAGCCGATAATCTGGCCACGCTTGACCTCTTCGCCCGAGCTGACGGCAAAGCCGGAAAGGTGCCCGTACAGCGTCTCGATCCCGTGGCCATGATCGACCAGGATCTCCCGGCCGTATCCGCTGGCCAGCCCTGCGGTCAGAACAACTCCGTCCGCGGTGGCATGCACCGGCTGACCGAAGCTCGTCGAGATGTCGATCCCGGCATGAAAAGCACCTTCACCGTTGAAGGGGTCCTGGCGCTCACCGAAGGAGCTGGTAATTGGTCCCACCACCGGCCAGAGCGACGGCGCATCTGCCATACTCAGCCAGTTGTCGCCGCTCAAAGGACTGAGGCCCGTCTGAAAGGCGTGCGTTAACCGGCCGGACAGGGCCGTGCTGCGAAGGGTGGAAAGCTGATCGAAGGACTCGGTGTAGGCGGCGTCAGTGAAGTTGTCGTTCGTGTCGTTTGTGTCAGTCGGAACCGGAACTGCATTCACGGTTGCCGCGCCCTTGAGCTTGTTATGCTTCAGGCCGTAAAGAGCGGTCACTTCGCTGGCCAGTGAGCCTAGAGAGGCGGCCTGTACTTCTTTCTGCTGCGCGACCTGTTCGAGCTGCTTATAGTCCTTCTGCAGAGCCTCGCGCTGCGAGCGAACCTGGTTGAAGCTGGCTGTCTTCAACAACATGCGGCTGTAAGAACCAGCCATACCCGCGATCGTGAAGGCGCCGACCACCGCGGCCGCCACAAAGACGTACGCATAGTGCAGAGGGACCGGGATCTTTCGGAGTCGACCATCCTCTTCGCGAGCGACAAAAATAATGTAGTAACGTTTACGCATCTCGCAAAATCTCACAAAAAAATCCACTTCACCTGCGAACGATCCAATGAGCAGAAATTTCTCGGCGCTAGTAGATCAAGACGCAGGAACAGAGGTCCGTGTGCAAATAGCTAAAATTTCTTGATCTTTCGAAGAAGCTAACAGCTTGGGCCTAAGGAATCAACCTGTAAGATGCAGTTTATTCGTCACAAATTTGTCTTTCTGAAGCCTGTTCAGCTCTCCTAATGCACTGATTTTAGTGCGTTTTACCCTAGTCAACACTTCGCGTGTCCGATTCGACCCTTTTGCGTTATCCTTGGGGCCTCGCGATGAAATCCCGCCAATCGCGGCCCCGAAGGCCAAAACCAACTCGGGAGATGCCCACCGGCGAACGCGCCCTGATCGCCGCTATCCGTGACCGGGCGCTCCGGCCAAAGGGCACTCTTCGTGTCGGCATTGGCGATGACGCTGCGGTCCTGCGCATTCCCGCCGGAAACGAACTGATCGTCACCACCGATTTCTCTCTCGAGCAGGTCCACTTCCGGCGCGACTGGCATATTCCAGAGGTGATAGGCCACCGTTGCCTGGCTCGTGGCCTGAGCGACGTGGCGGCCATGGGCGCGCGCCCCCTCGCGGCCTTTCTGTCCCTCGCCATTCCCGCCGAGCTCGACACCCCAGGCCAGGGCCGGAGCTGGCTTACCCGCTTCTTCGACGGATTTCTGGCACTTGCCGACCGCTACCAGGTCCCGCTTGCCGGAGGTGATACCGCCCGGTCTCCGGAATTCGACAGGCGCGGCCAAAAGCACTCTGCGCTGGTGACTGCAGATATCGTCCTGCTCGGCTCCGTCAAGCGCGGCCACGCCCTGCTGCGTTCCCGAGCCCACGCCGGAGACGTGATCTATGTAACCGGCGAGTTGGGCGGTGCAGCCGCCGAACTGCTGGCAGCGGGCCGGAATCCTGAGCACTTCGCTGTTCTCTCCCGCGCCGGAAAGAATCATCCGCATCTTTTTCCTGAACCGCGCGTCGAGGTCGGACTGAAACTCGTCACCGGGAAAAAGGCCCATGCCGCTATCGATCTCAGTGACGGGCTCTCCACCGATCTTCTCCACATATGCGAAGAGTCAGGGCTCTCAGCGGAACTGGACGCCGCCGCGATCCCGATCCATCCCCTCGCCGCACAAGCCGAGCATGACGGTTGGGTTCCCTCAGCTTTAGCCCTGGCCCTGCATGGCGGTGAGGACTACGAGCTGCTCTTCACCGCTCCCAAGTGGTCGCCGATTCCCCGCAAGATCGCCGGAGTCAACATTCACCCCATCGGCCAGATGATGGCCCGTCGTCCTCGGCGCGCGCGCATCGTGCTCCACGAGCACGACGGCCGGTCGACGGCACTCGAAGCGGGCGGCTGGGAGCACTTCAGATGAGCCGCGCTGCGCAGGCGTCGCCTGACGCAGTCTTGATAATCTCAGAAGAGTCATGCACGCAACGAAAACGCGCGTTCGCTTCGCGCCCTCGCCCACCGGGCTGCTGCACGTGGGCAATGCCCGCACCGCCCTCTACAACTGGCTCTTTGCCCGGCACACCGGCGGGGATTTCCTGCTTCGCATCGAAGATACCGACCTCGACCGCAGCGAGGCGCGCCACGAAACGCAACTGATCGAAGATCTGAAGTGGCTCGGCCTCAACTGGGATGAGGGCCCAGGTATCGACGGCCCGCACGCACCCTACCGCCAGTCTGAGCGGCTGGCAATTTACCGCGAACACACAGCGCAGCTGCTCGCCGAAGGCAAGGCATATCGCTGCTTCTGCACCGCAGAAGAGCTCGAAGCCGAGCGGCAGAAGGCCGTCGCCGAGCATCGCCCGCAGGTATATTCGGGCCGATGCCGCAGCGTCTCGACCGCCGACTCCGAAGCCTGCGCCGTCAACGAACCCTTCGCTGTGAGACTACGAATCCCCGACCGCCCGCTACGCTTCCACGATATCGTCCGCGGCGATGTCGAATTCGCCAGCGAAACGGTGAGCGATCCGATCCTGGTGCGGTCTTCCGGCGTGCCCGTCTACAACTACGTCGTCACCGTTGACGACGCCCTCATGGAGATCACGCACGTGATCCGCGGCGACGACCACATCTCCAACACCCCCAAGCAGGTCGCCATTTACGAGGCCTTCGGATGGCCGGTGCCCGAGTTCGCGCACCTCTCAACCATACTGGGCAGCGACCGCGAGCGGCTATCCAAGCGCCACGGCGCGACCTCCGTCGCCAGCTTCCGTGAGATGGGGATTCTCCCCGAGGCGCTCGTGAATTACCTGGCACTCCTCGGCTGGGGTGCCGAAGGCGGCACACGCGAGACCTTCACGCTCGAAGAACTGACACGCGAGTTCAAAGTCGAGCGCGTAACCGCAGCACCCGCGGTATTCGACTGGGCCAAGCTCCACTGGCTGAACCGACATTATCTGAAGCAGTGCGAGCCGCTTCGCCTGGTTTCCCTGGCCGCCCCCTACTTCGAAAATGCCGGCCTCCTGTCCGCGCGAGCAGACGCGGCGACACTCGCATGGTTCGAAAAGCTTGTCGCTCTCTTTCTGCCCGCGCTCGATCAACTCGATCAGTTGCCCGCGAAGTCTGCATTTGTCTTCCAGTTCGATCCGGACGCCGCACACGCCGACGAAGAGAACGCAGCGCTTCTTGCCACGGAATCGACACAGAAGGTATTGGCCGCCTTTGCCGCTCGCGTTCAACACGCCTCCGGCCCGGTAACCGCGGATCAGTTCAAATCATGGATGAACGAGATCAAGACGGAGACCGGCGCGAAGGGCAAAGACCTCTTCCATCCTGTGCGGATCGCGCTCACCGGCGCGCACTCCGGCCCCGAGTTCGACAAGCTCATCCCCGTAATTGAGGAAGGCAGCCGGCTCGAGCTCCCGCTGCATATCCTGAGCGTGCGCGAACGAATCCAGCAATTTCTGGCGGATTGATGAAGGACATCGAACACGGCGAGCCGGAACGATGAACACCCCCGTCGTCGATCTCACCTTCCCCCACACCTGGACAGCCGAAATCCTGCCCCGCCGTCCGCTGATCCTGCCTGCCCGGCAATTCGTCTATCCGCGACAGGCGGAGGAAGTCGAGCGCGGCGCGCTGGAGCTTCTCGTTCACCCCGCCGCCGCGCAGCCATTCCTCGCGACCTTTGCCCTGGGATTCGCCGACGCTGCTGCCCCATCCGGCCTATGGAGCTGCCCCGATCCCAACCAGCTCTGCGCCGTCGCCGGCGGCTACGCATACGTGATCGACACCACCCGTCCCGAGCAGTTCGAACACATTGAATATCGCCCGGTGCTCCGGGTGCTGGCTCTGCCGGCGCAGCAGCTGATCATCTTTGCGGGACATCATTCGCTGCTCGCATGGGGACCGAAGGCAAAGGCATGGCAGACATCACGCCTTTCGTGGGAAGGTGTCGAGATCACACGTGTCGAAGGCGATCGTCTCGAAGGAACGGGCTGGGATATGCTCGCCGACCGCGACGTTCCTTTCACCATCGATCTACGCACGGGTGCCAGCGTAGCCGCGACCGGCTAACTCGCCTTTTTGCGGCGTTTGGGAGCGATCGACTTTTTCAAGGCCTCGTCGATGCGGGTCTGCCAGCCGGGTCCGAGAGCCTTGTAGTGGTCCACCACTTCCTGCGACAGGCGTAACGAAATGAGCCGCTTGGTTGGAGCTTTCTGCGGTCCGCGCTGACCCGGGTGCGTGACGATCGCCGATGCCAGGAACTCCTCGGCGGCGGCCTCGTCATTTGGATCGTAAGGGCCGTCTTCGGGGTCGTAGGGAATGTGATCCCCTTCTTGATATGCCTTTACTCGATGCCAATCAGTCTGACTCTTTTTGCTGCTCATATCGCCTCCTTTCTGCCCGCGATGATGGCCTGAATGAGATCACACGAATTTCTTCACCTCGATGAACATAGAGCAAGGTGAGAAATCGCCCGACCACTTTGACGACGGCTACGTCGAGTAGCCGCTCTTCACCGCCTCGCGGTGATGAAAACGTCATTTTGGCAGGATTGTCATAAACCAGCGACGCGTCTCTGAAATCCAATCCGTGTTTCCTGAGATTGATTTCCAGCTTGCTCTCATCCCAGACGATCACGGTTTAATTGTAGCTACAATTAAATCTGCCGGCGAACCAAATTTCAGATCTGATAAAAGCTCAGCGCCGCATCCCCCTGCTTCAGCGCGCGATACCGAAGCAGCTTCCCATAACGCTCCTCGAGATCCTTCTTCTTCGCATGCTCCGCAACCACAACCGCACCCGGTGCGAGCAGGCCTGCACCTTCGCCGCCGCCGAGCAGCCCGAGAGACGACTCGTATTCCTCTGCGCGCTCATAGGGCGGATCGAGAAAAACGACATCCACGATACGCCCCGCAGAAGCCAGCCGTTTCAGTGCTGCCGCAACGCCGCGCGGCTCCAGCGAGTACCCTCCGCGAATGCCCAGCGCGGCCAGGTTCGCCCGAACGGCCCTTAGCGCGGGTTCTGCCTGCTCCACAAAGACCGTCTCCCGCGCGCCCCGGCTCAAGGCTTCAATTCCAACCGCTCCCGAACCGGCATAGAGATCCACGAAGACAGCGCCCTCGATACGCGGCGCGAGCACGTTGAAAAGCGTCTCGCGAAGGCGGTCGCTGGTAGGACGGGTATCGCGGCCCCTGGGCGCGATAAGCGCGCGCGAACGATATTGGCCGGAAATCACCCGCATCGCCCCCCATCCTAACAAGGCGAAGCAGCTCACCCTCTACAATAGAAAAAGCAAGAGAGGAACGACGACGCACGATGCGAGGATGGTCATTTCCGCTGGGACGCTGGTTTGGCGTGGACCTTCGCATTCACATGTTCTTTCTGCTCGTGCTGGGTTTCTGCCTGCTCTCAACCGGAGTAGCCGGCGTCGCCGCCTGGCGCGGGATCATGATGTGGCTGCTTCTCCTGCTCGCCGTCTTCGTGCGTGAAGTCGCCCGCCTCATCACCGCGGCGTATCACGATCTCCGTATACGCAGTATCCTTCTCCTCCCCATCGGCGGCCTCTTTTCCTACTCCACGCCGGAGAGCGCCGAGCGCGCCAGCGAGGGCCGCGTGCAGACCATCCTGGCGCTGAGCGGCCCCGTCGCCAACCTGCTCTTCGCCGCCGTGCTTGCCGGACTCGTCCTTGGCGCAACCACTGGTGTGCCCGTCACCGCCAAGCCCTGGATTACCCCGAGACACCTCATCCGCTCGACGGTCTGGATGAGCGCAATGCTCGGCCTGCTCAATCTCCTGCCCGTCTATCCGTTGGATGCAGGGCGCATACTGCGCGGCGCGATGTCGCGGACACGCGGTACCGCGCAGGCCACCAGGGCTGTTTCCGGCCTCAGCCAGGGCTTTGGACTGCTCGCGATGGTCGTTGGTCTGGGTCTGCTGGCACTCCCCAACTCTGGTGTCGCGACGGCCATCAGCCCCTGGCTCGTGATGGGGGGCTTCTTCATCTTTGTCGGCGCGCAGCTTGAGGATCAGGGCGTAATGTTCCAGTCGGTCGTCGAAACCGTCCTCATGCGCGACGTCATGCTGACCGAATTCTCGACACTCTCTCCGTCCGACACCCTCGCTGATGCACTCTACAAAGCGATCCACAGCCTGCAGGACGAATTCCCTGTCGTTCGCGGCGCAAACCTGGTCGGCGTTGTCTCGAAGCAAAGCATCCTCGCCGCACTGCGCAACGACGGCAACGGCTATGTGCAGTCAGTGATGGCGCGCAACTTCCAGGTGGCCAAGCCCGAAGATTCGCTCGGCCTCATGATCCGCCGTATTGCCGGCGGCCGCATGGCACTGGTGCCGGTGGCCGTAGACGGGCGCATCGTGGGCATCGTCACCTGGCAGAACCTCAGCAATAGCATGGGCCTGCTCGCCGAGCACCGACGCTTCGAGCGCGAAAGCTAAGTTTCCCGCGATGCCGAACGACGATAACCCCGCAGAGCGGCAACCGCTCGCTCCCGGACTCTACCTCGTAGCAACGCCCATCGGCAATCTCGAAGACATCACCCTGCGCGCCCTGCGCGTGCTCAAGTCCGCCGATCGCATCGCATGCGAAGACACCCGCCAGACGCAAAAGCTCCTCAACTACTACGGCATCACCACGCCGACAGTCAGCCTTCACCAGCACAATGAGGCCGGACGCACTTCCGAGCTGATCGCCGACCTGCTCGGCGGCCAGCGCATCGCCGTCGTTTCCGACGCCGGCACACCGGGCGTCTCCGATCCCGGCATGTTCCTCACGCGCGCAGCGATCAAAGCCGAGATCCCCGTTTTTCCCGTTCCCGGAGCGAATGCCGCACTGAGCGCCCTGGTAGCCTCGGGCCTCGCCACCGAGCGCTTCCTCTTTCTCGGCTTCCTGCCGCCGAAGACCAGCGCACGCCGCAGCGATCTCGAGAAGTTGAAAGCAGGCATCAACCAGCCGGCAACACTCGTTTGCTATGAAGCTCCGCACCGCATCCTCGAAGCTCTGGAAGACGTGGAACGGGTCTGGGGAGCGGCTTGCAAGGTCGTCGTCGCCCGCGAGCTGACCAAGCTGCACGAAGAGTTCCTGCGCGGAACCGCCACTGAGGTCCGGGAGCAGCTCGCTGGACGCGACCGCATCCGCGGAGAAATTGTTCTCCTCGTTGATGCGCAGCCCGCGGCTGCAACCGGTGCAGCGGCGGTCAGCGTCCAGGACCGCATTGCGGAATTGAAAGAAACCGAAGGCCTTGACGAGATGGACGCCCTCAAGCGCATCGCCCGCGAGCGCGGTGTGTCCAAGAGCGAGGCCTACCGCGAGCTGCAGCGCGAACGTGGGCGCCGATAAAGGCTCTCGCTATTCCTGCCTCTGAGCGCACACCACGCGCGGAATCCTCTGCAAATCTGCGATAAAGCTCAAGTTGCCCCAGCCCCTCAGCAATCGCTCCAATGCATCCCGCTGCCCGTGGCCGATCTCCAGCAGCAGCCATCCGCCGGGGCTAAGCGCCGCCTGCGCCTGCGGAATCATCCGCCTATAAACATCGAGTCCGTTCGGACCTGCAAAGAGCGCCGAACCCGGCTCGTAGTCGCGCACCTGCTGTTCTAGTTCCTCGCCCTCGGCCACATACGGCGGATTCGACACGATCATGTCGAAATGCTCGCCGGCGACCGCCGTCAGCAAATCTGACTTGAGAAACCGAATGCGATCGCTCACCCCATGGCTCTCAGCATTCTCCTGGGCAACTGAAAGCGCAGCCGTTGAGATGTCCAGCGCCGTGACCCGCGCCTGCGGCAGCGAATGCGCCAGCGCTACGGCAATCGCGCCTGATCCCGTCCCAATGTCGGCAATGCGCAACGACGCATCGCGGTCCGTTCGTGCCAGCGCGGCCTCGACGAGATGTTCTGTCTCCGGACGCGGAATCAGCACATCCGGTGTGACGCGGAACTTCAGTCCGAAGAACTCCTGCTCTCCAACGATGTACTGGATCGGCTCGTGCCGCGCACGCCGCGCCAACCACGCCTCATATAGCGCAGCCTGCTCGGCGGTCAGCGGCATCTCCGGACGGGTCAGCAGATACGCCCGGTCGCAACCGAGTAGGCGCATGAGCAGAAGCTCGGCGTCACGCCGTGCCGCTGGCAATGCGGAAAGCTGCGCCGCTCCGCGTACGAGCGCAGATCCGATAGTGTCCGGCGTGGCCATCGGGGCCGTTCAGGCCGCCGCTGTCTCGGCTTCCGCCTTCAGGCGTTCGGCGTTGTAGTGTGCCGTCAGCGCGTCAATCACCGGCTGCAGCCTGCCCTCCATCACCTCGGCAAGCTGATGAATCGTAAGCCCGACGCGGTGATCCGTAAGGCGGTTCTGGGGAAAGTTATACGTCCGGATCTTCTCGCTGCGATCGCCCGATCCCACCTGCTGCTTGCGCTCCTTGGCCTGCGCTTCGTGCTGCTTTTCCATCTCGACTTCATACAGGCGCGCACGCAACACCCGCATCGCCTTCTCGCGGTTCTTGATCTGCGATTTCTCGTCCTGGCAGCTCACCACGGTATTCGTCGGCAGGTGTGTAATGCGGATTGCCGAGTACGTTGTATTCACCGACTGACCGCCCGGCCCCGACGAACAGAATGTATCGATGCGCAGGTCCTTGGCCTCGATCTTCACGTCAACGTCTTCGGCTTCGGGCAGCACGGCGACGGTGATCGCGGAAGTGTGCACGCGACCCTGCGTCTCCGTTGCCGGCACCCGCTGCACGCGATGCACACCGCTTTCGTACTTCATCTGCGAGTAAACCTTGTTCCCTTCGATGATGGCGATGATTTCTTTCATACCGCCCACCGACGACTCCGAACTCGACAGAACTTCCACCTTCCAGCGGTGCTGCTCGGCAAAACGCGAGTACATGCGGAAGACTTCGGCGACAAACAGCGACGCCTCATCTCCGCCTGTGCCCGCGCGGATCTCGATGATGATGTTCTTCTCATCATTCGGGTCTTTGGGCAGCAACAACAGCTTGAGCGCTTCCTCAATGGCGGGTGACCGCTCCTCGAGCTGAATCAACTCCTCCTCGGCCATTGCGCGCAGATCAGGATCGCTCTCCTGCATCATCGCCTTCGCATCGGCAATGCCCCGCGTCACCTGCTTATATTCGCGATACTTGTCGACAACGGCTTCCAGGTCGCGGTGCTGCTTTGCGACCTTCTGATACTTCAGGTGGTCGGAGATGATCTCCGGATCGGCAAGCTGCTCGCCCAGCGATTCATAGCGGGCTTCGATTTGTTCCAGACGCTCAAACATGGTCTTTTCTCACGGCGCGATAGCGCTTGTTTTCCAGATTTAAAAGCAAGAAATGGGCGAGAAACGGCTGTATGCGGCGGGAGCCGCTAGAGAAGTACGCCGTTGGTGAGCGTGAGCTGCATCTGAATTAGTTTACCGCTATTCGATGCTGCAGGGCGGAGAAAAGGCGCAAGCCCGCGTCTATAGTGTGTTTTGGGAGTGTCACTTTGGGCTCCTTCTGAATGTCAGGCTCCCTGCTCCAATTCGCCGAGGTCTGCGATGCGCTGGCCGCGACTACCAAAAAGCTCGAGAAGCGTGCCATCATCTCCAACTACCTGCGCGCCCTCAGCGTCGACGACGCCAGCCGCGCTGCGCTCTATATCGCCGGCATGCCATTCCCAGAAACCGACCGTCGCGCTCTCAATGCCGGCGGATCGCTACTGAGCCGCGCCCTGACAGAGGTCGCGGAAGCCAATCGGGACGCCATGCACGCCGCCTACCGCCGCCACGGAGATCTCGGCGCCGCCGCACAAGACCTGCTCGAAGCCCGCGAAGGCCCATCCGCCACCCTGACCCTCGAACAACTCGAGGACTCGCTCACCGCCATCGCCGCGGTGCGCGGTCCGGCGGCGAAAATCGCCCTAGTCCTGCAACTCCTTCGCAGCGCGACTCCGGTCGAAGCGAAGTACATCCTTAAGCTCGTCTCCGGCGACATGCGCATCGGAGTCAAACAGAGCCTCGTCGAAGAAGCCATCGCCGCCGCGAACGACGCCCAACCCGTCGCCGTGCGCCACGCAGCCATGCTCACCGGCAGCCTGCCGGAAGTCGTCGCCATGGCCACAACGCACACTCTGGGCGATGCGCGAATGAAGCTCTTCCACCCGCTCGGCGTCATGCTTGCCAGCCCCGTTTCGACCGTGGAAGAAGCCATGAAGCGCTTCTCGGAAGAAATCGCCGTCGAGAACGATACCGACCAGCAGACTGTGAAAACCCTGATCCCCGGCCGCGTATCCATCGAAGACAAGTACGACGGCATCCGCGCGCAACTCCACTGCGGCGATCCCGGCCAGGCCGGACGCGTCGAGCTGTTCTCCCGCAGCCGCGAAGACCTGGGAGAGTCATTTCCTGAACTCATCCACGCCTTCGCCGCAATCCGCGAACCGGCCATCCTCGATGGCGAAGTGCTCGCGTGGAATCCCCGGGACGGCCGCGCGCTGCCCTTCACCGCACTGCAGCAACGCCTGGGCCGGAAACGGGTCACGCAGGAGATGCAGGAGGATGTCCCCGTCATCTTCATGGCTTTCGATCTGATCTCCCTCAATCGAGACCTGTTAATCGAGCTGCCCCTCGCGCAGCGCCGGCGGCATCTCGAATCCTTCGCCGTCCAACATGCTGCAAGCACCCAGATCTTCGATCAACCCGGCCAGTCCCTGCTTTTCGCGCCTGCTGCCGATGCGCATGCTGCTTTTCCACGACTGATGCTCGCCGGCACCACCTATCTACGCACCGCCGCTCAACTCGACCGCGCCTACAGCGACGCCCGCGCCCGTGGCAATGAAGGAGTCATGCTCAAGGCGCTCGACAGCATCTATCAGCCCGGCAAGCGAGGACTCGCTTGGCTCAAACTGAAACGTGAGCTGGCCACGCTCGACGTTGTTGTAACAGGAGCAGAGTTCGGCCACGGCAAGCGCGCCGGCGTGCTCAGCGATTACACCTTCGCCGTCCGCGATGGCGAGGAATTAAAGAATGTCGGCAAGGCCTACTCCGGCCTCACCGACGTTGAAATCGACGAGCTCACCCGCTTCTTCCACGAACACACCATCGAAGACTTCGGCGGCTTCCGAACCGTGGAACCACTTAAAGTCCTCGAGGTCGCCTTCAACAACGTCATGCGCTCCTCGCGGCACGACAGCGGCTTCGCGCTGCGCTTCCCCCGGATTCTAAGGATTCGCGACGACAAGCCGGTCGACGAGATTGACACCCTGTCGCGCGTCGAAGAGATCTATAATGCCCAGCCCGACAAGCCCGTTAAATAAGATCGACTAGTCAGTGGCTGTGACTGTGTCCGTGGTCGTGGCTATGGGCGTGATGGTGACCATGCGCGGTCACCTCTTCCACCACCATCACGCAGCCGTGAGCGACCTCGCACTCCACGTGCTCGAACTGAATCGTGGTGTGGTGAATATGAAAATTCTCACGCAGCCGGCCGTTGATCTGCTCCAGAATGCGCGCGCTCTCTGACGGCGGAATATCGGCGATGGTCACGTGGCTGGCCAGCGCATGGGTCTGCGATCCCAGGCTCCAGACATGCAGATCGTGCACGTCTTCCACGCCTTCAATCTCTTCGAGCGTCGAGCGGATCTGCGTGAGCGAGAGCCCGCGCGGCGTGCCCTCCAGCAGAATATTCAGCGTCTCCCGCACAATGGCCACGGATGACCACAGAATCAGCGCCGCGATCCCCAGCGAAAGCACCGGATCGATCCACGTCATTCCGGTGAACAGAATGGCCGCGCCGCCTATGATCACCGCGGCGGTCGAAAGCGTGTCGCCCAGCATGTGGATGAAGACACTGCGCAGATTCACATCGCGGCTGCATCGCCACAGCATGGCCGCGATCACGCCGTTCATCACCACGCCCGCTGCCGCAACCAGCATCATCAGGTTGGGCTGCGGGTGCACTGGCTCGGACAGGCGATGAATGGCCTCGACGCCGATCCAGATGCTGATGACGATCAGTGTCAGCGCGTTGAGAAATGCAGCCAGTACACCGGCCCGCTGATAACCGAAAGTCTTCCGATCGGTCGCCGGTCGCGCCTGAAAATGAACTGCTACAAAAGAAAGCAGCAGCGCCAGCGCATCCGATGCATTGTGTCCTGCCTCGGATACCAGCGCCAGAGAGTGTGCGCGCAGCCCGGCGACCAGCGTAAGCACCACGTAGGCAATCGTGGCGGCCAGGGAAAGCCGCAATACGCGCTGCATCTTCCCCGTCGGAGTGGCATGGACGTGCATCAGTTAAGTCTATCGGCCCCGGACCGGGGCTTCAATTGCCGACATAGGGCAACGCTGCGCGAGACTTGCGCGTGGTCGCCCGTACCGGAACGGAGTTTGCCGTGTCACGCAAACCGCTCCAGTTCTCCGCCACCACAATGCTGTTGATCGGTCGATGCGGATCGTAGCGTACTGAACACGGAAATCCCAGGCGACAGTCATAGATATTCACGTGGTTTCGCAGGCTCGTCACGTCCTGCGAGCATTCATAGCTCACACCCGCAACGTCATACTTGTAGATGATCAACTGCATTCCGTTGGGCCGTCCACACTCATGCGGGCCTACATCGGAAATATCCAGTATCGTTCCGTCGAGTATGCGGCCTGACTGCACAAGCTCCTGACGCCGAAGCAATTCAAGCTCCTCTTCACTCGGCCGCTTGCGAAGCGCGCGGTACGCGATAATGCCTCCGACGCAGAGAGCGATCGCTGCTATGGTCCCCAGTGCTTCGGGATCGCGCAGTGAGAAATCGCTCATCGGCTCCTCCATCGGACGGTATTACTTGAAGGATATCCCACCCCGCGCCGGCCCGGCATCACACGTCCGGTGGATTTCGACCAGACGAATCAGGATAGTTGCGAAATGGGACACGCTTCACCGTTCCAGCGCCGCACGGTCCCAC
The DNA here is from genome assembly GCA_963786085.1 of uncultured Acidobacteriaceae bacterium. Classification (GTDB taxonomy): domain Bacteria; phylum Acidobacteriota; class Terriglobia; order Terriglobales; family Acidobacteriaceae; genus Silvibacterium. The sequence goes on from CAWAYO010000084.1 coordinate 31,222, forward strand.
TTTGCAGCGTCCGCGGCCGCATCGTAGGTGCTCTCCAGAAACTCCATCAGCGCGTCATCCGGCGAAGGCTCCTGTCGAAGATCTTCATACTTTAGAATGAATTCACCCAGCGCCGTATCCCACTGAGCCGCATGAGGCTTCGCCTTCCCCTGCGCCAGGCCTGCCGGAACTGGTGCCGCATAACAGTAGAACGCCGCTTCGCCGTAACCGCCGTTTCCCGGCCAGAAGCCGGCGCTGATCACCTCATGTGAATAGGCTTCCCGCGTGATCGCATCCGCCCCCGGCCGCTCCGGAGCGCGCCTTCCCGAGAAGCGCGTAACTGCAAGATCAAAACTCCCCCAGAAGAAATGCACCGGGCTGACCTTGCCGATGAATCCTGACGAAAAGCGCTGGAAGATTGCCGTCGTACGCATCAGGATTTGCCAGAACCGCCGGACATATTCGGCGTCGTATGCGGCGTGCACGGTATCCTCGGCAAACGGAATGGGATCCTTGACCTCAACAGGTGTCGGGTAAATGGTCACCGACACGCCAAGCTGCGCGAGACTGCCGAGAAATTCGTGATAGAACTCCGCCACCGATTGTGCCCGCAGCGGCATCTCCAGCCGCGCTCCCGAGCTCATACGGAACAACAGCCGATCACCGGCAAAATCAAACTCGATCTCCAGCACTCCGTCAGGCACCGGCATTGCCGCCGTGCTCAGCCCGCGCGCGGTCACGTAAAGGGGCACATTCCACCACTGCGCCTGCAAGGGACTAAGGGCAAGCCGCGTCTTGCCCACAATCTGCGTCCACATGTGCACCGTCGTCGCCGTCGCTTCCCACTCCCGCCAGGGAAGAGCCGGCCAGAGATCGCCGATCGAGCTGTTCGTAGCCATGGCACTCCTGTTTGAAGGAGCCCATTATAAGCGCGGGTTTTTGTCAGGCCATAATCGATCGCGGCGGCGACAAAAAGATGACATCGGCCTGACAACCCCGTTCGTTCTTCTCGAGTACGCTCATGGGGTCGATGCGGCGTACCTGCTCTGCCGCGCGGCATCGTTACCTCCGCTTTGCTTGAGCGGGTGCCCCCGGAGTTGGCGAGGGTGGGGCACCCGTCCTTTTTACTCGTTGCGCAGGGCGCGCATGGGGTCGATGCGGGTAGCGCGCATCGCCGGGATATACGACGCCACCAGCGCCACTGCCATCAGCAGAATCGTCACCGCCGCCATCGTCCACGGATCGTACGCGTGCACTCCATAGATCAGCGACCAGTGCGCCAGCATCTGCGTCAAAGCCAGTGCCGCAACCAGGCCGACGCCTGCCCCGAGAAGCGCCATCCGCCCGCCCTCGCCGATCACCCAGCGCAGAATATTCCTCCGGTCGGCACCCAGCGCCATTCGGATACCGATTTCCTGCGTGCGCTGCCCCACCAGGTAGGAGATCACTCCGTACATACCCACCATTGCCAGAACCAACGCAAGCGCCGCAAACACCGCGAGAAGAATCATCGAAAAGCGTCTGCTGGCGAGCGTATCCGCGATGATTTCGTCCATCGAACGTACGTCGTAGACAACCTCGTCGCGGTTCATCTGCCGCATCGATTCCCGTATGCCCTTCAGCGGCGCCCACGCATCAGGAGAAGAGCCGACAACTACACCGACCCCGTCGGGAATGCGTGCAATCTGGATTGGCGGTAGTTGTGCAAACGACTCGTAGATCTCAGCACGGAGCGGATTGGTTGTGTCGCTGTCCAGTCCCCACTGGTTCACGTGTCCGACCACGCCCACCACCGTAGCCGCGTCATCGAAATTCTCGAGATGAATCCGCTTTCCGATTGGATCCCCGGTTCCGAAGAACTTCCGCGCGAATAAGTCGTCGATCACCACCACGCGTGGCGAGTGCTGATCGTCGTTCTCGTTAAAAAAACGCCCTCGGATCAGCGAAATGCCCATCGCTTTGAGATAGCCCGGCTCGACGATGTATCGGATCGCCCAATGCATGTCATTCTGGTTGGCCGGTTTCGGTTCCCCGTCCAGCCAGAAAAGGTCTTCGTCGTCGTAGTTCATCGGAAACGCGCCCCACAGCAGCGACACGCCCGCGCACACCCGGAGTCTGCTCGATCCTGCGGTCCACCTCCCGGGAGTAAGCGCGCACCAGCATCTGCGGGGCTCCCTTCAGCGACGGCGGTGCTGCCAGGCTCACAGTAAGAACACCATGGGGCTGAAAGCCGGGGTCAACCTTCGACAATGCCACCATGCTGCGGATCATCAGCCCGGCACCGCTCAGCAGCACCAGCGCAGTCGCCATTTCGAAAACAACCAGCGCACGCTGCGTTCCCTGGCGCGCTCCAGTCGGCCCGCGTCCGCCTTCCTTGAGCGTGTCCTGCAGATTCTCGCGGGAAATCTTCAGCGCCGGCAGCAGGCCGAATAGGATGCCGGCAGCCAGCGAAAGCAGCAGGGTAAACGCGAGCACCGGCACGCTCAAATGGATCTCCGATGCACGTGGCAGTCTGCTGGGAGCCAGCTTGAGCGCGGCGCGCGTGCCCCAGCTCGCCAGCGCCAATCCGAGCGCTCCGCCGGCTATTGCCAGCATTGTGCTCTCCGTCAGCAGCTGCCGGATCACGCGCACGCGCCCCGCACCAAGTGCGATCCGCACCGCGAATTCCTGCGCCCGCGCGTTCGATCGCGCCAGCAGCAGGTTCGCAACATTGACGCAGGCGATCAGCAGAACGAAGCCAACCGCGGCGAGCAGAGCGAGAAGAATGGGCTGCACCTCGCCGACCATGGATTGGCGGAACGGGATCAATTTGGCGCGAATGCCATGGTCTTCCTCAGGAAAAGCCGCCGCCAGGCGATCGGACACATTATTCATGTCCGCCTGCGCCTGCTCCAGCGTGACGCCCGGCTTGAGGCGGGCAATTCCATGAATGCCCAGTCCGGCCGCTCGATCCTTCAGGGCCGTGTTTCCCCATTGCCCGATCGGCGCATAAATCTCGCTGGGGCGAAAACTCCCCACCGCCAAGTTGAAGTCTTTGGGAATCACGCCGACGATGGTGAAATCACGGCCATCGAGCGTAAGCGTCTTTCCCAGAACGTCGGGCTTCAACCCGAATTTGCGCTCCCAGAACCCGGCGCTGATCAATACCACCGGACTGCGGCCGATTTCGTCTTCTCCCGGAGCAAACATAAGCCCCAACATCGGTTTCACTCCCAGTATCGGGAAAAACTCCGAGGAGACGAACTCTGACGGTATGTTCTCCGCCTCACCCGCTCCGGTCAGAACGAAGCCGTAGGTACGAGAGATCGCGAGCGCGGAGAGCGACCGGTTGTCTCTCTGCCAGTCGCGAAAGTTGGGATACGAAACTGAGCCAGTATCAAAATTCGGCTTGCTCGCGTGCACCGTCACTAACTCATCCGGCCGCGGATAAGGCAATGGATTCAGCAGCACTCCGTTGACAATCGAAAACAGGGCCGTATTCGCGCCGATGCCCAGCGTGAGCGTCAGTATCGCAATAACGGTGAATCCCGGATTCTTCCGCAGCACCCGCAGGCCATAGACCACATCTTGCCCCAGCGTCTCAAGGAACGGCAGCCCTCGCCGCTCGCGATGCGCGATCTTCGCCTGCTCCAGTCCTCCGCGCCGGATCAGCGCCTGCCGCCTCGCCTCTTCTCTGCCCAGGCCGGCGCGAACGCCTTCTTCAATGTCCATCGCGATGTGGCTGTCCAGCTCCGCCGCAAATTCCCCATCCGCGCCCTGGTCTCCGAACATCCCACGCAGCCGGAGTAACAGCGCCCGCAACTTCTTCATCCTCCCTCCTACTCAGCTCGCAACGCCCGCATGGGATCGATTGCCGCCGCACGCCGTGCCGGCAGGTACGACGCGAAAAGCGCCACCGCCAGCATCAGCCCGGCAGCCAGCGCAAAGACCAGCGGATTCATCGCGCCCACTTCGAACAGCAGGCTCGCCAGTAGCCGCGTCGAAGCGAGCGCTCCCGCCACGCCGATCGCCACGCCCACCGCCGCCAGACGAAGGCCGCGCAGCAGCATCATCCGCAGCACCTGTTCCCGCCGTGCGCCGAGCGCCATGCGCACGCCGATCTCGGGGGTCCGTTGCGTCACCGCATACGCCATCACTCCATAAATTCCGATGCAGGCCAGCACCAGCGCCAGCACTGCAAATCCCGAAATAAGCACGGAGCTTGCCCGCCGTAGGGCCAATGTCTGGCTCGCAAGCATGTCCATGGGAATCGCCCGAAATACCGGCAGTTCCGGATCCACACTCCACAGCGCCTGCTCGGCAGCCTTCACCATCACCGCAGGATCGCTCTCCGTCCGCAGCACGAACGCGACGATCGGAAATGGCTTTTGATCCAGAGGTCGATAGATGTCGGCATGTGTCGGCTGATCCTGGCCGAACGACTTCACGTCGCCGGTTACGCCCACAATCCGCCACCAGTCCGGCTTGTCGGCGCTGCCCAGATTCAGCTCTTCACCCACGGGATCTTTGCCCTTGAGGTACTCTTTCGCGAAGGTCTGGTTGATCATCACGACCTGCGCAGAGCCCGCGCGATCTGCATTCGTAAAAGCGCGTCCACGCAAAAGTGGAATGCCCATCGTCTGTAGATACTCCGGCGTCATCACGCGACTATCAGCCTCCGGCCCCTGCCCATTCTTCTGAGCCGGCTGCCCGCGCAGCAGAAAGCTGCTCACCCCCCAGAAGCCGGTGAGCGGCAGAAAATTCGTCGCCGCCGCACCTCTCACTCCAGGCAGTGCATTCATTCTCTTCACCACTTCATCGACAAGCGCACTCGTCTTCGCGGCATTCTCTCGGGGGTACCGGTTCAGCGGCAAAAATACCTGCAGGGAGAGAAGGTGATCCGCCTCGAACCCGAGGTCTGCATTGATGACCCGCTGAAAGCTCGCAACCACCAGACCCGCCGATGCCAGCAGCATCAATGACAAGGCCACTTCCACGACGACAATCGCGTTGCGCGAGCGGTTCGAGTGCCTGCTCGCCGTGCTTCCCCGCGTCGCATCTTTCATCGAATCGCCGGCTTCCACCTGCGTGGCCTTGAGGACCGGCGCAATTCCGAACAGGAGCGCCGTAAGCAGCGTGACCGCAGCCGCAAACAGAAGCGCTCCGTGATCGACTGGAATCTCTGTCACCTTCGGGATCTGCAGATTGGCGACATCGTTGGGAAACAGCCATACGAGTAGCCGTGTCCCCGCCAGCGCCAGCAGCACTCCGCCGATCCCGCCCATCACCGCCAGCAGCAGGCTTTCCGTAAGAAACTGCTGCAGCAGCCGCAAGCGCGTGGCTCCCAGAGCCAGTCGCACAGCGATCTCCTTCTGCCGTTCCGCATCCCGCGCAAGCGCCAGCCCTGCCGTATTCGCGCAGGCGATCAGCAGCACCATGGCCACCGCACCCAGCAGAATCAAGAGCGGCCTGCGAATATCGCCCGTCAGTTGCTCCCGCAGCGGAGTCAGCACGACCCGATTGCCGCCGTCGGTATCCGGATGCGCAGCGTCCACCTGTACCTGGAGCGCATCCATTGCCTTCTCCGCGGCCGCCAGCGTCACACCCGCCTTCAGCCGCGCGAGGATGCGCACATATGTATGTTTGAAATCGTCGAAGTCGGACGGACCCATCGCCGCCGGCGTCCAGATCTCGACTGACGATGGATAGTCGAAGCTACGCGGCATCACGGCCACAACGGTGTACGGCTTTCCCTCCAGAGTGATCGCCCGGCCCACCACGCTCGGGTCGGAATGGAACGTCGTCCGCCAGAGATGATCGCTCAACAGCGCGACATCCGGACCTTTGGGCTTGTCCTCGTCGTCTGTGTAGAGGCGTCCCAGTTGCGGCTGAACGCCGAGAATGCGGAGATAATTCGCCGACACGCCGTAGCCAATCAGAAACTGCGGCGCGCCTTCGCCAGTCAGCGTCTTCTCGTCGTCGTATGACGGAGCCATGTCTTCGAAGACGCCGCTCTTCTGCTTCCAGATCGCGAAGTCGCCGGGTGAGGAAGGCAGTGGCTGCCCTCCGCTTGCCTGATTCGCCGTCCACACGGCAACAATGCTTCCCGGATCCTTGTACGGCAGGTGCTTCAGCAACACTGCTTTCACTACAGAGAAGATCGCCGTCGTCGCGCCGATGCCCAACGCTAGCGTCACCACGCTCACGCACGCAAATCCCGGAGACTTCCCCAACAGCCGCAAGCCATACCGCACATCCTGCGCCAGCGTCTCGAGCATGGGCAGACTGCGGCGCTCTCGATGCGCGATCTTTGCCTGCTCTAGCCCGCCCAGCCGGATCAGCGCCTGTCGCCGTGCCTCTTCGCGGCTCAACCCGGCACGCACGCCGTCTTCGATGTGCATCGTCACATGGGCGTCGAGCTCATCGGCAAAGTCCCGCTCGGCCCTTTCGGAGGAGAACACGCCTCTCAGCCTTCGCCACAGCGCTTTCAATGTCCTCATGGAATCACTCCGCCCGCAGCGCCTGAACTGGATCCACTCGCGCTGCACGCCACGCAGGCACGAGGCAAGCGACCGCCGCGACCAGCAGTAATGTCGCAATTACGGATACAAATACGACCGCATCAAGTGGCCGCGTTGCATATAGCACCGATCGAATCAGCTGGGTGGCGGCAACGCTTCCCGCAATCCCCAGCACCAGCCCGATGAGAGCAGGCCTCAACCCATTAAGCATCACCAGTTGCAGTAGTTGTCCGCGGCGCGCGCCCAGCGCGATACGAATGCCGATCTCCGGCGTGCGCTGTGTCACCAGGTAAGAGAGCACTCCGTACAGTCCGACCGCGGCCAGCAGCAGCGAGAGGCCGGCAAACGCCAGCACCAGGGTCGCGCTGAAGCTCGAATTAGCCGTCGACTCACCCACAATCTGCTCCATGGTGAGAACCTTCGACACCGGCAGATCCGGATCCATCTGCGCAATCAGCTTTTGAATTGGCAACGCCAGAGACGTCACATCGCCGCCGCGCGAATGAACGACCAGCATCACATCGACCGACTCCACCGGGTTGCCAGACAGAATCGGAAACCAGATCATCGGCTTCACCGGCTGGTCCAGCGCGTAAAGCGTGTCGCCCACGATGCCGATCACTTCATAAGCATCACCCGGATCGCTCTCCCAACTGACAAACACGTGCTTCCCGATCGCATCCTCGTTCGGGAAAAACTCGCGCGCAAACTGCTGGTTGATGACGATGTACTTGTCATTCGTCATGCCCCGCTCGTCCTCGGTGAACACCCGCCCCCTGACCAGCGGAATCCCCATCGCCGAAAAGTATCCTGGATCGGCTGTCCGGTACATTGCGTGCTGATGAACATTGGGCGGCAGCGGAGGACGCTCGGGAAACTTGATGCCCGTGTCGCCGTAATAGCCGTCCCCGGGCACGACATTCGTCAGCCCGGCCCCCTCGACCCCAGGGAGCGCACGCACCTTCTCGAGTAGCCCGGTATGAAACGCCACAATCTGCTCCGGCTGGGCATACTTCGGCCGGCGCAGAAAATACTTCATCGTCAGCGTGTTGTCGGTCCGGCAACCCAGGTCGGCTGACCGAAGCCGCAGAAAACTCTTGAACAACAGACCTGCGCACACCAGCAGAACCACGGTCAATGCGATCTCTGCCATCAGCAGCGTCTTGCGCAGCGCCGCTCGCGAAGCGCTCCCGCCGATGCTGCGTGAGGCATCCTGCAGAGCCGCCAGGACGCTGCTGCCCGTGGAAGAAATCGCCGGCAGCAGTCCTGCAAGAATTCCCGTGAGCAGCGTGATGCCTATCGCGAAGGCCACGACCACGCCGTCAGGATGCACGGCTTCGGCGCGCGGCATATCCACCCACCGTGTCGTCAGCCAGCGCGTAGCCCACACCGCCAGCGCCATCCCGACCGCACCGCCCGCAACGCAGATCAGCAGGCTCTCGGTCAGTTGCTCCCGGCACAGGCGCATACGGCTGCTGCCCAGGGCGGTGCGAATCGCAATCTCCTTACGCCGCGCCGCCGAGCGCGCCACCAGTAGGTTCGACAGATTCAGGCAGGCAATCAACAGCAGGCATCCCACAGCCCCCATCAGCATGTAGAGCGGCTTCTTCACCTCACCGAACATGTCGTTCACCAGACGATTGAGAGATCACTCCTGCCGCGACCGGCCCCGAATTGTTGTAGCGAAGAAACAGCTGGTGCTGCGTGGCGCTGACTTCCTGCGTTGCCTGCTCGATACTCACGCCCGGCTTCAACCGCGCGATCACATGTCCCATGTGATTAAAGTGACTTGCGATGTCTTGCGGATTTTCCTCAAGCCGGTATGGAGTCCACAGCTGCACTTCCGGATCGGGATACGTAAACCAGCTGGGAAGCACTCCCACCACGGTGTACGTTTGCGAATTGAGCCGGATGGTCTTGCCTACAATCGCCGGATCGCCATTGAACCGCCGCTTGAACAGGCTCCAGTTAAGGATGACCGTGCGGCTTGCCCCTGCCTTATCGTCGTTCGCATCAAACGACCGTCCCAACACCGGCTGCACGCCGAGCGTCGAGAACAGATTCCACGAACTGTACACAGCAGTTACCATTTCGGGCAGTTCGTTCCTGTCACCCGAGAGGTTGTAGCCCGACCAGCGCCAGATGGCCATCTGCTCAAATCCACGCGATGCCTTCTGCCACTCGTAGAAGTCGCCGGCCGCGACCACATAACGTACATTCGGATTTTGGTCGTCCTGGCCATACAACATGACCAGCCGGTTGGGATCGGCAAACGGCAGAGGCCTCAACAGCACCGAACGCACCACCGTAAAGAGTGCGGCATTCGCCCCGATCCCGATGGCGATCACCAGAATCGAAACTATGGCAAATCCGGGATTCTTCCTGAGCGTGCGTACGCCATACGCCACATCTCGGCCCAGCGCCTCCACTACAGGCAAGCCGCGCCGCTCGCGCTGGGCAATTTTCGCCTGCTCCATTCCACCCAGCCGGATCAGCGCTTGCCGCCTCGCCTCTTCACGGCTCAGCCCGGCGCGCACGCCGTCCTCGATATCCATGGCCAGATGGCTCTCCAGCTCAGCCGCAAAGTCGCCTCCGACGCGGCCCGAGCCAAACATCCCGCGAACCCGCAGCCACAACGCCCGCAACGTCCTCGGCAGGGTTGGCATCACGCCTCCTCTGCGGGCGAAAGAAACCGCGCCAGGATGGCAGTGGTCTGCTCCCAGTCGGCCGTCTTCTTTCTTGACCTGCGTGCGCCCGGCCTTGGTCAGCTCGTAATATTTCGCCCGGCGATTGTTCTCGGAGGCGCCCCAGCTGGATTTGATATAGCCTTCCTGCTCCAGCTTGAGCAGCGCCGGATAGAGCGTTCCGTAGTTGAGCGAGAGCAGGTCGCCGCTGGTCTGTTCAATGCGGCGCGCAATGCCATAGCCGTGCAGCGGCCCCATCGTCTCCAGCGTCTTCAGAACCATCAGGGCCAGAGTGCCCTGCCAGACGTCCGCTTTGTTGCCCACGAACCCCTCCTATTGCTATGCCATAGGAGTGTCGCACAATTCCTATGGGAATGCAATAGGTGCTGGCCGGCATGGGCGAACGCGCTTCGTGGCGCGGCGGTGAGCTATTGAAACGCGTGGTTCTTTAGCTCAGAGCACGAGTCGCGAGGTTCACCGTTACCGTGTCATCCGGCGTCTTGGTGACGCCGCCATCGGATTCGGGGTGGAACTCGATGGTCAGCGTGGTTGCGGTAACCACTAACCGCAGATAGCCGAAGTCCGTATCATCGTAGCTCTCAAGCGTAAGCGTGCTGTCGATCTTGTAAGGCGTGCGGTAGGTTCCCCGCATAGTCGAGAGCGGCGTGTGGCCTCCGCAGCCGGCTATGACGTAGGGGATCTCGATATTGTTCACCGTGCGTGTGAAGCGCTCGTAGTTATGCACGTGGCCGGAGATGACCGCGTGCGGCCAGACTCCGGCGGCCGTGCACGCACTGTCGATGTCGGCCAGCATCTGCGGGCTGCCTCCGTGGGTGGAATCACCACTAAAGGGCGGATGATGAACGGCGATAATGACCGCGCCCGCGTACTTCTCGCTCTTGACCCGATTGAGCGCAGCGGTTAGGAAGTCGACTTGGCGGCTGTCAAGGACCGTATTCATGCCCCCTTCGTCGGAAATCACACCCGGATCCTCGAGTACGTTACTGTAGAGGCCGAGGATCCGGACAAACGGCGCATCAAAGGTGTAATAAACACCGGGCTGAATCATGGCCGTGCGTACCAGCCCGCCGGCATCGGGAGTGACTACCGGCTCTGCGGCGCAAAAGTTGGCCAGGAAGGCCGCGAGCGTAGGAGCCGGATCGCTCGCGTAGACCACACCATCGTGATTACCGGGGATACCGAGAATCGGTGCCGGATAGGAGCGATAAGGCTCGTAGAACTGGTCGTAGTAATAAGCCGCCTCGCCAAAGTAGTAGACAACGTCGCCCAGGTGATAGAAGAACGACGGCTCATCGGCGGGGTTCGCCTCGGTGAAATCCGACACCATCTTGTCCGCTACCAGCGACTGGGTCGTAGGACCTTCGACACTGCCGGTGTCCCCGACCGCGTGAAAAACAATTTGTCCGCTCTTCTGGATTGCCGCAGATTTCGCCGCGCCTGCGCTTCCGTAAATCTGCGCAAGCGTCAGAACCGGCTCGACAGCTCCGCCCGCAGGCTGCGGCACCGGCTCGAGATTGGTGAGCTCGGCAAAGCTCTGGTCGGTTACCGGGTGTTTGAAGCCGGTAGGGTCTGGAGACGGCATGGGCTGCGCAAACACCGGCTGGGGCGTTGCCGCAGCGCCGCTCCACTCCGGACTTGCCGCCTCCGGATTTGCCGCTGCCCGGTTTCGGGTGATGCTTTTTGCTGGACTCGCTGTGGGAAGGGGAAGACTTGGCCATTGAACCTCTCAGATTTCGCCGGCGGGCGAGAAGTTGCTAACGGACCAAGATAGCCCGGTAAGTGCACACACGACATGAATTCCTGTTCATATGCGCTAATTTCAATGATTTGCCGCCGGACCATTCGCACTTGCCTCCCCCGAGTGCCAGAAAATTGGCCGTGTAACACAATTGGTGACTTGTCAGCCGTAACAAATTCCGTACATTTGTCACAAAGATGTTAAAGATGGCGGTTGACCTTGCCGACGTCTTAAGCATCTAGCAAGTGCATAGGGCCCCAAAAACCAACGATTCAGAACGCACCGGGGAGGGCAAAATGATTCCCGAAGAACACGCGCTTCGTCAGCTCTTTCATCGCACCGTTTCAGAGTGCTACGCAGAACACCTTGGCGTTCACGATCGGGAAGTCACTTCATACGTCGCCGATCTCCTTACCGAATTCTGCGTCGTTGAAAATCTCTACTGCATCCGTGATTCAGACGGCCGTCCGGTAAAAGATGTTTCCCAGATGCTGGCTGCCTCCGACCCGATCAATGGAAGTGCGCCTTCTTTCGACACCGAGCGTAAGGTGCGCAAGCACATCGGCGATTACGCCCTGTTCTCCACCGGAATGTATCCCGAAGCTGTGCAGCGCTCAAAATTCGCGGGCGATACCAGCTTCCTCGAAATGGTTCGCACCGGCAAGGAGAGCTATTACATCGTCTCCCAGTTCAATCTTTTCGAATACCAGAACGAAGCTCCTTTCTTCGGGCGGCTCGCCGAAGACTTCGAGAGCTACATGTACGGCCTTACCAAAGTAAGAGGAGAACTCGATCGGATGGGCGCGCCCCTGCACGTAATGTAGGCGGGGCGAAAGACCCTTAGCGCGACGCCTGCGACTTCTTCACGACCGTGAACAAATCGACGAGGTTGCCGTCTGGATCCCGAAAATAGGCGGAACGAGTGCCCCACGGCTGAGTGCTCGGCTCCTTAACCCACGTCTTCACAAGGTCGTGCAGCCGCGCATATTCACGATCGACATCGTCCACCTCGAACTCGAGAACCAGGCTATGATTTTCTCCTGGTCGCGCCGAACCGGGAATGTACTTCTCCTGCGCATTGGCCGAAAACAATGCCAGCACTCCTCTGCTGGTGCGAAATTCGACGTAATCGGCGCCGTCTTTGTGCGGTTCGATGGCCAGGACCTGTGCGTAGAAGGCAGCAAGCCGGTTGACATCCGTAGTAATCAGACAGGGATTAACCAGGACCGGCGGAGGGCTCGGAAGAGGCACACTTCTGCCGATTGAGTTGGCGTTAAGCACCAGAACCAGCGCCACAATCGCTATGCCGGTTCCCAGAAACGCCGCGGAAGCCACGCGTCTCTTCATAACCGCACTCCGGATTCGGGGCTTTTCTTCTACAAAATGTACCGCGACAGATCCTGATCCTTCACAATCGACGCCACCATCTGGCGCACATACTCAGGATCGATCACCACCACTTTTTCGGAGCCGCCATCGGCAGTCTGCCGCTCGCTGATCGGCAAAGGCACGGTCGCTCCGAAGTCCGTAGCTGCTGCCAGTTGCAGCACATTGCCCTCGCTCTGCGGCTGTGCCTTGGTCAGGTCTGGGGCAAGGAAGCTGATCTCGTCGAGCACCCGTTCCATGATCGTGTGCAGACGCCGCGCACCGATATTCTCCGTCGTTTCATTCACCCGAAACGCGAACTGCGCCATCTCTTCCAGTGCCTCGCGCGTGAACTCCAGCTTCAGCCCTTCGGTCTCCAGCAGCGCCGTCGACTGTTTCGTCAGCGACGACTTCGGCTCGGTGAGGATGCGGATAAAGTCTTCCACCGTGAGCGAATGCAGCTCCACGCGAATCGGAAACCGTCCCTGCAGCTCGGGAATCAGGTCGCTCGGCTTCGAGACGTGGAAGGCTCCGGCGGCGATAAACAGAATGAAATCCGTCCGCACCATGCCGTATCGTGTATTGACCGTGGTCCCTTCGACGATGGGCAGAATATCCCGCTGCACGCCCTCGCGCGACACATCCGGACCGTGCCCGCCTTCCCGGCCGGCAATCTTGTCGATCTCATCCAGAAACACGATGCCCGAGTTCTCCACGCGATCAACCGCCAGGCGCGTCACCTGGTCCATATCGATCAGGCGCCCCTCTTCTTCCTGCACCAGGTACTCGAAAGCCTCGGCGACCTTCATCTTGCGTTTCTTCGTGCGTTGGCCAAAAAGATTCGGCAGGACATCCTTGAGGTTGATGTCCATCTCCTCGACGCCCTGGTTCGAAATAATTTCGAACGACGGCGTATTCCGCTCGCGGACATCGATCTCTACCGTCCGGTCGTCCAGCTTGCCCTCGCGGAACTGTTGCCGCAGCTTTTCCCGCGTCCGTCCATGCGAATTCTGCTGCGCATCGCCGCTCGCAGCCGGGAAGCTGAGCGTGTGGCCCTCGATGACATGGGGACCCGAAGTCGATCCCGAGCTGGCCGTCGATGACGACGCCGGAGCAGGCGTTGGAGGCGGCAGCAGCAGGTCCAGCAGCCGCTCCTCTGCATTCAACTCGGCCTTGTCTTCAACCTCTTCGAGCTTCTCTTCGCGCACCATGTCGATGGCGATCTCGACTAGGTCGCGGACCATCGACTCGACGTCCCGCCCCACATACCCAACCTCGGTAAACTTCGAGGCCTCCACCTTGAGGAATGGCGAATTGGTCAGTTTTGCCAGCCGCCGCGCAATCTCCGTCTTGCCCACGCCGGTGGGCCCGATCATGATGATGTTCTTGGGCATGATCTCGTCGGCGAGATCGGGCGGAAGCTTCTGCCGGCGCATGCGATTACGCAGCGCGATAGCAACTGCGCGCTTGGCGGCATTCTGTCCGACGACATATTTGTCGAGCTCGGCAACGATCTCTCGAGGCGTCAGATCCTCAAGCGCGAGTTCCTGGTCTTCAGCGGTTCCGGGTAAATAAATAGCCATAGTGCCTGCTCCTTTCGGGCGGGCGTTCTTTTGCGGCCGCCCTCAGGCGTGCAGCTCTTCAATCGTGATCTGGTCGTTGGTGTAAATGCAGATTTGCCCCGCGATACGCAGCGACTTCTCGGCAATATCGCGCGCCGGCAGATCTGTGTTTTCCATCAGGGCTCGCGCCGACGCTAACGCATAAGACCCGCCGCTGCCGATCGCCGCAATTCCCTCATCCGGCTCAATCACATCCCCCGAGCCGCTGATCAGGAAGGTCTGTGCCGGGTCGGAAACGATCAGCAGAGCTTCCAGGTTGCGCAACATCTTGTCCGTGCGCCAGTCCTTGGCCAGCTCGACTGCGGAGCGGCCCAGGTTGCCAGCGTACTGCTCCAGCTTACCTTCAAAGCGGCTGAAGAGTGAGAACGCGTCGGCCGTGGACCCGGCAAAGCCGGCAAGAATCTTGTCCTGATAGAGCCGGCGGATCTTGCGTGCCGAGTGTTTGATCACCGATTCGCCCAGCGTGACCTGCCCGTCAGCGGCCATTACGACGCTGCCGTTACGGCGGACACAAAGCACAGTAGTGGAGCGGATACGCGGCGAGCGGGCCTGATCAGCTTGAGCGGAGACGAAATTGCCGCCAGACCCGGCGGCTGTGGAAGTTCTGTGTTTCGACATTCTTTGAATAAGTATAAACCCGACCCAACCGCAGCGTGATCTACTGCGGAGCCGGCTGCGCCGGCGTCTGCCCCTGATCCTTAGCTCCGTTGTTCTGGTTCTTATCCTTGTGCCCGAATACCTTATCCATCTCCACGCCAAAGTGCGGCTCTGAGCGCGTGCCCGTCACCTCAATCGGAACTTCGGTCCCCGCTCCATGCTTCATGAACAGCGGATCGGCCAGCTTCAGAGCCCATGACTTCCATCCCGTCACCATCTCTGACAGCTTCGCCTGCATCCGCGCCACGCCATGAAAGTCGAAGGTATTTCCATCCAGCGTGTACACCCCATTCATCGCCACCTCGGCGCCAGGCACGCGGTAGTCCAGATCCGAAATCGTAATCTTCTGGTCGCCCATCTCAAAGTTGCCCCGCATCTCCGAGGCAATATCGGGATGATCTTCCTTGGCCTCCTTGACCTCCTTCGCCTCCTTCGGCTTTCCCTGGCCGCGCAGGCTCAGTTCGTCGACTTTGTCCTGAATCTTGTCACTCGTAAAATGCACATTGGTGATCTCGAAATCTCCTTTGAGGTGAAGCCGGTCGAGCACTGTCCCCTGTCCCGGCGGCAAGTGGAACTTCGTGTGCATCACCAGATCGCCTGTCATCACTGGCGGTTTTGTCTTGACGCCCAGCTTGAGCATGTCGTCAATACGCGCTGGCGAGACGGTCACATCCAGCGAGATGTCATGGCCGGGCATGCCTTGCGCCCGGACGACATACCCCGAAGCCACAATATGCGAATTCGCCAGCATGGCATCGACCGGCTTCAAAAACGTGTCGCCGTTTGTGCCGTCGACAATCGCATGAAATTTTGTGTGCAGCGGCATCGGATAGTTCGCCGAATCCAGTCGGAAGTCCGGCGTATCCGTCTCCCCGTCCACCACAATGTTATTGAGCACGCCCTGGTAAACGCCCGTAGAAGATAGAATGCCCGCGATACCCTTCAGCGGTCCCAGGTTCGCATGGCTGAAGCTGTATTTGCCGCGCACCGGCGAGTCGCCCGGGCTGTGCGTGTTATAGGGTCCGAAGTAGCCCGTAGAGTCGATATTCCCCACCGGTTTGGGATTCGTCAGAATGGCGTGGAAGTGCATCGGCTGGTTTGCGCCTACCGACGTCATCTGCAGCTTGCTGATCTCAAAGTCCAGCGGCACCTTTCCCGGCTTGCTAGTCCCCAGAATCAGCTTCGCATTATCGATCAGCAATTCATCCACCAGGATCTGAATCTTCCCCGACCCGGAGTTCCCCTGGTTGAGCTTGGGAATATCGTGCCGCTGCTCCTTGGGCGGCAGATTGATGCCCAGCCCCGATATCTGCACCTGTCCGATATGCATCGGCGTGCGCAGAAGATCGCGCCAGCCCGTCCGGAAGGAAAACTTGTCAACCGAAAAAAGCGGCTGCTGCATATCCAGATGCCTGGGATACAGCTTCAGCCCGCCGCCGCTCACCTCGAAGCCGTGAAACACCGACACATCGAAGGTCGCCAGCTCTACGCGGCTGTCAAAGCGCGTCGAAAGCGTCTCAATCACGCGGGCGCGCAGGATGGGCGCCGCACGCCGGAAATAGATAGCCGCAACAGTAAACAAGCCAGCGGCTATGAGAAATACGACGAAGGCAATCCACACCATGATCCGGACCCCGCGCGATCGGCGTGGCCGGACTGCCACGTCTGATGTTTCTGCCACTTACTCTTCCCCTTCCCAGTTGTCCACCAGGTTTATCTCGAAATTAGACGCGATTGTACGTCTCCGCGTTGGTTTACCATGCTCACGTCGCAGATTTCGAAGGGCGGCAAAGATGCAGAAAGTGATCGTTGGCCTCGGTGAACTGCTCTGGGACCTCCTGCCTTCCGGCAAACGTCTGGGCGGGGCGCCCGCGAATTTTACTGTCATGTCGTCGCGGCTGGGAAATCGCGCCGTCATTGCCAGCCGCCTCGGCAATGACCCACTCGCAGCCGAAGCGCGCCAGGTTCTGAAGGCCTTCCCCGCCGACGTCTCTCTCCTGCAGACCGATCCCGTGCACCCCACAGGCACCGTTGGCGTCGAAATCCGCGGCAACGAACCCCACTACATCATTCACGAGCCCGCCGCCTGGGACTTCATGGAGTGGACACCGGAATGGCGTTCGCTCGCGCAGTCCGCCGATGCCGTCTGCTTCGGTTCGCTCGCCCAGCGCAACTCAGCCTCCCGCGCTACCATCCGCGACTTCCTGTCAGCAACCCGCCCCGAATGCGTTCGCGTCTTCGACGTAAATCTGCGCCCGCCATTCTTCAGCGTCGACATCGTCGACTCCTCGCTGACCTCTGCCACCATCTTCAAGCTGAACGAAGTTGAAGTGCCGGAAGTCCTGCCCATGCTCGGCATAGCACGCCCCAAGGATCGAGGCGAAGCCGGCCTCCTCGCCGCGGCGCGCAGCCTTCTGCGGAAATATCCCATCCAGCTCGTCGCCATCACTATGGGCGGCGAAGGCAGCCTCCTCGCCACGCGCGACAGCTTCCATCGCCATCCCGGAGTGCCGACCAAGGTAGCCGACACCGTTGGCGCGGGCGATGCCTTCACTGCCGCCATCGTCCACGCTTACCTGCGCGGCGCTTCCCTCCCGGAAATGAACGAGGCCGGCAATCGCTGGGGCGGATGGGTAGCCTCGCAACGAGGCGCGATGCCTCCGCTCGATGGCGCAACTCTCGCCGCCATCAACGCCCAGATTCAGTCGGCGGGAAGCCGCCCCACCTTGTCATGACGCCGCGAAGAATGTATCGTCGCCAAAACAAATGACTCATTTCCCCGCTCCGCAGGAACGTCGCGCGCTGGGGCGCGCCCGCCGTAAACAGCTTGCCCGCCAGGAACACTCGCAGTGGAAACCCGAAAGCCGCCGTCGCGGGCCCCTCGAACTCATGCAGGAATCGATGCGCGGCCGCATCCCGCAGCTCATCACGCTCAAGTATGAGCGCATGCTCCAGTCTCCCTTCGGCTACTTTCGCGGAGCCGTGCCCGTCATGGCCGCCGATCTCTCCACCCTGCCCAACACCGGCATCATTAACCAGATCTGCGGAGACGCCCACGTCCGCAACCTCGGCGCATTCGCCGCGCCCGACGGCCGCCTCGTCTTCGACATCAACGACTTCGATGAGACCGTCCGCGCTCCCTTCGAGTGGGATCTGAAGCGGCTCGCCACCAGCCTCACCCTGGCCGGCCGCGCCCTGGCCGCGAAGAAGTCGGCCTGCGAAGAGGCAGTCCTCGCCTTCACCGAGCGCTATCGGAGATTCATCGACATCTTCTCGCGCATGCCGGTAACGGAAATGGCGCGTTATCAGGTCCATCGCCTGCAGCGCATCAGCCCTGTATCCAAGGCGCTTCTGAAGGCCGAACGCAGCACCCCAGTGCACAATCTCGAGCAGTTGACCACGCCGGCAAACGCCCCCGCCGAAAAGCGCAGGTTCAAAGATCAGCCGCCTCTGCTGTCCAGGGTGAACGCCGCCCAGCGCCGCGCCGTCCTGGCTTCGCTGGTTGAATATAACCAGACCCTCCAGCCCGAACGCCGCCACTTCCTCGCGCAGTATTACCCCATCGACGTCGCCTTCAAAGTCGTCGGCACCGGCTCGGTCGGCCTGCGCGACTACGTCGTCTATTTCGAGGGCAACGGCCTCAGCGATCCGCTCTTCCTGCAGATCAAGGAACAGCCCGGCTCCGCCTATGCGCCCTACGTCGCTCCCGACCTGGCTTCACACCAGGGGCAGCGCGTCGTCAACGGACAGCGCGCCATGCAGTTTCAGTCCGACCCATTCCTCGGGTGGACATCCATCGCCAACCGTCACTACGAGGTCCGGCAGTTGAACGACCACAAGGGCAGTATCGAGATCGAAGACCTCGCCGGCGAAGGTCTCGTCGAATATGCCGAGATGTGCGGCGAACTGCTTGCCCGAGGCCACTCCCGCTCCGGAGATTCCTGCGTTCTCGCCGGCTACATCGGCAACGGCGAGCGATTCGGCGAGGCCATCATGCGCTTCGCCGACGCCTACGCCGACCAGACCGAGAAAGACTGGGAAGAACTGAAAATTGCCCGCAAGGTTCCGGTGAAAAAGAGCGCGCCGGTAAAACTAAACAAGTCCGCGAAGAAGCAGGCCAAGAAAACCGTGCCCGCTGCGACGAGCGCGACGACGAGAAAACAACCGAAACCGCAGGCCACCAAGTCAGCGACGTAGCGACATACCGTTCGAAAAACGCTTCTCCGATACCAACGGGCGCCCTCTTTATATGGCGCCGAAGGCGCGGATCGCTGGACGCGCAGTCCCCCGTTAAAATAGATTCTATGCTGCAACTCGCCGATGCGGGCAAGCGATTTGGCCCGAAACTGCTTTTCCAGAACGCCAACTGGCTGATCACCCCGAACGAGAAGACCGCTCTGGTCGGTGCCAACGGCACCGGCAAATCCACGTTGATGAAGGTCCTCGCCGGCCTCGACGGCCTCGACTACGGCCAGGTCCAGCGCACCCGCGGCATGAGCATCGGATACCTCCCGCAGGACGGCCTCGCGCTCTCGGGCCGCACCGTCTTCGACGAATGCCTGTCTGTCTTCGACGAGCTTCTCGGCCTCGAAAAAGAGATGGAGACGGTCGCCGCCGCGCTCTCCGAACTCGACCCGGAAAGCGACGCCTACGCCGCCGCTGCCGACCGCTTCTCCGAGATCGACTCCAGATTTCGTGCCCACGACGGTTACGCATTGGACGCGCAAGTCGGGACCGTCCTCACCGGCCTCGGGTTCTCGAAAGAAGACTGGCGTCGCCGGACTGAAGAGTTTTCCGGCGGATGGCAGATGCGCATCGCCCTCGCCAAATTGCTGCTGCAAAAGCCCAGCCTGCTTCTGCTCGACGAGCCGACGAACCATCTCGACCTCGAAACCCGCAACTGGCTCGAGGACTATCTGCGCACCTATCCCAACGGATACATCCTCATCTCTCACGACCGCTACTTCCTCGACGTCACCGTCGACAAGATCATCGAGATCTGGAACAAGGGCCTGCACGTCTACCACGGCAATTACGAGAAGTACCTCCAGCAGAAAGCCGAGCGCCGCGCCCAGATCGAAGCCGCCTATCGCAACCAGCGCGAGCGCATCGAGCAGCTCGAAGCCTTCATCAACCGCTTCCGCTACCAGGCCACTAAGGCCAAGCAGGTGCAGAGCCGCATCAAGGAGCTCGAAAAGATCGAGCGCATCGAGATCCCCAACGAAGAGCCGATCATTCACTTCACCTTCCCGCAGCCACCGCCTTCAGGCCGCACCGTCGTCGAAGTTTCCGGCCTCTCAAAGAGCTACGGCCCCAAAGCAAGTCCTCAACGACGTAAGCTTCACCATCGATCGCGGCGATCGCATCGCGCTCGTCGGCGTCAACGGAGCCGGCAAGTCCACCCTCATCCGCCTGCTCTCCGGTCAGGATTCGCCCACCAGTGGCACTCTCAAGCTCGGCCACAACGTCCTCGCCGAATACTTCGCGCAGGATCAGTACAAGGTTCTCGATCCCGGCGCGCACATGCTCTACGACATCGGCGGCATCGCCCGCAAAGTCCCGGAAGCCGAACTGCGCAGCCTCCTCGGCTGCTTCCTCTTCTCCGGCGACGACGTCTTCAAGACCCTCGGCGTTCTCTCCGGCGGCGAGCGCAACCGTTACGCTCTGGCCAAGATCCTCGTCAGCCCGGCGAACTTCCTGCTGCTCGACGAGCCGACGAACCACCTCGACCTGCGCGCCAAAGACGTCCTCCTCGAAGCCATCAACTCCTTCACCGGAACCGTCATCTTCGTCTCCCACGACCGCTACTTCATCGACCGCCTCGCCACGCGCGTCTTCGAAGTCGCCGACGGCAAAGTCAACGTCTACCCCGGCAACTACGAAGACTACCTCTGGCGCAAGGAGGGCGGAGCCGAAGAGCTCGCCGCCGCAACCGCCGCAGCAGAGGCCCCGCCGCGCCCGTTCTTTCGACTCCCAACGGCCACACTCCTGAGCCCGCCGCAAAAGAGCCGGGCCGCCGCGTGAATCCCATCAAGCTGAAGCAGATGCAGGATCGCCTCAAGTTTGTTGAAGAGGAAATCCCCCGCCTCGAAGCCTCCATCGGCAACGCCGAGCAGGCCCTCGGCATCTTCGTCAGCGCCGAAGAAACCGCCCGCGTCTCCCGCGAGTTGGACGAGCTGCGCGAAAAACACGCGGCTCTTACTAATGAATGGGAAGAGCTGGCGATGCAGTTAGAAGAGGCTTAGTTCATTCGAGAGGAACTGCCGGAAAGCCCGGCTCCGATTGATCGGATATCCGCACGTGTCTTTTTGTTCTGGCTCGGTAGCGATGTTTGGGTCCCAGTTCCATCCAGCGCAGCTTCCTTCGTACCGCATTCGCCTCGGCTTTGTCTCGGTTTCCCACGATTAACACAGCGTTTCCGTCTTTTCCGATCAGGTCAGCAAGACGAAGTTTTGCTGAGTCCATCGATAGACCCGAAAGATTTTCAGATGTCCACCACCATCGAACCGGGCCTTTGAGTGAATCGATGTCGACAATCAGGGTTCCATCTTCTGCGCCCGATTCTCGAACAAATTCTACCCAAGCCATGGTCCTCCCCAGGCGCTCCATGTCTCGCCTGAATTGCCGTTCCCTTCGTTTCATTACATAGTTAGCGACAAATCCATATGGAATCGACAATCCGGCAGCCAGAAAAAACAGCGGGGTGAAGATCACGGACCACGCCAAGCCAAATTCGACCGTCTTTCTTTTAGAGAGAACACGACCATCACGCCCGACTCTTTGGCGAACCGTGAACATGAAGGCACAATAGCAGAGCTTTAGGGCAGGGCTCAGGATTTTTGTGCCGAAGGCGCGGTTTGCCTGGACGGCCAGTCCCCCCCCAGGCGCCGCCGGAGGCTGCCGCTCGGTGAGGCATAATCGGTAGTGATGCCACCACTCTGGAAGCCCGACAGCTGGTCCGAGCGCCTCGCCGAACTCGAAGCGCGCACGGGAGACCTCAAAGAAGCGCCTCTGCGCCGCGACGTGCGCTCGCTTGGCATGCTGCTGGGTGAAGTCCTGCGCGAGCAGGCCGGAGACGCGCTCTTTGAAAAGGTTGAAGAGCTGCGCCTCTCCGCCATCCGCCGCCGCGAAGCTTTGGCCGAAGGATCAATAAAAGAGGCGGAAGATCTGCTTCAACTCGCGGTTCTTGGCGCTAACACCATGCCGGTCGACCAGGCCTATCAGTTGAGCCGCGCCTTCGCCTTCTACTTCGAGCTCATCAACCTCGCCGAGACCAACCACCGCAAGCGCCGCCGTCTCTCCCTCCAGCTCAGCGGAGAAACCGTCGCCCAGCGCGGCTCGCTCCGCGGAACCCTACGCGCGATGCATCGTGTCGGCATCTCCGCCGAAGAGGCCCTTGGCTGGCTGCAGCAAATCTTCATCGTCCCGGTCTTCACCGCGCACCCCACGGAAATCGCCCGCCGCTCGGTTCTGACAAAACGGCGCCGCATCGGAGAATTCCTCGAGCGCCTCGACCGCATCCCCATCCCCGACGAGCAGCTCGCCGCTCTCGAAGAATCCCTCGTCGCCGAGATCACCGCGCTCTGGCAGACCGACGAAGTACGCAGCAGCCGCCCCAAAGTCGCCGACGAGATCAAGATGGGACTCGATTACTACGAAGTCTCCATCTTCGAAACCCTCCCCGGCCTCTACCAGGAAGTCTCAGCCGCCCTCAAAAGCGAGTACGGCGTCGACATCGACATCTCCGAGCTGCCCCTGCTGCTTGGCTTCGGCTCCTGGATCGGCGGCGACCGCGACGGCAATCCATTTGTAACTCCCGACGTTACAAGAGAAGCCATCCGCGACGCCAAATCCCGTCTGCTCGCCTATTACGACCATCGCCTGCAACTTGCCATCGACCTGCTCACCACCTCCGCCCAGCAATTGCCGGTGAGCGCCGAGCTTCGCTCCCAGCTCGATTCGTATCTGAACACGTTACAAATCAGCGCGTCGCAGGTCTTCGGCGGCCATTTCCAGTTCGAGCTCTACCGCCGCTTCCTGGTCTGCGTCCACGCCCGCATGCTGCGCACCGCCGGCCAGCGCATCGCCGACGCCGAGAGCCTCGAAGCATTGCTCACCTCGCTCCCTGCCTACTGCTCAGCCGCCGAGTTCCAACACGATCTCGAAATCCTGCGCCGCAGCCTCGCTGACAACAATGGCCTGCGTCTCGCCCAGGCTCTCGTCGACCCGCTCATCCTGCTCGTCCGCACCTTCGGACTCCACCTCCACACCCTCGACGTCCGCCAGCACGCCCGCATTCACCGGAAGGCCCTCGAAGAAGCCTCCGCATGGTGCGGAGAAAACGCCGGCAACGTCCCCGGCTCGCTCAACGCCGAGACCCGCGACGTCATCGAGACCCTCCGCGCCGTCGCCGAGGTAAAAGCCGGATGCAGCCCGGAGACCATCCGCCAGTACGTCATCAGCGGAGCCTCCACCGCCGAAGACGTGCTTGCCGTCGTCTGGCTCGCGCGCCTGGGAGGCGTAGAAGTCGCCGCTAGCGGCCGCGATCCCGGCCTCATGCCTGTCCCGCTTTTCGAATCCATTGAGGACTTGCAGAACGCCCCGGCTGTCTGCCGCAAACTCTGGACCGCGCCCGACTACCGCAAGCTCCTCGAAAGCTGGGAAAACACCCAGGAAGTCATGCTCGGCTACTCCGACTCCAACAAGGACGGCGGCATGCTCACCAGCACCTGGGAGATCTTCCGCGCCCACCGCGCCCTGCACGAAGTCGCCCGCGAGTGCGGCATCAAGCTGCGCCTCTTCCACGGTCGCGGAGGCACCGTCGGACGCGGCGGCGGCCCCACCCATCGTTCCATCTACGCGCAGCCCGTCGGAGCCTTCGACGGCCAGATCCGCATCACCGAACAGGGCGAAGTCCTCAACTGGAAGTACTCCGACGTGGTCCTCGCCGAGCGCAATTTAGAACTGATGATCGCCGCTTCCCTAGACGCGCTCGCCCGCCCCAATGCCCGCGATCCCAAGGGCCACCAGTCGGGCGTCCTCCTGCCCGAGTGGGAGGCGGCCTTCGACGCGCTCTCCGCAACCGCCTTCGATTTCTATCGCGCCAACATCATCGACGACCCCGAAGTTCTCCCGTACTTCGAGCTCGCCACTCCCGTAGCCGAGCTCGAACACGCCAAGATCGGCTCTCGCCCCTCGCGCCGTGGCGGAAAAGCCAGCTTCGCCAGCCTGCGCGCCATCCCCTGGGTTTTCGGATGGACGCAGTCCCGCCTGCTCATCCCCGCCTGGTTCGGCGTCGGCTATGCCATCGGCGAACACGCAAAGCAGCCCGGCGGCATAAACCTCCTTCGCGCCATGATGGCCGAGTTCCCGCTCTTCATCGACCTCGTCCGCAACGTCGAAATGGCGCTGGCCAAGGCCGACCTCGGCATCGCCTCGCTCTACGCCTCGCTCGTCCCCGATGCCGGCCTCCGCGACCGCGTCTTCTCCAAGCTGAAGGGCGAGTTCGAGCGAACCCTCTCCGCCGTCCTCGCCATCACCGGCCAACGCGAGCTGCTCGAAAAAAACCAGGTCCTCGCCCGTTCCATCCGCCTGCGCAATCCCTACGTCGACCCCATGAGCCTCATCCAGGTCGACCTGCTCCGCCGCAAGCGCGCCGGCGAAGACACTGACGCCGTCAACCGCGCCATCGCCGGCACCATCAACGGCATTTCCGCCGGCTTGCGCAATACCGGATGAGCCGAATCTTCCCGCGCTGTTCCAGGATGAGACCGTTAGAGCGCGGCGCACCGGAATCGGGAAATTGCCCCACTCAAGCCATCCCTAGCTGCTGATTGCCATCGCACTGCCGTCGTATGCTCACGCACAGAGGCAATCCCGATGCAGCCTTCGACAGCGACCGCCGCGAAACCGCCGGAGGACATTGACGCCGTGCTAGGCCGCTTCCAGGCCTGGTCGGCCACCCGCAAGGCGACGGGCAAGACGACCCAGAAGGCCGCCCCAAAGAAGGCCGGCGTTCTCCCCGACGGCGTACGCGAGCTCTCCTACGAAGAGGCGCTTGAATCCAGCCGCTACCGCTGGCAAGCCCGCACCCAGCCATCCGTAATTCGTGACTCGACAGAAGAAATCCCGACCAGTGCGGACGGGCATTCAGTTTCGGCAGTCACTCAGGAAGAGCCCACACCGGAGGCGTTCCCCACTCCGGAGGCGTTCAATGCCGAGGCCATTCAGCCCGACAAGCTGAGCCTCAGCAGCGCCGGATCTCCAGTGCACACAACGGCTCCGCCGGAAAAATCCGTCGCACCAGCATTCGGAACCGTGCTCGCCGAAGCCCTTCCCGACGAACCCGACCCCAACCCGGACCTTGGGCCGCTTGCCCTCGTATGGCCTGCCCCGCCGAAAAGCGAGCGCCAGGTGTCGATGACGCTGCGCGTTGCCGCCTCTGAGCAGGCTCTCATCAAAGCCCGCGCCGCCGAAGCTGGTCTCTCCGTCTCAGCCTATCTGCGCCAGTGCGCACTCGAGGTAGAAAAACTGCGCGCCCAGGTGCATCACACGCTCGCCCTCATCGAACAGAAGTCGGAACAAAGATCGGAGCTGATTCCCGCCCGCAGCCTCACCGCCGGACCACCGGGAGTGTCAGCTTCCCCTGGAGGATTCTTCGCCCGGGTCGGCCAGCTTCTCTTCGGTGGCAGCCCCAGCCGGCTCACCTTTCGCGCCTGAAGACTCACCGTGGAGACGGGTTCCCCAGGTCCCGCTTCTGGGACCTGGGTTCAATGCCCTACCGCTGACTGGCTTCTCCGGCCAGCACTCGCCGGTTGAAGTCGTCAGACATCTTTCTCGGCACGCTCAGGCTCTTCCAGTCCGCCGAATGCAGATGCTTGGCGAGAAAAACAATCTGCCCGCAGTGGTACGAGTAATGCCCCACCTGCCGGTTAATCGCCTGCATCACCGAGTGCGCCTCGCCGCGGATCGTGATCGTGCGCCCCAGATCCGCATCGGTCAGCCCGTCCAGCGCACTGAACAGGCATCCCCAGCCCTGTTCCCACAGCGCCATCAACTCCGCCCGCGTTGCCGGGGGCCGCTCAAACTCACTGTCGCGATTTCGCGTCGGCTTCTCGCCGTCACTCGTCAGAAAATCCGTCCAGCGCGAGCGCATATTGCCCGACATGTGTTTCACGATCTGGGCAATGCAGTTCATCTCCGGATCGAGCGTCGCCGTCAGCTGCCCGTCGGCCATCTGGGCCATCGCACCTTCCGCCAGTCGCTTGTACTGGTGAAAGATCGCCTTCGCATCCTCCACGTACGAGGTTGTAAATACCACCGCCATACCTACTCCGGAGTCACCGTTGTCGCCTTGTCTTTCACAAAACTCACCGACCACTTCTTACCGTCCGCGTCATAGGTCACCGTGCGATTCCCGATATCCGACGACTGCGATTGCTGGATCGTCCCCAACGCCATCGCCACCTGCAGTTCGTTCATGCCCGGCTTCGGCTTGTGCTCGTCCACCGCCTGCCATACGTCTGGCTGCCAGTGCTTATATAGCTGGTGCGGATCGTCGTAGTAGAACATCTGGTCGGCGTAATACGTCTCGTCCGTTCCCTTGATCGTGCCGATCGCCGTCGCGTATTCCTTCTCGTCGCCCGGCATCTTGAACACCGCAAACACCTGCTTGTCCCCGATCGGAACCCGCATTGCTAGATCCGCCGGCGCCTTCTCCGTCATGATCTGCCCGATCGTCAGTTGCTGCACGCTCGGCAGCACGCCCGCCGGATGCGCAAACTCCACTCGGCCCGCCGCGAAGGGATAATAATCCAGCGCATACCCAGACTGCACCCACACCGTCTTGCCGACAAGGTCCTTCGCGTCTTTCAGCGTCGCGATATACATCTTGCGCGGCTGCACCACCTCGTCGTCGGTCACCGGAGGCTCCGGAGCCTGCGCCTTCTGCACCCCCGGCTCATTGCGCTCATGAAAGACGTACGCGAGGTATCCACCCGCCGCCAGCAGCACAACCAGTGTGAGAAGCCCCATCGCCTGCCAGGTTTTCATTGCTGTATCTCCCTGCTTCTTTCGATGCGGCTTACAGCTGCCGCACCTCCTGGCCCAGCTGCTCCACCTCGACATTCAACAGCGCCTCGGGAGTGAGCTGGTCAGCATTCCGCAGCGCCGGGAAGAGGAAGCTCCATATCCCAGTCACCGCCAGCGAGCCGATACCGCCGATGACCACGGCCCGCACCGCGCCCCACCACTGCGCCGTAAGTCCGCTTTCAAATTCGCCCAGCTCGTTCGACGCCCCTACAAACAGTGAATTGACCGCGCTTACCCGTCCGCGCATTTCCGGAGGGGTGCCCAGCTGCAGCACCGATGACCGGATCACCACGCTCACCATGTCCACCGCTCCGACGATAAACAGCGCGAGCAGCGAGAGCGGCAGGCTGCGCGACAACCCGAAGACGATGGTGAACGCGCCGAATATCCCTACGCAGGTAAACATCACCGCGCCGGCCTTCCGCTGGATCGGCCACCATGTCATCGAAAACGAGACCAGCAGCGCCCCGATCGCCGGCGCCGCCCTCAACAGCCCCAGCCCCCGTGGTCCGGCGTGCAGAATGTCCTGGGCAAAAATCGGCATCAGCGACACCGCCCCGCCCAGCAGCACGGCAAACAGATCAAGAGAAATCGACCCCAGCAGAATCGGCGTCCGCGCCACGTAGTGAAACCCCGCCAGAATCACTTCCATGGACGTCGCCCGGTGCTCCATGCGGCCCGGCCGCACAGATAGAGAACTCACCAGCACCAGAAACCACATCAGCGATATCAGCGTAAAGAGATACACCGCCGCCGCTCCGGCCACCCGATGGTGTATCGGCAGCGTGAACAGCACGCCGCCCAGCGCCGGCCCGGTAATGTTCGCTATCTGGAAGATCGTCGCTCCCCACGTGACCGCATTGACAAAGTGTTCCGTCGGCACCAGGTGCGGAATCAGCGCCGAGGCCGCCGGCCCGCTGAACGACCTGCCCGTGCCGATAAAGAACAGCACGGTGTAGATCGGCCAAACCGTCCGTAAACCATGCCAGGCAAAGAGAAATAGCGTAAGCGTGCACACGCACTGCAGCGAGTAGCAGACCATGATCACTTGCCGCCGGTCGAAGCGGTCCGCCACATGGCCTGAGGGCAGGATGAACAGAAGTCCGGGCAGAAACAGCGCCAGGCCCGTGTAGCCCAGGTCGATGGCCTTGTGGGTCATCTGGTACACCTGCCACGCCACAGCGAGCGATTGCGCCTCCGCCCCTACGATGGCCATGATGCGGGCCAACTGGTAACGGCGGAAATCGCTGGAAAGAAAAGCGGCTGCGGCCTTGCTTGGGGGACGATCAGGCATGCCTCTTTTGTTTATACCGTTCCCCGTCGCCGCTTGTCAGGTAACCGTCGTCTTTTACCAATCTCCGCTTTTCCGTAATCTGGAGCATGGACCTCCCCGGCGAGCACATTTCCGACCAGAGTCTTACCCCAAAGCAGATCGAGCCGCAACCGGATGAGCTGGACCTGCCGGGCGCGCTCGCCCTCGAAAGTCCCCTCGAGATTATCCAGGAGCAGCTCCCTCCGCCCGACACCCCCGGTCTCGGCTCCCCTGCCGCCGTCGCCGCCGTCTGCCTCTGTGGAGTCTTCGCCTTCCTCGACCTCTATGTCACGCAACCGCTACTGCCTCTCTTCACGCACGTCTTTCACGCCTCAAAATCGGTCGCCAGCCTCACTGTGAGCACCGCCACCCTCGGCGTCGCCATCTCCGCGCCCATCCTGGGAGCCCTCGCCGAGCGGCTCAGCCGAAAGCGCGTCATCATCACCTCCATCATCGCCCTCTCCATCCCCACGCTCCTCGCAGCCACCTCGCCCAGCCTGCGCGTCCTCGATGCCTGGCGCTTTCTCCAGGGACTCATCCTGCCCGGAATCTTCGCCATCGCCATCACCTACATCGGCGAAGAATGGGACCACCACGCCGTCCCCATCGTGATGAGCATCTACGTCAGCGGCACCGCTCTCGGCGGATTTCTCGGCCGCATCATGGCCGGCCTGGTCGCCGAGCACTTCACCTGGCGTTGGTCCTTCGTCGTGCTTGCCGCCTTCACGCTGGTCGGAGCCGCCGCAGTCGCCCGCTGGCTTCCCGCCGAAACCCGCCCCATGCCTTCCGGGCCGCGTCCCTCACTCCTCGTCCAGTTGGCAGCCATGCTGGCTCACTTCCGCAACCCGCACCTGCTCGCCACCTTCGCCGTCGGCTTCGGAATGCTCTTCACACTGGTCGGCTCCTTCACCTTCATCACTTTCTACCTGGCCGACCCGCCCTTTAATCTCTCGACGGCCGCCCTCAGCTATCTCTTCGCCATCTATCTCATCGGCCTCATCGTCACTCCTGGCGGGGGATATCTCGTCACTCGCATCGGCATGCGTGCCGGCATCGCCGTCGCCATCTGCGCCTCACTGGCCGGCGTACTCCTCACCCTCAGCCACTCCCTGTGGATCGTTATCCTCGCCGGCCTCGGCCTCATCTGCACCGGAGTCTTCATCGCCCAGGCGACCGCCAACAGCTTCCTGCGCCACGCCGCCGCGCCGGGAACCCGCGCCTCCGCGGCCGGGCTCTACATCTGCTGCTACTACATGGGAGGAACCGCCGGCGGCGTCATCCCCAGCTACACGTGGGAACTTGGAAAATGGCCCGCCTGCGTTGCCCTGATCGCGTCCATCCTTCTCGTTACCCTTCTCATCGCTCTCGTGGGATGGAAGCTCCCGCCAGCCGCGCCCTACGCCGCCTCGTAACCAGCTCACCGGCGCCTTTCTTGTGCGCCCATTTATACTCGGCAGGTTAACCAGGAGACGCTTCGACCATGCTGACGCGGCGCTCTGTTCTGCGCTCCACGCTCGTGCTCTCGGCGGGAGCCGCAGCCACCACTCTTGGATTGCGCAGCCATGCCCAAGAGGGAAAACAGGCCTCGCTGCGACTATCGCCCGAAGCACCCGCTACGCCGGTACCGGAAAATTTCATCGGCCTCGGTTACGAAATGTCGTCTGCGGCGCAGCTGGGATTGCTCAGCGCGCAGGATACGAAGTACATCCAGCTCGTGCGCAATCTCGGCAGCCGGGGCGTCTTTCGCTTTGGCGGAATTGTGGCGGATTTTACGAAGTACGCGCCCGCTGGGCCAGTCCGCACCGAACCGAAGGACACCGTCATCAGCCGGGCCAGCCTGGAGCAGCTTCGCGGCTTTTTGGATGCGACCGGATGGACGGCGATCTGGAGCCTTAACTTCGGCAGCGGCACTCTGGAAGAGGCGATCGCCGAGGCGAGAGCAGTTCACAGCATTCTCGGGCCAAGGTTGGAGGCGATCGAGCTGGGCAACGAGGTCGAAAATTACGGGCGTGGCAATCACCCCCTGCGCAAGGCTCCCTGGGACTTTCCCCAATATCTGACCGAATATCGGGAGTGGCATCATGCGATTCTGACCGCGATCCCCGGTCTGCGGTTTGCCGCACCCGACACCGCCGCATCCGTTGAGTGGGTGCAGGAAATGGCCGCCCAAGCGCACGGAGACGTCCAGCTCCTGACAACGCACTTCTATCTGGGCGACCAGCGCAAGGCCACGTTGGAGCAATTGATCCAGCCGGATCCCGCGCTGAGAAGCAAGCTTGAGAAACTGCGGCAGATTTCGCGCGATAGCAGAATCCCCTGGAGAATGTGCGAGACAAATTCGTTCTTCGGAGGCGGCCATCCGGGTCTCAGCGATACCTTCGCAGGTGCCCTCTGGACACTGGATTTCATGCTGCTGCTGGCACAGTACGGATGCGCCGGCGTGAATCTCGAAACCGGGGTGAACCAGCTCGGGTTTCTCAGTTCCTACTCACCGATTCGAACAGAGGCTGATGGACAGGTTGAAACAGGCGCTCCGTACTACGGAATGCTGGCCTTCGCAGCTGCAGGCGCGGACGGTGCCGAGATGCTTCCGGTTGAGATCACGGCACCAGGCTCCGAGCTGACAGCCTATGCGGTCAGAGAGCGAGGCCGGGTGCGGTCGGTCATAATTCTCAACTGGAGTCAGGAAAAACAGGTGTCGATATCGATCGCCGGATTGGGAATGCGCTCCGCCCAGGTGCTACGACTCACAACGCCCAGCCTCACCAGCAAAGAAGGCGTGCAGTTCGGCGGCGCCGAAGTCGATGCGCAGGGCCGTTGGTCGCCCAAAACAGAGGAACGGGTGGACTCCGACCAGATTACTTTGCATGCAGCGAGCGCGGTCGTACTTCGCGAATCGACCGGTCAGAACTGACACCTTTACAAAGCCGAAATTCCCGCCCTCCCTCCACGTCCACCCTTTACTCCTAAATTCTTAGTTGACAACTCGCATTTCCTGGCTTAATCTCCTAACTGTTTAGGAGACTGCAGGTGACCAAAGAGTCGAACAAGTCCGGCCTTACCAAGCTTGAACTGAAAATCATGCAGGTGATCTGGAGACACGGCGAAGGCAACGTGAGCGCCGTGCAGGCGCAGCTCGATCCTCCACTGGCATACACCACCGTGCAGACCATGCTGAATATCCTTGAGCGCAAAGGAAAGCTGAAGCGCCGGCTGCAGGGCCGCGCTTACGTTTACAGCGCACGGGTCAGCGAGAAAAAAGTGCTCGGACAAGGCTTGCGCGACCTGATTGACCGCATGTTCGGCGGTTCGAGTGAAGAGCTGGTAATGAGCTTGCTCAAGAACCGGCATATCGATGCCCAAAAATTAGCCGAATTGACCGAACGCTTTAACAGCGAGGCGAGCGAATCATGAAAGACTTCGAGTCCTGGCTTTTGACCTATCTTCTGAACTCCCTCTGGCAGGTCCCGCTGCTCTTCGCCGCCGGTTGGCTCGCCGCGCGGGCGCTCAGACCAGCCGGAGCCGCGGCCGAGCACCGCGTGTGGGTAAGCGTTCTGCTGTTGCAATGCCTCCTTCCGGCGTGTTCTACCCTGCCGCGGGACTGGCTGCAAACACTGTTCTCCTGGCCTGGCGATGCCCGCCACGCTGGCGACGCGCATGTATCGGTTGTCACCGGCGCAGGAACGCCGTTGGGCGCATGGCATCTGCCGCCCGAACTGCTTGCAGCGATCGCCATCGCGTATGGCGTGACCATCGCTTATTTCGCGGCCCGGTTTGCCTGGAGATGGAAAAAGCTCACGGGCCTGCGCCGGGAAGTTGAGATGATGCCGCTCAGGCCTGAGGCCACCCACTGGTGGACACAATGCTCGGCCCGTTTCGGTATCCGCGACGTATCGATTGCCACTTCCTCCCGCATCTTCGGCCCGGTCACCATCGGCTTCTTACGAAAACTCGTGCTGTTTCCCGCCGGCACAGCAACCAGCCTGCCGGAACCTGAACTGCAGGCGGCAATGGCGCATGAGTTCGCGCACCTGCACCGCAACGACTTCCTGAAGAACCTTGTTTACGAATTGCTTTCGCTTCCGGTGAGCTACCATCCGCTGCTCTGGCTTACTCGCGAACGAATCACGGAAAGCCGTGAGATGGTTTGCGACCAGATGGCTGCCGACATCTCCGGACGAAACGAATATGCGCGATCGCTCCTGCGCCTTGCCTCCCTGCTCGTGCACGGACTGCCGCGCAGAACCCCTCATGCCATCGGAATTCTCGATGCCAACACCTTTGAAAGGAGAGTTATGAATCTGTCAAAGAAGCAGAACGAGATCCGCGGCGCGCGGCGCTTCGCCATCGTGCTCGCCTGCGCAGTCTTTGGAATCGGAACCTGCGCGTCGGCCGTGGCGCTGAGCATGCACGTCGATGCGGGCTCCGCAGCCGCCGCCGACAAAGCTCCGCCCCATGGTCCCCTCACCGTCTCCGCGTCAGGCATGGCCGGAAACAAGATTTCTGGCCCTGTTCCGAAGTATCCCGTAGAGGCCAAAAAAGAGGGGATCCAGGGCACCGTCGTGCTGGACGCGATAGTCGGCAAGGATGGAACGGTGGAGGAACTGACAGTCGCCTCCGGCCCGAAAGAGCTCCAGCAATCGTCGCTGGACGCCGTCCGCCAGTGGAAGTACAAGCCTTATCTCCTCAATGACGATCCCGTCGAGATCAAGACGACCATCAACGTGATCTATTCGCTCGCGAAGAAGTAAGCGGCGAGATCTCATTCTCCGGCAATAGCGGGCGCTGTGCCTCGACTCGCTCTTCGAGCATGAGGCAAAGGAGCGGGCGGACCACCCCTGCTTTGTCCTTTCTGTCACAGCCACGCATTCGGGTGCCCCATCTTTGACGCGTTTTTGCTATTTGCGTCAAGGGTGGGACCGCACTCACCCGCACCGGCTACTTAAGGCACGAACACGCAGGAAATCTGCCTCCAGAGAATGAACAACGGCTGTCCCGCCGCGAACAGGCCAGCGACCCTGTCTCCCAGCACCCACCTGAATACTTCCGTCTGCACCCTCCCATCGAGGCCACCCTGACGATGATCCGGTCACAACAGTAACCCTGGCTGTTACTTGTTGTTGACAACCACCCGCTTTGCGAGCAGCATTATGCACCCCAGGTCAAACCCAACAGGGTTGGGCCGAAAATCTGCTCTTCAAAGGCAAATCATAATGAAACGGTATGGCATAAGCGTTTGCTCTCTCGCGTGTTTTGTGGTCCTCACTCTTCCCTGCATGGCGCAGGACAACCCCCAAAATAACCCGTGGAACGGCTCGTGGAAGATGGATCGATCCACGCTCCAGTACGACGGACCCACTGTCTCAATAGCTACGGACGCCGACGGATACACACTAACGCGCGACGGCAAGGCGAGCCCCAAGGTGGTTTGCGACGGAAAGCCAAACGCGCCGGTTAACGGCACGGTGACCACTTGCACCAAATCCGGCTCCGGCTATGCACTGGTGAACACCCGCGATGGCAAGCAGGTGAGCACGGTGAAGGTCGAGATATCACCTGATGGCAACAAAATGAACAGGATAGCGGACATCACACCGTCGGACGGAAGCCCTTTCACGATAACTTTCGAATCGAAACGGATCTCGGGCGGAGATGGCGCGCCCGTCGTATGGAAGGAAACCAGCTTCAACGAATCGCAGGACACGGGAGTGCTGACGATCCTTGTAAACGGCGACAGCGTCGACTTCAAGGAAACGGATAACGACAAGCCGATCACCTGCAAGCTGGATGGCACTCCGACGACGCTTTCTGGAACGCGCACCATGTCGGCGAAGCTGGATGGACCGCATACGCTGAAGGTGACCTACAGCAACGCCGGGGAAGTGCAACGGGAAAATACCTTCGTCCTGAGCCCGGACGGCAAGACGGTCAAGGAGACGGACGTCACGCCGGCGCCTTCGCCATCAACCATGTCAGTGATGTTCAACAAGTCGTAGTCAGCCGCGACGGCCGGTACCGCCCTGCACCCCACTCCCCAGCGGGTGGCCGAACCGAGCTTTGTCTTTTCTAGCCCACCCACGCATCGTGGTGCCCCATCTGTCACTCCTCGAGATCACCCGGCCAAGCCACAGATCCCCTCCCGAACCCACCTGAATACTGCCCGCTCAACCCTGCCATTGAGGCCACCCGCGCAATGGACGATAATGACTCGTAGTCTGCCGGAAGATGACGGCGCTTTTTCGCTCTGCCCGCATCTCTTCAGACATCTCTTCTGTTTCACTCGCCCTGCGGCGTTTCTTCCTTGATGAACTTCCCCGGACTGGACGTAACTTATGGAACTATGGACCGAATATGAAGGAAGAACGATCGATGGTCTCTTCCCGCTGACGAAACTCCTGCGGCCCGAAGGCCGCAGCGCCTTCTTTCTCACCTCGAACGGCAACGGCGTCGCCCGCGTCATCCGCCTCATCGAACCGCACTTCGACGAAGACGAGATCCTCGCCCGCTGGCGGGGAGTCGCCGCTCTGAACCACCCCAACATCCTGAAGCTGGAAAAGTTTGGCCAGGTCGAGCTCGAGGACGGATCGTTCCTCTACGCCGTGATGGAGCCGGTTGACGCCAATCTCGGCGAAGTGGTCCTTCAGCAGCGCCTTACCCTGCCCGAAGCCCGGCAGCTTGCCCAGAGCCTCATCTCCGCGATTGAATCCCTGCACTCCCACGGCTTCGTGCACGAGCATATTGAAGCCGCCCACGTTTTTGCCGTCGGCGAGACCGTCAAGCTGCGCAGCGACTGCATCCGCGAAGCCCCTGAAGATCAGGAAGGCCGGGAATTAAAGAAGCGCGACCTCAATGATTTCGCGGTCGTGGTGCTTGAGGCCCTCACGCAGCGCACGACCCTCGAAGCGGGTGGCCGGACCCTGCCCGCCCCGTTTGACCGCATTGTGCCGCGAACGATGAGTGGCGAATGGGGCGTGACCGAGATTTCGGCCGCCCTCGGAGCCGCCGATGCCCCCGCCGCTGCCGCCGCACCAAGCATTTCACCCGTTCCCACTCCTAAAATCGAACCGCCACCCGCACCCGCTTCGCCTGTTCCGGTGAAGGCCGAAGCAGTCCCCTCGCCGCGCCGCATTCCCGAGGCCCTGCCCGAACCGCTGGAAGACGAACCGCGCAGCCCTTTCCTGAGTCCGAGATGGATCGCGATTGGACTGGCGGTCGTGCTGCTTCTGTGGCTCGGATGGCATTTCCTCTCCGCCCGCCCGGCAAACTCGGTCAGCCCTCAACCGGAACCCTCGGCGCCCGTCGCGCCCGCGAACACGCCCGCAAGCAGTGCCCCGGCAAGCAGTGCCCGGGCAAAGGCATCCCCGGCCGCAGTCGCCAACGCTCCCGCGAATCCGAAACCTCTCGCCGCCACCGCCCAAAATCAAGACAACCGCAACCAGTGGAGAGTCATCGCCTACACCTACAACCATCAGGATCAGGCACAGCATAAGGCGGATGTCGTCGCTCAGGCTCACCCCGACCTGCACCCCGAAGTCTTCACCCCCACCGGGCGCGCGCCCTATCTGGTCGCCCTCGGCGGCGCGATGAGCCGGGATGATGCCTTCAGCCTGGCTCAGAGGGCACGCAACCAGGGACTCCCCCGCGACACCTACCCCCAGAACTACAGCGGCAAAGGTCGCTGAGACCTCCGTGGACCGCAAAAGATCTGGCCGATCATTTGCGCAAACCCGCTAGACTAAAAATAGAGACAAAAAATGCCCGGTCCGAGCGGCCGGGCAATTGCTTTTTGGGTAACTTATTTGAAATCAATCATTTTCAGGACACGTTAAACAAGCGCTTTCGAATGAATGAGTAACAAAGCACATCCTAGCGATGCTTTGGAATGAATGAGTTACAGATCATGGGGGGGAACCCTCGCTTCAAGCTATTTTCCGCCTTGGGGCTGCTGCGAGGCGCCGCTGCCCCCTCCGCTTGGAATGTAGTTCTTATACTGCGTGTCAACGATCCCCAGGTTCCGGGCCAGCCCGAGCTTAGCCTGGTTGAACTGGTAGACGCTGCGGACATACTGGGTCTGGGCCTGCGCCAGGGTCGACTGCGCCTGCACCACCGGCAGGTTATCGTCCACCCCCGCCTGGAAGCGGTCGGTGGTCTGCTCCAGCGTCTTCGTCGCCAGCTCCACATTGCTGCGCGATACGCGCACCAGCTCCGCCGCCGCCTGCAGATCGAGCAGGCTGTCGCGCAGCTGCTGGTCGATCTTATTCGTCAGGTCGTTGAACTGGGAGTTCAACTCGTCCACCTGGGCCACGGCAACATCGCGGTCGCCGCGGAACTTCGCTTCCTCGAAGATCGGTACTGACAGAGTTCCAGTCGCCGCAAAGGTCCCGTGGTAGATCAGGCCGGAGACGCCGGTCACCCCGTAGTTGCCGTTGAAGGTGATGCTGGGGAAGCGCTCATGCTTCGCCGCCCTCCGCTCCAGGCGCGCCGCAACGATCTGCTGCTTCATCTCCTGGTAATCCTGGCGGCTGGCATAGGCCTCGCGCTTGGCTTCCTCGATGGTGACGGCGGCCAGATCGGCGTACGGGGTGGCATCCGTCAGCTGAATCTCCTGCTCCGGCGCCAGCCCGATCTGCCGATTCAGCGCGATCTTCGACTTTGTGAAGTCGTTCTGCGCCTGAATCAGAGTCAGCTGCTGTGTCTGGTACTGCACTCGCGCCCGTAGCTCGTCGAGATTGGCCGCGGTCCCCGCCTTGTGCTCTTCCTGTGCCTGGTAGAGCAGCGTCTCGTCCGTCTTGAGCAGCGCCTGGGCATAATCCACCTGCGAGGAAGCCGCCAGCGCCTGCAGATACGCAGTGCCGACGTTGAGCACCACCAGTCCCCGCGAAGACTGGGCCGCGTAGTACGCAGCCCGCTGGTTCGCCTTGGCCGCCTTCCACACGTCCCACCCCGCCCAGGTGAACAGCGCCTGCGACATGTTCACCTGCCCGATCGTCGAGTCGACCTTGACCATGTAGGGATAAGTGGCAGCCTGATCCGCAGGCACGCCGAACTGGGTCAGGACTCCCGGGCTGAAACCGCCCGCCCGAAGATTTAACTGGTGCAGCCCCGTCTCTCCATGTATCGAAAGATTGGGCATCAACGCGTTTTGAAGCTGCAGCTTCTGCGCCTCGGCTGACTTCTCATTCAGGTGCGCGAGCGTCAGGGCAAGATTGTTCTCGATACCCAGCCGGATCGCATCGTCCAGCGATAACTGTTTAGCACCCGGGGTCGCGGCCACCGCTTGGATGCTTCCCACGTAGGGATTTTCGGCAGAATTGTTCGGGTTGGCCTGCGCCCACGCGCAAGGCAGACCGGACAGGAGCCCAGCTAACAGAAT
Organism: uncultured Acidobacteriaceae bacterium; assembly: GCA_963786085.1. Lineage (GTDB taxonomy): Bacteria > Acidobacteriota > Terriglobia > Terriglobales > Acidobacteriaceae > Silvibacterium. The sequence continues at coordinate 68,563 of CAWAYO010000084.1, forward strand.
TACCGGGGTGCAATACTTGGCGCTTCTCATTCGTGGCGAAACACTCGTCAATCTTGAACTCTTTATTAGAGTTTCATAGGGCGAACTGGTTGCCAAAAGATTTCCCGTCGATAGAAAAATCAGGAAAGCAAAATCGCCGCCAATCATCTGTTGATTCGAGGCTTACCTTCAGATGCCGGCCGGGATGAGCATTTGCAAGCAACAAGCGGGGCATGACGATCATCGTATTTTCAGGAGTAAGACGGCCTGCGGGCGGGGGAGGGAGTGTGTCAGTCATAAGCCAACAGCACCATCGGACGACTCAGCCACGCTCTCTGGCCGTGGTGTTGCTGCTGGCCAATGATCTTGCGTCCACACACGCGGTCCGGGACGGAATTCGACGCGCCGGACTGACAGTCATTTTGGAGACCGTCGCAACCCGTGCTGAATTCCTCTCCCGTTTGCGGGGAGGCCTGGTCGATCTGATCCTGGCGGCAACTTCCGGACTACGTGGGCTGCCCATTGCAGAAGTCCTCGAATATGCCGGCAATGCTGAACCTCGTATTCCGCTGGTGGCCATCGGCCGAGAAGGCGAAGAGTCTGAGGCGGTGCAGGCTCTTCGTGATGGCGTGTCCGACTACGTGCGCCTCACACAGCTGGGCCGCCTTCCTGCAATCATCGAGCGAGCGCTTCGCGAAAGACGCGAAAACGACAAGCACGAACGCGGCCGGGTTGAACTGGAGCGTGCCGCGGATGTACTGCGTGAGAATCAAAAGCTGCTCACACTCGGCCGGCTCGCCGCATCCATCGCCCACGAGATCAATAATCCGCTCGAGTCAATCACGAACCTGCTCTACCTGATGGAGATCGACCACAGCTCCCCGCAGAAGTCGGCCGAATACCTCCAACTCGCTCAACGGGAATTGAATCGAGTGGTCGACATCAGCAAACAAACCCTGACATTTTCCCGGGAGACCAGCACTCCGGTACGTCTGCAGCTGGCCGAGCTCATCGAGGAGGTTCTCGTACTTTACGGCAGAAAGGTCGCAGACAAGGACCTGCGCATAGTACGGGAGTATGAGTCCTCCCAGGCCATCACGGCATTCCCCGGCGAGATGCGGCAGGTGCTGTCGAATCTGATCACCAATGCCATCGAAGCGTCGGCAAGGGGCGGTACGCTGATCCTCAGGATTCGCGACACGCGCAAGTGGTCTGACGTCGGAGTGCGCGGTTTACGTTTTTCAATCGCCGATAATGGTTCCGGAATCTCGGCCGATGCCCGCAGGCGTCTCGGAGAGCCCTTCTTTACGACCAAGGGACAGGCGGGCACCGGATTGGGATTATGGGTTACGCGCTCGATTCTCAGCCGTTATGGCGGCAATCTTCAGCTGCGCTCGTCTACCTCTGAAGATGGACACGGCACGGTGTTCAGTATCTTCCTGCCGACAAACATGAGGCCGCTGGTGGTCGCAACAAGCTCGCACTCGCAGGCCTCGCCGCCGGGACGCTTTCCGGCCGCTTCCAACGCCCACGCGCCCACGCCGGAGCCCGACCGCGCCGGTCAAGACCGGTTGCGGGTTAGAGAAGGCTAGCGATCACTCTTCCTCTTCTTCGCTGGCCGGCCGCTTCGCATTAGCGAGGATTTTCTCGGCGATGGGCTGCGGGACCACATCGTAATGGTCCATCTCCATATGAAAGCTTCCCCGGCCCTGGGTCATCGCGGTCAGGCTTGAACCATAACTCAGCATCTCCGCCATGGGCACCTCGGCGCGAACAACTGTGGTTGACCCACGGCTCTCCATCCCCTGCACTCGCCCCCGGCGCTGATTGAGATCGCCCATGAGCGTACCGGCAAACTCCTCGGGAGCTTCGATCTCGACCCGCATAACCGGCTCCAGCAATGCCGGCTTAGCCTGCTCCATGCACTTCCGGAAAGCCAGACGGCCGGCCATCTTGAAAGACAATTCATTCGAGTCGACATCGTGATAGCTGCCGTCGTAGAGCGTGACGCGAAAATCGACAACCGGGTAACCGGCCAGATAGCCGCGCGCAGCTGATTCCTGGATGCCTTTTTCAACCGCGGGAATAAAGTTACGCGGAATCGCTCCGCCGAAAATATCGTTGATGAACTCGAAGCCCGAACCACGCGTGAGCGGCTCGATGCGAATCTTGCAATCCCCGAACTGACCGTGGCCTCCGGTCTGTTTCTTGTGGCGTCCGTGGGCTTCGGCCCGCCCGCGAATAGTCTCGCGATATGGGACCTTGGGAGCCTTCAACGTGACCTCGGTGTGATAGCGGCGTCGAAGCTTAGACACGATCGCCTCAATGTGCGGCTGCCCCGCCCCCGCGATGAGGAACTCATTGGTCTGCGGGTCGCGGAAAAATCGGACCAGCAGATCCTCCTCCATCAGCTTATGAACCGCAGGCGCCAGCTTGTCTTCGTCCGCCCGTGTCTTGGGCTCGATGGCATAGGTCATCGCCGCTTCCGGCAGGGCAACCGGCTCGAAGAAGATCTCGTGGCCCTTATCGCCCAGCGTATCCCCGGTAAGCGTGTCCCGAAGTTTGGCCACCGCGCCCAGATCGCCTGCATGCAGCTCCGTCACCGGAACCGCTGTGTGCCCTTGCATGATGGAAAGATGAGCAAGCTTCTCGGTGCCACGACGCCCGAAATTGGTAACCGTCGCATCGTTTCTTACTAGCCCGGAAAACACCTTGAAAAAGGTGATGCGCCCGGCGAAGGGATCCGTCATCGTCTTGTAGGCATAAATGGAGACCGGCTCCTTATCGTCCACCTTGCGCATCACGATCTCATGCGAGCCATCGCCTGTGACAACCGGACCGCTGGTTGCCGGTCCGTTGGCCGCGTGCCCATTCGCCGATACCGCCGTCAACGCAGCACGCGCTGCGACCGGCTCACGCTCAATCGGTGCCGGAGCGTAGACCTTAAAAAAGTCGAGCAGGTGATCTGTAGCAACATTGGCGAGGCCGCTCGAGAAGAGCACCGGGAAAATGCGATCTTCGCGGATGGCCTCATGGAGGGCGGTGATCAGATGCTGCTCCGCGATCGTTCCCTCGGCAAAGAATTCCTCCATCAGTTCGTCCTTGCCTTCAGCTACCAGCTCCACCAGCGCCTCGTGCGCCGCCTTTGCCGGAGCCTGCATCTCTGCCGGAATCTCCCCGATCTTGCCCTGGCCATCGCCGCCCGGCGAGTAATAGAACGCCTCCATCGTGACCAGATCGACGACACCCTCAAAGCCCTTGCCGTTGGCAATCGGCAGCTGTACGGGAACCACTGTGCGGCCGTAGCGGGCGCGCAGGGCCTCGAGTGTCGGCTCCACTCCGGTTGCGGCGCGCGGATGATCCATCTGATTCAGGACAACGACACGCGGCAGGTTGAACTCGTCAGCGTACTTCCAGACGCGGTCAGTCATCGCCTCGACGCCACACGGGGTATTCACGACCACCATCGCCGCTTCCACCGGAAGCATCGCCGACTTGGCCTCGTGCACGAACATGTGGAAGCCCGGTGTATCAACCAGGTTCACCTTGACGCCATTCCATTCCGCGAAAGCAACCGCATTCTGCATCGTCGTCCGGCGCGATACTTCCTCTTCGTCATAGGCCGTCACCGCCGAGCCGTCTTCCACACGGCCAAGCTGCGCAGTCATCTTTGCGGCATGCAGCAGAGCGGACACCAGTGTTGTCTTCCCGCTGTGCGCATGCCCCACTACAGCTACGTTGCGGATCTCACTTCCCTGATAAGACTTCATAAGTTACTCCTAAAAATAAGTTCGCCCCGGAAGCGCCCGGGGCGGATACAAACCGTGAATCGGCGAGGACATTTTGAGCAGAGAGACCCTTGCGAATCATTGGACGAAAAGCTGGCGCGGGCGTCTCGCAGAGCGTCTCAGTCGCGGTGCAGCCGAATCTTACGTCCTCATCCTTCATGCGAGGCGCGAGCCGGAGGCCGGGATTTCAGGACAGCAATCACCCCGAGCCTTCAAGAGCTATGGATGCTAGCACAGGGTTCGGATAAGCCTCAAATATATTGACGCGAGCTCCCCGCGGAATGGTCAAACCTGCTCCCGGACCGTCCGCCACTCCAGCCGGCGGTCGATTCTGTATCCGCGCCACGGGGTCACCAACCATCGCTTCGCGTCCTTATACTAGGGAGAGCAATGGCAAATTCTCTTTCTGTAACCAATTTTCTGCCCGTAGACGAGCAGATGGATCTGCTCCAGAAAGGCGCGGCGGAGATCATTCGCGTCTCGGAGTTGCGCGAGCGCCTCGAAAATTCGCGGCAGACCGGCGTGCCCCTTCGCGTAAAGGCCGGATTCGACCCCACCGCCCCCGATCTCCACCTGGGCCATACGGTGCTCATGCGCAAGCTCAAGCACTTTCAGGATCTCGGTCATCAGGTCATCTTTCTGGTTGGCGACTTCACCTCGCTCATCGGCGATCCCAGCGGCCGGTCCACCACGCGCAAAGTGCTGACGCGCGAAGAGATCAACGAAAACGCGAAGACCTACACCGATCAGGTGTTCCGCATTCTCGACCGGAACAAGACCGAGGTGCGTTTCAACTCCGAATGGCTCGGCACGCTGGGATTCGAAGGCATGATCCGGCTGGCGCAGAAGTTCACGGTTTCGCAAATGCTCGAACGGGATGAATTTCACACCCGTTTCCAGAATGAGCAGCCGATCGCCCTTCACGAAATCCTCTATCCCCTGGCAATGGCCTATGACTCAGTCGCTCTGAAGGCCGATGTGGAGCTCGGCGGCACAGACCAGAAGTTCAACCTGCTCACCGGCCGCGAATTGCAGCGGGATTACGGTCAGCAGCCGCAGATCGTTCTGATGACGCCGATTCTTGAAGGTCTGGACGGCGTGCAGAAAATGTCAAAGTCGCTGAATAACGCAATCGGCATTCACGAGCCGCCCCAGGAGATGTACGGCAAGCTCATGTCCATCAGCGACGAGCTGATGTGGCGCTACTGGACGCTGCTTACCGATCTGCGCCAGAGCGAGATCGATCAGATGCAGGCTGATGTGACGTCCGGCAAACTCCACCCCATGGAAGCCAAGAAGCTCCTGGCCCGGACCATCGTCGCCGGCTTCCATTCAGAAGACGCCGCACGCTCTGCAGACGAGAACTGGGCGCGGCAGTTCCAGCAGAAGAGCGACGACATCGAGGGGCTCGAAGAAGTAGCGGTTCGCGAGGCCGATCTGTCGCGCGATATCGACGGACGTGTTCGTCTGTCGAAACTCCTGACCCTGGTTGGGCTCGCGGCGTCCTCAACCGAAGCCGACCGCAAAGTGAAAGAAGGCGCAGTGCGCGTTGACGGCGAGGTCGTGAAGCAATCCCACCTCTCCCTGAACGGCATAAAGCGGCTCACGATCCGGGTAGGGAAGCGGGCCAAGGTCGCGGTGATCGTATAGAAAGCAAATGACCAACCTGTGCAACAATGTGTTTATGGCAAACACACAGAGCACAACCTTCAGCATCCGACTGAAACCGGGAGTGAAGAAGCGTCTGGCAAAACTCGCAAAGGACTCGGGGCGCAGTTCCAACTTCCTCATTGCCGATGCTGTTGAATCGTACGTTGCCGACCAGGAAAGGATGCTGGCCGAAATTCGTCAGGCTGACCGCGAGGTTGAAGCCGGCCATTACATTCGGCACGAGGATATGAAGGCGTGGCTTCTATCGTGGGGTACTGACAATGAGCTGCCGCCTCCGAAATGCATCTGCGGCAAAGATCACGACAACACCCTGTGACACCGGAAACTCCACCAAGACCGCTGGAAATCGTCTGGTCGCGGCTGGCGAGGGCACGGCTGCGCGAAATTCGAGCCCACGTTGCATTGGATAAACCTGATGCCGCAGAACGGCTCGTGACACGCATCGTCGCAATGGTAGAGGTGTTGAGACATCATCCACACGCCGGGCGGATTGGGGTTGAGCCTGACGTCCGGGAACTTGTGGTTGGAGGCACGCCCTACATCATCCTCTACCGGGTGCAGGCAAAACGGATCATCATCAGCACGATCTGGCACGGTGCGCAGCGCCGGGATGCCTGATTGCTCTTTGCGTCAGAACCGCATTTCCTCAACGCGCCCCGTGTCGAAGTCGCTATAGCGAATCCAGGTCGGGACGAACCAGAAAATAAGCAATCGCCGGCCACTTCTGGCGCTCGATGCCGTCCGGCCACCGAGCGAAATACGTCTGCTTCGCGTGCACGAGATCCCGGCCCTCCGGCTCGATGGCGATTCCTTCATATTGAACCGTCTGCTCGCCTTCCCAGCCAGTGACAATGGCAATCCGCGGATCAGCCTTCAGGTTCGGATATTTCCGCGAAGTCTTGACCGTATCGAACACGATTTCGAGCTGGTGGCGAAACGGCAATGCCGACAAGGGCAGACTGCGGCTCTCCGCGCGGACCGGCACTGGACGATCACTCCATATTTCCGCGCGGCGATAAAGTCGTGGACGAATTGGTGCAGTTCTTCCCGGTTCACAAGCGACCTGACGTTGGTCAGTCCTCTCTCAACGCCTCCATCGGCTCGATGGTCGACGCAGTATATGCGGGTATGAACGAGGCGATCGATCCAACAACCAGCAACACGAACGCTACTGCAACGTAAGTTCCAATGTCGATGGGCTTCACATTGTAGAGAAAACTCTTCACCAGTTGGCCCGCAAAAACTGCCAGCACAAGTCCCGCAACCAGCCCGGCAACAATCAACACACCGCCCTGTCGCACAACCATCCTTGCGATACCCTCGCGGGTCGCGCCCAAAGCCATCCGCACACCAATCTCACGCCTGCGATAGCTGACCAGCTGTGCCAGCACTCCATACAAGCCTGCAATCACCATCACCGTCGCCAGCCCCGCAAAGGAGCCAACAAGATATAGCCCCAGTCGCTGGCTGAACGTGTTCGCGTCCACCGACTCCTGCATGGTCTGGAAATTGTCGAGCGCGTAATCCGGTGCTGTCTGCTTGAAAACCGATCGCATCTCAGGCGCAATCGGAGTTACCCCGCGCGTCTTCACGACAAAGGTGACTACCGTCTTCAGCAGAGCCTGGTAGAAGAGAGACGTGGTTGGCACTTGCTGATAAGGAATCAGCAGCAGAGGCTGCACGTCGCCCCCCACACTGCGATCGGCCTGGTTGGCGGTCACTCCGACAATCGTGAGCGGCTTCAGCATGCCGGTGTCCTTGCCGCCAAGGTCAATCTGTTGCTGCAGCGGATCCTTACCCGCGAAATACTTCTTGGCCAGCGCCTCGTTGATAACAACTACAGGCGGAGTCGCCGCCGTGTCGTCCGCGCCGATCATGCGACCGCGCAGCACCGGGGTGCCCATAGCGAGAGCATAGTCCTCACTCGCGGCGGTCACCCGCGCTTCCGGATGATGGCCGGGAGCGGACGGATGACCCGCGATGTCAAAGCTCGAGTGCATGTCAATGCCGGACAGCGGAGGTGCCGTCGCTACCGCCGCATACCGCACATCAGGCGCTTGCTTCATGCGCTCCAGCGTCGGCCCATAAATGGTCGAGGCGATTGAAACGGGAGCGTGCTCCGTATCCGCCGACACCGCCATGTTGGAAAAGCCGGCCGCATCCGCGGGCATGGCGGTGAAGGTCGTGACTCGATCCACATCAAAGCCCAGCCGCGCGTGCTCCAGGTTCCACAGTGTATGAAACAACAGGCCGGTGCCCACCAGCAGCAGCGTAGACAGCGCGACCTCCCCGGCGACCAGAGTTCCGCTCAATCGCCCGCTCACCGATCGAGCACCGATGCCGCGCGAGGCAGCCTGCAGCGCCGGCTGCGGATCAGTACCCGCCACCAGCAGAGCCGGCAGCAGCGAAGACAGAAGCGTAGTCAGCGTCGCAACCACGGCCAGCGTTAACAGCACTGTCCAGTGCATGCTGATCAGATCGGCGCGTGGAATGGTGCCGTCGGGAAGCTTGGCCAGCGCCATCAGAGCCAGCCGCGCCAGAACCGCCCCCAGCACACAGCCGAGCACACTGAGCAGAGCGCCCTCTGCGAGCAGCTGACCTGTCAATCGACCGCGACTCGCGCCCAGTGCGGCCCGAACCGCGAACTCCTGTTTCCGGCCAAGGCAGCGGGCGATGAGCAGATTCGCAACATTCGCGCAGGCAATCAGCAACACCAGTAACAACGCAGCGAGGAGAGCCAGGAATACTGGCCGCACCGGCCCGGTCAGCATTTCCTGATACGACGCCGCGTGAAATGCCAATCCCTCTGCTTCCTTGGGGTCGGCCTGGCGGATACGTTGCGTAATCGCATCGAGCTCCTGCTGCACCTGCGCCTGAGTTACGCCGGAGCGCATCTGCCCCAGCACGTTAAAGAAGTGGTAGCCGCGATCCCTGAGCATCTCCCCGCTCGGTTGCAGCGGAAGCCAGACGCCCTTCTCAATCTCCGAGCCGATCGAATCAGGAAAGTGGAAGCTCCCCGGCATCACTCCCACAATTTCCCGCTCAATGCCTCCAATCCGCACCGTGCGCCCCACAATTCCAGGATCGGCATTGAAGCTCTGCCGCCAGAGGCCCTCAGAGAGCAGCGCTACCTGCGGACCGCCCGCTTCGCCTTCAGCCGCAGTAAAGGTCCGCCCAACCAGCGGCTGCGCGCCGAGCATGGAGAACAGGTTCGGCGTCATGCGCGGCGCCACTACGCTGACCGATCCCTCCTTGCCTTCCACAACACTGACGTCCTCCGAGTAGCCGCCCACCGCCGCCATGCGCTGCGTCTGGTCGCGGACATCCCTGTAGTTCAGGTATGACGTCGTTCCAAATCCGGTCGTGCCGGTTGGCCCGATATAGAGCAGCCGGTCGGCATGCGGATAAGGCAGAGGCCGCAGCAGCACGCTTTCCACCACCGTGAACATCGCCGTATTCGCCCCGATGCCCAGCGCCAGCGTGACCACGGCCAGCGTGGTAAATCCCCAGGCATTGCGAAGTTGCCGCAGGGCCGACTTCAGGTCTTGAGAGAACATCGCTCACCTCTGCTTAATTGCATTACCGTAACACTCCACTCTTCTACGATCTAGCTCGCATCGAAGACCCTTCCAGATCTGCGCGCCGCCGCGCCGTGGGTGCCACATGCCTGAAAATCACCAAGCTAGATCGCTGTAATTATTAAGATTGTCAATTTTATAGTTGACAATTATCGTTAAAATTAATTATTAAATTGAATATCAATAGGAAAGGGCCAACATGCCAGCTCACCGCGACACAGATTGGCAGGAACTGACCCGGCTGACGCAGGGCTCCCCCCTCGTCGTCGAGCGGGTGCGGCTTGCTCGGTAAAGACATCGCCATCGAAGGACGGTTTGAGCTGCCGCAGCTGGGCCGCCTTAGCTCCGACGATCAGGTCTTCGTCACCGCCTTCGTCCGCTGCCACGGTTCGATCAAGGAAATGGAGCAGATCTTCGGCGTGAGCTATCCGACCATCAAGTCCCGCCTCAACCGCATCGCCCAGAGTCTTGAGTTCGTCGAGACCAATGTTGCCCCGTCCCCCACTGAAATCCGCGACACCATCCGCAACACCATCATGGATCGGCTGAAGGCCGGAGAGATCAGCGCCGCCGACGCCATCCGCGAACTGGAGGCGCTGCCATGATTCCCGTTGCAGGCGCTGTGCGCGTCGGCGATTACCGCGTTCACGGATTCCGGCTGCCGATTCCCTTTTTATTGCTGTGGGCGCTGTTGCTGCCGCTGCTGGTGCTGATCGTGCCGGTGCTGTTTATCGCAGCCTTCTTCGTCGGCCTCAACCCATTTACGGCGGTCGGTGCGGTGCTGGGCGTGCTGGCTTCGCTGCGTGGAACTCAGGTTGAGGTAGTGAACGACAACTTTTCCCTGCTGGTGAACATTTTTTGAAGGAGAGAATTATGAGTGAAACTCGACGGCAGGTGCTGGAAATGCTGGCGGCCGGCAAGATCACCGCTGAGGAAGCCGAACGGCTGATCGCCGCCCTCGAACGTGACACCGCTCCCGCTGCAGAGTCACGCCGTGCGTTCAAGGCTAAGTATCTGCGAGTGATCGTCGAATCGGACGATCCGGCAGAATCGTATGGACCCGTACGGGTGAATACCCGCGTACCCATGCAGTTGTTGCGCGCCGGAGTAAAGCTGGCCAACCTGATTCCCCCGCAGGCCCGCCAACACGTCGATAAGGCGCTCCACGATCAGGGCATTCCCTTCGACATGAGCGGCATTAACGCCGGCAATCTCGAGGAGATAGTCAACCAGCTCGAAGACCTGACCGTCGATGTCGATCTCGACGACCTCGATCACCGCAAACAGAAGGTCAAGGTGCGAGTGTTCTGCGAGTAAGCGTTGCCGCGCTCGCTGCGATGAACGCAACCCGGCGCAGTCCCCTTTCGTTTGCAATGTGCGACCATTGCACAAAGTGTCGAACCGCCCATCCTCTTCAGACAAAGATCATCACCTTCACCGTCAGCTCGGTCTGCGCGATCTCGTGCTCACGCAGATTCTTTGCGTCGTTGGCAGCTCGTGGGTAGGAGTCGCCGCCGGTCTCGGCCGCGCCCAGACGGCCATGTGGATCGCCGCCATGCTGCTCTTCTACGTCCCCATGGCCGCATCGGTAATCGGACTGAACCGGATCATGCCGCTCGAAGGAGGCCTCTACATCTGGGCCCATCGCGCCTTCGGCGACCTGGGCGGATTCCTCACCGCGTGGAACATCTGGTTTTACGGCATCGCCGTTACCGCGACCATCCTCTACGCGATTCCCACTGAGCTTTCCTACCTCATCGGACCTTCGGCAGCGTGGCTTCCGGAAAGCCGCATCGCCTCCGTCGCCATTGTCTCCACCATGATCGCCGCAGTCACGATCGCCGCCCTGCGCGGTCTCGAGCTGAGCAAGTGGATTCACAACATCGGCGGGGGCGCCATGCTGACCGTCTTTGTCGTGCTCATCTTCCTTCCGCTCTGGGCGCCGTCGCGGCACATGCCCATCCACTGGACGCCTTTCATCATGCAGCTTCCGCCCCGCAACCTGTGCTCCTTCGCCCTCTTCGGACAAATGCTCTTCGGCGCGCTCTGCGGCCTGGAGTACATCGCCATTCTCGCCGGAGAGAGCCGCCAGCCTGCCCGCGCCATCGGCCGCTCAGTATGGATCTCATCGCCGATTATCTGCGCAATGTTCATCCTCGGGACCAGTTCGGTAACGGCCTTCGTTCCCGTCGGCCACATCGACTTCATCGCGCCCATCCCGCAGACCCTGCGCGCAGCGCTGGGAAATACTGGAGCGGGAAACCTGTTTGCGATCGCTGCCATCTTTCTGCTCCAGCTCCGGCTGATCGGAGCCTCAAGCTACATATTCACCGGTGTGACCCGCCTGCCCATGACGGTAGGCTGGGACGCGCTTCTCCCGGCGTGGTTCACCCGCCTCCATCCCACCCGGCGCACGCCCACAAATTCAATCATCTTCACTTCGCTCCTGGTCTTCCTGCTTGTCGTGCTGGCAAACATCGGGGTGCACGCGCAGGAGGCATTTCAGGTCCTCTCGAACGCCAGCCTTACGCACTACGAGCTCTCGTATCTGGCCATGTTTGCCATTCCTCTTGCGGGAGCCGCCACCCTGCGTAGATCGCTGCCCTCGTGGCTGAAGTGGACATCTATCGTCGGCTTCCTGGCAACGCTCTTCAGCCTGCTGATCTCGGTCTTTCCGTTTGTGGATGTCGTGGACGCCCGGGCTTATGCGGTGAAGATCGCGGGTACGACTGTTCTGAGCAACCTGGTTGCGTTTTGCTTCTACAGACTGCGGAGCAAGGCGGTGAGAAAGTCCGTCCTGGCACAGTTTGCCGACTGATTTCCCTGTCTACCAGAGCCTTTGAACGTTGTAGTCATCGAAGATCTGCTCGTTACTGACGACAACGAGGTTTTCAGCCTGAGCCTGCGCTATCAGCAGACGGTCAAAGGGATCGCGGTGATCTCCGGGCAAAAGGCCCGCACGCTGGGCATGATCGACAGAGATTGCGAGTTCTTCAAAACCCAGCTTGTTCAGGCTATTCGATATGGCGTGAACGAATGGGTCTGCGGCGGGCAGTTTGCCAATGCGGGATTTTGTTGCGATCTCCCAGGCCGTCGCCGCAGAAACATAGATCTGGTTGTGGAAAGACGAGATAGCATTTCTTGCCTTCCGGCTCAGGTCTTTAGTATCCAGAACCCACCACAGCAGCGTATGCGTATCAAGCAGGAGCTTCACTCCTGCTCTCCGTTCCAAAGACGCAGCTCGTCTTCAGGCAGGGGCTCAAAGAATTCGCGGCCAACGGTGAAGACTCCCCTGAAGAGGCCGGGCTGGCGGCCCTTGGCCCGTGCTGGTTTGTAGCCAATGATGCGAGCGACCGGGCGCTTCTCGCGACCGGAAGTGATCACTACTTCCTCGCCACGCTGCGCTCGTTCGACGAGGCGGGAGAGATTGGTTTTGGCTTCGTGCATAGTAGCTTCGTACATTGAATTATCCGGCTAGTAATAGCTTAGCTAAGATACCACGAGAAGACAAGAGCATCGGGTGATGTTCTTTGAGAAAATGGTGACAGCAAGCCGGCTCGACCTGATCCCATCCAACGAGGTCTCCCAATGGAACGCCGCGACTTTCTGAAGCAGAGCGCGCTCGCCGCCGCTGCCTCCGCCACCACCAGACTTGCTTCCGCTGCCAATACACCAACCCAACCAATCGCTCGCCGTCCGCTGGGCAAGACAGGAGAGCATCTCTCCATCATCGGTTTCGGCGGCATCGTCGTGATGAACGAGGATACCGGCGCATCCAGCAACATCGTTGCCGAGGCCGTCGACCGCGGAATCAATTACTTCGACGTTGCTCCCAGTTACGGGAACGCGCAGGAGCGGCTGGGTCCGGCGCTCGCTCCCTATCGAAAGAATTGCTTTCTCGCCTGCAAGACCGAAGGACGGATGAAAGACGACTCGCGCAAGCAACTAGAAGAGTCATTGCGCTTGCTCAAGACCGATCATGTCGACCTCTACCAGTTCCACGCGCTGACCAAGATGACCGATCTCGACAAGGTGCTGGGACCGGGCGGGGCAATGGAGACGATGGAGGCCGCGAAGAAAGAAGGCAAGATCCGCTATATCGGTTTTTCAGTGCATTCAGCGGAAACCGCCCTCGCCGCGATGGAACGCTACAACTTCGACACAGTGCTCTTCCCGGTCAACTTCGTGCTCTTCTCGCAGGCTAACTTCGGCCCGCAGATTCTGAAGCGCGCGCAGGAGAAGGGCATGGGCATTCTGGCCCTGAAGGCCATGGCGAAAACGGTGTGGTCGGCCGATCAGAAGCAGAACCACCCCGAGCCCAAGTGCTGGTACCAGCCTGCGGCATATCCTGACGAGGCTTCGCTGGGATTGCGCTGGACGCTGGGACATCCGATCACCGCCGCGTTGCCGCCGGGAGACGAGCGGTATTTCCGCCTGGCCATGGATGTGGCGCAGAACTATAAGCCCCTCGAATCGCACGAGCAGCAGACACTGATGGCGCGGGCAACCGGCGTCGAGCCGATCTTTCATTTAGGCAACGACGTCTAGTCAGATCTGGCTGAAAGCGGTCGGCGTCAGGATCAGGTTGGTGATATTGCTGACGATTGGCTCGAAGGCGAATCTCTGATCAGCCGACAGCTTTTTCCAGTTGGGATCGTTGCGGAAGATTTCCCACTTCGCGTCCATCTCGTTGAGATCGGCAAAGCTGAGCATGTAGGTCAGGTGAGGCAGCCGCGGGCCGATGAGCGCGTCGCCGTAAAAGACCTGCGCGAAGCCTGCCTTCTGGAAAATCTCGAATTCACCGCTGTGGAACATCTCCACCTTCCGCACGTGATCCTGGTTGGTGGGGCTCTCGTAGGAGCGCAGCTGGAAGATGCGCTTGGCGTGCTGCGCGGTCGAGGCCGGAGGCGTGATCTTCGGCCAGCCTTCGAAAGCAATCAACAGAGTACTTTCGATGCGAATGTAGGGCGGCTCTTTTGCTGCGGCCGCCCAGAAGGGCCCTGCTGCCTGCATGAACTGCTGATCCTTGGCCAGACTCAGATCGGCGGTGACCAGCGCTTCAACCGAAGTGGACGGGATGAGCACGTAAAGCGTCGGCGTCTCCGGCCCGATCGTGAGATTGAACGCACCCACCGGAGACATCCCCAGGCGATTCAGCGCGGGAATCAATGCGCTCGAGAGGTAGCTCTCCGTCAGCTTGGTCTGCGGACCGTTCTGCATGAAGTATTTGCGCAGCTCATAGTACTCACGCGGCTTGCCTGCCGAAGGCTGCGCTTCGGATTTTCCTGTGAGTGCGAGGGCCGACGTGGTGAGAGCGGAAGCGAGAAAGCGGCGTCTGTGCAAAGGAAATCTCCTGACGACTTTGGATTGTATCGGAGAAATTTGTGGAGGAGCAGGAAGGCGCATCAACAACAGATGCTGACCGCCTGCGCGAATGGAGCGGAAACCGATCTTTTCATTCAGGCAATGAAGTGAAAGCAGGTGCGCCGGTCCACTTTGAGACTTTGGGTCTCGCTGCTTCATCCAAAAGGAAGGTTCAAGAGACAGGTGAATCCGATGAGTGAAAGAAGAGCGTTGGTTGTTGGCGCTACGGGGATTGCCGGCAGCAACCTTGCGCATCATCTGGTAAACAAGGGATGGGAAGTTTTCGGGCTGGCGCGAAATCCGCAGGCAGGAACGAAGATTCAGCCCCTGGCCGCCGATCTGCTGGACAAGAGCTCAGTGGAACGGGCCCTGGCGGGAAGCGACATCACCGACGTCTTCATTTGCGCGTGGCTGCGCCAGCCGACGGAGCACGAGAACGTACTCGTAAATGGCGCGATGGTCGAGCACCTGTTCGCTGCGCTCGAGGGCGCAAAGAATTTATCGCATGCGGCGCTGGTGACCGGTACTAAACATTATCTCGGGCCCTTTGAATCTTACGGGAAGACCATGGCGGAGACTCCGTTCCGCGAGGATCAGCCGCGGCTGCCTGGAGAGAATTTTTACTTCACTCAGGAAGATATTCTGTTCGCCGCGGCGAAGCGGCTGCGCTTTACGTGGAGCGTGCACCGGGCGCACACCGTGATCGGTTACGCGCTGGGCAACGCGATGAACATGGGTGTAACGCTCGCTGTTTATGCGACGATCTGCCGCGAGACGGGACGGCCGTTCCTCTTTCCCGGATCGCGCGAGCAGTGGAATTTTCTGACCGACGTGTGCGATGCGCGGCTGCTGGCAAAGCAGCTGGAGTGGGCGGCGGTCACTCCCCACGCTCACAACCAGGCGTTCAACACTGTGAATGGCGATATCTTTCGCTGGCGCTGGCTGTGGCCTCAGATTGCGGCCCACTTCGGGGTGGAAGCTGTTCCTCCAACGGAGACGGCGGCTACGCTCGAGGAGCAGATGCGCGAGATCGCACCCATGTGGGAGAAGATCGCGGCGAAGTATGGGCTGATCGAGAGCCGCGTAGACAAGCTGGCCTCGTGGTGGCACACGGATGCCGATCTGGGCCGGCAGATCGAGTGCGTGAACGATATGACGAAGAGCCGCAGGCTCGGCTTCCTGGAATACCAGGAGACGCCGGCTTCATTCTTCGAGCTGTTTGCGCAGCTGAAAGCGGCACGGGTGATTCCGGGCTGACACTTCAGACCACCACCGACTCTTGATACTCCCCGAAGACATCCCGCATCGCCGCCGCGATTTCTCCCACCGTGGCGTATCTTTCGACAGCTTCGAGGATCGCCGGCATCAGGTTTGCTCCGCTGCGTGCGTGGTCGCGGACCCGATCAAGTGACGACTGCCAACTCTGAGCATCGCGGCGCGCTCGCAGTGCGCGAAGACGCTCGACCTGTTTGCGCTCCAGTGATTCGTCGATGCGCTGGATTGGGATCTCCGGCTCTTCCTCGCGGGTGAAGCGGTTCACACCGACCACTGTCGCATCTCCCGTATCGACAGCGCGCTGGTATTCGTAGGCCGCATTCTGGATCTCCTGCTGCACCCAGCCGCGCTCGATGGCGCGCACCATGCCCCCAAGAGCATCAATGCGGTCGAGATAAGCGCGGGCCTGCTGCTCGATCTCGGCCGTCAGGCTCTCCACAAAATACGACCCGGCGAAGGGATCGATCGTCTGCGCGACTCCCGATTCGCTGGCGATAATCTGCTGCGTGCGCAGCGCGATACGCGCCGCTTCCTCGGTGGGCAGGGCGAGAGCTTCGTCATACCCATTGGTGTGCAGCGACTGCGTGCCTCCGAGCACCGCCGACAGCGCCTGGATGGCCGTGCGGACGATGTTGTTCTCCGGCTGCTGCGCAGTCAGCGTGGAGCCGGCGGTCTGGGTGTGGAAGCGCAGCATCCACGAGCGGGGATTCTTCGCGCCGAAGCGGTCGCGCATGATCGACGCCCACAGTCGCCGCGCGCAGCGAAACTTGGCAACTTCCTCGAAGAATTTGTTGTGAGCGTTAAAAAAGAAAGACAGTCTGGGTGCGAAGCGGTCAATGTCGAGTCCGGCGTCGACAGCGGCCTGCACATACGCCATGCCGTCGGCGAGCGTGAAAGCCACTTCCTGTGCGGCGGTCGAGCCCGCCTCGCGCATGTGATAGCCGGAGATGGAGATCGTATTCCACTCGGGCACCTCGTCATTGGCCCACGCGAACATATCCGTGACGATGCGCATCGCGTACGGAATGGGATAGATGTAAGTCCCGCGCGCAATGTACTCCTTGAGGATGTCGTTCTGCACGGTACCGGACAGCTTCTTGATCTCGGCTCCGGTGCGGCGAGCAACGGCGACGTAGAGCGCAAGCAATATGCTCGCTGTCGCATTGATCGTCATCGACGTCGAGATCCTGTCGAGGGAAATGCCGTCGAAGAGCCTCGTCATGTCCTCGATGGAGTCAATAGCCACGCCCACCTTGCCCACTTCGCCCAGAGCCATCGGGTCGTCGGAGTCGTACCCGATCTGCGTGGGAAGATCGAACGCTACCGACAGCCCCGCCGTTCCGTTGGCGATGAGGAATTTGTAACGGCGATTCGACTCTTCAGCGTCTCCCATGCCGGCGTACTGGCGCATCGTCCACAGGCGCCCGCGGTACATGGTGGGCTGGATGCCGCGCGTGAAGGGATATTCACCGGGATATCCGAGATCGCGCTCGGGGTCAAAGCCGATGGCTTCAAGGTCGGCGGCGGTGTAGACGGGTTTGGGGTGTGGGCTTTTCGGCTCGGGCATGGGAACTCGGTATTGTAGCCGTCCGCCGGCTATGTCGGCTCGTCTTACGCCGGCGCGAGCATATTCGCGTCGCGGATCACGACCCAGTTACCGCCCGACTCGCGGCGCAGAATCGACAGCGTGTGGCCGACACGGCGCGAGGGCTGGCCTCCGTTGCGCGGCGTAATTGTTACGTTGAGGTAGCTCCAGCACCAGGCAATGTCGCCGTGGATCTGAACCTCCTTCGTCTCGTTGACGGCCTCGATGCGAATTACCGGAACCATCGCCTGAAACGCTTCAGCGAAAGCGCGCTTGCCATGCATGGACGGCTGGCCTGGGACCAGAAACACGGCATCGTCCGACATCAGCGTGAGCACCGTCTCCAGATCACCGGCTGCGGTGGCACGCAGCCAGATATCCATCAATTCGCGGATGGCCTGCGCATCGGTTGTCGACGAATAGCTCATGGCGGCGAAGAAAATCACCCTAGCTTCGCTGGCGCTTAAGCTTTTCCTTCTTGCGCGCCCGGTAGAACGAACTGAACGTGAAGTAGAAGAAGACCAGAGTCACGATGACATAAATCAGGAAGCGCGGATGATCCGCTCCCGAATACCAGGCGTGGCGCAGCTTGTACGCATTCTGTGCGAAGAACAAGCCGAAGAGGGCGAAGAAAAGGCCCGTGACTTCGAGCCATAGGACGCCGCCCGCGTGGACGAAGGGCCCCCAGACAGATTGCCCGAATTTTTTTGCGCCGGTCGCGACGGCGCGTCCACGCTCAGCTCCCCGCTGAGTATAAACAGCAGCCTGCTGCTGCACCGCTGGACCTTCTTGCTGCATGGAATGAGCGGCTTGCGCTGCGCGGTCGCGAACCATCCCGGAGGCAACACGGACGCCGACGCCCAGTTTTCGGCCAACATGCTTCGGCTCCATATACAAAAGTGTAGCAGCGGATATTGATTCGGATTGCCACCGCGGAGCATCGGAAGTAATGTAAGAAAAAACCTCGAAGAAAACGCCCTCGCACAACCCGGCGTGGAAACGGAGTGAATCCTTGAACCAAAAACTGCGGAACCTTGTCCAGCAATTGGGCGAAGCCATACATGAGAGCGTTTCTGAGTCTGAGCACATCGCTGGCGTGGTGAAAGATATTCGCAAGCAGGGATTCGACGTTCTGCTGATGCTGGAGGCGACCATAGGTCTGAATGAGCTGGAACAGCAGCCCACGAACGCGCTTGAATCGCCGGGCGAAGCCAGTCCGGCAGGGGGCGATACCTTCACCGCGCAGGATCTTAACTTCCTGAAATCGCTACGCATCGCGCTTGAAGAGCCGGAAGACCATCGTTAGCGGCGTTCGCGTTGCGTCTTGATGCTCTCATCTCGCCGTTTGTGTTAGTATCCGCTCGTCTCTGCGAGTGTGCAGCGCAAGGCCTCTGCTGCTTTGACTTTGAAGCGAAGAGACGTGAGGGTGCTAACTGACCATGAGAGACACACTCGGGGTGTTACTGGCAGGCGGCGCTGGGGAGCGGCTCTTTCCCCTGACGCGCGACCGGGCCAAACCGGCGGTGCCATTCGGCGGCAATTACCGAATTATCGATATAACCCTTTCCAACTGCATCAACTCCGATCTGCGCCACGTCTACATCCTCACGCAATACAAGGCCTTGTCCCTGAATCGCCATATCCGCGAGGGCTGGACGAGCGCCGTTGCGCAGGAACTCGGCGAATTCATCGAAATCCTGCCCCCCATGCAGCGCGTAAGCTCGAACTGGTACATGGGCACCGCGGACGCGGTCTACCAGAACATCTACTCCATCGGCTCCGAGCAGCCCAAGCACGTGCTGATTCTCTCCGGCGACCACATCTACAAGATGCATTACGGAAAGATGTTCGGCGAGCACGTGGAGTCGGGTGCGGACGTCACGCTGGCCACTCTGCCCGTCGATCCTTCTGAGGTATCGAGTTTCGGCGTGGTCGAGGTTGCCCAGAATGGCGAGGTCATCGGCTTCCAGGAAAAGCCGAAGACGACCGAACTCCGCTCCCCCTTCAATCCGAGCATGGTCGATTGCTCGATGGGCATCTACCTGTTCAACACCGATGTGCTGCTGCCCGCGCTGATGCAGGACGCCGAAGATCCGTCGTCAAAGCACGACTTCGGACACAACATCCTGCCCTCGATCCTGGGCAAGTACAAGATGCGCGCCTACAACTTCGTCGACGAAAACCGCAAGTCTCAGGCTCTCTACTGGCGCGACGTGGGCACGCTGGACGCCTACTACGACGCCAACATGGATGTCGCATCGGTATCGCCGGTCTTCAATCTCTACGACAGCAACTGGCCCATCCGCACCCGCGTGCGCCAGTATCCTCCGGCAAAATTCGTCTTCGGCGAGCCGGGACGCACGGGCATGGCGATTAATTCCATCGTTTCCGCCGGATGCATCGTTTCCGGCGCCGTAGTGCGCAACAGCGTGCTGTCGCAGGATGTGCGCGTCAATTCGTACTCCGAGCTCGATTCGAGCATCGTGTTTTCGCACGTGAACATCGGCCGTCACTGCCGCATCCGGCGGGCCATCATCGACCGCGATGTCCAGCTGCCGGAAGGCACGGTCATCGGATACGATCAGGCCGAGGACAAGCGCAAGTACTTCGTCACCCCCAGCGGGCTGACCGTGGTCACGCGTGATTATTCGCTCTACGAGAACCCCGTGGCTCCGGATTTCATGCTGGAGACGTAATCGCCGCCGGAATTTTCCATCCCGGCAAAGCGGTTTCCTGGCGGGGACTGGGACCGGCTGTATGCCGATGGTACTGTCAATTCGTATCCGTTTCGGAGGTCTACGAATGTCAATCAAAAATCTTGCGGCGTTATCGTTGCTGGCCATTTCAGCTTCTCTCCTCTCCGCCCAGTCGGCGCAAACCATCAATGGCTTCATCAGCGAGGATCAGTGCGGCGCATCGCATGCAGCGCCCAGCGCCTCGGCCACCAAGTGCGTCAAGGGCTGTATTGCGCGCGGAGCAGCTCCGGTGCTGGTGAGCGAGGGCAAGGTTTACAAGCTCAAGGGCGAAGACGCCGCCGTGAAAGGCCTGGCCGGCCAGAACGTCACCATCAAGGGTACAGTCGAAGGCGACACCATCACGGTGACTTCGGTTGCGGCCAAGTCGTAGCCGGCAGATTGCATCCCCTGATCGGCAAAACTACCTGAGCGCAATGCGCCCGTGGTAGAAGTATTGCCCTAATCCAATCGTAAAGAGCCAGCAGCCATACAGCGCGTGTTCCAGCGACGATGTGAACAGACTGCCCGTGACCTTATATCTCCACGCAAACAGCAGGCCTCCTGCAAAGGTCAGCGTCACTGCCAGCGGATTCCTGAAGATGATGTGCATGAAGGCGAAAGCCGCTGCGCTGACGACGATCAACACCAGCTGCGATGGAAACAGCGAAGCATAGCGATGCATTAAAAAGCTTCGATAAATAATGCCCTGCGGATACACGGATAGAACCGGATACAAAATCATAACCAACGCCCAAAAGCCCGGGGTCGCGCGCACAAAGCTGAAGAGTAGATCCGGCGCTATGAGCCGCACCGCCAGCCATACCAGGGCAGCGCAGACCAGAAAGCAGAGCAGGATGGACGGCAACTGCGCCCGAGCGGCCTGCGAGTTCCAGAGCAGCGCCGGCGAAAAAGTCGCATCGCGGCGCAATTGCCAATAGCAGTACAGCGCAGCCACCCACAGCACCGGCAGTGGCGGAATCGGGCGCGGCGAAAAGCGATACCCAAGCGGCAGAGCGACAAACAGCAGGAGGAACTCAACAACCAGTGCGGCGCGCGACATACCTGCGTTTCGATGCCCCGTGCGCGACTCCGGCTCCACAAATTACTTCCCGGCTATTTCCCTGCTACTCCGCTTCGGCGCCGCTTTCAGTCCACTCCACGGATTGCGTCCAGGGAAATGTCCGCAGCTCCTCTGACCATCGCGTCCAGAAGATGCGGGTCGCGAGTCGCCGATTCAAGTATCGCCTGAATAACCGAGCGATCGGTTTCTTCCACCTGCTCGGCGCGAATGTTGCGCAGCACCAGAGAGCGGGCCGCAACGGCGCGGGTCACCTGATATTCGGCCTCCGTCCTGGTGTTCCGTTTCACAGAAGAGTCTTAGCCGGTAAATCACATGCGTGTCCAGACTCGCCAGCGAGCGCCGGTCAATATAGCGGGAGAGCGGGCGCAACAGCAGATTGATCGCAATCAGGAGCACTGACACAAAGATCGCGTCGAGCATCTCGCCCGCCCCGGCGCATGCGCCCACCGCCGCCGAACACCACAGCGTGGCAGCGGTATTCAGTCCGCGAACGCTGCCGCCGTCCTTCATGATGGCGCCCGCACCCAGGAACCCTACTCCGGAAACCACGTACGCGATCACCTGGGTCGTTCCCGGGGCGATCGTCGATCCCAGATCGACGAAGGCTGCGGCCCCGAAACACACCAGTGTGTTGGTGCGCAGACCGGCCGCCCGTTGACGCCATTGGCGCTCAGCGCCTACGCACGCACCAAGGATCAGGGCCAGGAGCAGACGAGGAAAGGTCGCCTGATGCAGCAGCGGCACTGAATCGGTCCACCAATGTGTCCACGGGTTAGCCATATGTGGGATTAGCCATAATTGGGGTTAGCCGTATTTGCGGATTGGCACATCGGC
>CAWAYO010000085.1:0-18348 GCA_963786085.1 uncultured Acidobacteriaceae bacterium
AATGCGCCGCCGTCACCGGCCACCCCCGCTACACCCGCACCCGCACCGGGCAGCTCATCCGCTCCCGGGCGCTAAGACCTGAATCTCGCGGGGCTCCCGGCGAATCCTGTAACGTGGGACTTTGTCGAGGAGGAGAGATGGCCGGACTTATTGCTGCCATAATCGCCACTTTGGTGCTCATCGGTTTCTGGATCAAGAGCAGAAGAGACAGGCGCGAACTGAAAGAACACAGCATCACGCCGGAAGCGCTTCATACCCTGCTGACTTCGCATCAGGATGTCTTGATCTTTGATGTTCGTCAGCCGCTCGACCTGCTGGCTGAGTCGGAGATCATTCCCGGCGCGACTCGCCTCGCACCAAAAGAAGTGATTGAGAATCCGTCTCTGATCCCCAAAGAGAAGGATGCGGTCGTTTACTGTACCTGCCCCAGCGATGAGACCGCCCGGACTATCCTGAATCGGGCGCTCGCCTTGAAGTTCGTTCGAGTCAGGTTTCTCAAGGGCGGCTTGGAGGCTTGGAAAGCAAAGGGCTATCCCGTCGAGCCATACAACAAGCCCTTTCAGCTCGACCATGGCAAGTAAGCCACCACTTGCATCCTCTACAGGGAGCCGCGTCGTCGCGCCCGCCAGAGGCGCCGCGCATAAATTCCCAGGTTAAAGGCGCAGACGGCAACCCCGAATCCAGTGACCGCCCACGACGGCAGGTCGGGATAAATCGCCGCCTCAAGATAGTGCACCAGAAAACCGCCCGCCGCCCACGGGTGCATCCCTGCTCTGGCCTCCAGCCACTGCTCAGCCAGCGTCAGCGGGCACGGCCACGGACCAACCTCAACGATAATTCCCCAGATCAGCGACAGCACATGGAAGGCCGTCAGCCAGGGACGACCCCGCGTCCACAGTGGGCCCGCAATCGCCCATAAAATCCAGGCCAGATGCAGCACCAGAACCGCGACCGCGAGCCCTTCCATGATGCGATCCTAGCGAACACCAGCCGTTGCCGACCGCACCCCCTGTTTCACCATCACAGAAAAGCTTTGAGAACTGCACCCGCAATAACGGATATCCGATGGCCCTCGGTCTCACACCGGTCAGTTGAACCGGTCTACCGGTCTGTATCTTCCAGCGCGAACCTGCCCAGTACAATCGGCCTCGACGTTATTGGTTTGGTAGTCGTTATGTCGATCGGATATGGCTGCTGCCCGTAAGTAGGAAATCCAAATATCTTCCCCGACCGCAGATCGACCACTACCTTCCCGTAAATCTGGCTTGTGCCATCCGGTGCGCGCAATAGATACACGCCCGGCTCAAAGTACAGCGGATAATCCGCCATCACCTGTGCCTGCGCGGGTCGCGGCTTGATATACGGCTCTATTGCAATCGCCGCCAAAGCCACCGCAATTACCAGCAGCAGAATATTCGTTATATTCTTCATTTCGCTCCTTTGTTCGCGGAACTGTGTCGCCAATCTATATCACTCTGGTCCACAGACGACAGATCGACTTGCTGCAGCCGCGCAGTTGATCACGCAGACCGCGCATGAGCCATCGCAGAATCGCGCAGGAGGACTATGTCTGAAAAGCAGCCCACGTCCCCACGCCCGCGCGTGCCGCTTCCCACCGGATACCGCCAGGGCATCATCACCGCCATCACTGTTCTGCTGGGCTTCTCGCTTCTCTTTTTTCGTTACTGGGATTTTGAGTTGCCCGGCGCATGGACAGTCTCCGCCATCATCGCCGCTCTCATGATGGCCGTCTCCATCCTGCTCCAGTTTGTTTCTCTGTGGAGATCGCTGCAGACCAAGGATGACGACGAAGCCGAGTACGCGATCACCCTCCGCTGGTTTTTGGCTTCTATCTTGACCCTGCTGGCCAGCCTGGCAACCGCAGGTTTGACCCTCTCTAACCTGATTTAAGCTCTGACCGGCGCCGTCACGCAGTCTCTTCCCCTACGCTGTCTCTTCTTCGACCGCGTCTCCCGTCGCAGCCATGCGCCACGGACAGTGCCGGCAACCGGAATTGCAGCAGTACCCGCGCTTCCGGTGATACGCCTCGGTGAACACCAGGTAAGGACCCTCCATGTAGTAGTCCTCGCCCTCGATCAGCCTGCGTGAATCATCAGGCAAGCGCACCGCCCTCAACTGCCGTCGCTCCAAACGCGAATAGATCCAACACCACAGGAGCTTCCCGAGATTCCGCCGAGTCTTCTACCACCCGAGCCGGATACGTCACCGTCTTCCCCGGCACACTCGACTCCCTCTCTCCCGGAATCACAATGCCGATCAGGTTCATCGGATCGGCAGCGGCATACGTCACCGGCATCAACTCTGCTTTCTTGCTCCGAACCTCGCGCAGAGACTCGAGCGCCTCCGGCAGCGCAAACTGCTCTCCGCCAAATCCCGACACAAACCTTCCTCCGCGCACCGTGCCGCGTGCCTCCAGCCGACGGAACATGCCCAGCAGTTCCCTCCATCGCGGCATGGCCGACTCCCGCTCCATCAGATCGTAGAAGACCACGCCATACCGCCGCAGCATCACCATGCACGCCGATTCCACCTGCGCCTCGCGCCGCGCCGCAGCTTCGCCGGCGGTTTCCTGCATCGGGCTCACCGCGCACAGCATGCTCCACCGTCCAGCCGCATTGCGTGTGTGCTCCGCCGGCCGCACTCGCGGAGGCGTCGCAAACATCTGCTTCCGTCGCGGATCGACCAGCACTCGCAGACTGTCAAATCCGTCCGCCGTCGCCATTCCCGCCGCAACCAGTTCCCACAGCGCCCGCCTGATCTCCTCACCAGGAGCCCCCAACGCCCGCGCAATATCTCCCGGAAACATCGCTCCCCGCTCACTCAGGCGCGACCGCAGCCGGTTTGCCACTTCGCTGAAGCACGCTGTCAGAATCGGCTCCGGAATTTGTCGCTGCGACAGGCACAAATCCATCCACAGCGCCTCTTCACGCAGGAAAAATGTGATCGGAGCCATCCCCGTCGGAATAATCCGCTTCGGGCCGCCGCTCTCAATCGACGCAAAGGCCGGGTGCGGTGAAATCCTCCCCCACCCCACCATTCCAGTCAGCGTCAGCGCGTCCAGCCAGCGCGGGTCGTAATTCGATACCCTCTGCGGGAATATTGATCGCTCCCACTCGACTGCTGGGGCCTCGAAACCCTCCAGTCCGCGGATAGCCTCCAGCAATCCCTGCTCGCCAGTAAGCTGCCGCTGCGCGCCCAGATGCTGCCAGTCGAGCACGAACCGCATGTAGACTGCCGGAGTCACCGGCTCAACCTGCTTCCTCAGCGCGTGCAGCGTTCGCTTGTGAATCCGCTGCAGCAATCGCCGCTCGCACCACTCCACATCCTCATCAGCAATGGGAGCGCCGCCCGGCGCAGCCTCGAAGCGCCCGCGCAGAATCGTGCCGGTCATCTCCAGCCGCAGCATTTGCTTCCATATCTCGTGCGGCGGGATACCCAGCCGCTCGCCCAGACTTCGCGACGTCACCGGACCCAGCAGCGCCATCCATCCCTGCACCGCTTTGCGTAAAATATCCTCGGCGCTCGTATGATTCGCCGGGATCGGCGAGACCGCTCCCCAGAACTCTATTGACGGCCACAACAGTCGCAGATCCTCCACACACTCCGCGGCCGCGAAGTACTGGCGCGCTCCAACCGACGCGGACGTAACCCGGCCCTGCTGCTCCAGCCGCGCATACCACTCTCCCCACTGCGCGGTACGAGCATCAGCAGCGATCTCCGCGGGAACAATCACCAGCGAGCACAACAGGTCATGAAACTCATGCTCATCGCGCAAGTCCGGCCATATCTGCTCACGAATCTCGGCAATCGCCGCCGGCGAAAGCCGCCCGGCCTCGCCCAGTTCCTTGTCCGGAACCATCCCTCGCATCGCAACCGCACGCGCTCGCCGCTCTTCCAGCGGAGCGTCATCCAGGTACGCATAGGGATTGGCATTCAACAGCTCATGCGCGAACACCGACGGCGTCGTCGTATCTACCGCCACGCACCGGATGCGCCCGTCATCCATCGCGGCAAGTACCTCCTTCAGTCCCTCCAGATCCATTGCTTCGCCAAGCACATCCTTCATCACTTCGCGCACCAGGGGATGGTCCGGAATCTGAATGTCGCCCTCGATATTCTCCTGGCAGGCTGCCACCTGCGGGAACACGCTGGCCAGCAGATCGTCCGATCTCGTTCGCTGAATCTGTGGCGCAACTTTCTTGCCCTTTTGAAACCGTAACAGTTGCAAACTGCGATTCGCGTCCCACCGCCAGCGAGACTTGAAGATCGGAGAAGCCAGCGATGCCTGCTCCAGCAGTTCCGTCACCGTCTGCGTCGTCAGGAACTGGAAGACATCGCTCAGCGGGAAGCTGTGCTGCTCAGCCAGCGAAATATTCAGCCCGTTATCCGTAGCCGCAGCCTGCAGCTCAAAGTTAAAACCCCTGCAGAAGCGCTTTCGCAGTGCCAGGCCCCAGGCTTTGTTCACCCGCCCGCCGAACGGCGCATGCAGAATCAGCTGCATCCCGCCGCCTTCATCGAAGAATCGTTCTGCAACGATCGTTGTTACAGAAGGCACAGTCCCCAGCACCGCCCTGCCTGCTACGACGTAGCCGATCATCTGTTCGGCCGCAGCATCGTCGACGGCGCATTCCTGCTTCAGCCACGCCACCGTCTCGGCAACCTCCGCACTTGTCTGGCTGATATATCCCGGCAGAACATCCTTCGTGCGCCGGTCTATCTCAAGTCGAAGATCAGAAACGAACTTCGACAATTCCTCTGTCCGCTGCGGAGCCTCGCCCGTCCAGAACGGCACCGACGGCGGCTGTCCATGCGCATCCTCCACCAGCACCCGGCCCCTCGCCGACTCCACCTGCTGAATCCGCCAGCTCGTATTGCCCAGCAGGATAATGTCGCCGGGCATCGACTCAACGGCGAAATCCTCGTCCAGCGTCGCAATCTGCACGCCCTCCGGCTGCACCACAACCGGAAACAGCGACGTCTCGGGAATCGTCCCGCCATTCGTCACCGCGACGAGTCTCGCTCCACGCCGCGCCTGGATGCGTCCATGCACGCGGTCACGCAGCAGATACGCTCCATACCGCCCTCGGCTCGACTCAATACCGTCTGTCAGCAGGCACAGCGCCTCCTCAAACTCATCCCAGGTCAGATCGCGATACGGCTGCGCCCGCCGGAACAGCCCAAACAGCCGCCGCTCTTCCCATGGCTCTGCCGCGCACGCCGCCACAATCTGCTGCATCAGCACGTCCATCGGCTTCGGGGGAATCTCCAGCCGGTCAAGCGTGCCGCTGCGCATCGCGCGAATCAGCGCCGCATTCTCCATCAGGTCATCGCGCGTTGTCGCAAAAAATCTCCCTTTGGGAATCGCCCCGCGCCAGTGCCCTGCACGCCCCACGCGCTGCATCGCCGTCGCAATCGCCCGCGGAGTATTGATCTGGCACACAAGATCGACCGTCCCGATATCGATGCCCAATTCTAGCGATGCCGTCGCCACGAGGATGCGGATCTCACCCGCCTTGAGCTTCCGCTCTGCTTCGTGCCGCAGCTTGCGCGAGAGGCTTCCGTGATGCGCGGCGACATTCTCCTCGCCCAGCCGCTCACCCAGCGCAAACGCCAGCCGCTCCACCATCCGCCGCGTGTTCACAAACACCAGTGTCGACCGGTGCTCCAGCGCCAGTTCCGCCAGCCGCGTGTGAATCCCATCCCACACCGACTGCGTCGCCACCGCACCCAGTTCATCCATCGGAATTTCAATCTGCAGATCGAGCGCCCGCCGCTGCCCCGCCTGCACGATCTCGACCTCGGCCGCGCGCTCGCTGGCCAGAAACTCTGCGACCAGCTCGATAGGATTCTGCGTTGCCGACAAGCCGATCCGCTGCGGAGCGTCATGCCCGCTCAAAAAATCCGCCGCGCTCAGGGGATTTTCACCCCGCACCAGCGCGTCGAGTCTCTCCAGCGTAAGCGCCAGATGCGATCCCCGCTTGTCATCCGCAACGGCGTGGATCTCATCCACGATGACCGTGCGCACCCGCCGCAGATTCTGCCTGCTCTTCTCCGACGTCAGCAGAATGTACAGCGACTCGGGAGTCGTCACCAGGATGTGCGGCGGCTGCTTCAGCATCGCTCGCCGCTCCGCCGGAAGCGTATCGCCCGTCCGCACCGCCGTCCTGATCGGCGCGCATAGATATCCCCGCTCCAGCGCCAGCTCCTGAATCTCCCTCAGTGGCGTCTCCAGATTTTTCTGGACATCATTCGACAGCGCCTTCAGCGGCGAGACATAAACCACTTCCGTGGAACAATCCAGCCGCCCCTCGATCGCCTTCCTCAGCAGCCCGTCAATCGCAATCAAAAACGCCGCCAGCGTCTTCCCCGACCCCGTCGGCGCCGAAATCAGCGTCGGCTTTCCATGAAGAATGTGCGGCCAACCCTGCTCCTGCGGTTCTGTCGGCGTGCCGAACCGCCGCACGAACCACTCCCGCACCACCGGGTGCGCCCAATCCAGACTTTCAAGGGCGACATCGCGGACCGGCAAAACAGAAGACAGCATTCCCTCATTCTAGACCGGTTTTCGTTTCCTCTTCGCCCGAACCCGTCCTCGACCTACGGAGCATTCTTAACAAACCCCTTACGATCCGCTTCATCCCTCCTTACGGCCCCGGGACTGAAATAAAACCTGCCGGCCTAATAAACCGGCGGAGGAATCATGGGTACATTTCGCACCTGCCGCCCCTTGCTCGTGGACGCCACACAATGCAAGGAAGACCAGACCATCGCCACCGACCTCGGCTTCCGCCACGTCAAGCGCGGCGACTGGGTCGTCCGCGGAGAAGACGGCGAATGCTACGTCGTCGACGACGCCTTTTTCCAACGCACCTTTAAGCCTTTTCAGACTTACCCCTGGGAGCGCACCACCGAGCCCCGCCACTACGGCTCCTAGCGCCCACGCGCAGCTAAAGCCCGGCACCCCGCGCCGGCAAGCCCAGTAAAATGTGGAGATATGACTCCACCCGGCGCGCGGCCATCAGATCAGTCAAGCTTCCGCGCACCCCTCCTCCTCTTCTGGACCGGCCTCCTCGTCCGCGTCGCCTACATCACACTCGACCACACGTACCGCTTCAGCCCCTTCGAAGACCACTTCACCTTCGGCTACGAAATGGCCCGCGTCGCCCGCTCCCTGGTCACCGGATACGGCTACGCCGACCCCTTCAGCGGACACACCGGACCCACCGCCTGGGTCCCGCCGCTCTACCCGCTGCTCATCGCCGCCGTCTTCAAGGTTGCCGGTATCTACACCCCGCTCTCCGCCTGGATTCTCCTCACCGTAAACAGCGTCTTCTCCGCGGCTACATCACTCTGTGTCTATGAGATCGCCGCCCGCTGTTACAGCCGCCGCGTTGCCGTCTGGTCGGCGTGGATCTGGGCCCTCTATCCTGCCGCAATGCAGTATGCCGTGCGCTGGGTGTGGGAGACCTCGCTTTCTACCTTCCTCTTCGCCGCCGTCCTCGTCCTCGCCCTCCGCATGCGCGATATCGGCGAACCCACGCCGGCCTCGAACCCGCAGTCCACCCGCCGCTGGCTCCCCTTCGGACTTCTTTGGGCCCTCATCGCCCTCTCCAACTCCACGATGCTGCTCTTCCTGCCCGTCTGCGGCATCTGGATCCTCCGCGGCGCCCCCGCCTCGCCGGGTGCCCCATCCTTTCGCGCTTTTTGCGAAAGGGTGGGAAGCAATAAACCCGATCCAGCCGCATTCGCCCGCGCCACCCTCGCCGCCCTGCTCTTCATCGCCTGTATCACCCCGTGGACCTACCGCAACTGGCGCGCCTTCCACGCCTTCATCCCCATGCGCTCCAACTTCGGAGCCGAGTTTTACGCCGGCAACGGCCCCGGCGCCTACGGCTTCCGCTACGGAGTCCTCATCGGCCTGCCGGAGCAGGACATCCAGCACCGCCTCTATGTCCAGCTGGGTGAACTCGCTTATGTCCACCAGCGCGGCCAGTTCGCCAAAGCCTGGATCAGCGCGAACCCCGCCCGTTTCGCTGCGCTGTCCCTCAAGCGCTTCTACTTCTTCTGGGCCAGCGTGCCTCACCCGACAGACAAACACTGGCTCCTCGACCTCATCCGTCAGATCAACTACTGCCTGCCCTCCATCACCGGACTACTCGGCCTCGCGCTCTCCCTCCACCGCCGCATCCCCGCCGCCGGCCTCTTCGCCTGGGCATTTGTGCTTCTACCGGTTACGTATTACTTCGTCACCGTAGAAGCCCGCTTCCGCCACCCCCTCGAGCCTCTGATCGTCATCCTCTCCGTCTACCTCTTCCAGTCCGCGACACCGCGCCGCGTGAAAGAATCGTCCCATGCATAAAGAACCCCAAAGAGTGGCTCCGGAAATACAAGCTGAAATCGGCATGTTGCTTTCAAATCTCCAAATATTAGGGTGGACGGTCTTAGATTCTCACTACGACGCAATGATCTTTGGCAACTGGTATGTGGACTTAGAAGGTCGAAGTCCGATGGTCAGGCTGGTAAAAGATCGATCTCAGTACATGGTCAGAGAAGTGCCAATCGAAATCATGAAGGCAGCCGGGCTTTGGAGGGCTTTCGACGATTTGGAAGAGTTTCAATCTGCCGTTATTGGATGGGCAGAGACGTTGAATGGAGATGACGATAGCGCCTCAGAATCCAATTGAGATCAATGACGAACGAACCATCTCAAAATTCGATAGCAGCGAATAATCCCCGCCTCATCTTCTGGATCGCCCTCCTCGTCCGCATCCTCGTCATCGCCATCGGCCACACCTACCGCATCCGCCCCTTTCAGGATCACTTCCAGTTCGGCTGGGAGATGGGCCGCGTCGCCCGCGCCCTTGCCACCGGCTACGGCTACGCCGACCCCTTCGTGGGACACACCGGACCCACCGCCTGGGTCCCGCCGCTCTATCCACTTCTCATGGCCGCTATATTTAAGGTCGCCGGCGTCTACAGCCCGCTGTCGGCATGGATCCTTCTCGCCATCAACAGCGTCTTCTCCGCCGCGATCGTTCCCGCCATCTACGAAATCGCCGCTCGCTGCTACAACCGCAAGGTCGCAATCTGGTCCGCCTGGCTGTGGGCGCTCTACCCGGCGTTTCTGCAGTACGCCGTCCACTGGGTGTGGGAGATGTCCCTCACCACCATGCTCTTTTCATTTGTTTTCGTCCTCGCACTGCGCATGCGTGGCATCGGCGAATTCCCTGCCTCAGAAGATCGTCAGACCATCAATCGCTGGCTCCTCTTCGGATTCCTCTGGGGCCTGATCGCTCTCTCCAACTCCAGCCTGCTTCTTTTCCTGCCCGCCTGCGGCCTCTGGATCCTCCTCGGTGCGCCTCGAAAGACCGCTGCCATCGCGCGCGCCGCGCTCGCCTCTGTCCTCTTCTTCGCCGTCATCGCTCCCTGGATCTACCGCAATTGGACCGTCTTCCACGCCGTCATCCCCATGCGCTCCAACCTCGGAGCCGAGTTCTACGCCGGCAGCGGCCCGGGATCGAACGGCTTCCCCTTCGTCGCCACACTCCCTCTCGTCGAGCGCGATCCCGAAACCATGCGGTACAAGGCACTCGGAGAAATCGCCTGGGTCCGCGAGCAGGGCGCCAAGGCAAACGCCTACATCGCCGCCCACAAGGCACACTTCGCCCTCATCACGATCAAGCGAATTTACTTTTACTGGGTCAGCGTCCCGCACCCTGACGAGCGATCCCCTTGGGGGGAATTCCTCCGCGAGCTCAACTACTGCTTCCTGAGCATTACCGGCTGCCTAGGCCTTCTTCTATCCCTGAAGAACCGCACCCCGGCCGCGTGGCTATTTGCCTGGGCCTTTGTTCTTCTGCCGCTTACCTATTATTTTGTAACCGTGAATGCGCGCTTTCGGCATCCGCTCGAGCCGCTCATCGCGATTCTCACCGTTTACCTCTTCCAGTCCGCCCGGCCGCGCAAGGCGACGTCATCCTGAGCGAAGGTCGCCGCGGCGACCGAAGTCGAAGAGCCTGCTTCCTCTACGCCACGGCCGGCCTCTATGCGAGCCCGCTTCTGCGCGTCCCACGCCTTCACATATTTCCAGTGAATGTAGACCGAGTGGTTCAGGTGATAGATCAACCCTTCCACTCCATCCAGAAACCCCAGCCGGAAGAAATAATTCTTCACAAACGTCGCAACAGGATTCACCACCGCAAGCCACAGCATCGCCGGCGTTGCCTTCGCCTTGCCCTTGTTCACTAACGCGTACACGTTCTCCGAGCTGTAGTCGTTCATGTGGCTCAGATACAGCTCGAAATTCGGATACGCATAGTGAATCAGGTCATGCTTCAGCGTCCCCTTCGGCCCATCGAACTGCGGAGTCCCGTGCGGCCCCACATTCGTCTCCATCTGCGCGCTGCCCCGCCGCCACAGCCGCAGCTTGTGGTCCGGATAGAACCCTCCATGCCGAATCCACCGCGTCATGAACAGGTTCAGCCGCGGAACCCAGTACGCCTCATATTGCGGATCTTCGATCATCCGCCGGATCTCCTCGGCCAGTTCCGGAGTCACCACCTCATCCGCATCCAGCATCAGAATCCAGTCGCCCGTGCACTTGCCGATGGCGATCGTCTTCTGCTCCGGGTGCCCGCGAAAATCGCGATTAAACGAGTGCTTGGCCCCAAACGACTTCGCAATCTCCGGCGTCCGGTCCACCGACCCCGAATCGACAATCACAATCTCATCCGCCCATTTCACCGCCTCAAGCGTCCGGGGCAGATTCTTCTCCTCGTTCGTCGCAATCATCGCGACCGAGAGCGTTGCTGGCATCCTTCGAAATTCCTCACTTCTACCATCTACTCTGCGCGATCCAAACGCAACTGCTGGAAGCGGTGAGCGCCACTTCGCGTGTGGCTCTCGTCAGTGCTTCGTCCAGCCGTGCATTCCTGCTTCGAAGCTGCGGCGGTCAAGACGGGGCAGCGAGCGCGCCACCTTCTCGGGAAAGAGCGGGTAGTGCCTCGCCGCTATAAGGTACTCCGGGACGCACCAAACGTCTTCTTCGGAGGTCATCCAGTGACGGCTGTCCAAGCGCGCCAGGTTCACTGGTCTCGGGTAGGAGCGCAGTGTGCGCTCGCCGCGCAGGTTGTAGTAGTGCTCAAAGTAACTGAGCGCCAGTTCGCGCAGCGTGCGGTAGATTGGCGTGCGGAAACGCAGGCCTGCGAAGTTCGACTTGGCAATGCCTCCCCACAGGCCACGCTCGCGGTAGATGGCCACCACGTGGTCGTCGTCATGCACGGCCTCGAGATCCATCAACAATGGCGCGCGGCCGTTGATACGCAGGGCGGCAGCGGCCAGCAGCGCTCCCTCCAGGCAGTGCCCTTTACGCTCCCGCATCGCGCGCTGCGGAGAGCACGCCGTGTTCCCGTACTGGTAGGGCAGCGCATCGATGAACTTCTGGATGCGTGCCGGAGTGCTCAACGCACGCAATGTGCGTGATATCTCAGGCGGCAAGCCGAAGCTCTCGTCCCTGTCTCGCCGAGTTCCGTTTCTCGATTGTTCCTTACCTTTTAAAGGCAAAGCCGCAGCTCTTTATGAAAACTTCCCGGAAATTATACTGAAGCGATTTCTACAGCCGGCTTCAAAATTGGGTACAGACCGGCAGATAAATAAAGAGAACGGCGTTGGTACTAATCCCACGGACGAAGTGTTAACCTCCGGACGGCCGGTCCTCCGACCCGAGCCCGTGTTGTCCAGTAGACAGGAAAGGATACGAATCCGCATGGTTCCCAGACCGCCGAGACATCGCTTGATCGAAATCGACTGGCCCGAATTCGGTGTGGCCGCTTGCCCGCCGCGACCATCGCATTCTGAGCTCGAAGCGAGAATCGGCAACCTGCAAGCCAGGATGGAAGAGCGCAAAATCGCCCATATCGTCGTTTATGGTGACCGCGAACATTTCGCCAATTTGACTTATCTCACCGGATTCGATCCCCGGTTCGAAGAAGCGCTACTTATCATCGGTCAAACGGACACCCCGCTCATCCTTGTGGGAAACGAGTGCGAGGTCTATCTGGGCATTAGCGCCCTCCATGCCGCGGGGAGGATGCGTCATGAGCGCTTCCAGTCCTTTTCTCTGTTGGGTCAGCCGCGCGACCGAAGCCGCTCCCTGCGCGAGATCCTCGCGGATGAAGGTATTGCTCCCACTGCAACGGTTGGCGCCGTCGGATATAAGTACTTTTCCAACCACGAGCATCCAGACGCAGCCCATGCATTGGACATGCCCTCCTACATCGCAGACACCCTTCGGGAACTGGCAGGCCCGCAGAACGTCTGCAACGCCACCGACCTGTTCATGCACCCCGGTTATGGTCTGCGCGCAAACTGCTCTCCTTACGAGATTGCCTATTTTGAATACACAAACGGGCAAGCTGCCGAATCGGCTAAGCGCATCATCTTTGCCCTGAAGGAAGGAATGACCGATCATTCGGCGGTCGAATCCGGCCGCCTGAATGGAGACCCACTCGCCTGTCACGTCACGTTTGTCACGGGTCGCAATACCGACTACGGCCTTTGCGGACCGAGCGGCGAGCTGATTCGCCGTGGCCAGCCTCTTGCGTTCAACGTCTCCTACTGGGGCAGTAACATCTGCCGTGCCGGCTGGATTGCAAAGAGTGCCGCGGACCTGCCTGATCCAGCCTCGGACTACATCCCATCCTTTGCCGGCCCCTATTTCGAAGCCATGAGCGAATGGTTCGGATTGATGAAGTCGGGCACCCCGGGTCACCGCGTCTACGATCTGATTCAAGACCGTTTGCCTTTCGACAAGTTTGGTATCTACCTCAACCCTGGCCATCTCATTCACCTGGATGAGTGGGTGAGCTCGCCGTTTTATCCGGACTCTGAGATTCCGGTCGCCTCGGGCATGGCTATCCAGGTCGACGTTATCCCGCAATCCAGCAGATATTTCTCCACCCGTATGGAAGACGGAATAGTCATTGCCGACGCGGAGCAAAGAAGGAAGCTGAAAGAGTCCGCTCCCGGTTGCTTCGACCGGTGTCAAAAGAGACGGTCATTTATGAGTGACGTACTCGGCATTGAATTGCCGGAAGAAGTCCTGCCGCTGTCAAATACGTGCGCCATTGTGCCTCCGTTTTTCCTGTCGCCGAATACTGTCATTGCATTGGAGACCTAGCAGCCTTTATCCCTGAGTCGACGAGATCGCGCCGGTTTCACGCAGCAGATGCCTGCATCGTCGTGATGCTAAGCAGAGCAGCGGACTTGCATAACCCTTGTATTGTTATTCGAGGAGATTTCCAGGTTGGCCGATGACCTAACTCAATCCGGCGCAGAGCCTCAGCTTCTTAAGAATTCGCTGGGTCTTTCAGAACTGGTCTTCCAGGGCATCACGCACATCGCGCCGGCAGCCAACATCATATTCACTTTTCCCATCATTGCGCTTCAGGCAGGACCGGCGATGCCGCTTTCGTTCCTGCTCTCCACAGTGGTCTGCTTCTTCATCGGCAACACCGTGTCTCAGTTCTCGCGGTACATGCCGTCAAGCGGCGGCTACTATTCTTTCGCCACGCGTGGGCTCGGCAGCCGCAGCGGATTCATGGCCACCTGGAGCTATCTGATTTATGAGATTCTCGGCGCGGCCGGGGGTACAGGCTTCCTTGGCTATCTTGTCTCCGACATGCTGCAAAAGCAGTTCCACGTGAATATCCCCTGGTGGTCTCTGGCCTTGGCTATAACCGCCGTTATCTGGGCGCTCACCCACCACGGCATCCAGTTGTCAGCTCGAATGACCGCCATCCTGGGTGGGCTTGAACTGCTGATCATGTTGGCGCTGGCCATCACGTTTGTGATTCATCCCGGTCCGGGTTCCTCGTATGTTGCGCCGCTGAAGCCCTCGTCGGCGCCGCATCATGTGGGAGGCATTCTGGCCGGTATGGTTTTCTCCATCCTCGCGCTGAGCGGTTTCGAAGCTCCAGCACCGCTCGCTCAGGAGGCCCGCAGGCCGGGCAAGTTCATAAGCCAGGCGATCATGCTCTCGCTGGTAGCATCGGAATCTTCTACATCCTCACTTCGTATGCAAGTGCAATCGGCTGGGGCACGGGCGACATGGCGGCCTTCGCCTCCAACCCGAATCCGTATTATGTTCTTGGCCGCTCACTGTGGGGTGCCGGCTGGTGGCTGGTCGTCCTCGCCATCCTCAACAGTGCCGTTGGAGTCGGTCTTGCCTGCACCAATGCTGCATCCCGTGTGATGTATACGATGGGCCGTGCTGGCACGCTCCCCGCTCGTTTCGGATATATCCATCCCACTCATCGGACACCGACCTTCGCGATCGCGTTTGTGCAAATATCCGGCATGGCGGCAATCCTGCTGGTCGGCTTTTTGTTGAGTCCCGATACGATCTTTGGCTTCCTTGAAACCATGGCTACGCTTGCGGTCATCATCCTCTACGCCATGGCGAATCTGGCCTTGACGAGCTACATGCGCCGCGAACAGCGAGCCAGATTTACGATCTGGCAGCATCTGGTGATTCCCTGGATCGCGACCCTCGTTCTCATCCCTGTCCTCTTCGTCACTGTCTACCCGAAACCTGCGTGGCCCTACAGTCTCACTCCCTATCTGTTTCTCGCAGGACTGGTCGGGGGCTTTGCTTACATGCAGTGGCGCGAATCGCGCTACCCCGGAGCGCTTCGCCGTGGCGCAATGATGCTCACTCCCATCGCCGATACCCCAGAGCGCGATGTTGAACTATCTCGAGATTGAGGAGGTCTTCGATCATGTCGTCACAACCACACCCTGACGTGACAATTCGAACTGCCACAGCAGAGGACGGCCCAGCGTGCGGGCAGATTTGCTATGACGCCTTCGCCACGATTAGCTCGGCTCATGGATTTCCTTGCGATCTGCCTGGGCCGGAGGCAGCTATTGGGCTACTGTCGATGATGTTTTCCACTCCAGGCTTCTATTGCGTGGTGGCGGAAAGCGATGGCCGAATCATAGGCAGCAATGTCCTTGTTGAGCAGGCTGTGGTCCAGGGCGTCGGCCCGATCACCATCGACCCCAAAGCACAAAACCTCGGAGTTGGCCGCAAGCTCATGCAGGCTGTAATGGATCGCGCGAACCGGAACGGTGCGGCGGGCACACGACTCGTGCAGGCTGCGTTTCACAATCGTTCGCTTTCACTTTATACATCGCTCGGCTTTGACATCCGCGAGCCTCTTTCCTGCATGCAGGGGCGGACGCGCGAACGGAGTATCCCTGGATGCGCGGTCCGATCCACCCAGCCCGCAGATCAGGTCGCCTGCAATGCCTTGTCACGGCGCGTTCATGGATTCGATCGGGGCGCCGAGTTGGCGCACGCGATCCGGGAGGGCACCGCGCGGGTAGTAGAGCGTGCAGACCGGGTGACCGGCTACACGACAAATCTCGGTTTCTTCGGCCATTCAACGGCAGAGACGAACATCGACATGCAAGCTCTTCTTGCTTCGGTGGAATCGTTCGGCGGTCCGGGCATCCTTGTGCCTTCGCGGAACAGCGCCCTGATGCGCTGGTGCCTGGCGAACGGCCTGCGCGTCGTCCAGCCAATGACACTCATGAGCACCGGACTCTACAACGATCCCGCCGGATCGTGGCTGCCATCGATCATCTTCTGAAGCTTCTGGAACCACAACAAAGTCGTCATACGTCGGTTTCTCGCAAGGCACCTCATCGACGAAACCGAAGAATTCGTGGCGCTGAAAAGCATTCGCGGCGTCGCTCAAGAGCCTTGTCGCATAAACGACCAACGGAAGTTGGCAGAGCAGGCGCAGGAGCTAGCGAGCGCGTAAGACCAAAAAAGGGAAAAATTTCACTTGGCAAGCTCCAAAACGGAATCCATTGGTATGGCGAGCGAGTAGCCAGAGTTTGTCTGGACCTGCATTGCAATCGTCTGTGATCCGGCTTGCTGCACAAATGGAACGTATTGATCAACGACTCCAATGATGCTCAGCTTAGTCCCGAAGCTTTGCCGATCAAGCTCAAGAACCGGGCCGCCGCTATTTCCAAAGTACACAGGGCAATCCAGCACCAAGAACTTCGTGGCTGGATTGGTCCCCGCTACGATTCCTTTGCGGAGCAGCGGGCGCATTGGATCGAGTTGAGGAAATTGTTGAAGTCCCAGAGACGTGGGGTATCCAAAGACCATTACATCATTGCCAGTGAGCACCTGATCGAACCTCTTGACCGCTTTGCTATCAACTCCCAGCACACCCAATGCGGCGAATGACGCGACTGTGACTCCTGCTCTGGTTGTGATGAGACGGCCTTTGGGGGTTGAGTCTCCAGCGTCGAAAACCTTAACTACTACAACATCTACTGATGGGTGTGATACCAAGTCCTTGTCCGCCTGAAGAACGGTGAGGTCCAATTTAATGATGTTCTTTGTCGTATCTGCCAAATCCCGTGAATACGAAATTAACGTTGCACTTGGTGCGTTTAGCTGCTTTGTGACCGGATCGAATAGGACGTGTTTTGCGGTAACAAGAAACGTTGCTTTTTCGGTATTCAGGTAAAAACCGGAGCCAGTCGTGTTTCCAATAATCACTAAGACCGGATATGCGAGGTTGTCGTCCGGAATGGCGCGTAAGTTCTCGGTTGGCTTTGGAGCCGTAGTGACAGGAGGTGCCTGGGCTTCTGCAAAGCTTCCCAACATCGCGGTACAGAGAAAGGCGATAACGGTAAGCTGTTTGGCAGTGAATGTCGTCGCTTTTTGGGCGAGAGAAGGAAAAGTGCTCTGGCCGCGCATGGGGGAAAACTACCATCTTTCGGCCCTGCTTAAAACGTCACAAAAGTGTAATCGCGTCAGACGCTCCGGGAGCCTTACTGTTTCGGCTTCGCGGAGATGTCACGGGAACTGGGGTTGACAGCAATTTGCGGCGCAGAAATTCCGCGCCTCTCCACGCGGCAGTTGAGCAAGCTTAGGCAACTCCGAGACAACGGCGCCTCACCGTTCACGGGAGTTGGGAGGCAATGCGGCTGAGTTCGCTGTCAAGCCCGAGGTCTTAAGCTTCCCTGCAACTCCTTCATTCCAAACCCACGAAAATTTCCGAAGGCTGGCCGATCATTTCTCGGGACTCTATAAAATAGAAGTAGCTATCTAGTCTCCTGAGTCACAAGTAGGTTGCATATAGATGGGAGGCGTTCTATGGTGAGGCATGGAGTCTCGTCGTGGACGGCCGAAGAAGCATGAGCTGGTGGTAAGCCCAGGGCAAAGAGCCGAGTTGGAGCGCATAGCGCGGCAGTCTCGCAGCGCTCGTTCGGTGGCCTTCCGCGCCCGTATCGTTTTAGAGTGTGCGGGTGGAGCAAGCAACGCGGCGGTAGCAGCGAAGTTGCGCACGACAGGATTTACAGTTGGTCTCTGGCGCAACCGCTTTATAGCTGAGGGAGTGGCGGGGCTGGGCGATGAGCCGCGTCCGGGAGCGCCGCGTGAGATCGGTGACGAGAAGATCGAGCAGGTGGTGCGGCTGACGCTGGAGAAGACTCCGAAGGGAGCGACGCACTGGTCCAGCCGCATGCTAGCAGTCAGAACCGGTCTAAGCCAGTCCACCATCAGCCGCATCTGGCGTGCCTTTGGACTGAAGCCGCATCGCACAGAGAGCTTTCAGCTATCGACTGATCCATTGCTGATCGACAAAGTGCGGGATATTGTTGGGCTCTATCTCGATCCACCCCATCATGCGCTGGTGTTGTGCGTGGATGAGAAGTCGCAGATCCAGGCACTCAGCCGTACCCAGCCTGTGCTGCCCATGCGGGCCGGACAACGGGAGCGGCGCACGCACGACTACAAGAGACATGGCGTCACCAGCCTGTTTGCCGCTCTGGATATCGCGACCGGCAACGTTCTTGGCAAGTGCTATCGACGCCATCGTTCGGTGGAGTTCCTCGACTTCCTGAAGAAAATCGACACCGCCGTTCCTGCCGATCTGGACATCCATCTGGTGCTGGACAACTACGGCACACACAAGACAGCGCTGGTCCGCCAGTGGCTACAAAAAAGATCACGGTATCACCTGCACTTCACTCCCACGCATGCCTCCTGGCTCAACCAAGTGGAACGCTGGTTCGCACTGCTTACACAACGGCAGATCAAGCGCGGTTCACACACCAGCGTGCAGGAACTCGAAACGGCGATCCGCGAATTCATCGCTGCCCACAACCAACAGCCCAAACCCTTTCGATGGACCAAGTCCGCAGACCAGATCCTGGCCTCCATCGCTCGATTCGCTACTTCTACTCTCGCCGCGCACTCACCCACAACTTATACGAGAAATCAATGACTCAGGAGACTAG
>CAWAYO010000086.1:0-90749 GCA_963786085.1 uncultured Acidobacteriaceae bacterium
CGGAGACAGGCGCTGGTGCGGCTTTGGCTGCACCGGGCTTCGCGGCGGCTGGCTTCTCCATGTAGGCGAGGACGTCTTCCTTGGTGATGCGTCCACCGGCTCCGGTACCGGCGACCTGGGCGAGGTCGAGGTTGTTGTCCTTGGCGATCTTGCGGACGAGAGGCGAGGAGCGGAGGTGCTCGGCGGATGCGGCGGGAGCTTCGGCGATTGAAGTGCCGTCGGGCTCGGCGGCCGGCTTTGGTGCAGGCGCCGCGGGGACTGGGGCGGCGGCTGCAGCCGCGGGCGCGCCCGCTGTCCCGCCAATCATGGCGACGACGGAGTTGATCTGGACGGTGGTGCCGGCTTCGGCCTTGATCTCGGTGAGAACGCCGGCGGCGGGCGATGGGATCTCGGCGTCGACCTTGTCGGTGGAGATTTCGAAGAGCGGCTCGTCGCGCTCGACTTTGTCTCCTACCTGCTTGAGCCACTTGGTGATGGTGCCTTCGAAGATGGATTCGCCCATCTGCGGCATGATGACTTCAGTTGCCGGGCCGGAGGCTGCGGGAGCGGAGGCGGCTGGGGCTGGCGAGGCGGGAGCAGCGGGTGGGGCAGAAGCAGGTGCAGCGGCGGCGGGCTTGGGGGCCTCGGCCTGCGGGGGGGCCGGCAGCGGCCGGCGCGGGAGCGGATGCCGCGGCTGAGCCTTCTTCATCGATCACGGCGACCACGGTGTTGATCTGCACGGTCTGGCCGTCGGCGGCCTTGATCTCCTTGAGGACGCCGGAGGCGGGCGATGGGATCTCGGCGTCGACCTTGTCGGTGGAGATCTCAAAGAGCGGCTCGTCGCGCTCGACCTTGTCGCCCGGCTTCTTGAGCCACTTGGTGATGGTGCCCTCGAAAATCGACTCGCCCATCTGGGGCATGACTACATCGGTCGGCATGTATTCCCTTTCCGCGGTGGTGCAAATGAGTGGTGCTTGAGTAAACCTGAGCGCAGCAAGTGCTTTAAGCGCAAAGATCGATTATAAATGCGCGCCGGGCGTGTATTGGGAGGCGCGTCACCAGCTAACTCTGATGCAAAACGAATCAGTCTAAATGAGCCGGAAGGTGGATAGCGAGGCCACACCTGTGCGGTGGCCGGGTCATAATGTTGTCTCACCGATAAGTTGCCTCCGGAGCCGCGCCTGATGGGGTCGAGAATTCACAGTACGGAAGCTACCCTGCTGGCGCTGGTGACGCTGGTTGCGCTGCTGGCAGCCTTCGCGCAGCGGCTCAAGATGCCGTATCCGATTGTGCTGGTGCTGGGCGGGCTGG
Organism: uncultured Acidobacteriaceae bacterium; assembly: GCA_963786085.1. Taxonomy (GTDB): domain Bacteria; phylum Acidobacteriota; class Terriglobia; order Terriglobales; family Acidobacteriaceae; genus Silvibacterium. The sequence continues at coordinate 1,291 of CAWAYO010000086.1, forward strand.
TGCTGAGTTTCTTTCCGCGGATTCCGCATGTGTCGCTGAACCCGGCATTTGTGTTTCTGGTGGTCCTGCCACCGCTGCTATTTTCCAGCGCTCTGAATACGCCGTGGCGGGAGTTTCGCTCGAACCTGGTGAGCATTTCGATGCTGGGGATCGGGCTGGTTGCGTTTACGGTCGCGGGCGTGGCAGTCGTGTCGCACTTCTTCATCCCGGATTTCGACTGGCGGGTGGGAGCGGTGCTGGGGGCGGTGCTGTCGACAACGGACGCGATTGCGGTTACGGCCATCGCTCGACGGGTCGGGCTTCCGCACAAGATTCTCGAAATTATTGAAGGCGAGAGCCTGGCTAACGACGCGACCGGACTGCTGGCGCTGCAGTTCACCACGGCGATGGTTGTATCGGGTGAGATTCCGTCGGTGTGGCAAGGCGTTACGGAGTTTGCGTGGCTGATCCTGGGAGGGATTGCGGGCGGACTGCTGATCGCGGTGCTGATCGACTGGTTCGACCGAACGATTGGAGATACGGCGCTGCAGCTGATGGTGAGCGTGGCGACTCCTTACTTTGCTTACCTGCTGGGCGAGTCGCTGCGCGCGTCGGGCGTGCTGGCGACGGTGGCGTGCGGTTTGTATCTGGGACGCAAGCGATCGGAGAGTTTTACCACCGAGGCGCGGCTGGATTCGCGCGCGGTATGGAACACGATCGATTTTGCGCTCAACAGCCTGATCTTTATTGTGGTCGGACTGCAACTGCCCGCTGTTCTTGATGGGATGCGGCCGCTGCGATGGCCGATCCTGATTGGCGGGGCGGCGTTTATCTGCGCGGTGGTTGTCGGGCTGCGCATGCTCTGGATCTTTCCCGGGGCGCGGTTTGGGTTTTTCGTGCGGCGGCGAGTACTTGGGCAGGATGTGCGGATGCCGACCTCGCGGGAGTTGTTTGCAATGGGGTGGAGCGGGCTGCGCGGCGTGCTGACGCTGGCGGCGGCACTTTCGCTGCCCTTAGTGACCGACACGGGTGAGCCCTTTCCGCACCGGGCGGCGATTATCTTTCTGGCGTACTCGGTGATCCTGGTAACGCTGGTGGGGCAGGGACTTTCGCTGCCCTGGGTAATCCGGCGGCTGGGGATCGGCGAAACCGATCAGGGCGTAGTGGAGGAGCGGGCGGCGCGCAGGCTGCTGCTGGAAGCAGCACTGCGGGAGCTGAAGGTGATGCCGGTTCCTGAGGATGAGACCGAGGCGCAGGCGAGCGACCTGCTGAAGCGCTACTACCGGCAGCGGCTGCAGGGTCTGAATCTGAAGGAAAGCGACGGAGATGCGGTGACGCTGGACCGCACCTACCAGGACCTTTATGCGCGACTGCGGAACGTGGAACGGCAGGAGCTGACGGCTCTGCGGCAGCAGGGGAGATTCAGGGAAAGCACGCTGGGGGATCTCGAAAAGGAACTGGACCTTACGGATCTGCGCTGGGGACGGCGGTAGTTTCGGCGGGTTTTGGCGCCTGCGCTTGACTTCGTGCTGTATCCCTGTTTAGTCTAGGCCTGTTTGAATAAGGCCTTATGACAAATAGTAAGCAGGAACCCCGCGATCTGTTTCCCGGCGCCCTCGAGATGATGATTCTCGAGTCGCTGCGGAGGCAGCCGGCGCACGGATACGCGCTGGTGCAGCACATCCAACAGCGGTCGAACAATCTGCTGCAGGTGGAAGAGGGCTCGCTGTATCCGGCGCTGCAGCGGCTGCTCAAAGAAAAGCTGGTGAAGGCAGAGTGGGGCATTTCGGCGACGAACCGCCGGGTGCGCATTTATCAGATCACAGCAGCAGGTATGAAGCATCTGGAGCGCGAGCGGTCGAGCTTCGAGCAAATGTTCGAGGGTATTGCGCTGGTGTTGAATCCGGGCAAGGCGATTTCCTGAGGCAGAGTGATGAGCTGGCTGGCACGCATCTTCGGGCGTCGCGATCTCTACAGAGATCTGGCGGAAGAGATGCGCGAGCACATGGAAGAGAAGACCGAGCAGTTTGTTCGCGAGGGTATGGGCCGCGAAGAGGCTGAGCATGCCGCGCGGCGGGCGTTCGGGAATGCGACGGTGATCGAGGAGCGTGGGCGTGAGGTGTGGCAGTGGCCGCGGCTGGAGTCGATCTGGGCTGACGTGAGATATGGGCTGCGTCAGTTGCGGAAGTCGCCGGGGTTTGCGATCACGGCGATTGTTACGCTGGCCCTGGGGATCGGGGCGAACACAGCAGTCTTCAGCGTGATGAATGCCGTGTTGCTGCGTTTTCTCGCGGTGGCTGATCCGCAGCAGCTGGTGTACCTGCACTATGACAATCAGCCGTGGGGCACATCGCAGAGCGGCTATGGCGATACGTCACTTCCACTGCCGGTGTATGAACAGCTCCGCACCCAGCACCATGTCTTTTCGGATTTGATGGCCTTTGCGCCGCTGTCAGGGCAGAAGATCGCGATTCGTTTTGGCGAAGAGCCGGAGGAAGCGCTGGGTGAGATGGTCAGCGGTAACTTCTTTTCCGGGCTGGGGGTGAAGCTGTTGATGGGCCGCGGCATTACGGAAGCTGACGAGAAAGATCACACGCCGGTTGCGGTGCTGAATTATTCGTGGTGGACGAGCCGCTTTGCCAGCAATCCTGCGATTGTTGGAAAGACGCTGTTCGTCAAGGGCGTTCCACTCACGATTGTCGGCGTTGCCGAGCGTGGTTTTCAGGGCGCCGATCCGGAACGGGCGATGAATTTCTGGATTCCGCTGCAGAATCGGCCGGAGCTGACGCCGTGGGGGAATTCTCCGACGGAACATACGCTCTACGGTTCGCCGGAGTGGTATTGCCTGTTACTGCTCGGACGATTGCAGCCCGGGGTGACGTGGCCCCAGGCTGTGGCTCAGCTTGAGCCGGCCTATTTGCGGGCGGCCTATACAGGCGTGAAACATCCCGATACCAAAGAGAAGCAGACACATCTCTATTTTTCCTCCGCGCGAGGGATTGAAGACTTTCGCGAAGATTACGCGCAACCGCTCCAGCTGCTGATGGGGATGGTGTTGCTGGTGCTGGTCATCGCGTGCTCCAACGTGGCCATGCTGCTGCTGGCGCGCAACTCGGCGCGGCAGCGCGAATTCGGCGTGCGCATGGCGCTGGGCGCGGGACGGGCGACGCTGTTTCGGCAGCTGCTCACCGAGAGCCTTCTGCTGGTGGGGATGGGCGCAGCGCTGGGCTGGACCTTTGCGGTGTTTGCTGCACGCGCGCTGGTGCTCTGGTCGGGCCTTCTGTTTCCGGTTGCGCTCGATCGCAACGTGTTGCTTTTTACACTCGCGACAGGCGCTTTGGCGGCGCTCATCTTTGGCCTGGCTCCGTTGCGAAGCGCGACCGGTGTTCCGGTGGCGATGACGATGAAGAGCTCCGCAGCAACGGCGAATACAGACCGCAGCCGATTTGCCGGACGCCGAGTGCTGCTTACATTCCAGATGGCGCTATGCCTGATCCTGCTGGTCGCCGCGGGCCTGCTGTTCCAGACGCTGCGCAATCTGCAGGCGAGCAATTTGGGCATGCGCGCGGACGGACTGCTGGTTTTCGGCGTTGAGCCGCAACGAGACGCCAATACTGATGCCGAAGCAGTTCGCTTTCATACCGCACTGCTCGATCGTTTGCGCGCGCTGCCTAACGTGGAGAGTGCAACGGTGATGTCGAACCGGCTGGGCAGCGGATGGAGCAGCAATACCGCCGTTACGGTCGATGGAAAGAATCCGTCACCCACGCAGCAATTCGCGCCGGTACGCTGGAACGCGGTGGGGCCGGAGTATCTGCGGGTGCTGGGCATTCCGCTTTTGCTGGGCCGCGATATTACAGACGGTGACACTTCTGCCTCGCGCAAGGTTGTAGTTGTTAACGAGACATTTGTAGAGCGGTATCTGCCCAACACCAATCCCCTGGGCCATCAGATCGAGCTGGATGGAGAAACCAGTTCCACGGGCGAGAAGCGTTTCACCATCGTGGGAGTGGCCAGGAACAGCAGCTTTCGGAAGATTCGAGAGAAACCGTGGCCGGTGGCGTACGCGCCGTTCGGCCAGACCTCGGGGAACACGCAAATGGAATTCGCTTTGCGTACGCATGGCGACCCGATGGCCCTGCTGCCGGAGGTTCGCCGCGTAATGCGGGATATTGATCCCAATCTGCCGTTGGAAAGACCGGAGACGCAGCGCGCGCAGTTTGAAGAGTCGATTTCGACCGAACGACTGCTGGCGAATCTGTCCATTTTCTTTGGACTGCTGGCGGCCTTGCTCGTGGCTGTCGGACTTTACGGAACACTCTCGTACCGGATCAGCCGGCGCACCGCGGAAATCGGGATAAGGATGGCGCTGGGCGCGAATCGCAAGCAGATTCTCTGGATGGTAGTTCGCGAGAGCATGGTTGTCGGCGTCGCCGGACTGGGGGTGGGTTTGCCGTTTGCGTTTCTGCTGGCCCACGCGCTGCGCAGCCTTCTCTACGGGCTCAGTGCAACCGATCCGCTCACGTTCGTGCTCGCGCTACTCGGGATCGGCGTCATTGCGCTCGCAGCCAGCGTGATCCCGGCACATCGCGCAGCGGGCGTCGATCCGCAGAGCGCGTTGAGGAGTGAGTGAATGCAGTGGCTTAGTCGCATCTTCCGGCGTGGTGATTTCTATCGGGATCTTGCCGAAGAGATGCGCGAGCACATGGAAGAGAAGATCGAGCAGTTGATGCGTGGTGGCATGAGCCGTAAAGAGGCGGAGCATGCGGCGCGGCGGGCGTTCGGAAACCCGACGGTGATCGAGGAGAGGGGGCGTGAAGTGTGGCAATGGCCGCGGTTGGAGTCGATCTGGGCGGATGTGAAGTTTGCTGTGCGTCAGCTGGCCAAGTCTCCGGCGTTCACTGCGACGGCGGTGCTGACGCTGGCGCTGGGCATTGGCGCGAACACGGGCATCTTCACACTCATGCATGCCTTGCTGTTAAAGAGCCTGCCGATTCCGGAGCCGGACAGGCTGGTGCGGATTGCTCTCGATATCGATTCTCCGAACGGCGTGGTGAGCGATCAGCCGCTGAATGCTTTTCTTCTCGAGTCGCTCCGGAGGCATGCGAAGTCGCTCTCGGGCGCGTTTGGATGGACTCCTTATGATTTCGTTCTGAAGGAAGATACGGGGCTACGCATTTACTCCGGCGCAGTGATCAGCGGCAATGCATTTCAGGTGCTGGGATTGACACCTGCGGCGGGCCGGCTGCTCACTCCGGCGGATGACCAGCGCGGCGGCGGCCCTGATGGATGGGCGGCGGTGATCAGCCATCGCTTCTGGCAGCAGCATTATCATGCCGATCCTTCGATCATCGGGCGGCATGTCACGCTGACCGATCACAGTGTCACGATTGTCGGAGTTGCTCCGGAAGGATTCGAAGGCGTTTTCGTGGCCATGCATCCGGATTTTTATCTGCCGCTTGAATACGAGCCGGTGATGCGCGGCGCGCGATCGCAGCTGCGGCAGCCAGGCGGTCTGTGGCTCTCGGTGTGGGCGCGCTTGAAGCCGGGCGTCAGCCTGAAGACGGCATCGGCGGAAATGCCGTCACTGTACCGTGTGGCGATCGACGAGACCCTGCCGCCGGCGGTACGCCACCTCCAGGTGATCGAGCGGTCGCGCTTTGCGGTGCGCCCTGGCGGCAATGGCTGGAGCTTTCTCCGCCCGCAGTATGAGCGGCCGCTGCTTCTGTTGCAGATTCTGGTGGGGGTGGTGTTGCTGGTCTGCTGCGTGAATCTTGCCGGATTGTGCATGGCGCGGACGGCCACACGAGAGCATGAATTTGCGATTCGCGGCGCGCTGGGCGCGGCGCGCTCGCGGCTGATGCAACAGCTACTCGTCGAGTCGGTTCTGCTTGCACTGTGCGGAGGCGCGCTGGCGATTCTGTTCGCGTGGGTGACTGACCGCTACCTGCTGCAGTTTCTCGCAAACCGGGAAGCCGCGGCAGCCTTGCCGGTGCGGCCGGATCTTGCGACGCTGGCGATTACCGGCGGTTGTGCTGTGGTGTGCGCGCTGCTGTTCGGACTGGCTCCGGGATGGCTGGCCAGCCATATCTCGATCGAGCCTGCGCTGCGCCGTTCGGCACAGAACGTTGCTGCCGGAAGGAGTGCGGTTGTTCAGCGGGTCTTTGTTCCCGTGCAGGTGGCACTGACCCTGGCCCTGGTTGTCGTGGCTGCGATGATGAGCGCGACGGTGAGTCATCTGCGGGCGGAGCATCTGGGTTTCCGCGTGGATAACATTCTGCTGATTCCTGCCGATTTCGAGAGGCTGCCACAGAAGGGTCCTGACCTGGTGCACCTCTACCGGCGGATGGTCGAGCGGATCCGGCAGATGCCCGGCGTCGACAGCGCGAGCGTGTCGCTGAGCACGCCTCTGCACGGGATGGGGCAGACTGCAGTCTTTACCCCCGCTTCATCATCGAAGCCGGCAATCGATTTCACCAATCGCTACTGGGTGAACGATGTGGGTGCGGGCTATTTCGCGACCCTGGGAACGAGGATGCTGGCGGGACGCGGTTTTTCCGGCGAGGACGCGGATGCGAATACGTGCATTCTGAATCGCTCTGCCGCCAATGCCCTCTTTCACGCAGCGCCAGCCATCGGGCAGATGCTTCGCCGAACCAATCGCAATATGAATGTCGGGCAGACCACAACCTGGGACTGTCAGGTGATTGGGGTGGTCGAAGACGCGAAATACACCAGCTTGCGTGAGCCGGCTCCGCCGACGGTGTACCTGCCGTTTGGAGTGAATACTGATCCGCTTGCCTCGATGTACTTTGTGATCCACGGGGCGACGCTGACGCAGGCGAAAGATGCATGGCGGGAGGTACATGATGAGCTTGCGCCGGCTAGTCCGGAGGCAGAGCCGATCTCGTTCGCGGTTCAGTTCGACGATTCGATCTCCCGCGAGCGGCTGCTGTCGGTGCTTTCAGGGTTCTTTGCGGCGCTGGCGTTGCTGCTCAGCGTGATTGGGATTTATGGGCTGATGGCGTCGTACGTGACGCGAAGGACGACGGAAATCGGTGTGCGCATGGCCCTGGGTGCGACGCGCCCGAGAATTTTTGCACTGGTGATGCGGCAGGTTGTGGTGTTGCTGCTGGTGGGCTCGGTTACGGGAGGCTGTCTGGCGGCGTTTGCGGCTCATTCGATCAAGGCATTCCTGTTCGACGTGAGTCCGGGAGATCTTGGGATCTTCGCTTTCGCTGTTTTGATGCTGGCGCTGGCGGGCTTTGCGGCTGCAATGCTGCCTGCGCGCCGAGCCGTGTTTATCGAGCCAATGCAGGCACTGCGGTCGGAATAGGAGTTTTCATGAGCTGGTTTGCACGCATTTTTGGACGCCGCAATCTTTATGGCGATCTCGCTGAGGAGATGCGCGAGCATCTGGAAGAGAAGACTGAGCAGTTCGTGCGCGAAGGCATGAGCCGGGAAGAGGCGACTAGAGCCGCGCGGCGGGCCTTCGGGAATGCAGCGCTGATCGAAGAGCGGGGACGCGAGGCCTGGCAGTGGCCACGGCTGGAGTCGCTGCTGGCGGATGCGAAGTTCGCGCTGCGGCAACTGCGCAGGTCGCCCGGGTTTGCGGTGACGGCGGTGCTGACGCTGGCGCTGGGGATCGGGGCGAACACGGCGATTTTTACGCTGGTGGATTCGATCATGCTGCGGCCGCTTGCCGTATCCGCAGCAGGAGCGGCTGGTGAGCATTTCGGGATATTTCCCGAAGGGCTGGATTCGCGCGTGGCAGGAGCAGTCGCAGTCGTTCGCATCGATTTCCGGATACTCACCGGACACGGAATCAAATGTCGCCGGGAACGATGAATCGGAGCGGGTATTCGGCTCGGCAGTGACAATCAACACGTTCGATACGCTGGGTGTGCGGCCGGTGATGGGCAGCTTCTTTACACAGGAGAATGCAGTTGCCGGGCAGGACCTGGTGGTGGTGCTGAGCTATGGATATTGGCGGCAGCACTTTGGCGGAAATCCGGCAGTGATCGGGGAGAACGTTCGCATCGACGGGATTTCGCGACAGATTATCGGCGTGATGCCGGCGGGGGTGCGTTTCCCTTACGCTGATACGCAGTTTGTGATTCCGCTGGCATTCAAGGGTGGTGATCCGATCGATGCGTGGAAGGATTTCGGCAATCGCGCCTTCGGACGACTGAAGGACGGAGTGCAGCCGGCGGCAGCGCAGGCGGAGTTGCGGCGGCTGCATGCGCCGATGCTGAGGCTGTTTCCGTGGACGATGCCGGACAGTTGGGAAGCCGACACGACGGTGGTGCCGCTGCTTGAGTCAGTTGTGGGTGACACGCGGCCGCGGCTGCTGCTGCTGTTCGGGGCGGTGGGGTTGATTTTGCTGATTGCGTGCGCGAACGTCGCGAATCTGATGCTGGCACGGGCAACATCACGGGAACGGGAGATGGCGATTCGCGGCGCGCTGGGCGCTTCGGCGACAAGGATCGTCCGGCAACTGCTTGTTGAGAGCGTGATTCTTGGTGCGATGGCGGGAGCGGTCGGGTTGGTGCTCGCGGGGGTGAGCCTGCGCGCGCTGACCGGGCTGCTCCCGGCGGACACACCCAGGATCGCGGATATTGCACTGCATTGGCCCGTTTTTCTGTTTGCGGCGGGCGCGTCGGTGCTGACGGGGATTTTGTTTGGGCTGGTGCCGGCGATCCGGATGGCGTCGCCCGATCTGCAGGACGGGCTGCGGTCGGGGAGCCGGAGTGTCGCGGGGAAGGCTTCGCAGGCGCGGATTTCGACACTGCTGGTTGTGGGGCAGATCGGATTGTCGGTGCTGGTGATTACTGCGGCAGGGCTGATGCTGCATAGCCTGTACAGCCTGTCGCGGGTAAACCCGGGCTTTCGGACGGATCGCATGGTGACGGCGGAAGTGGCGCTTGATTCAACGGCCTGCAAGCAGCACGGACACTGTCTGTCATTTTTCCGTGACCTGCTGGAAAAGGCTCAAGGCATTGCGGGCGTGGAGAACGTGGCGCTGGTGGATTCCCTGCCGATGTCCGGGGTCTTCGATCGCAACTATGTCTACGATGCAGAAGGCCATCCGCGTCCGCCTACCCAGGAGGCGAAGCAGGGAGCCGGTCGCACAGTGTCGACGGGGTATTTGGATACAGTAGGACTCCGGCTGATCCGCGGCCGATTTCTTACTAACTCCGATCAGTCGGGAGCGAGCCGCGCTATCGTGATCAATCAGCGGATGGCTCAGTCGCTGTGGCCGAATCAGGATCCGATCGGAAAGCATGTCGAGGAAGTTGCCGAGGAGCCATCGCCGGCGCAGCTTGATCCCAACGTGGCGTCAGTCGTGGTGGGAGTGGTGAGCAATACGCATCACGACGGGCTGGAAAGCAGCTTCGACGACGAAGTCTATTTGCCGATGACGGAGAAGAACGAGCAGCCAACGATGACGATCCTGCTGCGGTCGCAGACGGGCGCGGCAGAGACTGCGGGAGCCCTGCGCCGAGTGGTCGCGGAGATCGATCCGCTGGTTCCGGTCACGCGCGTACGGACCATGGATGAGGTGGTCGCGGCATCGACTTCGGATTCACGGTCGCTGACGCTGCTGCTGCTCGGGTTTGGATTCCTGGCGGTGAGTGTTGGTGCGGTCGGCGTCTACAGCCTGATTGCGTATACCGTGAGCTGGCGCACGCGGGAGATTGGTATCCGGCTGGCGCTGGGAGCGCGACGTCGCGACGTAGTGATGATGATCGTGCGGCAGAGTTTTCTGCTGGCGCTCGGCGGGTCGGTCGCGGGATTGTTTGTGGCGGCGGTTTCGGGACGATTGCTGAAGCAGTTTCTTTTCGACGTGAGCCCGCTTGATCCGGTCACCTTTCTGACCGTGCCTTTGCTGATGATGTTGCTCGCGCTGCTGGCGGCGTGGGTGCCGGCGCGACGGGCGGCGTCGATTGATCCGATGAAGGCGCTGAGGACGGAATAAGAACAGGGCACAGGGTACAGGGCTCAGGGAACAGGCTGTTCTTTGTTCAATGGGTGACGGTGAATGTCGCGTGCAGCTCGGCTGTTGAGTCGGGGCCGACCCACACGTCGAAGTCCGAAGGGTCCTGCACCCAGTCTCGCGTTGCGGTGTTCCAGTAGCGCAGATCGTCGGGAGTAATTGTGAAGTGCACGGTTACTTTCTGGTGCGCGGGGATAGCGATGCGCTTGAACCCCTTTAGCTCGCGGACGGGGCGCGATGTGCTGCCGTATTGCTGGTGGATGTAGAGCTGGGCGACTTCGTCGGCGGTGATGTCTCCGGTGTTTTCGACGTCGGCGGTGACGTCGAGGGATTGGTCGACGCGGACGGAGGACTGGCTGACCTTGATATTCGAGAAGCGGAAGGTGGAATAGCTGAGGCCGTATCCGAAGGGATAGAGCGGCGTGCTCTCCTCGTCCCAGTAGCGCCTGCCCTGCTCCTCCGGCTGAAAGGTCGTGTTGTGCGCGTAATTCATCGGGATCTGTCCTACGTTGCGCGGCCAGGCGAGGGGAAGCTTGCCACCGGGGACGACGTCTCCGAAGAGTACATTGGCGATGGCGTTGCCGCCCTGCGTGCCCGGATACCACGCCTCAAGAATCGCGGGAACGTGTGTGGACGCCCAGGTAATGTTGAGCGGCCGGCCGTTCATAAGAACAAGGACGACGGGCTTGCCGGTGGCGGCGACCGCTTCGAGCAGCTGCTCCTCTTTACCTGGCAGGTCGAGCGACTCACGTGAGGCGCGCTCGCCGGCCATGTTCTGGGCTTCTCCGAGGACGAGGATGGTGAGGTCGGAATTTTTGGCGAGGTCGACGGCTTTCTGCATTTCCTGCGCGGCCTGAGGGGCGCCCCAGAGAACAACCGGCGGCACGTGGAAGATCTCGTCGAACATGGAGGGAATCTTGCGCTTGATCTGCACGCCCTGTGCGTAGCTCACCTGCGTGCCTGAACCGGCCTTGTTGCGGATGCCGTTGAACAGGGTGACGGTTTCGTCGAGGTCCTGCTGAAAGGTCCACGGGCCGAGGGTGTCGCGCGTGGAGTCGGCAGTCGGACCTATGACGGCGATCGAGTGATACGCGCCGGGCTTGAGGGGAAGCAGATGGCCTTCGTTGCGGAGCAGCACAGCCGAACGCTCGGCGGCAAGGCGCGAGGCAGTGCGGTGCTCGGATGTGGCCAGGATCTGTGCGGAGCGGCCCTCATCGACGTAAGGATGCTCGAAGAGGCCAAGGCGGATCTTCATGGCGAGAATGCGCGTGACGGATTCGTCGATCTGTTCGACGGTGACCCTGCCGCTGGCGACGGCGGCAGCGAGGTTCTGCCGGTAGGTTCCGGGACCGAGGGACATCTCCATGTCGACGCCCGCCTGGAGGCCGCGCACGGCGGCGTCAGGGAGATCTTTTGCGAAACCGTGGGTCTTGAGATTCTTGACGGCGTCGGCATCGCTAACTACGAAGCCCTTGAAGCCCCAATCCTGGCGGAGGACGTCATGCAGCAGCCAGCGGTTGCCGGTGGCGGGCACGTCGTTGAGATCCATGTAGGCGGACATGGCGGAGCCGACACCGGCCTTGACTGCGGCGTGGAAGGGCGGGAGGTAGACGTTCCACATCTGATCTTCAGGGATGTAGGAGGCGTCATAGTCACGTCCGCCTTCGGCGGCACCGTATCCGGCGAAGTGCTTCATGCAGGCGAGAATGTGTTCGGGCGCGCCGATGTATGGGCCCTGAAAGCCGCGAACCTGCGCCGCCGCCATCGCGGAGCCGAGGTAGGGGTCTTCGCCGGCGCCCTCGACGATGCGTCCCCAGCGGGGATCACGTGCGATGTCGAGCATGGGCGCGAAGGCCCAGTTGATGCCGACGGCGCTGGCCTCCCGCGCGGCGACGGTCTGGGCCTTTTCCTCAACCGACGGGTCCCACGATGCGGCCATGGCGATGGGAACCGGAAAGATGGTGCGGAAGCCGTGGATGACGTCGAAGCCGAAGATGAGCGGGATGTGCAGGCGCGTCTTCTCGACCGCGATGTGCTGGAGCTGGTTGATCACAGCGGGGTCGGTTACGAAGAGCAGCGAGCCGAGCTGGCCTTTGGCGACCGGGCCTTCGACCTCGTCAGGTTTGCCAAGTACGAATTGCTGGCTGAGCTGGCCGATTTTTTCTTCGAGGGTCATCTGCTGGAGGAGTGCGGCGACACGGGTGTGAACCTGCTCGTCAGAGATCTGGCTTGAAGAGGGAGTGGTGGCGGCGACGGTTGATGTCTGGACTGCGACGACGGAAAACAGAGTAAAGATCAGAATGCGAACGAGGGAGGGATGGAACGCATTGCGGTTCAGCACGGCTACTCCTTTGGGAAGCGCAGCTTTGGGGATGAATTTTCCCAAGTGAAAGACGCTATTCCAAGAAGTCGCAGTTGTGAAGAGGTTTTATCTACCGGGGAAGGTGATACTTCAGGCACGCGTCCGCGCCGTCTTGCTCTGACGGGCCATGAACGCCGCCTTTATCTGTTCGTATCTTGCCTGCAGCTCATCGAGCTCAAGATCGCTGAGGTTCTCGATGTCGATCATCTGATCGTGCGCCTTGTCCACGGCGCGGATCAGTTCATTCAGCTTAAGGTTGATGGCGCGCGCGTCGCGGTTCTGCGTGTTCTGAATGAGGAAGACCATGAGAAACGTGACGATGGTTGTGCCGGTATTGATCACCAGCTGCCAAGTGTCAGAAAAGTGAAAAAGCGGACCGGTTACCGCCCAGATCACGATCACCGCGGCGGCGCCGGCAAATGCCCATCTGGAGCCCAGCCATGCAGAGGCCCGCGCGGCAAAGCGTCCGAACCAGTCATTCGTGGACCGTATCTGAACTTCGATGGGTACTTTTTTCACGTCCGGATCCCTTCCCTCAGCGCATCTTGAAAGAAACGCTCTCTGCTAAGAGAAAAGGCCGGCCCGTGTGGCGCCAGCCTCTCTTGTGCGTTGAGAAACAGTTTCGAATCTGCTCGCGACATTAAATTACGCGGAGCAGCACCAGAATGATGAGAATGAGCAGGATCAGGCTGATGCCACCGCCGCCGTAGTAACCGATGCCGGGGCCCATACGATAGCCGCCAAATCCAAAGAGCAAGAGCAGCACAATCAGAATAATAAGAAGCATAGTTGTCTCCTGCGGCAGGACCCTTCGTGCTCAGCTTTGTCGATTCGAATCTGCACGGAGGACTTACGCGACAGAAGGATAGAGGTTACGACGCGGGAAATGGTTGTCCCGCGTGACAACGGAAATGCTCTTGAGGATTCAGTCAGGAAGCGACCGCTTCGGGCAACTGCAGTCCGGCGCCATCGACGGTGGCCCTGACCATGGCGTCAAAGCCCATGCAGGAGTTGATCATCATGTGGTAGAGACGGCGGTCAGTCCAGTCATGGTCGTAGTAGCTGCGGATATATTCCGCGCGACGCCTGTCAGTGGCGGACAGTTCCTGCTCGGCGTCTTTCGCGTGCTCGGGGAATTGCTCCTCGAACCACTTCACCTTCCGCCATTGTGACGCGTAGACGAAGACGTGGAAGCAATATGGCGCTTTTGCTAGCACACAGGCTGCGCCGCGCCCGACGATCACGGCGTGTCCTTCTTCGGCGACCTTCAACAGATACTCCCGCACAAACTCGACCATGCGCTGGCTGTCAAAAACCTCAGATTCGGGAAGGGCGGGAAGGCGCTCTAACGAGCCGTGCCAGAATGCCTTGCCGTAGCGGTAGTACCAGGGGTCGAGGCGTTCATCGCAGCGCTGGGCGAGCTTTTTGCTGATGCCGGCTTTCTGCGCGATCTCTTCGATGAGGCACTCGTCGATGAGCTTCCAGCCCAAATGCCTGGCAACGTGGTGGGCGAACTCCGCGCCCCGGCTGCCGTACTCCCGCTCCACTGTGATCAGGCGAATCATAGCTCGTACCTCCTTCGGCCCATCCCTCCCATGCCCGTCACTCTATTAGACGTCTCCCGAACGGGCGCAGGGGCTCGAATGCGTGCCGAATCCTAGCACTGTTTGAAGTTAAAAAGCCAGCGAGGGCGATGCACCCTTTTCGGTGCCGACAAAGAATTGTGTCGCGGGGGCAGAGTGCCAGAAGGTATGATGACTTCTCCCGATCCGCGAACGACAATCTGGTCACGTTTTTGGTTCTTTCATCAGGCAGTCAACTGATGCGAGAGTCTGAGCCGGGTGTTCCTCTTTTTAAGAATGAGGGAGCAAAAACACGAGACTCCCAACAAATTGACGGGAAAGGCGAGTTCAGCCGATGGCGCAATCTTACGAAACCAGCGCGGAGATGAACCAAGTTTTAACGCGGGAGGAGATCTCCAGCCTCACGCAAGAGGGCGGTAAGCCGATCGACACGCTGATGAATGTTGTCGCGGTGATAGCGACGCGTTTCAGGACGGATGTGTGCTCGGCGTATCTGCTCGAGCCCGACCGGTCCAACCTGGTGCTGGCGGCGACGCTGGGTCTTCATCCGAAGTGCATCGGAACGCTGCGCATGCCGCTCAGCGAGGGCCTGGCTGGCCTGGTGGCGGAACAAGTGCTGCCGGTGGCGGTGGAGGATGTCAGTAACCATCCGCGCTACAAGTACTTCAAGGAATCCGGTGAGGAGGCGTATCGCTCATTTCTCGGTGTACCTCTGATCGATCGCGGGATTCTGCAGGGCGTGCTGATTGTGCAGACCAAGGAGCCAAGGGTCTTTCGGGAGCGGGAGATTCGCATGCTGGTGGATGCGGCAAATGAAGTCGCACCAGTGGTCAGCGAAGCGCGCACGCTGGACCGCTTTATTGCTCCCGCGCAGGAGAAGCTCTGGTCGCTGGCGCGGAATCTCTGGTGGAGCTGGGACCACGACTGCGTGAGCCTGTTCCGGGATTTGAATCCTGCGCGCTGGCGGCAGCTGAATCAGAATCCGGTGGCGATGCTGAGCGAGATCCCACTGGAGGAGATTGAGCGGCGGTCGACAGAATTGGTGCTGCACAGCCGGATTAACTATGTCTATCGGCGGCAGAAGGAGTATCTGAACGCAGACCGCACCTGGGGAGCGACACATGCCGGAGTGCTGCGTCCGCGGCCGGTGGCGTATTTTTCGGCGGAGTTTGGACTGCATGAATCTCTGCCGATCTACTCCGGCGGCCTGGGGGTGCTGGCCGGCGACCACATCAAGAGCGCGTCGGATCTGGATATTCCGCTGGTGGGTATCGGACTGTTTTATGGGCAGGGATATTTTCTGCAGCGCCTGGACCAGAAGGGATGGCAGCGGGAGGAGTATCTCGAGACTGACATCAGCCAACTGCCGATGCAGCCGGCGATCGGGAAGAATGGCGAGCCGGTTGTGGTGGAGATTGAGACGCGCGGCGGACCTCTCAGGGCGAAGGTGTGGCGGGTGAAGGTGGGTCGGTGCGACCTGTTGCTGCTCGATTCAAATGTGGCCGCGAACGCGCCGGAGGATCTCGAACTTACGTCGCGGCTGTATGGCGGCGATGGGCGCACGCGAATCCGGCAGGAGCTGCTGCTGGGTGTAGGAGGATATCGCGCTCTCAGGGCGATGGGCATTACGCCGGGCGTGCTTCATCTGAATGAAGGGCACAGCGCGTTTGCGGTCTTCGAAGCGATCCGGATGCGGATGGAAGAGGAAGGCATGGGCTTCGAGACGGCGGCGAGCCAGATTCCGCGCGAAGTGGTCTTCACTACCCATACTCCCGTGCCCGCCGGTCATGACCGATTCAGTCCTGAGCTGATCGAGGAACACCTAGGCCCGCTGCGCGATCAACTCGCGCTTTCAAAGGACAAGCTGATGAGTTTTGGCCGCGAACATCCTTCCGATCATCAGGAGCAGTTCTGTATGACGGTGCTGGGGCTCAAGCTGTCGCGGCGAGCGAATGCGGTGTCGTCGTTGCACGGCGAGGTCTCGAGGGCGATGTGGCGGAGCTTGTATCCGGGACGCACCGAGGATGCGGTGCCGATCGGCCACGTCACGAATGGCGTACACGTGCCGTCGTGGCTGGCTCCGCAGATGTGCCGGCTGTATGACCGGCATCTGGGGGTGGGATGGCACCAGCGTAGCGGGAGGGCGCAGACGTGGGAGGAAATCGAGAAGGTTGACGATGGCGAGCTGTGGGAGACGCATCTGAGCCTGAAGTCGCAGCTGCTCGACTTTGCGCGGCGGCGGGCGTGCGAACAGGCGGAGCGGCGCGGCGAATCGCCGGAGACGCTGCACCGGCTGAGCAAGGTGCTTTCATCGGATGCACTGACGATCGGGTTTGCGAGGCGGTTTGCGACGTACAAGCGGGCGAACCTGATTCTGGCTGATATCGAAAGGCTGGCGTCGCTAGTGAACGATCCCAAGCGGCCGGTGCAGTTTCTATTTGCGGGCAAGGCGCATCCTCATGACGAACCGGGCAAGAAGGTTCTGCAGGAGATCGCGGAGAAGATGCGGGATTCGAAGTTTGCCGACAAGCTGGTGTTCATCGAGGACTACGACATCAATGTGGGGCGGTATCTGGTGCAGGGTGTGGATGTGTGGCTGAACAATCCGCGCCGGCCACTGGAGGCTTCGGGCACGAGCGGCCAGAAGGTGGTACTGAACGGAGGGCTGAATCTGTCGGTGCTTGATGGATGGTGGGCGGAGGCCTACGACGGGTTGAATGGCTTCGCGATCGGCACGGGCAGGACGCACTCCAACATGCAGGTGCACGACAGCCGCGACGGCGAAGACCTCTACCGGGTGCTGCATGACGAGCTGATTCCGCTTTACTATCAGCGCGATCAGGACGGGCTGCCGCGCGGATGGATCAAGCGGATGAAACGGACGATCCGCACGCTGGGCTGGCGGTTCAATGCCGACCGCATGGTGATGGACTACACGCTGAAGTGCTATGTACCGGCCGCCGGAGGCACTTCGAGCGAGATGAAAATGCTGTGCTGAAGAAGACTGAATTCAGACGACCGAGAAAAGACGCGACTCGGACAGCCTCTTAACGAAAACGTCGTAGACTGGCGGCATGAAATACCTGGTCTTTTTCGCCGTCGTGGCTGTGTGCACAGCAGCATTTGCTCAACAGGCTGCCCAGTCCATTGAAGCTCCGCCAGGAGCGCGCCTGCTTCTGGAGGCGCGGGGTGAGGGCGCGCAGGTCTACACCTGTACGAATTCAAAGTGGATCCTCAAGGCCCCGGATGCGAAACTGCTCGACTCCAGCGGCGGGGTGATCGGCACTCATTTTGCTGGTCCGACGTGGCGGCTGAATGACGGCAGCGAGGTGAAGGGGAAGCTGATTGCCAGCCAGCCGGCGCCGGACGGGAAATCGGTTGCATGGCTGCTGGTGGGAGCGGTGCCGGGCAGCGAAAGCGGCAAATTTGCGGCAGTTGCGTATGTTCGCCGGACGGAGACGAAGGGCGGGGCCGCTCCAAAAGAGGCGTGCACGAGCGGGGAGCTTCGGGTCGCGTATGCGGCAAAGTACAGCTTTTATGCGTCGAAATAATGGTGTTAAGTATCACGGCGAAGTCTGGATTCCGCGGCAATCGACACCCGTGGTTGTTGCGGATGGTTGTGGCGGTACTGCTGGCGGGAAATTGCCGATGGGCCGACGCGCAGCAGATCTCTGAGTCTGAAGAATTTGTCGCATTGCCGGATGCTCCGCAGGCACAGAGTTCGCCTAAGGCAACAGACGCGCCATCGGCTGGTCCCCCGAAGAAGTGTCCACCCGTAAAACAAGCTGGCCAGGGACTGGGAGGCGCCGCGGGCGCGGACGTGCCATCTAAAAGTTCGGCATCCGGTTGCCGACAGAAGTTTGATTTCCTTTATCCCCTGGGCAAGCCGCCCGGGCATGGGCAACCGCTGACATCAACGGACAAGTTGCGTATTGCGGCGAGCGACGTGGTGGACCCTTTCAACCTGCTTACCATCGCGGCGACGGCGGCGATCACTGTGGGAAGTAATCCCCAAAGTGGGTATGGGCCGGGATTGAAGGGCTGGGGAAAGAACTCTTTGACCTTGCTGACTGAAGACATGACCGGTTCGTTTTTTGTCACGTACGCCATCCCGTCGCTTACCCACCAGGATCCGCGCTATTACCGGATGCCGGATGCCTCGATTCCACGGCGCATCGAAAATGTGATCGTGCAGCCGGTGTGGGCGCGGAGCGACAAGGGGGGCCATATGCCCAACTACGGAATGCTGCTTGGCGTTCCGGCGGCGGTCGCACTGGCGGACATCTATGTGCCGGGGCGGAGGCAGGGCTTCTGGCCGATTGTCGAGACCTCGGCGATCTCGATTGCTTCGGCGCCCATTGATAACGTGATCTCCGAGTTTCTGCCCGATGTGGCGAAGCGGGTGAGCGTGCACATTGTGCTGATCCAGCGCATTGTGAATCACATGACGCTGACGGAAGGAACATCCTAGAAGCCGGTCGCGCATCCATTAGAGATGACCGGACTGCCGGAGAATCTCTTTTCCAATCCTGTGTGGCATGCTCTCGAGACGAGGCATCGCCACTTTTCCATTTCCGCCGGGCAGGCGCGGCGGTATCCGGCGGATGTCGCGCCCTTTGTGGCGGTCGAAGAGCCGACGCTGGACGCGCTGAAGGCGGTGCACTCGATACTTGTTCCGGGAGAACAGGTGTGGATTGCCGATGCGAAGTTTCCCGAGTGGCCGGAGCTGGTCTGGGAGACGTCGCTCGAGTGTCTGCAGATGGTGCTGCCGGCGGATGCCGCGGTGCCTGAGGAGGCGAACGGCATCCTGAAGCTGTCCTGTGCGGATGCGGCGGCCATGGTGGCACTGACGGATCTGGCTTTCCCGGGCTTTTTCCGTGTGAAGACCTGCGAGATGGGCAGCTACTACGGGGTCCGGGTGGGCGGACAGCTTGTTTCCATGAGCGGCGAGCGGATCATGCTGGAGGAGTATCCGGAGGTCAGTGGAGTGTGTACGCATCCTGCGCATCGAGGGAACGGCTACGCTGCCGCGCTGATGTGGCAGGTGATACGGGACCATCGGCGTGGTGGCTTGATCTCCTGGCTGCACGCGAGCGCTGGCAACACGCACGCGATTGAACTTTATCTGAAGATGGGCTTTGTGGAGGCGCGCAGGCAGGTGTGGCACCGGATCTCGCGAAGGGATTGAAGCGTGGTCGAAGTGAGGGCCATCAATGCGTAACTTTTTGGTTTCTGGCGGGCTCCAATGAGCGGGGAGTGTATTCGATGTTCAAGACAATTGCGCGAGTGATCGTGGTGCTGGCTGCAGGCTTGCCCACCATCTTGCCGATGACGAGCTGCCAAGCGGCCAACAATGCGCCGGTTCCGGCAGCGGCAAGCGATGTGCCGCTGGCGAAGGCGTCGTCGCACGAGACGGCCGTGTTTGCGGGTGGGTGCTTCTGGGGCACGCAGGCGGTCTTCGAGCGGGTGAAGGGCGTGGTGGATACGACGGCCGGATATTCGGGCGGCTCGGCAGCAACGGCGCATTATGATGACGTAACGACGGAGACGACAGGACATGCGGAGAGCGTGCGCGTGGTTTATGATCCGTCGAAGATTACGTACGGACAGCTGCTGCGGATTTTCTTTTCTGTCGCGCACGATCCGACGCAGTTGAACAGGCAGGGCAACGATGTTGGTACGTCGTACCGGTCGGTGATCTTCTACGGAAACGATGAGCAGAAGCGGATTGCGACGGCGTATATCGCGCAGCTCGATGCGGCGCACGTCTTCGCGAAGCCGATTGTGACCCAGGTAGTTCCGCTGAAAGGGTTTTATGCGGCGGAGGATTATCACCAGGATTACGCGCTGAAGAATCCCAACAATCCCTATATCTACGTGTGCGACCGCCCGAAGATTGATGCGCTGAAGAAGGAATTTCCGGAGCTGTTTCAAAAGTACAAGGGTGAGTAAATCCCGCCTTCACTGCGAAGGTGGGCGGACTGCCTGGGACTATACTGAATCGCGATGCGTCCTCAGCCTCTGATTGCAGTAACCGATGTGGAAGCGAGCAGCCGGTGGTATCAGCGCCTGCTCGGCTTGCGAAGCGATCATGGAGGCCCGCAGTATGAGCGGCTGGTCTCGAACGGCCAGCTTGTCCTTCAATTGCACAGCTTTGCAGTGGAACATCATCACGGCCGGATCGGCAATCGTGACGACAAGCCGTACGGGAACGGCGTGCTGCTGTGGTTCGAAGTGGAGGATTTCGACGCGGTCATGCGGCGCTCTGCTGAAATGGGCGTGGAGGTCGTTCTGGCGCGGCATCGCAATCCTCCTGAAGGCGATGGCGGTCCAAATCACTGGGAATGCTGGATGCGGGACCCGGATGGGTACGTCGTGGTGGTTGCGAGTCCGGATGGGTCGGCCACCGGAAACTGGCGTCCCGGCCAGTAGCTGCTACCTATTTTCTCGAATGGGAATCTCGCGGGCGCTGGGTTCACGGAATGGCTGGCCGGCATGCAGAGTAAACTGCAGACGCTTGCCGCGGCGGACGTTATAGACGAGCGCCGGGCGGAAGCAGACCAGGCAGCGGCCGGCGGGGCGGCGGGTGCTGGGGTAGAGAATTCCATTCGACTGGCGCGCCATCAGTTTCGAGGCGAGGGCCTGCGGCTCGATGTAGCACTCCGGGATCGGCTCGGGGCGAAGATATTTGCGGAACTGCGGGCGGCTTGATGTGAGATCGTGCACGGGCACGGTGAAGTCGGCGAGGTAGTCGTCGAAGACTGAGATTTCTTCTTCTGGCCATGCGACTTCTTCAAGCTGGCGCTGCTTGTGGAAGGCAACTTCGGCGAGCGAGGTTTCGCGCTCCAGGCCGGCATACCACGCTCCGCGGTCGCTCGAGTTGAAGCGGCCTCCGTCGGGTGCGGCATGCGTGAAGGCGGCGTTGACGATGTGGGCGTAGTCGATTCCGTAAACCAGCTCATGCACTCCGATGCCGGGAAGCAGGCCTTCTTCACCAAGGAGGCGGTCGTTGGTGGCGCCGTCCAGTTCGAGGAGTTCGTCGAGCATTTGCTCGTTGTCCGTTAGACGCGAGAGGACGGTTCCGCTCCTGCTGTACTTCGCGGGGATGAGGCGGTGCGTGTCCTCGAGGTCGACGGCGGTGACGGGAATGCGGAGTCTGGGGGCCGGGGGGAGAGGCATGGTCTCGCGCTATTGGCCTCCGCGTCGGGCGTCGAGAAGCTGGCGGACGCTGATCATGCCGGGCTGGCCGCGCTGGATGATGTAGGCGACGGGTGTGAGTCCACGGAAGATCGGATTGCTGTTGGGCAGCGTCATCCAGGCGTCGGCGAGCTTCGGGCTGTAGAGGATGTTCAGCGCTTTGAAGATGCCGATGATCAGGGAAATGCGCGTGAGTGTGTCCTGGTCGAGGGTGCGGCCTTTCGGGTCCTTCTTGAGCCCGTAGTACGAGCCGGTGGACATGCCGCCGAGAAGCTGGCGTGCATCAGGATCGCGCAGATCCCACTTGTCCATGATGGCCAGGAAGCCCTTGACGGCTGTGGGGCTGAGGCGGCGGCGTGTTGCGGGATCGGACAGGTCGGCGGAGGATTCAGATCTGTAACCGGGAACGTTGGGAAGCACTAACGAAGCTGCCATGAATCGTTCTCCATTTCTGAGTGATTATTGCATCATATTTGATGCACGAAAAGATAATTCTTTCGAAGATGCCGACCCAGTAAGCGGCCGGAGGTGGTCGCGTTCCCCAAAAAGCATTACAAAGGTTTTACGTGAAGCTCATCAAATCTCAGTGGGTCCCCTGATGTATTGGCTTTGAGGATCACGAATGAGTTCGACACTGATCGCAGAGCCGCCGTCTTCCGCTGTTACTGACGAAATACCTGCTGAGCCCGGAACCGAGCGGGCGGGAATAGATGGGCGGGCGAGCAGACGGCACGACGAAGAACCCCATCCGCTGAGTCGCGTGGCGCAGGAGAGATCACTGAACTGGTTCACGATCCCCATCATGGCGTTGTTTCACGGGGGCGCGATTACGGCGTTTTTCTTCTTTACCTGGACGGCGCTGGGGATTGCGGCCGGCCTGTGGTTCGTCAGCATCTGCCTGGGGATCGGGGTGGGGTATCACCGGCTGCTGACCCATCGCGGCTACAAGGCCTGGAAGCCGCTGGAATACTTTCTGGCTATCTGCGGGACGCTTGCGCTGGAGGGTGGTCCGTTGTACTGGGTGGTCAATCACCGTATCCATCACCAACTGGCCGACCAGCACGGCGATCCTCATACGCCGAGAGACGGCGGCTGGTGGTCGCATGCCGGCTGGGTGCTGCATGGCAAGGGCCTCGACGGTCAGACGGCCCTTTTCTCGAAGTATGCTCCGGATCTGATGAAGGACAAATTTCTAATGGGGCTGAGCAAATATCATTGGGTTCCGCTGGTTGTGCTGGCGGTTGCTTTGCTGGCGACAGGGGGCTGGCCGTGGCTGCTCTGGGGAGTCTTTTTTCGGGTTACGTTTGGCCTGCATGCGACATGGTTTGTGAATTCGGCGACGCATATGTGGGGCTCGCGTCGCTTTGCCACGCGGGATGATTCGCGTAACTTATGGTGGGTCGCGCTGCTGACAGGCGGCGAGGGCTGGCATAACAACCATCATGCGAATCCGGTGTCTGCCCGGCATGGGCTGGCCTGGTATGAATTAGACGTGAACTACTACTGCATCTGGGTGATGGGAAAGCTGGGCCTGGTGCGGCAGGTGAATGTGGCTAAGTTTCGCCGTTAAGGGCCGGCCGAGATCAAGGCTTTTCCATCCCTGAGGACGCCGCCGGGATACACTGGCTTCTCCACTTTAGAAAATCAGTGCTGGAGCCGCCCTTGAACTTCCTACGGTGCATGGTTGTCCTGTCTCTGGTGTTCGTCACGAACCTTTGTGCCCGTGCTGAGAGCCTTGCGAAGTTGAGCGAGAGCTTCTGGCAGTGGCGGGCGCAGGAACAACCATTCACGAACGACGATATTCCCCGCATCGACCGGCCGGCGGGTTTTGTCGTCGACTGGTCGGCGAAAACAATCGCAGAACGGCTCAATCAGCTTGCGGCTTTCGACCAGCGGTGGAAGGCGATTGCGCCTCCGGCCGGGGCTCCGGTAGCAGAGCAGGTGGATTACCGGCTGCTTGGATCGGCGCTGGCGCGGGTGCGGTGGGAACTGGCCATCCAGCAGAACTGGAAGCGGGATCCAGAGTTCTACGTCGATCAGACGCTGGGATCGGTGTTCATTCTGTTGCTGCCTCCGCCGCCGTTTTCGGAGGTGCGGCAGCAGGAGATTGTTGCCCGGATGAAGCAGATTCCGGCAACGATCGAGTCGGCTGAACAGAATCTGACCGACATACGGCAGCCGTTTGTACACTTGGCGATCGATGCGCTGGATCATGTCCAGGAGCGCACGCAGCAGATGGTGTCGGCGCTCGGGCCGGAGCTTACAGAGGCAAATCGCAAGGCGCTGGAAGAGGCGATGCCGGCGGCGGTGAGTGCGCTGACGCATTATCGGCAATGGCTCGAGGCGAAGCTGCCGAGCGCGCGAAAGGACACTGCGATCGGTCGCGAGAATTACATTTATTTCCTGCGCAATGTGGCGCTGCTGCCGTATACGCCGGAGCAGCTTCTGGAGATGGCACGACAGGAGTGGAGCCGGTCGGTGGCGTTTGAGGCTTATCAGGAGGCGCGGCTTGTGGGGTTGCCTCCGGCTCCGATCTTTCCCAATGCGGATGCGCAGATTGCCGTGGAAAAAAAGGATGAGGAGAAGGTGCGAGCATTCCTTGTCGCGCAAAAGATTCTCAGCGTGCCCACGTGGATGCAGCATTATCGGAATCTGCTGCTGCCGGCTTATATCGAGCCGTTCGAGGAGATGGGGGTCACGGACGATCTGACCGGGCCGTCGCGGCTGAATGAAAACGGGACCAGTTATATCCGCAAGCCGAGTCCGGACCTGGGCTACTTTGCGCTGTCGACGGCGCATGACCCGCGGCCGATCCTGGTGCATGAAGGCGTGCCGGGGCATTATTTTCAACTCTGCCTCGGCTGGCATAATGACGACCCGATCCGGCGTCATTACTACGACTCGAATGCGAATGAAGGAATCGGATTTTACGCCGAGGAGATGATGCTGCAGGCGGGGTTCTTCGATGACAATCCGCATACGCGGGCGACGATCTATAACTTCATGCGGCTGCGGGCGCTGCGCGTCGAGGTGGATGTGAAGCTGGCGCTGGGGGAGTTCACGCTGGAGCAGGCGGCGAATTATCTGGCGAAGACTGTGCCGATGGATCGCGGGACGGCGCTTGGCGAAGCGGCGATGTTTTCGAGCACGCCGGGGCAGGCGATCTCATACCAGATCGGCAAGCTGCAGATCATGCAGCTATTGGCGGACGCGAAATTGAAACAGGGCGCGGATTTTTCCATGTTGAAATTCAACGACTTCGTCTGGAACAACGGCAATGTGCCGCTTTCGCTCCAGCGGTGGGAGATGCTTGGGGATGCGAGCCAGGTGCCGAGATAGGTAGCTCCCAGGTCCCAGAATCGGGACCTGGGGCACCCGGAGCTGTGGCTTAACAGGTGATGCCGGCTTTATTCAGGGCTTCCTTAAGGCCCTTCATGCTGATGCGGGTGGAGGCTTCGGGCGTGCCGGCGCCACGCCAGTGGGTTTCGAGGCTCACGGCGTAGTGGTAGCCCTGAGCTTTCAGGGCGCGGAACTGGCCGACCCAGTCGATGATGCCTCCTCCGACCGGCTCCCACTCGAATTTGCCGTTGGGGTCGCGCTTCACATCTTTGCAGTGGCAGTGACCAATGCGGTCTTTAGGCAGGGAGTCGTACCCGTTGGGGTAGGGAATATTGCCGGGGAATGTGCCGGCGTTGCCGGGGTCCCAATTGAGCATGAAGTTCTTGTTGGGGATGGCAGCGAGGACGGCGGCCGCTTCTTCTCCGGTGCCGGTGTTGCAGGCCATTTCGTTTTCGAGCAGCAGGATGATGTTGTGCTTCTGGCAGGTCTCGGCGGCCTCGATCAGTTTTTTATTGATGGCTTCGCGATAAGGCTTAACGTCGTCGAGACGCCAGAAATCGAAGCAGCGGATGCGATCGGTGCTGAAGGCCTTGGTCAGCTCGATGCAGTGCTGGAGAAGTATGTCCTGTTGTTTGAAGTCGAAGTCGGCGTGGAACTGGTCGTGCTTCGGACTGTGTTTGGAGAGCGGCGCGCCGGGCCAGTCGGTCTTGAAGAGCGGGCTGGCAATGTCGGTAACGCGGAGCTTGTACTTTTGCAGGATCTCGCGTGCGTCGTCGATCTGCTTTGCGTCGAGCTCGGTGATGTTCTTACCCCACATGCCCCGGAGCTCGATCCATTGGAGGCCGAAGTCCTGTGAGGCGATCTGACAGGCGCGGTCGAAGTCTTCGGTGATCTCGTCGTTGATGACAGCGAGGCGGAACGGGCAGGATGAAGTTTGCGAAGCTGCCTGGGGATTGGTGGCTGGGAAACCGGCGGCTACGCCAGCGGCGGCGAGGCCGATCAGAAAATCGCGACGCGATGCGGACATCACTCCTCCGTGTGAGGGATTACTTACCAAGGATAGATGAGATGGCGGCCTTCGCCGGATGCGTCGGATGAGGACGAACCAGCGAAGGCCGGGAGGAAGCGATCAGTGAATCAGGGCTGTACGGTTCCGAAAAGGGGAGGCACACGGAACCTGCAGGCCGAAAGACTTAGAAGCGAAGTGTTCCCGAGAATTGGAGTGCACGGCCGCCTCCGATGCCGTTGATTCCGGTGCCGCTGCCGATGGTGCTGGTTACTTGTCCGAACGTGGTGCTGCCATACGTGCTGTTCGGACTGTTGAACTGAGGGGTGTTGCTGAGCTGGAAGGCGTCAGCACGGAGCTCGAGACCGAGGGTCTCCTTGATCGGGAAGGTTTTGAAGAGCGAGACGTTATCCTGAATGTAGCCGGGGCCGTAATACGCATTGCGGCCGACGTTGCCTATCGTGGTGCCGTATTCGATGGGGCATGCGCCTGTCTTGGGACATCCGGCAGGTTGAGCAAAGGCCGTGGGGTCAAACCACTGGTGTCCTGTCCCGATGTGGTGAAGGACGTGGTAGCCGCCCACGAGATTCGCCATCTGCTGCTCTCCCGAAGTGTTGATGTTTGCGCCGCTCGCCTCGACGTTGAACGGCAGCCCGGAGTAGATGGAAATGATAGCCCCGAGCTTCCATCCGCCGATGACATAGGATGCGGGACCGGAAGTTACCCAGCGCTTGCCTTTACCAAAGGGAAGTTCGTAAGTGAGACTTTCCTCGAAATTGAGGCGATGGTCATAGTCGTTGGGTGCGTAGTTATGGCGCTGATCAAGCCAGAACAATAGGCCTCCGTCGTCGCTTGTCTGGTAGCCCAGACCCTTGCCCCAGGTGAATGAGGTAATCATGCCCAGGCTGTTGGCGAAACGGCGATTCAGCTGAGCCTGCAAGGACTGGTAGTTAGAGGAGTAGCCCAGGAAGTAGACATTGGTCGCCGCGGTGCGGCCGAAGGCGATGTTTTCCGGGTAGCCGGCAGTACCGAGCCCGAGCGCCGGCGCAAGGTTGATGTTCTGAGACGAGCCGATGTGAACGCCGTGATTGGCGACGTAGGAAAGCTGAAACGAGAACTGTCCCGGCAGGGCCTGCTGAACGGTCACGTTCCATGACTCCACATAGGGGTTGTGATAGTTCTTCGGAATCTCGACGTAGGATTGTTTGAGAAGGAAGGAGCTTGAGGTTACGTCGAGAATGCCGTTGTTCGGAACGTTAACCGGCACTGGTGCCGGAAAGCCTGCCTGGAAGGTGGCGGGTGTGACACCATCGGCCAGAACCGCAGGCTGGTAGCTATTCGGTTGCAGATATTGGTTGTTGGCGCGAACGGGGTAGTTATAGGCGTAGGTGTTGTCTTCAAAGGGCGTGTAGCTGATGCCGAAGCCTCCGCGAACAACAGTCTGCTCGGTTACACGGTAAGCAAATCCAACGCGCGGCGCGAAGTAGGTATATCTGGTGTCCAGGCCAAGGTTGGAGGGGTTCGACCCGACACCAGCGATGACCAGAGAATGCGTCGACGGACTGTAGTTGGAAAAGCCTCCGGACTTTGCCGGAGTTGCGGGAGGATAGAACTCCCAGCGAAGTCCGAGGTCCAGGGTCAGTTTCGGCGTGAGCTGCCACTTATCTCCGGCAAATGCGAAGAACCACCATGCGCGGTATGCGGGGAAGTAGGTGTTGATGTCACGGCCAACTCCCGAAGGCACATCCAGAAGGAAGCTAGCCATCTGGTTGGCGATATTGGTTGCCACGCCCGTCTGGTTTATCGAGGTGTTGGTTTCAGAGAAGGTGTAGAGTCCGCGGGGACTGAAGGTCTGATCCTGAAGCAAGTCGTCATGGATGCGGCGTAGATCGACGCCGAATTTGAAGGTGTGGTTGCGGACGATCTTGGTCCAGTGGTTGACGACATCGACGTTGGTTTCGGTGCGGATCCAGGGGAGCGAGGCGGAGTAGCCGATGAGCGGGTTGCTGGTGCTTCCCGCTACGAAGTCGGACATGATGATGCCTACCTGGCCGCTCGTGAACTCGCTGATATTTACACCGGGAATGCCGATCTGGGTTGCATAGTCGGTTCCGTAACCGGTAGGAGTGGCGCTGTTGCCGTAATGCGCGACTCCCACGCGTGCTTCAGTGAGAAGCGTGCTCGAAAAGGCGCGGTCATAGTTCAGGCCGGTGCTGTATGTGCCCTGGGTGCCGGTTCCGGCAAAGGCGCTTTGTGCAGGGCCGCCGCCGATGGCTCCGAAGGCTGGAGCCTGGAAGACGGTGATGTTCTGGCGGTTGTAGCGGCCGCTCAGGTGATCTTTCTGTGTGATCTGAAAGTCGATCTTGGCGTCGTAGCGTTCGGTTGTCTTCTGGAAGG
Source organism: uncultured Acidobacteriaceae bacterium (assembly GCA_963786085.1). GTDB lineage: Bacteria > Acidobacteriota > Terriglobia > Terriglobales > Acidobacteriaceae > Silvibacterium. Next base: position 29,151 of record CAWAYO010000086.1, read on the forward strand.
GAAGATTTACGGAGTAGTCATTCGCCGCCGTGGTTGTGCTGGTTCCGAGATTCGCATTGGGAGCGGGCAAAAGCTTCATGAGATTGATGGATACGGGATTGACCCGGTTATATGGGATCTGGTTGTTGGGGAAGGGCGTGCGTCCGGTGCCGTCGGGATTGCCGGTTGCCGGATCGTAGATCTGTCCTTTGCCATTGGCCCCCAACGGGCCGCTCAGATCGATATAGCCGGCCGCGTTTGGCGTGTACCACTGCGGCGGTGGGATGTTCAGGATGTTCGAGTTGGCCTCGTGGTCGGGTGAGCGGAAGTAGTCGCCGTAGAAGAAAAGCCTGTCCTTGAGGATGGGGCCACCGAGGCCGCCGCCGAAGTAGTTATATGCGAGGTGCCCGACGCTCTTGTTGAAGTAGGCGCGGGCGTCGAATGCGCTGTTCTGAAGGTACTCGGTGACCATGCCGTGGAACTGATTGGTACCGGAGTTGATGATCACGTTGCTGACGGTGCCGATGGCGCGGCCGAGCTCGGCGTCATAGTTGCTGGTGGAGACGTCGACGGTCTGGATGGCTTGTATCGGCGGAATCAGGATCTGTAGAAGCCCGGTGCGTTCGTCGTCGTCGACGCCTTCGATCTGAAAACTGTTGCCTTCGCGGGGCTGGCCGTTCACCTCTGCCTGGATGGAGCTGGCCGCATTGAAGAATTGCGAGTGCTGGAAGACCGGGGGGCCTACGCCGGGAACCAGGGTGAGCAACGTCTGGAAGTTCTGATTGACCGCAACCGGCATGGTCTGGAGAGTGTGAGATTCAAGGTTGGTGCTCACGTCGGCCCGGTCGGTCTGCAAGATGGCGGGCGCGGTGGTGACGGTGACGGTCTCGGTAGCGCTACCGGGCTGGAGGGTGAGGTCAACACGGGTGGTGGTGTTGACGACCACATCGATACTGGGGCGGGTTTCCTTCTTGAAACCGTTGGCTGCGACAACAACCGAGTAGGTGCCGGGTGTGAGGTCGGGAAAGGTGTAGTTGCCGCTCTCATTCGAGACTGTGTCACGACTGATTCCGGTACTTAACTCCTGGATGGTGATTTTCGCGCCTGGCACGCTGGCGCCGGTTGAGTCGGTGACCGTTCCTACGAGGGTTGCGGAAACGGCCTGCGCATAGGCTTGAATCGTGGCAAGAGAGGCGATGAGCACGGGCAGCAGCGCCAGAAGGAGGGCGGCTGCCAGGCTTCTGAGCAAGCTGGCGGGTGAGATTGCAGTCCTTTGCACTGCAGTTGTGGGTTTGTTCGTCATCACTTCCTCCGAAAAATGGTTCGAACTTCTCCGCGCGTGCTTATTTGCGATACAAGAACGGCGCGTCTTTGAATTCCATGGGGGTGTTGGTAACCCTGAAGGCCGCTCAGCGGAAAGAAATTTCGGCCACGGCGCACGTTAGTTGGGCAAGGCTAGACTTGTCAAGCTGTAAGACAGATTTTCTCATTCGGAATTCCGAAGGCGCTCCCTGTTGATTACCGGTGACCATCGCGGCAAGCGGGAATTCGGAGGTGCCCACTCTGAAACTAAAACGATTAACCGGACGTCCGAAGCATTGATGACGCAGGTACGCCAGTTGACGCCGCTACTATATCGGAGTAAACCTGTCAGGCAGCTTGGCGTCCTTCAGCGGCCGACTTGCGGGCCCGCCGCTTAGCTGTCCGGAGATGCGAATTGGAAAAGGCGACGTGACATACGATAGAGACCTACTCCCCGAAATGGATGTGGATGGAATGGCGCTGGATCCGATCGTAAGCAGACGCCTGTATCAACAGGTCGCTGAACGCATCAAACAGCAGATTCAAGCGGGCAGCATCTCGGCGGGCGATCGTCTGCCGGCGGAAAAAGACCTGGCGCTGCAGCTGGGGGTAAGTCGTCCGGTGGTGCGGGAGGCGCTCATCGCGCTGGAGATCGCAGGGCTGGTAGAGATTCGAACCGGCTCGGGCACGTACATCCGCGATCGCGGCAAGCTGCTCTTCCCGATGATGGATGCCGGGCCGGGGCCGTTCGAACTGCTGCACGCCCGGTTGCTGATCGAGGGAGAAGTCGCGGCGGAAGCGGCGGTTCGCGCAACCGACAGCGATCTGGCTGCGATCGAGGGGACGATCCATGACATGGAAAAGATCGTGGCGGCGGGGGCTCATGCCCGCGAGGCCGACCAGGCGTTTCACGTACTGATTGCGAATGTCGCGGGGAACAGCGTTCTTGCGGACCTGGTCGCGCGGCTTTGGCACGGGATGTTCTCACCGATGTTTCACAAGCTAAGCCAGCTTACGGGACATATGGCGAACCAGGAGCGGACCCTGGCGGAACACAAGGCGATCTTCACCGCCTTGTCGACCCACGATGCGGTGGGTGCGCGGGCGGCGATGCGGAGACATCTGAAGAGCGTGGAAGTGGTGCTAGCCAAGAGCAACCTCTCGGAGCTTAAGGCGAAGCCGGGCGTGAAGCTGAAGTGATATGCGCCCGCTGACGGAACAGCTCCGCTTCCGGATCGCGATTAAACCGGCCGCTCGTTCATATCAAGCGCCAGCGAACTGTCAATACGACTACGCAGCTTCGTCAAAACGGTCCTGGTGAGCGGACTTGGTGGCTGGTTTGTTTCCCTTTAATTCCTGCACGCTGACCTCGTATTCTTTCGTCAGTTTCGTAAGTGAGTTGAAGATCGTTTTTTGAAAGGCATCAGGATAAGGGTAGCCGGGTATGAAACTCGTGCTCACGTGCTCTTGCCACCAGAGCTCGTGCTGAACTGACTCCTGAATCGCGTGCGTAAGATAGTCATAGAAGCTTTCAGGCATCATGGTGCCATCCAACAGATAGAGCTTGGTTTCGAGGATCGACTTTACTCGAGCATGGATCGGTATAAAGTACTTCGTCGCAAAATACTCTTCAATCAAAGCTCGGTCTTCGTCGCGAACTTGTTTATGCGCCAATATTCGCGCCTTCAGATGGTTTGTGGTGAGTATTTGCCAGACCAGACTGTAAAGAGGACCATAAAACTCTTCGATCTGCTTTTCGATATAGCTTCGTCTAAACTCTGCTTTCTTCAATCGCGCCTGGGCTCGGGCATCGAGGCTTTTCAAAACAAACCAGCCGATTGCGGTTACCGTTCCTGTAAGAGCAGCTGCGATGACCGACGCGTTGAGAAAGGGAGGCAAGGTTCCGGCCGTGGGAGCATGCATCATGCGTAGGAATCTATCATGGCTGGCGGCGGATCGGGTGTGGCGGAGAGCGAGCAGCAGTCGACCATGGGATGTGATCCAAACTGATTGTGTTTTCTTGCTTTGCGAGGTAATGGAATAGCGACTGGATCAAGTGCCGTCCGGTCCTGGAGGCTGCTGTTGCGAACGTGGCTATCTCGAACTTGGCTATTTTGGGTGTCGATTGTGTGCACGTCAATCCTACCCTTGGCCTGTCTTGCCCAGAATGTGACCGATGTGAAGCCCAGTCCCCAGCAGCTTGACTGGCAGGATCTGGAGATGGGCGCGATCATCCACTTCGGAACGAATACGTTTCTTGATCGCGAGTGGGGAGACGGCACGGCCTCGCCGCAGGTTTTCAATCCCGAGCACGTGGATACGGACCAGTGGATGGAAGCAGCAAAATCGGCGGGCATCCGCTATGTCGTGCTGGTCGCGAAACACCACGACGGTTTTACGCTGTGGCCGAGCGCGCAGACCGAGTATGGGGTCAAGAGCAGCCCGTGGCTGGGCGGCAAGGGCGACCTGGTGCGAATGGCGAGCGAGTCGGCGCACAAAGCGGGGCTGCGGTTTGGGGTATACCTCTCGCCATGGGACCGTCATGAGCCGCGCTATGCCAATCCGGCGGAGTATGACAAATACTACCTGGCCCAGCTTGAAGAGCTTTCGACAGGCTACGGGCCGCTGGAGGAGTTCTGGCTGGATGGCGCGGGAAGTGCAGGTCGGACATACGACTTCGACACGATTATCGAGCACCTGCGGACGTATCAGCCAAACACCATGGTCTTTGCCGATGTGGCGCTCCACAAGTACGCCGATCTGCGGTGGGTAGGGACGGAGAGCGGCAAGGTTCCGTTTGAAAACTGGAATGTGGTGGATCGCGCCGGATATCTGCGCTGGCGGCCGGTGGAGGCAGATACGCCGCTGCACCGGGAGCAGTGGTTCTGGCATCCGAATGCGGACGCGACGCTGAAGAGTGTTGATGAGCTGATGGATGAGTACAACAACACGGTAGGACGAGGCGCTCAGTTAATGCTTGGGCTGGCACCGGATCGGACGGGAAGAATTCCTGCAGCGGACGTTGCGCGGCTGGCGGAGTTTGGAGCCCGGGTGAAGGCGGTGTACGGGAACAATCTGGCGCTGCATCACGAAGCAGTGAGCCGGGACGAAGAGCGCGCTCTCGATGGAAATGGAAATACATTCTGGTCGCCAGGGGCCGATGGGAGCGTACCTACGCTGACGGTGACGTTCCCTCATCCGGTCTCCTTCGATCGCGTGATGACGTTGGAGAGGCTGAACGACGGTCAGCATGTCGAAGAATACTCGGTCGAAGTGATATTGCAAGGCAAGTGGAAGCAGGTGGCGCATGGCTACGCGATCGGCCACAAGAAGATCGACATTTTTGATCCGGTGACGGCGACCGGAGTCCGGCTGAAAATTCTCGAGTCTGCCGGCCAGGCAGGGATTCGGGAGTTCGGCGTGTTCAACGGGGCAGCGGTTCAATAGGACGAAAAAACGAAGGCCGGAAAAGGAACTGGTTTGCTCCTCTTCCGGCCTGTTTCAAGAGATTAGTGATTGGTTGGAGTTGCGCTTAGTTGGAGTAGCTCCAGCTGAGTATCTGCTGGTTGGCTCCAGCCCCGCCGCTGGCTCCGGTGAACCCGACGTAAGCGTTGCTGCTGCCAACAGTCGAGGGGATGTTGACGGTGAAGGCGTGGGTGAACGATACCTTGGTCACGGTGTCGGTCAGCGTCATCGTAAGCGTAGTGCCATCATAGACGAGATGCAGCGTCATCACGTCTCCGCTAGTCAGCTTGATACCGGACGGCTGCAGATTGATCGATCCGCTGGTAACAAATGGCGCAGCGCCATTTGTGTAAAGGCCAGTGGATTCAGGGATGTTTCCAATGGAGTGCAGGTAGAACTTCAACCCGACGCTGGACGGAAGATTGGCGTAACCGAGTCCGGCACCACCTGCCCCGAGAGCGTGAGGACTATATCCCTGGACGGTGAATGTGAATCCATCGGCGACGGCGTTTGTTAACTGGAAGGTGACGTCTGTTGTGAAGGTTTTGACGCTGACGGGAGTGCCATACCAAGCGGTGCTGTTTTCGTAGAGGCCTCCGTCGGTCAGCTGCAGTTTGGAGCCGTCGAGCTTGGCGTTTCCATTCAGATTCAGCTGAGATTGAGAGCCCGCAAAGCTATTAAAGGTGAATACGCTTCCGGTTGGAACAGTGGATGACCCGGATTCGGTCGACACGACATAGGACGCCGCGGCAATGGGGCTGTTGGTGTAGCCCGACGCCACTGCGATTGTCTCAATCGTTTCGGTCGTGCTCACCGTGAGAGGACCCGTGTACTTGGTAGACGAAGTAGTCGGTGCTGTTCCGTTGGTTGTGTAGTAAATGGTTGCGCCCGCCGTCGCATCGGTGATGGACACCGTTTGCGCAGAGGTGTAGGTCCCGGCGGCGACACTAAAAGTGGGAGCGGGGAGAGTCCCGGACCCGGAAGTGGACCCGGACCCGGCACTTGCGGAGCTGATGGTGTAGGTGGCGCTGGCTAACGGGCTCGTGAGGTAGCCGGTTGCCAGAGCGACGGCGTTAACCGTCTCCGTCGTGCTGACCGTGATGGGACCGCTGTATTTTGCGGATGAAGTAGTGGGAGTCGATCCGTTGGTGGTGTAGTAGATGACGGCGCCTGAAGTTGCGTCAGCGATAGTCACTGTCTGCGCAGAGTTGTAGGTGCCAGAGGCAAGACTCAACACAGGTGTCGCGGTCTTGGGGTACATGGTGTACGTCGCGGAGGAGACGGCGCTGTTGGTGTAGCCGGTGACCACGGCAATCGCCTCGATTGTTTCCGTTGCGTTGACCGTGATGGTCCCCGTGTATTTCGTTGATGACGTGCTGGGAGTGGTTCCGTTGGTTGTGTAGTAGATCGTTGCGCCAGCGGTGGCATCGCTAAGCGATACCGACTGCCCCGGGGAGTACGTTCCAGACGCAAGACTGAACGTCGGCGCTGCGGCGACGGGATCATTGATCGTGTAAGTTGCCGAGCCCACCGCGCTGTTGTTGTCGCCCGAGACTACGGCGATGGCTTGTATCGTCTCGGTTGCGCTTACGGCGATCGGGCCGGCGTACTTCGTTGACGAAGTCGAGGGAGTGGTTCCGTTGGTGGTGTAGTAAATGGTCGCGCCTGAGGTGGAGGAATAGAGCGTGACCGTTTGTGCCGAGCTGAAGGTGCCCCCCGCCGGAGAGAAGGTGGGAGTGCCCGCCGTTGCTGTACTGCCGGTGCCGTTCGTCTCCCACATGAAAGCAGTGACGCTGTGGGCAGGCAAAGAATAGCCGGAGGCGACGCTAACCCCGGGGGTAGTAGTGTTGCCCATCGGAGTTTCCAGTGTGGAAGTGGCTGTGAGGGCGCTGGCCTCGTTCACCGTGTTCAGTGCGCCGGGAGCAAACTGATAGGTCGTGACGCCGCTGGCAGGCGCATTTGTGCCGGCGAATGTTACGTTATGCGCGCTGTATACGTCGGCATTCACGATGACCATGCAGCGCTGATTGCCCTGCGCGAACGCGTAGCTGCGCAGGACCGGAACCCCATTGATTGCGTTGACGCTGTTGTTGTTGGCGGGAAGGTTGTAGGTCGGATTCGAGGTCCACGAGGTCTGAACCATCGGTCCGATTTTGCACCAGTTGTAGACCTGCGCTCCCAGCATCTGGGGACGCGGGCAGTAGCTGCCACCGAAGGTCGAGGAGTTGTAGTTGGAACAGTCTCCGCCGGTGTCGAGCATCGTGCCCCACATGTGAACGTTGATTCCGCCCTCACCGAAGTAGTACTGCAGGGCCTGATATTCGTTCTGATTGATGACTCCGGCAGCGTCGTTTTCGCCCATCTGATCGGCGGCTACGATTCCCTGGAATCCGGCTTGAATAAACGAGTCGGAAACCGCCTGAGTGAAAGGTCCGGCGGTGCTGGCGTTGAAGGTACCGGTGTTTTGCTCGTAGACCATCACCTGGCATTTCGTCGTGCCATTCGGTCCGCAGCCGGTCTCGTTCTGGATTTTGGAAACCGCTTGAGCAAAGCCGCTCGTCGAATTGGGATCATGAGTGTTGGAGTAGGGCTCGGTCAGGGTGGGGCCGTAGAGCGGGCAGGTAGCGTTGGTTGATCCGCTGCTCATGCAGCCCGATGTGCTTGTGTTGTTGATGTTGTAGGCGGTATATCCGTTGATTTCGACAACGTCGGCCTGCGCCACGGACGCTGCACCGCCGTCACCGCCTCCCGCCGTCTGAGCGTTGAAGACCCATTTTGTTCCGGACTGGCTGTAACCCTCGGTGGACTGACGGGCACGTGCTGCAGCGAATACCGTCTTCGCGCGAAGCGAGTAGTCTTCGTAGAAATTACTAGAGGAGACGTTGTAGCCGAGCGTGTGTCCGAGGAATCCGGCATTCCAATTCTCGTTGCCGAACTCCAGATAGATGGTCGAAAAGGGAGAGCCCGAAGCCCCGACCCATGGAGTTACCTGGCCGAGATTGGCGCGAATCTCGCCGTACGGCGTGGACGTGGACCCTTCCAGGAAGTCAACCAGATTCGCGGCGTCAGTGGTCGTCATCGTGATGGGGAAGATGAGCACGGGTGTTGCGCCGACGTAAGCGCACAGATTCAGGAAGTCGTAGATGCCTGTCTTGTCGGTGCTGTAGGCATTAGAGATCGCTGAGAACTGTTCGATCGACGGGCGGTGCTCAAACTGAGGCTTGACCCAGTTCGACATGACTTCTGAATCGGGTGAGGGACCGTAACGCAGCGTGCAGGCGGGTCCGGTCGTGTTGCTTGAGGTTTGGCACCAGGCCTGGAGCGCATTCACGTAGGCGTCAGAGTAGACGGTGGGATTCGTGTCCTCGTTGCGAGTGAAGGACCAGTTATCGAATTCGAGGCTGGTTGCCGCCGAGGTCGCGGGACTCACGGTGAAAGTGATGAAGAACGGGTAAGGGCCGCCGCTGGATGCGCTCTCGGTGAAGTTGCAGGTGAAGCTGTATTGAGTCCAGGCAGAAGTGATCGCCGGTGAGGTAGATCCGCTGTAAGTCTGGGTGCAGGCCGAGCCGACGCGCGGGTATGCGGAGATGCTGAGTTTCGGTGCAACAGCCGCATTCGACTTAGCCCAGAATGACACGGTGTATGCTCCGTTGAGCACTACGGTCTTTTCGCTGGCGGTGTTGAGCAAGTTGCCGGTGCTGAGTGATGCGCTGCCTCCGGCGGGAACAGTGAAGAGAAGGGACTGTGTTCCGCAGGTTGCGCAGAGGTCGGTTGTCTCGGAAGTCAGGGTTGCACCGCCGCTCAATGAGGGAGCTGCGAGGAGTCCGTTGGCGCCCGCCTGCCAAATGCTGGCCGGCGTGGGGTAAACGTTGGGCATGTTGTTGTTGGTAGAGACGACGATGATCTGGCCGGGAGCACCAAGATTACCCGCGCAACCGCTGGATCCCTGATTGGTTGCAGGGTTGACGACAAAGACGGGGCCTGCGCCACTTTGATTGGCACTCGACTTGATGGTGCCTGTGCATCCGAGTGCGGGATCAGAGGTTCCGCTTGCGTAGGAACCCTGAACGACGGTAAACGTGGCTCCGGCCCACTGGTTGGCGTCGTAGCTCGAGTATTGAGTGTTGTTCACGTTCCACTGAAAACTCGTGGGCGACGAAACTGCCTGCGGGGCCTGAAACTGGTAGATTTGCTGATCGATCATCGGCTCAAAGCCGGGATTGCCGAAAGCCAGATAATTTTTGAAAAATGGATACGAGCCGGATGGCTGTCCGAGGTTAAGACCAGGCCGAGCATTGCTGCCAATGACTGCCGAATCAGTCATGGTGACGGTTTGGGCGCCAGCGCGCATCTCAGATGTGAGGCTGGCGAGTAGCAAGAGGAAAAGGAAAATGACATACTGCGACTGTATGTTTGGGGACCACGAGCGCATGAATTACCTCCGTTATGTGACAACCGTGCAAATGAACGGGGAAAGAACTTTTAGTTTTAGGTGTTTTTAGTTACTGCTTTGCGGGACTTGTGTGGGTGAGTATACATACAGCACCCGATTCCACAGATGAACCCTTTATCTCGTACCGTTTTTTCTCCGCTCAGATTAGCAATCTGTAATTTTGGTAATCGGCAGACAACGGCTCAGGGATGAGCTGAAAGTAACTAATTTTTTGTGCTTTTTTATTACTCTAAACCATTACCAGCGAAAAATGACCTTGCAATCTGAAAAAAAACGCATGGCCTACTTTCTGAGCCAATATCCAGCTATCTCTCACACGTTTTTTCTAAAAGAGATTCTTGGTCTACGACGGCTTGGTTTCGAGATTGAGGTTGCGTCCGTCAACCCACCCGATCGGACAGTGTCTGAACTACCTCCTGTTGAAGCACAGGAAGCTGCGAGTACCTATTGCCTAAAACGAACAACCATCTGGGAAGCTATTTGCGTAGTAGTAACTATGACCTTCGTGTATCCGGCTGTGTTTGTTCGCGGCGCCAGAGTTGCGCTCACGATGGGTGGGTGGGACCTAGTTCGTAAAATTTACGCTCTCTTTTACACGGTTGAGGCATTTCTTCTCGGTCGCTGGATGAAGAAGCGTAGCTTGCGTCATCTTCATGTTCACTTTGGTGGTTCAGTGGCTACGGTGGCGATGGTGGCTGCTGAGATCTGGAAGTTTGACTACTCACTTACGATTCATGGGCCCGAAGAATTCTACGAAGTTGACTACTGTTATCTTCCCCGCAAGATTGAACGGGCGAAGTTTATCTTTTGCATCAGCGACTTTTGTCGAAGTCAGCTGATGAAGTACTGTGATCCGGCTCACTGGGACAAGATGCATGTAGCTCGGTTAGGCGTTGACCTTGAAGAGTTTCAGCCGGCTTCACGAGAGTCCACCCAGCCGACACAAATCGTCTGCGTCGGGCGTCTGGTTCCCGCAAAGGGGCAACATATTTTGCTGCGAGCATTTTCGCTTCTGCACGCAAAGGGCCACGAGGCGCGCCTGATCTTCGTAGGCAGCGGTCCAGATATGGATAGCCTCAAACGTGAAGCGGCTGCGAAAGGGATGGGAGAGCACGTGATCTTTCGCGGCGCGCTCAACCATGAACAGACCAGAGAGCAACTGCGGCAGGCTGATATTTTTGCGCTGGCGAGCTTCGCCGAGGGCATCCCGGTAGCCCTTATGGAAGCTATGGCGATGGCGATCCCATGCGTGAGCACGAATGTGGCCGGCATTCCGGAGCTGATTCGCGACCGTGTAGACGGCTTTCTGGTTCCTGCTTCTTCGGTCGAGTCTATGGCCGGCGCAATCGAGTTGCTGCTGGTTGACGGGGAGCTGCGCGCACGGCTCGGAGCCTCGGGAAGGACTCGGGTCATGGAACGCTACAACCTGGCTGATAATCTGAAGGTGCTGGCGTCCACTTTCGAAACCTGCTTCCGCTCATAGAAGCCGCGGGGTCCATGACCATCCTCGACTCTAGTCACAATACTTCTGCCGATACCTTTGACGTCTCGATTGTGATCGTCTCGTTCAACACGCGCGATGTGCTGCGCGAATGCCTTGAGTCGGTTGAGCGGGAATCGGCGGGGCTTCGCGTAGAGGTTCTGGTTGTCGATAACCATTCTTCCGATGGTTCGCCGGAGATGGTCGAACGCGAATTTCCGCAGGTGCGGCTTTTTCGCAGCGACGTAAATCTCGGTTTCGCTTCAGCGAACAATGTGGCACTGGAAGTGGTCCGGGGGCGGTACCCGGTGCTTCTGAACTCGGACGCCTTCCTTCGCGCCGGTGCGCTCGCGCTTGCGGTGCAGTACATGGATGAGAACCCATCGGTGGGGCTGGCCGGGGCGCGGCTGGTGGGACGCGACGATGCGTGGCAGCCGTCGGCACGGATGTTTCCTTCGCTGCTGACCGATTTCTTCGTCATGACGGGGCTGGCGGGCAAGTTTCCCAAGTCGCGTCTGTTCGGCAGGTTTGATCGGACGTGGGCGGATCCGATGGTGGCGTGCGAGTGCGACTGGGTGCCGGGGGCCTTCTCAATCATCCGGGCGGACGCGCTGGGGAAGGCGGGATTGTTCGATCCGGAGTTCTTCCTCTACTCGGAAGAAGTAGACCTGTGCCGGCGTATCAAGGACGCCGGGTACAAGATTATGTACTGGCCTGACATCGTCGTGACGCACATCGGCGGCGAGTCGTCGCGGCAGGTGAAGTCGCTGGAGATGTCGAAGGCCGGAGCGCAGCTGGTGTTGTGGCGCATGCGCAGCACTCTGCTCTACTACCGCAAGCATCATGGATGGGGCGCCTGGTGGGAGAAGATGCTGGAGATCGGGCTTTATCGGCTGGTGGTGCTGCGCAACAGCTTCAGCAAGGACGAGCGACGGCAGGCGCGGGCGCGGGAACATCGCAAGCTGATCGCGCTGATGGAGCAGGCGTGGAGCGACACGCAGGGCGGGCGGGTTTCGCCGCCGAGGCCATGGTGATGAGCCGGGGGCTGAAGGGACCGCTGAGCGGAGCGCTCGCGTCGGTGCTGCGCTCGACTTACGGGCTGCGAAAAAACCTGACGCGGCTTTATGCGCATGCGGGGCTGGCGGCGGATGTGACTGGCGGGGCGCCGGCGTCGCTAGTGATCGAGGGCCGAGCGTTCGTCGATGGCACGCGCAATATCCGGTTCGGCGAGAACGTGCTGCTGTATGCGGGGCTGCATCTCGAAACGCAGCATGATGCGCGGATCGAGATTGGGGACGATGTGGTGATTTCACGCGGCGTTCACATCGTGGCCATGGCCGGGGTCACCATCGGCGGGGGCACCATGATTGGCGAGTACTCGAGCATCCGGGATGCGAACCACCAGCGCAGCGGTGAAACGACCATCCGGCAGTCCGGGCACACGGCCAAGCCGATCGCTATCGGCAAGGAAGTGTGGATCGGGCGAGGGGTCACGGTCCTCGGCGGGGTAACAATTGGCGACGGGGCGACGGTGGGCGCGAATGCTGTGGTTACCAAGGATGTGCCGCCGGGGGTCACGGTGGCTGGAGTTCCGGCGATTCCAATCCGGTCGCGGAGCGCTTCGAGCTAGACCTACCCCCCCTCCCCCATAGATTTTGTAACAGATTGATTTCATTTGGCTTAGAATGTAGGTCCCTGTAACCGTTTGATTCAAGAAGGCTTTGTGGTCTTCTTCTTTCTTTCAATGAAGTAGCAGCCTATCAGACAAGAAAAAGCCCGCCAGTGAAAGCGGGTTCTTTTCATCTCTATCTCTATTTATCTCTATCTCTATTTTAGGAGATCGGGAGAAATCGTCAGCCAAGTATTTTCGCCGGGCAAACTATTTGTCAGCCGATGAGTGGTGCCCCGGCTGCGCGCGATTGCCCAACGGGACCAGTCCCTCCGTCTAGATCCGTTTGATGGTCACAAACCAAGCCGGTGCGCCGTCGCGGTGGAATCTCGTCTGAATCCGGTCAGGTTCGAGGGCGACGAGGTTCCATCCACTGCCGGGGTTGAACGCCGCTCTCAGCGTTTCCTGACTGACGGGGTGCGGCCCGGTATCCGGATCCTGGTCACTGAAGCACAAAATATACAGGGTTCCGTCGCGCTCGGTTACCGACGCCAGGCTCGCCACGTAGCGTGGCCGCTCGTCGCCGTCGAAGGTGTGGAACAGTCCGCAGTCGAGGACCGTGTCAAACCTGCGGCCCAGACGCTCTAGATGGAGCGCGTCTGCCGTGGCGAATTCGACGACTCCATGATCCTGTCTATGTTCCGGGGCGGTTCCACTGTCGTTGGTCTTCTTTTGTGCGGGCTTCATTCGGGCGGCCTTCTCACGGGCGATTGCCAGTGCTGTCTCAGCCACGTCAACACCCAGAACCGGCAATCCCAGCGAGGCGATGAGAAGAGAGTGCTCGCCGGTCCCGCAGCCCGCATCGAGCACCCTTCCGGCGAATCCGCCTTTGGAAGCCAGACGCACGATTGCCGGCTGCGGCCGGCCAATGTCCCAGGGGGCCGGGCCGTCACTGTAGGACGCATCCCAGGGCTTGCCCGTCATCCGTTCGTGACTGGTAGGATTCCGACCACCGAACGGGTCGTTGAGCGGATCGTCGGGGAGCGTTTCTGATCGCTCCGACATCTTCGTTTCTCCTGCAACGCCCGGGCTTACTTCTTTTTGGATGCCCGTTGAGCGAGCGCTGCGGAGTTGGCCGCCACCGCGGCGCGGATGAGTTGCTTGAAAGCCGCTTCGTCGATCTTCTCCCCTTCGCGGAGGTCGATCGCACGCCGCACATTCCCTTCGAGGCTGGAATTGAAGAGCTTCTTCGGGTCTTCGATAGAGGCTCCGCGAGCAAAGGTGAGCTTCACGACCTGCTTGTAGGTCTCTCCCGTGCAGACGATGCCGTCATGGGACCAGACGGGCGTGCCGGGCGATGCGGGTTTTGCCCATTTCCACTCCTCCTGGATGCCGGGGTCGGCGGCGTGGATGAGCTGACGGAGATGAGCGAGGGTCTTGCCGCGCCAGTCCCCGAGTTGCTTAATCTTCTCGTCGATCGATGCAGAGGCTGATTCCACGGACGGTTCCTTTCATCGATGGGTTCAACGTTCGGACCGGAATTTTTGGACAACTCTGTCGCACATATTTTTAGCCGCGCTCAACGTAACCTGCAACCTGGGCTTGTGATCGTGCGCACGATGGCGAAGAGGCTGGTCGCGTCGTGCGACTTAGCGGAGCTGGCCGACATATCGGGACTGATCGGTCCTCGACGAGTGCTTTGGCGATTTAGCGTAAAGCCAGAATTCCTCCCGGCTACATCGGTGTTTTTGGGGACTAATCCTCTGGAACTCGCTGTGGGGTGAATTCATCAGCATCCCGAAGGAGGTTCATTGGGATGGCGACAACTTGTGAAGACAAGCTTCGAGCAGTGCCAAAAGTCATTCGGCGTGGAGTGTCGTGATTGGGTCGAGGCGCATGGCGCGCAGCGCAGGGATGTAACTGGCGGCGATGGCGACGGCGGTGAGCACGGCGGTTACGCCGGCGAAGGTAGAGAGATCGTAGGGCGAGACACCATAAAGCACGCCGGCCATGAGATGAGAAACAATAAACGCGCCAACCAGGCCTACGCCGGCGCCGGCGGCGGCCAGAGTGAGGCCCTGGCGTAAAACCATCTTGAGGATATCGCGCCTTTGCGCGCCCAGCGCGAGGCGGATGGCGATCTCGCGCGATTGCTCATTGACCAGGAAGGAGATGGTGCCGTAGATTCCCAGGGCCGCGAGCAGCAGGGCCGTTGCGGCAAACAGCGCCACCATTTCCATCGAGAACCGCCGCACAGAAAGCGAAGAGGAGAGAACGTCGTCCAGGGTCTCCGCGTGGAAGACGGGAAGGTTCGGATCGACGGCCTGGATTTGTGTGCGCACCTGCTCGGCGATGGCGGCAGGATCGACCTGACCGCGCAGGTAGACCGCAAGAAACTTGGCGGGGCGCTGGTAGATGTCGAGGTAAACCTGCGGAACGCCGGGGTCCGCGAGCGATTCTGTGCGCGCGTCCGCGATTACGCCGACGATTGTGGTCCAGACCGGCTTGGCACTGCCCAAATCGCCCAGCAAGCGGACTCGCTTGCCGACTGGATCCTGGTTGGGCCAGTAGGTGCGGGCCGCGGCCTGGTTGATGACTGCGACCAAGGGCGTAGCTTCAAGGTCCTGGTCGACGAAGAGGCGTCCACGCAGGAGGGTCATGCCGAGCACGTGGAAATATTCCGGTGAGACGGTCGATGTATCGATCAGAGGAGGCTGACTGCTCTGCACTCCCTGACCCTCGCGAAACAATGGAACCGCTATGAGATCGCCCTGGCCATGGCCAAGGGGAATGGCCGCCCGATCACTGACGGCGGTTTCTTCCACGCCCGGAATCGTCCGGATTCGACGGAGAGCTTCCCGCAGAAACACCGCTTCCTGCGTGGCAGTGCGGTAAATGTCGGTTTTGGGATCGTTAGGATTCGGCAGCGAGGTCTCGATTGCCATGACTCGAGTGGGATTGAAGCCGGGTTGCACCTTGAACAAGTCCCAGAAGCTGCGCAGCAGAAGACCGGCGGCGATCATCAGCACCAGGGAGAGGGCTAATTCACCAATCACCAGAGCATGGCGCAAACGCGAGCGCTGCCGGGAACCGTTGGAGCCACGACCTTGCTGCCGGAGCGTTGCCGTCAAATTGAGGCGGCTTGTGAGCCACGCGGGGGCAAGCCCGAAGATGGTTCCGGCGGCGACGGAGACGACGATGGCAAACGCCAGCACGCCCCAGCTGATGGATATGTCATTGAGGTGCGGCAGGCTTTCGGGAACAAATTGCAGCAGGAATTTCCGGGCGCAGAAGAGAACCGCGAAACCGGTGATGCCGCCAAGCACGAAGAGTAACAAGCTCTCGGTGAAGAGCTGACGAATGAGGCGCATTCTCGCGGCTCCCAATGCCTGGCGAACCGCCATCTCTTGTCCTCGTGCGCTGGCGCGAGCCAGCAGCAGATTGGCGACGTTGACGCAGCTGATCAGCAGGACCAGACCCACCGCTCCGAAGAGCAGTATGAGCGATTGGCGAACGTTGCCGACAAGAGTCTCGGCCAGGGGAGTGATGTGGAGAGTCCACGCGCCTTGCGCCGGATAATCCGCCGGATATTGCTTCTTCAACGATGCGACCAGGGCATCGAGGCGCCCCTGCGCGGCCTCAGGCGACAGACCAGGCTGAAGGCGCGCGATGGTCTCGAAGGGGAAACGCGTGCCGCGCATCGGCGGGGGGGCCGGCTCGCCGAAGAATCCGCACGCCGCCCACAATTCGGTATTGACCTGCTCGCTGGTTTGGCCCTGGTCGCGAAAGCTGGCGGGCATAACGCCGACAACACGAGCGGGATCGTTGTCAATGCGGAAAGTCTTGCCGATAATGTGCGGGTCGGCTCCAAAAGCGCGCTTCCAGAGCCCATCGCTGATGACGACTTCGTTGTTGAAGCCGGGTGTTGCGTCGTGCGGATCGAAGGTGCGTCCCAATTGCGCGTCGATGCCGAGCACCGCGAAGTAGCCCGGTGTGACCGACTTTCCGGCGATCCGCGTGGGCTGGCCGCTGCCGGTGAGAGTGTCGGTGCCGAAAAAGGATAGGGACACATTTTGGAAGATTCCCGAGCTCTGAAGGTCTCTCAACTCAGGGATGGAGAGTCCTATGTCGTGCGCGCCCACGCCGGGAAGGTTGGCTTCAATTCGCACCAGTTTGCTGGGGTTGGGGTAGGGCAAAGGATGCAGCAGGGTTGCGTCGATGACGCTGTAGATGGCGGTGGTGGCTCCGACGCCGAGGGCCATGGTGGCGATGGCGATGAGGGCGAATCCAGGAGCGCGATAAAACATGCGGAATGCGAAGCGAAGATCGAGGAGAAGATTCTCAGCAAGCGGAAGACCCTGCTCGGCGTGGTGTTGCTCGCGAATGGCCTGGGCCGCGCCAAGCTTCAGTGCGGCCTGCCTGCGCGCCTCGACGGGCGGCATGCCGGCGCGCAAATTCTCCTCAGTCTGCAAGGCAAGATGCTCGGCCATCTCTTCCACGAGGCGCTGGTCGGCGCGCCTTCCGGCGGTGAAGTTCGAGAGACGAATGAAAAAGCGGCGCAGGAATTTCATGGCAGGTCCTCGGCTTTGACCTCAAAGAAGCGCGCGATGATAGCCGCGGTCTGATTCCAATCGCGGGTCTCCGTCTGCAGCTGTTTGCGGCCCGTCGCGGTAAGGCGATAGAAGCGGGCGCGGCGGTTGTTTTCCGATGCGCCCCATTGCGAAGCGATGGAACCCTCATGCTCAAGCTTGAGCAGCAGGGGATAGAGCGTGCCCTGGTTTAGGGCCAGAATGTCTCCGCTGATCTGCTCAATGCGGCGGGCGATGCCGTAGCCGTGCTGCGGGCCCAGAACATCCAGGGTTTTGAGGACCATCAGCGCAAGCGTTCCTTGCAAAACGTCGGGCTTTTCCTTCATGGAGGAACCAACATTTAGGTTTCCTACAGGAAGGATGGCATGGTTCCCTTTTGGAAAGCAACAGGAAATTTTGCGCGATCTTTCGACGTCAAGTCCAGAAGATCTGTCAGGAAACTGCCCAGAGACTGTTTATGAGGACGGCCTAGTCTCCTGAGTCACAAGTAGGTTGCATATAGATGGGAGGCGTTCTATGGTGAGGCATGGAGTCTCGTCGTGGACGGCCGAAGAAGCATGAGCTGGTGGTAAGCCCAGGGCAAAGAGCCGAGTTGGAGCGCATAGCGCGGCAGTCTCGCAGCGCTCGTTCGGTGGCCTTCCGCGCCCGTATCGTTTTAGAGTGTGCGGGTGGAGCAAGCAACGCGGCGGTAGCAGCGAAGTTGCGCACGACAGGATTTACAGTTGGTCTCTGGCGCAACCGCTTTATAGCTGAGGGAGTGGCGGGGCTGGGCGATGAGCCGCGTCCGGGAGCGCCGCGTGAGATCGGTGACGAGAAGATCGAGCAGGTGGTGCGGCTGACGCTGGAGAAGACTCCGAAGGGAGCGACGCACTGGTCCAGCCGCATGCTAGCAGTCAGAACCGGTCTAAGCCAGTCCACCATCAGCCGCATCTGGCGTGCCTTTGGACTGAAGCCGCATCGCACAGAGAGCTTTCAGCTATCGACTGATCCATTGCTGATCGACAAAGTGCGGGATATTGTTGGGCTCTATCTCGATCCACCCCATCATGCGCTGGTGTTGTGCGTGGATGAGAAGTCGCAGATCCAGGCACTCAGCCGTACCCAGCCTGTGCTGCCCATGCGGGCCGGACAACGGGAGCGGCGCACGCACGACTACAAGAGACATGGCGTCACCAGCCTGTTTGCCGCTCTGGATATCGCGACCGGCAACGTTCTTGGCAAGTGCTATCGACGCCATCGTTCGGTGGAGTTCCTCGACTTCCTGAAGAAAATCGACACCGCCGTTCCTGCCGATCTGGACATCCATCTGGTGCTGGACAACTACGGCACACACAAGACAGCGCTGGTCCGCCAGTGGCTACAAAAAAGATCACGGTATCACCTGCACTTCACTCCCACGCATGCCTCCTGGCTCAACCAAGTGGAACGCTGGTTCGCACTGCTTACACAACGGCAGATCAAGCGCGGTTCACACACCAGCGTGCAGGAACTCGAAACGGCGATCCGCGAATTCATCGCTGCCCACAACCAACAGCCCAAACCCTTTCGATGGACCAAGTCCGCAGACCAGATCCTGGCCTCCATCGCTCGATTCGCTACTTCTACTCTCGCCGCGCACTCACCCACAACTTATACGAGAAATCAATGACTCAGGAGACTAGTTGTGATTACTAATGAAAAGTCGGCTTGTGTTTACCCATCGTCAACTGCATGATTCTTGATTGGCGACAACTGGCCAATGCGCGTTTCACCGGGCGGTACGCTTCACGACAGGCGCGGAACTCCCAAGGTAAAGTGAATTGTTTCCGATAACGCGTCAGACGCGCCGCGGCCGGAGCACAAACTCGGCCGCTTCCTCAGCATCTTTGAGGAGCTTCTTACGCGGTATGCCTATCTGCGCACGCATGGTCAGCCCACGAGCTAAATCCGTGACTTGGGTCGCACGCGCGGCGACGGGAAAGTCAGATGGGATTTCTCCCGCGCTGATCCCGTCCCGGAAACGGCGCTCCAGCAACGCTGCGCCGCCAGTGGCCGCATTCTGCAGGAATCGCTGAACCTCAGCGTCGTTCACAAGCGGCGCGACGCACATCAGAAGGCAGCCCCGGGCGGACCCTTTCTCAGTCGCACTTTCGACGGCGTACCTTAGAAAGCCCGCGATCGAGTCGCGAAGACCTTGTGGCGAAAGGAGTGCTTTGGCTGCGAGAGCGCCCTTCCGTTCTGCGTACGCCCCAAGGACGCGCAAGAATATCGCCCGCTTGTCCCCGAAGACGGCATACAGGCTCGGCCGTCCCACACCCATCCCGGCGACGAGATCGTCAATCGTCACTCCGTCGTAGCCTTTCGACCAGAACACCTGAGTCGCCTTCTCCAGCGCCCCCGTCTCGTCGAAGCTGCGCGGTCGACCCCGCGGCCTAGCGGTTTTTTGAATCATTTAGTTCAAAACTCCTTGACACTCTTCATTCTACCAATATAGAACTAAATAGTTCGTAAATCGCAAGCTGGCTTTGGCCTCGCGCTCTTCCGGTTCTACCTTCCCCTTTCACTAAGGAGCAACTCATGAAACATCCGATCGCACTCGTCACCGGCGCTACGTCCGGGCTCGGCCATGCGGCAGCCCGCCTGCTCGCCGGAGAGGGCTACCGCGAGGTCATCGTCACCGGGCGCAGCCTGGCCCGAATTCAGGAAACGGCCGCTCAGCTCGCGGCTGAGACTAAGACACAGGTCTTCACGCCGCTGGAACTGGATCTGGACGCGCCGACCAGCGTTCAGGCCGCCCTCGCCTCACTCGTCAAGCGAGGTCGGCCGATCGGTTTCCTACTGCTCAATGCCGGATTGGTCCCAACCAAGAAGCGCGTGATCACTGCGGCGGGCATTGAGGCTTCTCAGGCCCCGCTGATCGGCCATCATCAACTGACTGTCGGGTTGCTTCGCGCCAGCCTGCTGAGCCCGAACGCGCGGATTGTTATCGCCGGCGCGGAGCCTGCCCGCGGGGGCGTACCCATGTTCAAGTACACCGACGTGCCAGCCTTCGCGGCCAAATACTACCGGGGCGACCAAACCGCGGCTGTTGAAGCCCTGCTGCGCAACGGGTCGAACGTGAAGTACGTGCCCAACAATGCGTATGCTGACGCGAAGCTCATCATCGCTTGGTGGACCGCGGCGCTGGCCCGCCGGCTGCCCGCCGGCATGGCCGTGTACGCCGTATCGCCCGGTGGGGCGACCGACACCAGGGTGGTGCGAAACGCTGGCCCGTTGCTGAAGTATCTGTTTATCCCAATCGTGAACCTCATTCCCGGCATGAATCAGACGCCGGAGACCGCGGCCCGTCGGTACCTCCAGGCGTCGGAGTTCGGAACCGACGTCTCAGGGCAATTCTTCGCCTCGGCTCAAGGGAAGTTCTCAGGCCCAATTGAGGCGCAGCGCCACCCACACCTCCACGATCGCGCCAGCCAGGAAGCCGCGTGGCAGGCCGTCGTCAAGGTCTCCGGCGTCGACTTGTCTTAACCCAGCATCCTTGAACGCTAGGTCCTGAAGGAGCGCTGATCGGCGCGTCACTGGATGCAAAACAACATTGCCACTTCCCTAATTTGGAAACACGGCGACAGAACGAACAACAACCATTAGCAAGGAAAATACATATGAAACGGTACGAAGGTAAAAAGGTGGTAATCATCGGCGGCACCAGCGGCATGGGGCTCGCTACGGCGAAGATGCTCCTTGATGAAGGCGCGCGCGTTGCGGTGACCGGTCGCTCTAAGGAGGGCCTGGAATCGGCTCAGAAAGAGCTTGGAAATGACGCCCTCGTGGTTTCGAGCGACGCCCGGTCGTTGACGGACCTCGATGCACTCGCCTCTCGAGTGAAGGCCGAGTTCGACACCATCGACCTGCTGTTCGTCAACGCCGGGTTCAGCACCCGAGCGCCTCTGGAGAGCATCACCGAGGCCATCTACGACGAGATGTTCAACTTGAACGCCAAGGGACCGCTTTTCGCGGTGCAGAAGTTCGCGCCGCTAATTAACCGGGGAGGCTCTGTCGTCCTCACCACCTCGATCGCCAACGTCAAGGGAATGGCCGGCAACGCCACATACGGAGCCGCCAAGGCCGCGCTACGATCATTCGCTCGGACGCTCGCTGCTGAGTTGATTCCTCTTGAGATTCGCGTCAACGCGGTGACGCCCGGTCCCATCGACACGCCGATCATCGGCAAAGCGTTTCCCGGGGACGCGGCCTCTCAGATAAGGGAGAAGATGAGTGGTATGGTCCCGATGAAGCGCTTCGGGACGTCGGACGAGATCGCCAAGGCCGTCCTCTTCCTCGCGTTCGATGCGACCTTCACGACCGGCGCCGAGCTTCCGGTAGACGGAGGATGGTCTCAACTCTAAGGTGTGGACCTTCGCTTGATGAGCTGACCGATGAGTATCGGCGCGGAGATGCAGGCCGGTAAAAGGAGGACTAGGGAATGCACAACTTAGTAGTGAGCTGTTTGGCGGTTGCTTATCTCGCAGCGAATGTATACGCCATCGTGAAGGTACGGGTGTTTGAGTTGGCCCGTTCGCGCAAGCATCGTATACTCTACTGCGTTCCCTTCATATTGTGGGGCTCTGTCATCCTGTTGGGATGTTGGCTCATGGAGATCATGCGCCGATTCGATGAATGGGCCGCCTAATCGACATTGAGATGACCACTTTTGTGCACAAAGCTCCTAACAAGTTAGCTGAGAACCGGAGTGCATTGTCGACACCGAATACAAGCAGCGTAGCCAAGTGTTCTCGACTGACGACTTCAGGGCGAGTCGCGCTCATTGAGCGTGGATTGTGGGCTTGCGGAAGATTAGTACTGGGAAACGCGCTAGTGGGCAGCGATCAGGATAAGGCCCCGTAACCGCGCCTTCGTCACCGGGGCGCCTTTAGCCAGCCGTTCCTGGCGGGGTACGATGCACTCAAGCAACCTCATTGAAGGAACGGAGTCAACGTGGTGGTAGAGCGCTCAGATCGGTTTCGGCCGCCACGCAAGCCACACCAGTGTTGCGGCTAACAGGGTCATCACCAGTGGGAAGATGGGATTGTAAAGTGCCATGCTGAAGCACAGGTAAGTTCCCAGGCCCACGGTACACGTAATGATGAGAGCCCCAAAAGAGGTCCATCGCGGCACAAGGATGAGCAGTGCTCCCGCCGTATCGAGGACGCCGGAAAAGTAGCGGAACCATTGTCCCCAGCCAATCGCGTCGAAGAATGGAATGGTCCCCATAGTTCCGGTGAGCTTTTCGATTCCGATTCCCAGAAAGATTACGCCCAACAGGACTCTGAGAATCCAGGTGATTATCACGCGTGCTTTGCCGGTGGTCTGCGAAGTCATCGTCTTCCTTCAACGCTCATGCGCCTGCACGGCATATTCGAGACATCGGTGTACCAAGGCTATCGAGAAACAAGGCTATCGAGAAACGCGCACGTCGTCAGTCACCCAATTCTGGTTAGCGTGGAGTCTCGCCGGAGGCGTCGTTGAGATATTTTGTCACCGCGGTCTCCAGATTAAAGTGCATGCCTTCGCGTCCGAGGGCTTCGCCTAGTGAAGATTTCTGGATCATCGAGAGCACTTCTGGATTCATTCCCACCAGCCATAAGCGAATGCCACGCTCGCGGTGTTTCTTTTCGGCGTCAGCCAACATCTTGAGTGCCGTGTATTCGAGATCGAATACAGCGCTCAGATCGATGGCTATGATCCTGGGCTGCGCTATTTGAATCTGTATCCAGATTTTGTGCGCGAGCTGCTCCGCGTTCGCGAAGAAGATTCGTCCTTCGGGCCTCAGTATCAACAAGCCTGGGAAGGTTTCGTCTTCGGGGTGTTCTTTGGAGCAGGGCCGAAACACGTTTGTGCCCGGCTTGCGTCCGAGTACGTGCAACGGCGGATTCGCAACCTGATAGGCGAGCGCCACGATTGACGTGATGATCGCCACGATGATTCCCTTCAACGTTCCCACGAACATAACACCGGCGAAGGCAATAAGGGCCCATATGAACTCTGTGCGGCGGACGCGGAGTATTTCACGGAACTCCTCGGGCTTGATCATGCCCACTGAATAGACGATGACGACGGCTCCGAGCGTGGCCTGCGGCATCAGGGCGATCAGCGGGGCAAGCAGAAGCATGGTGATGAGGGCCATAGCAGCCGTTACAAGTTCCGCCATCTGAGTACGCGCTCCAGCGAGTCGATTCACGGCAGTTTGTGTGGTTCCACCTCCCCCGGGCATCGCTCCGAGCAGGCCGCCTCCGACATTTGCCATTCCAGTTGCGAGCAGCTCGCGGTTTGACCGCGGTTGTGGCTCGTCATTCCTGGCGAAGGCGCGTCCCGCAGCAATGGTCTCGGTGAAGCTCATCAGGGCAATGCCTAAAGCGCCGGGCCAGAGTTGAGTTGCCAACGAGAGAGTGGGGGCAGTAAATGAGGGCAGTCCTCGAGGAATGTAGCCGACAAGATCAACACCGCGTGAGCCGAGCTGCAGGAAATAAGCACCGCCGATTCCTGCTGCCACCGCGATCAGTGGGGCAGGCGCCTTCGGCGCGAAGTGTTCCACCCCGATCAAAATCAGAATCATGCAGACGCCGACGGCCAACGTGATCAGCTTTGTTTCCGGAACGCTTCGGATTGTCGAAAGCAAATGCTGGAGGAACGTTCCCCTGGCTAGATGAATACCAAGCAGCTTGGGGATCTGATCGAGGATGATCACGACGCCAATGCCGGCCTTGAAACCAATCAGGACAGGCTGAGAAATGAAGTTGGCAACGAAACCGAGCCGCAGGAAACAAGCGAGCACGAGCATTGCGCCAACCAGCACGGTCAGGGAGGCTGCGGCCCTTGCGAGGGACGCAGCATCTCCGTTGGCAACTACGGCCTCAAGCTGGGTAGCGGTCAGGATGGCAATGGTCGTAGTCGTACTTACACTCAGGACCCTTGAGGTGCCCAGGAACGCGTAGATGACCATGGGCAGAAAGGCCGTATACAGGCCTACCTGAAGTGGCAGGCCGGCAATGCTGGTATAGGCCATCGATTTCGGAATGACCACCGCAGCAGCCGTCAGTCCAGCTATGATGTCGGGTCGCAACCAGTCTTTGCGGTATGAGAGCAGCCAGTCAGGGATGCCAAAGTACCCGCGCTGTCCTGTAGCTGGTGGCATTGGTTTCTCGTGCCAGGCCTTGCCAGAGCACCTGAGTCTAGGTTCTGGAAAGAGTGGCTTCCGCGAGCCAAACCAGTCAACTGGGAAAATTGCCAGTCCAGGCTTTTTATTGGTTTGGAGCGACAAACGCGTTTGTGGACAGCGACCAGGACAGGATCCGCGCAAACGCGCTTCTCGTCAGACAGTTTTGGCTAGCGTGGAGTCTCGCCAGAGGGCGTCTCTGAGGGCGTGTCTGGGCTTTCATGTTTCTTGGAGTGGTGGAAGGGCTTTGCGATTAGCTTTCCGGTGCCTTTGCCGATCTTGCCGGTGCCCTTGACCGCACCCACACCGATATCCTTGCCGCCCTCTCCGGCACCCTTGCCGACATTTTCGGCCGCGCCGACAGGATGCAGGGTCACCAGGTCGCCGGCTCCTTTACCGACGCCTTCGGCTGCCTTGCCTGCGCCCTCGCCTGTGCCTTTACCGATATCACCGCTGCCCCGGCCGATATCGCTGCCGGCGCCGGGTGGCTGAGGTTGATCTGCGGGTTTGGATTGGGTGGACTGAGACTGGGTTGACGGGGACTGCTTGGCGGTTGTTTGGCCCTGATTTGAATTCTGGCCGTACGCGAACAGGCCGAGGGTCAGCGGCGCCAGGAGCAGCAGGTTAACAGGAATTCTCATGGACTACCTCTACAGGATTAGATGTCAGCGTGTAGAGGCCGGGCTGCAATTTCGACTGGCTTCGGCAGGGGTCGCGGCCGGACATCGCAGAATCGCGGCGCCGGCCGGCGGAGCTGCAGCGTCCTGTCAGGCGGGTCGCCTCGCAAAGAGCCGCCAGAAGAGATGGCCTTTCCACATCAACAATCCGGTGAGGACCATGAGAGGAAAAAAGATAAACCGGGCGGGGAATGCGTACTGGGGAATTTTGTCAAACGGACTGTAGATATATCCGTAGATCGGAATACTGAGGATGATGTGGATCCAGCGAAAGACCACACGTGGATTTGCTCTCATGGTCAGGTCTCCTCTCGATGGCGGCGTTATTCGAGCCCGGCGACAACGGGTTCCAGGTTGCCCAAGAACTTCTTCCATCCGTACTGAGCGCCCTTGTAGTTAGCTTCCTGATCGGCACGGAAGCCAGACTGCTCAACGCGGACATGGGTACCGGCAGAGGTGGGTGTCAGCGTAAACGCGACGACGGTCTCCGTACCTAGAGTGCCCCAGGTATAAGAAAGGGCCTTGAAGGGATCGACAGAGAGAACCTTGCAGTCGATGACGCCGTTCCAGTTGGGCACCGGGTCCATGCGCAGGCTGAAGGAGTGTCCGGCAACGGGCTTGAAGTCATTCTTCATCAGCCATTGCTCAATCAAAGAGCTTTCGGTGAGGGCTCGCCACACTTTCTCTGGCGGGTGAGGAAATTCTTTTTCTACGACCACGGAACGGGTAGAAGTATCGGGCGTCGTCATTTGTCCATCCTTTCGAGAACCTCTGCGAGGCGATCCAACTTGTTTTGCCAGAAGGCGCCATAGTCTCCGATCCAGTCCACGAGCGGCGCGAGAGCTTCGGGCCTGGCCTGGTAGTGGGTTTCGCGTCCCTGGCGGCGATTGTGGACCAGCCGGGCACGCTTGAGCGCTGAAAGGTGCTTCGAAACCATCGGTTGAGAGACACCGGCGCGCGCCGTCAAAGCGTGAACGGTCTGCTCGCCCTCGCGAGTGAGCTGTTCGAAGATGGCTCGGCGAGTGGGATCGGCCAGGGCTTTGAAGATACTGTCGGGAGAGCTTCGCATGCAGAAACCATAACCAAATGGTTATGATTTGTCAATAGCGGATTTTGGCCCGTGCTGGGTCGTTTCGTGGCAACGCTATGGGCCGGGCTGCTCGCCGGGCGCAGGCGCGACGTTCTGAAGGTAGTCTTTGCCCTTGTCGGTGATGTCGAAGTGCTGGCCCAACGGGAAGCTGGGAGGCAGATCTGCGATCGGCTTTTTGTTCTTGATCAGGCCGATATCACGGAGGTGACGCAACTCTTTTTGCAGATTGCTGTCACGCCGGTAGCTGAGATCAGGGTGGTCGCGGAGATTGCGCAGGTGAGTGAGCTCGATGGGTGGCAGGTCGACATAAGACTGCTGGCGCGATTGCGACCAGGTTTCGAGGCGCTGCAGGATGGTCTCAAGCAACTCGCGGTCGGAGCGGATGGGAGGTTGAGCGGGGTTGGAAGCCTGCACGGTCTTGAGGGTCTGCTCGAGGTCGGGCCACCACTTGGCGAATGAGCGTTCGAGACGGTCGTTGGGCTTCGGGTTGTCGCGGATGCCGTTGATGCTTTCGACGAGGCGGTAGGTGCCTTCGCGATCGGCGCGGACGTGCTGGAACTGAGCGAGCGGCGAGCGGTCGGATGCGGCGGGAAGTTCGTCGATGAGATATGGGACAACGCGCGACGAGGCGAATTTCTTGGCGATGGCTCCAGCTTCGAAGAGCAGCCAGGGTGACTGCCAGTTGTCGCGGGTAAGGCAGAGGATGCCGAATTCGGACTGTTCGAGTTCGGTGCCGAGGCGCTGCGCCCAGGCTTCGCCGGGAGTGATGTGCTCGGAGACGAAGACCTGCACGGCTTCCTCGAAGAGGTCCTGCAGGAGGGATTTGAGGCCGAGGGCGGCGGCTTTGCTGCGGTCTCCTGACCAGCTAGTGAAGATGCGCATGGGCGGCGTGCTCCGATTCGTCTGGAATGGTCTCACGAATCGGGGCGTGATGTGTACCCGGTGGGTGTGCCGGGCGGGTTCGGACATTGAGCCTGCGATGCGGCTCGCAGTGGTAGAGTCTATTGCGTGACGGGGGAGGCAGACTATGCCGGAGTACGAAAAGAACGACGTCCATCACAAAGCGCTTTCCATCAACCTTGATCCCACGACCTTTGGCTCGTTTGCCGAGATTGGCGCAGGACAGGAGGTGGCGCGGTGGTTTCTGCTGGTGGGCGGTGCTTCGGGCACAGTGGCGAAGACCATCTCGGCGTATGACAAGGAGGTCAGCGACGATCTTTACGGGGCAGGGACACGCTATGTTTCGAAGCCACGCCTGCAGGCCATGCTCGAAAGCGAGTGGAAGCAACTCGTGTCGCAGTTACAGGACACTCGGGGAAGCAGCACCAAGTTTTTCGCGTTTGTCGACACGATCTCGGCGCGGAACTATTCGGGAACGAATGACACCCATGGCTGGGTAGGATTGCGCTTTCAGCAGCAGCCGGGGGGAAGCGCAAGCGACGTGATCCTGCACGTCAACCTGAGGGATCCGACCAACGTGCAGCAGCAGGAAGCGGTTGGGATGCTGGGTGTGAATCTGATCTACGCCGCCTTTAATGTTGTGACGTCAGCGGAGGAGTTTCTGCGCAGTGTGTTCGAGGAATTGGGGCGCCACAGGATGGAGATCGACTGCGTGGAATTGGCGGGACCGGCGTTCGGCGGCTGGGACAGGGACGAGGTACATGCCTTTCTGGTCGCGGGCGGGTTCGCTGAGGCTGTGGTATTCACGACGGACAACCAACTGGAGCCGGCGAATGAAATGCTCTACAAACGGGCCCTGGTGCTGGCACCGGGAAGATTCGACAACGTGTACAGTCTTCACGCGGATCTTATCGAGGACACGCTGGCGCAATTGCCAGAAGAGGAATTGAAGGAGAGCAAAGGCGGACTGGGATTATTCTGCTTATCTGTTGCCGGCCTCAGCACCCCGGACAAAGAAGCGTCGATCAAGCAAATTCTTGAACATGTGATGAGGTTGCAAGGGCTGGGCTACGGAGTGATGGTCTTTCGCGATCGAGAACTCTACACCATGAGCGCGTTTGCGAATCGCTACACCAAATTGCGGATTCACTTCGCGGTTGGACTCTCGGTCCTGGTGCGTGTTCTGGAGGACGGCTACGCCGGCCTGGCAGGCGCCCTGCTGGAGGCGCTTGCGCGGATCTTCACGCAAAATGTCCGAGTAAGTGTGTATCCGATGACAGCCGAAGAGGCGCGGAGTCGAGCAGCCAACGATCGGCTTACCGAATGGAGGCTTATAGAGACGGACGGAATCGTCACTGCCGACAACCTGCATCCTCCAGAGCCGGTCAATTCGCTGTATCAATATCTGCTCAAGAGCGAGTTTATTCTCGTTGGGAAGCCGAGAAAGGCAACGCCGGCGTGACATGGGCTTAGCGCGTGCTTCGTCCCTCGTTGAAGCGCGCCTGAGCCCAGTGCCCGACCGCACAAAGGGAGTTTGTTACTTTGGCTGGTTGCGTGTGAGCACGGGCGCCATTGTCTCGAAGATGCCGTCATTCCTGATCAGCTTGTGAAAGAGAATGGCTCCGACATGCATCAGAATGGTCGCGAAGAAGGCAAAGGCCAGGTAGTGATGTGCACGCCACAACCAGGTATGCAGAGTGGGACTCAAGGGCAGGATGGACGGCAGATGTACGCTACCGAACAGCACCACAGGGTAGGACGCTGCTGACAACATTCCCCAGCCGATTAGCGGCATGCTGATCATCAGCGCGTAGAGGACATATTGCGACAGTTCTGCACCCAGCTTGATTGGCTCCGGCAGGTCGGGCGGCAGCGCAGGCGCCTTGTAGATAAGGCGCAGCGTGAGGCGGATGAGCACGAGCACCAGGATGGCGATACCCAGCGGCTTATGAATCTGGACCAATGTCAGGTATTTCGGGGTAACGGTCGAGACCATGCCCACGCCGATGAAGAGCATGGACAGGATGCAAATGGCCATGAGCCAGTGAAGAAATCGCTGTGGAGCGGTGAAGCGTTTTCGGCTGGTTGTCATTGCTTGGCTCCTGTCGCGTTACCTGGATAGTAGGAGGCTTCGGCTGTGCGGCTGTTGTACGACCGGGAATAGGCGGCCGAACGAGCGGCGGGGAATGGGTCATCGGACGTCGTGATGCCAGCCGGCAACACAGTCGGGTCGAAATTGATGTTGAGACACGGACCGGTTGGCTCGGGCTCAATCTGCTGCACGGTAAGCGTGCCAACCTCAACGCTGCGCCGGTCCGAAGGCCACGCCTTATTGGGATCGGCCGTCGGATCGCCGGGATTGGCGACCGTCACTGCCAACGTCCATTTTTGAGGAGCCGAGGCGACACGCTGGGTAATCTCCTGCTCGAGGAAATCGGGGCCGCGTTTAGCCAGCTCTTCTGGTGTGACGGCCACAGGTTGCGCCGCCGGAATCAACGACCAGCGTATTGTGTGTTTGGCTCCGGAACCATCCACAAACATAAAGGAGTTGAGACTGTTGTAGCGCTCCTCCGCATAGCTGGCGGTCCAGGGGGCACTCTTGGCCCAACCGAGGAAGGTGAGGAATTCCGGATGCGCGGCAATGAACTTCTTCATCGCATCGGGGTCCTTGCTTCCCGAAGCGGTCAGCAGTTCATAGAAGCCCTGCGGCGTCGATACAGGGAAGATGGGCGCGTCGATCATGGCCATGCGCCACTCCTGCCCATCCGGCGTCTTGATGCTTATGCCGATGCCGCGCACGCGCACCATTGCATCCGCGGCATTTGGATCCGCAGTGGCGAGGTTAAAGCGCCCGACTACCGGATACTGCCCGCTCTCGAAAACGGTCGCTTTGGAAAGCGCCGAGCCCGCGCCGTTGGCCTCGAAGGTGCCGGTGAAGCAGATGCCTTTGGCGTGGTTGCGACGATGTCCCAACGCCGGGCCGCCGGGAGGCGCGAGCGCCGCAACAAGCTTCTTCGGTGTCAGCCGATGGGGCGAGAGCCACCCAGCCGTATAGGCAAAAGCGACCGCAGCTATGCCGATGACAGCGCCAATGAATAGCAGCGGCCCAAGCCGAAATGATTTTGGTGATACAGGTGACTGGTCCATCTAACCTCGTTCCTTGCGATCGTTCCTTGCGAACAAGGGATCCGCGCGCCTATACCGTCACATCCGCCAGAGACTCTGCGCACACAAGCAGAAAAGTGATTCACATTATTGCCCGGTTTTAGGCTTTCTGGACGTACTGATGCACTGAGGATAGCGCCGTGTGCTGCTTTTTTTGAAGCGGCGCGCACGACAAATTGGCGGTCAAGAACTCGAAAACGAAGTGAGGCAGGCAGGCGTGCCGATTTACATGCCTCACATGGCCGGCGTTGAAGCCTGACCGTTGCTCCTACTCGGTGCGCAGGGCGGTTACCGGGTTGATGGATGCGGCGCGCCGCGCGGGGATGATGCTGGCGAGAAAGGCGCAGACGCCGAGGGCGAGGATGGAGACGGAGAGGACGAGCGGGTCCCATCCCTTGACCTGGTAGAGCTGATTGGCAATCAGGCGGGAGCAGCCGATGGAGATGGGGATGCCGATGGCGAGTCCGATGAGGATCTGCAGGAAGGCTCCGCGGAGAACGAGGCGAATGACGTTGGTGCGATTTGCGCCGAGAGCCATGCGGACGCCGATCTCGCTGGTGCGGCGCTCGACAGCGTAGGCGGTGACTCCATAGAGGCCGACGGCAGCGAGGACCAGGGCAAGGAGGCCGAAGAGGCCAGTCATCTGGGCGATGGCGCGCTGCTGATCGAGGTTGGAGTCGACCTGCTCCTGCAAGGTCTGGATGTTGAGCAGAACGAAATTAGGATCGATGTCGGCGAGGATGGTGCGAATCTGCGGCTCGAGGCCTTCCATGCTGTTGCTGTGCAGCTCGAGCACAGCTCCCTCGATGAAGTGCGTCTCGTCATCGATGCTCTGCATCATCGGGTTGTCATAGGTAGTGTGCTGGGCCAGCGGCACGAAGAACAGCGGGCGAGGTGGTTCGCGGTTGGCGAAGTCCCAGCCATATCTCGCATTGCCGACGACGCCGATGATTTCGAAGGTCGAGCCGTAACGAGGCAGGTCGAGGCCAAAGTGTGCGCCGATCGGGTCTTCACCCGGCTTGAAGAATGTATGCACAAAAGCTTCATTGACGACGGCCACGTTGCGGGTCGAAGCGGTGTCTTCTGGCGTAATTGAGCGGCCGCGGATGACCTTCTGCCCCAGGGTTTCGAGATAGCCGGCGCTGACGTGATCCCACGACGAGCCGATGTGCTGATCGGTCATGCTGGGCATGGGGTGGCCTTCGCGGATGACGATTTCGCCCCAGTTGTCCTGAAGAGGCGTGTACTGGGCAAGGGCGGCGCGCTCGACGCCGGGCATATGGGAGAGCCGATCCTGCAGTTCGCGGTACATGGCGTCGAGCTTGGGCTGCGAGTAGGCGCTGTAGGGTGCGGTGAGGCTGATGGTGACGCGGCGGTCGGTGTCGTAGCCGAAGTCCTGGTGCTGCATGTTCATGAGACTGCGGGTGAGCAGGCCGGCGCCGGCGAGCAGGACGACGGAGAGGGTCGCCTGGAAGACGACGAGTATCTTTTGCGGAAGGCTGGAGCGATCGTGGGTGCTGCGATTGGCGCCGCGCAGGGCCTCGGCGGGATCGGAGCGCGAGGCGAACCATGCCGGAGCGGTTCCGAAGAGCGCGCCGGTGACGAGAGACAGAGCGAAGGCAAAGGCGAGCACGGCCAGGGACGGCGTCGCGTCGATGGGGACGAACTTTGCGCCGTGGAAGTTGAGGGCGACGATGAGCTTCACGCCGAGGTAGGCGACGATGAGGCCGGCGAAGCCTCCAAGGACAGAGAGAACGATGCTTTCGGTCAGGGCCTGCCGGATGAGGCGGCGGCGCGATGCGCCGAGGGCGAGGCGGACGGAGGTCTGCTGGCGGCGCGAGGCTGCCCGGGCGAGCAGGAGATTGGCAATGTTGGCGCAGGCGATGAGAAGGACGAGGCAGCAGACTCCGAGGAGAATGCGGAGGTTAGCGCCGTAGTCTGCCTTCATGACGCCGACGCCTGTTCCGGCGGGGACGACCTTGACGATCTGCTTGGGCAGGCCGGCTTTGATTCCCGCCATCCAGTCGGCGGGCATGCCACTGTCATTGACCAGCCATTGACGGATGAGGGCGGTCATGCGGTCGGGCACGGCGTTGACGGTTGCGCCGGGCTTGAGCCTGCCGATGACGCGCAGCCATGCCTGGAAGTGATGCAGGAAGGAGTTAGCTCCGCTGAACATGGGCTCCTGGTTGATGGGGATCCAGAGGTCGGGAGGGTCGCTGCGCAGGGTTTCTCCGAAGAAGCCGGGCGGGGTGATTCCGATGATGGTGAAGGGATGGCCGTTGAGGATGAAGTTGGAGCCGACGACTTTGGGATCGGAACCGTATTGCTGCTGCCAGGCGCGATAGCTGAGCATGGCGACGGGAGCGGCGGAGGGCTGATCGTCGGAGGGCTGGATGGTGCGTCCGGCAAAGGCGCCGAGGCCGAAGGTGTGGAAGTAATTGCCGGTGACGAACTCGTTGCGCAGGGGCCGGGCGATGCGGTCGCTCTCACTGCGACGTGTGCTGATCTGCCAGCCACCGGCCTGGAAAGCAGCAAGCTCTTCGAACTCAGGCGTGTTCTTCTTCATGAGTTCGTAAAAGGGATAGGAGAACATGCCCCAGTTGTCCTGTGGACTGCCTTCGACGCAGCAGTCATTTCCCTCCCCGATGCGGTAGAGGCTGGAGGGATCGACCACCGGCAGGGATTTGAGCATGACGGTGTGGATGAGGGAGAAGATGGCGGTCGTGGCTCCGATGCCGAGGGCCAGTGTGAGCATAGCCGTCAGGGTGAAGACGGGGGACTGACGCATCTGGCGGAAGGCGTAGGCAATGTCCTGGCGCAGAGTCTGCATGTGGGCCTCTGTTGGGAGGTACGGCTGGTGCGCGGGAGATGTTCCCGCAGATGTTAGAGTGCCAGGACGCAGGGGGAGGGGCCTGTTTATCGCGGCGAGGAAATTCGCGAAGCCGACCAACGGGCTGAGTGTGGGGGCGCATCTACCCAAGGCAGTGACGGAGTTGTGCCGACTGCTCACGGCGCATCATCACCGTCGGTGTGAGAGGTGCAAAAGGGACCAGTCAGCGGGGGCGTGGGGTTTTCGCGATTTCCCCTGCTCGCCGCCCGTGAAGGAGAATCGCCGACAGCCGGCGGACTTCGCTGACAGGTTCCTTCTCTCTTGATCGGGATCAGTCGAGGCGGACGAGGTAGGCTTCGCCCTCTTTCGGGGAGATGCTTTTTGCGATCTCGACGGCGCGCTGGCGATCGTCGGCCTGGGGGCGGATGCGCACCCAGTGGCCGGTTGGTCCGGTGAACTCGATCACGTTGGCGGTTTCATATTTACGCGAGAGATGTTCTTCGAGCTTGATGGCGTCGTGTTCCTTGGAGAAGGCGCCGATCTGGACGCACCAGCGGCCGCCTGAAGCAATCGGGTGGGGTGTGTCGTAGACGTCGACGCGCACGCGGGCGGTGCCGGGACGCCAGACGCCGACTTCTTTGGCGGCGCCGATGGAAAGATCGATGATGCGGTCGGGAACGAAGGGTCCGCGGTCGGTGACGCGCATGATGGCGGTCTGTCCGGTCTGAAGGTTGGTGACCTTGATGAGTGAGCCCATGGGCAGGGTGCGATGGGCGGCGGAGACGCCGTTCTGATCGTAGATCTGTCCGTTGGCGCCACGGTGGGCGTGATAGTTCGGTCCGTACCAGCTGGCCATACCTTCTTCGCTGTAGATGGGCTGGCGGGAGGCGACGATGGCTTCGTCGGAGTTGGGTGCGGGTTCAGCGGGCGCGGGCTGCGGTGTCGCGGCGACTGGAGGCGCGGGTCGCGGAGCAGCGGGAACGACGGGCGGCGGAGGCGGCGTGTAGGCGACCTGGGAGCGATGGCTGCATCCCGCGAGACCGAGCACAGCAGCAAAGCAGGCTAGCGTTAAAACCTTAGACCGGGGCGGGTTTCGAATTAAGTTGACGGGCCGGGTCATGGTCATTTGTTCTGACCCGGATCCTGGGGATTTTGTCGCGCGGCGGTGGTTCGGTCGAGATGTTCGGCGATCTTCGTCAGCTGGTCGGCAGCGACGCGGAGTCCTTTGGAGGAGTTCTCGCGAACCCGGGGCACGACTTCGTCGTTGAGGTAGGCGATAACTTTCTTAAGCTCGTCCTCGACGCGCGGCACGGCCTTGTTTACGGTCTCGTCGATCTTGCGGCCGAAGTCTTCGAATCCACTGCCGGGTTGATAACTCATGTGTCCTCACGCAGTCGTTCAGGGTTAAGTATCGGCGGCTAACTGACTGAAATCAACGGCGGATAACAGGCGGTGCCGCGCGAGTAACTGCTCCGGAATCGCATATGTCTGGCTTAGATGCGGCTTTAAATGCATCCCGAAGAGCGGAAGTGTGCTCTTACTAGGTGGTACCCGCAATGGGCGGCGGACACTGATTGCCGCGCTCAACGATAAAGAACAAACAAAGGATAAGTACTTATCAGATGGCGAGAAAGAAAGTCGCGTGGCCGTCTTGTTTTCTGCTCTTGATATTGCTCCCTCTAGGGCGTGCTTATTGCGAGAACGATGATCGGCTTCCGGATGCGCCCGCGGTGCATACTGCGGTGCATACTTCGGAGCCGGGGCAGTTTCCAAAGTCGAAGTGGTTCGGGGTGGTTGACCCGGGCGAGAAGATTCCTCCGCTGTACACACGCGACAAGATGATGTTCTGGCTCCACGAGGAGATCCAGCCGCTGAGCCTGCTTCCGGCTTTTACCTCGGCGGGCTGGGGGAACCTGGTGGACAGCGATCCGAAATATGGGACGGACTCGGCGGCATTTGGCGAGCGGCTGGGAGCGGCGGCGCTGCGGCAGGCCAGCTTTCGCTTCTTCTCCGACAGCCTGCTGCCGACCCTGACGCACGAGGACCCGCGCTATTTCCGAAAGGCCTATGGCCCGATTAAGGAGCGCGGGGTGTATGCGGCGGAGCGGGTCTTCGTCGCTCAGCGCGATGACGGGTCGCACGGGTTCAATATCTCGGATGTCCTGGGCCGTGCGATGGCGGGGGCTTTGACGATGACGTACTATCCTGGGCCGAGTGCGAACTGGAGAGTAGGAGCAAAGACCTGGGGGGTGTCGCTGGCGGGGTTGGCAGGGATAAATCTCTTTCAGGAGTTCTGGCCGGATGTGCGGGATAAGGTGTTTCATCGGCGGAACACCCAATAACCAGGCGCGATCCCGGTCGCGTGCACAAGTCAGGGCTTGCACAGGTCAGCCAGAGACGGATCAGAAACGCAGAAACACGCCGACCATTGGCTCTGAAGTGAGCCGATGGCTGTCGGTGTTGAGAAACGCCTCTCCAAAATCGGGCGCTTTGTAATAGAGGCCGCGGTATTGGAGCCGTATTCCGAAGTGACTGGTGAACAGGGCCTGATTTACGCCGACGCTGAAGTTCAGAGCTGGCCGCCCCTGCCATGAGACATTTTGTCCACCGTTCAGTGAGGGGGAAAAGATGAGGGCACTGACGCCGGCCTCGGCGAAGGGATGAAGGCCAAGAATGCCGGGGGCGGTGACCAGATAGGCTCCGCTGAAGTCGTGAAGGTTGTGCTGATAGGGGTAGGGCTGGCCAGTGTAGTACTCGTTGAAGCGAGTGTAGGCGTAACTGCCCTCGTATCCCAGCCACCAGTGATAGCTGTGACGGAAGGCCCCCTGGCCTCCGACGGAGTCGCTTGTGCTCTGCGTGATTCCATTGCCGGATACGGTGGATGAGAACTGGCCAAAGACACTTAGTGAGACATCGCTGTTGTGGAGAGGGTGCTGCGCGTGGGCAGGAAGTATGGAAACTCCGAGAGCGATAAAGGCGACAACAAACAGGCGAAGACGGTACATGCGAACAGGGGAGACCTCTGCCTCCAATAATAATGAAGCGATTGGGGTTGTGGGGCGTCCGGAGCGGGGCTGGCGGCCGATGTACCCGCTCAGTCACCGGAGCCCGCTTTAAGGGCGTCCCGTTCGCGGGCGGCATTTCCCGTCCGGGTGCTTATTTTCGCCGTTCGGCCACTAATGATTTAATTCCGTCCGGCCGCATCTTAATCTTGTAGCTGGTAAATTCTTCAGGGTGAAGCAGTTCGCGCTGGAGATGCGCCGGCAGTCTGGCAGACCCCCAGCCGCTGGCTTGACCGAGGATTCAAAGAGCCGCCCGCTGAGCGGGCGATAAGCCAGTCAAATAGGAGACTGATACATGTCAAGAGCCGTCAAGTATGCGGAGAGGACCCTCACGTATGCGGCGCAGGGCGCATGGGCCGTTTTTGAGAAGCTGAACAGCATCCGACCCAATCCTTCTTTCACTCCCAGGTGGTCGGATAAGCCACTGCTCAAGTCGTATCAGAAGGAGAAGCCTCCTCTGGGCTGGCCGCGTACGACCGACTCGCTTTGCCCGAAGTGCGTGCCTGAGATCCGCCAGCAGATTATCGATGGCAAGCTGCCTCACGAGATCCTGCTGAATGAAAAAGTCGGCGAGATCAAGGCGCAGATCATCGAGCGCGACGGCAAGATTCTGATGGTGAAGGATTGCCCCAAGCATGGGCACTTCGAAGACGTGATGTCGATCGACACAGCGTTCTTCAAGCACCTAGAGGAAGTTTTCCCGGGCCGCGACATCAAGGCGCACAACGACGAGAAGCTGCACAACCACGGGACGTCGACGGTTACGCACGGGCGTGGGTCGGTGCTGACGATCGATCTGACGAACCGCTGCAACATGATGTGCGATCCGTGCTTCATGGATGCGAACCAGGTGGGCTTTGTCCACGAGCTTACGTGGGAAGAGATCAAGACGATGCTCGACAACGCCATCACCATCAAGCCGCGCCGGCAGATGTCGGTGCAGTTCTCTGGTGGCGAGCCGACGCTGTCGCCGTACTTCCTTGACGCTGTCGCCTACGCGCGTAAGGTCGGCTACAACTCGGTGCAGGCGGCGACTAACGGCATCGAGTTTGCGAAGTCGAAGGAACTTTGCCGCGCGGCTGCCGAGGCTGGCCTGCGCTATGCGTATCTGCAGTTTGACGGCATCGGCAATGCGGCCAATTCGCACCGCAAGGTCGGCAATCTGTTCGATGTGAAGTTGCAGGCGATCCATAACCTGCATGAAGCTGGTGTGGATATCGTTCCGGTGACGACGATCATTAACGGCATCAACAACGAGCAGGTGGGGCGCATCGTTCAGTTCGCGCTGGACAATCCGAAGAAGATCAACTTCATCAGCTTCCAGCCGGTGTCGTTCACGGGCCGCGACGAGGCGGTGAGCGATGAGCGCCGCGAAGCGCAGCGTTACACGCTGAGCCACAT
The DNA here is from genome assembly GCA_963786085.1 of uncultured Acidobacteriaceae bacterium. Classification (GTDB taxonomy): domain Bacteria; phylum Acidobacteriota; class Terriglobia; order Terriglobales; family Acidobacteriaceae; genus Silvibacterium. The sequence goes on from CAWAYO010000086.1 coordinate 66,345, forward strand.
GGCTCACGATATGAAGGATCAGATGGGCTTGGGCGAGCCGGTCCGCGACTGGTTCCCGATCAGCTTTATGAGCACGTTCTCCGACTGGGCCGACCTGGTGCATGGGCCGAACCACGACTGGGGACAGCTTTCGTGCGGGTGCCACCCCAACTGCGGTATCGGCATGGCGCTGATGATCGACAAGGAGACCAAGGAAGCAGTTCCGGTGACGGCGTTTCTGAATGCCGATCGGCTAGCGAAGGACGTCGCCAAGATTAACGACGCGGCACGCGGCAAGTTCCTGTCGATCCTGGGCGTGACACTGGCGCTGCTGCGCAACTACGATCCCACGAAGTCGCCGACGCACTTCCGGATCCTTGACCTGCTGCAGAAGTTCGACAAGTGCTTTGGAGCGACGGGGCGCAACTACGGCAAGGTAACGGGCGACCGCACCATGGAAGATATCGAGAAGCGCCGCGCCGACCGCTGGAACTTCCTGTTCATCGCCGGCATGTGGTTCCAGGACCTGTTCAACTACGACTTCCGGCGCACCGAGCAGTGCATCATTCCCTATGCGACGCAGGAAGGCGAGATCAGCTTCTGCGCGTACAACACGGGCGTGGGCTGGCGGAACATTATCGAGAAGATGCACATGACGGCGACGCTCACCAAGTGGTACGACGAGCATGGACGGCATGAGATCTTCGCCGGCGGCAAGAAGGTGGGCATGGGCGGCGCAGAGCACACGCTGATTCTGCATCAGGAGCATGTGGATGCAGCTGCCAACGACACCCTCGACAAGCTGGGCATCGCTAAAAACTCGCGCGAGGAAAAGATTCGCGCGCGCGACGCGAAGCTCAAGCAGGACGCCGAGAATGCGCAGATGGCGCGGCTGTACCGCGAGCATGTGCTCGGCGAGAAGCCGGTTGAGGGAATCGTCTCGATCAACTCGATCGCTCCGGCTCCGAAGGCTGCTCCCGCACCCCAGGCCGAAGAGCCTGTCATGGGGGACTAGGACTGCGCGTCCAGCGACACGCGCCTTCGGCGCAAAAACAGAAAGCCCGGCTTCGTGCCGGGCCTTCTGTTTTGGGCGCGATTGGCCTCCGGGACTGATCGGATATGGGCGAGGCCGGGCTGTCGTAGAATCCGGATATGAACACGATTCTCGAAATTCCGAAACTGCCGAGCAGCGTGGTGCTTGACCCGCCGTTGACGGACGAGGAGTTTGAGAAACTATGCGCGGCGAATGATCTGGTGCGGCTCGAAAGAACGAAGGAAGGCACGATAGTAGTGAATCCGCCGACAGCTGCAGACAGCGATGACGCTAATAGCGAAATAAATTATCAACTGAGAGCCTGGTGGAAGCAGCACAAACAAGGCCGTGTTTATGGCTCCAACGCGGGCTTCTTCCTTCCGGATGGTTCGTCTCTCAGCCCGGACGCTGCCTATGCCACGGCGGAGCAGATGCGCGGCCTCACTAAGGAGGACAGGAAGCATTTTCTGCGTCTCACACCTGCGTTCGTGATCGAGTTGCTGTCGGCAAGCGACAGCCTTCCACAGGTCCGGAAAAAGATGGACTCCTGGATTGCCAACGGCGCAAAGCTGGGATGGCTGGTTGATCCTTACAGTCGAAATGTCCTGGTTTACGAATCCGGCCACGCGGCTCGCGCGGAGGCGGCGGACAAAGTCGCGGGCACCGGGCCGGTCGCGGGCTTCGTGCTCGATGTTGGGGCTGTCTGGAGTCTTTACGACTGAAACGGCCTGCTAGATTTCTCTGGACACGCCCGGCTTGCGCCGGGTTTTTCTTTGACCGCCAAATAATTTCGAAAATAATTCGGTTAACAGGTCGATTTCGCTGTCGTCCGCTCGACGTCGTAATAGAGACGGGACTGGAACCCGGCTGACAAATCGAAAAGGAGAGTGGGAAATGAAATTTCTGTGCATTTACAAGCCTGCGAAGCCGGAGGGTGCTCCTCCAACACCAGACGATATGGAGAAGATGGGCGCATACATCGACAAGAGCATCAAATCGGGCGTGCTGATCGCCACCGAGGGGTGTCTGCCGAGCGCGCTCGGTGCGAAAGTGCGCCGGGCAGAGGGCAAGTTCACGGTCACGGATGGTCCGTTCTCCGAGGCCAAGGAGGTGGTTGGCGGATTTGCACTGATCAACGCGAGTTCGAAGGAACATGCGATTGAGATCACGCGGGAGTTTATGAATGTCGCTGGCGATGGCGAGGTCGAGGTGCGGCAGATTTACGAAGTGACGGACGCCGGGGCGCCGTGCCTATCGTCGGTCGCCGATGCAGTGCAGGTTTCCTAAGACCTCTTTGCGGGGACGGCCAGACCGTTCCCGCGCCAATCTGAGCCAAAGCGGAGAGACTGAGATGAGATTCATGATGCTGATGATCCCCGGCGGGTACGAGACTGCCGAGCCGGACAGGATGCCCGATCCCAAGGCGGTCGAGGCGATGATGAAGTACAACGAGGAGCTGCAGAAGGCTGGGGTGCTACTGGCCTTGGACGGGCTGCGTCCTCCGTCGGCGGGAGCACGGGTGTCATTTAAGGACGGGAAGCCGGCTGTCACAGACGGACCTTTTTCGGAGGCGAAAGAGGTAATCGGCGGCTACTGGATGATCCAGGTGAAGTCGAAAGAAGAGGCCATTGAGTGGGCGAAGCGCTGCCCGGCATCTCCAAACGAGGTTATCGAGGTGCGGCAGGTGATGGAGATGGAGGACTTTACCGGGGACGTGAAGAAGGCTGCTGCTGGGTACACGGAATTGAAGGAGAAGGCGGCGCAGCACGCAGGCGCGTGAGGGCATGTTTCCCACGTCCGAAAATCCGGACGTGGGGCACCCGAACTCCTGGCGGGCTTGCGCCGGTGAGGGCGAAGATGGTGTGATCGGTAGCTGTGACGGCTACCGATGCGCACCGCGCGATTGACGCGGTTTGGAGAATTGAGTCGGCGAAGCTGATTGCCGGGCTGGCGCGCATGGTGCGTGATGTGGGCCTGGCCGAGGATCTTGCTCAGGAGGCGTTGGTCGCGGCCCTTGAGAAGTGGCCGGAAGAGGGGATTCCGGAGAAGCCGGGTGCGTGGCTGATGGCGACGGCGAAGCGGCGTGCGATCGATCACTTTCGCCGTGGGCAGATGCTCGATCGCAAACATGAGGAACTGGGGCGTGAATATGAGATTCGCGAGCAGACGGTTCCGGATTTCGACACAGCTTTGGACGACGAGATTGGCGACGATCTACTGCGCCTGATCTTCACGGCGTGCCATCCGTTGCTATCGACCGAGGGGCGAGTGGCGCTCACGCTGCGGCTACTAGGCGGGCTGACAACGGAGGAGATTGCGCGGGCGTTTCTGGTGCCTGAGGCGACGGTAGCACAGAGAATTGTACGGGCGAAACGGATGCTGGCGGAGGCGCGGGTGCCATATGAGGTTCCGCGGGGAACGGAGCTGGTGGGGCGGCTGGCCGCTGTGCTGCAGGTGATCTATCTCATTTTCAATGAGGGATATTCGGCGACGTCGGGCGAAGACTGGATGCGTCCGGGGCTGTGCGAAGACGCGCTGCGTCTGGGGCGGATCGTCGCCGAGCTGATGCCGCTGGAGCCGGAGGTGCACGGGCTGGCGGCGCTTATGGAGATTCAGGCCTCGCGGTCGAAGGCTCGGACCGGGCCGCGGGGAGAACCGGTGCTGCTTCTTGAGCAGGACCGGAGGCGGTGGGATCAGCTGCTGATCCGACGGGGGCTGGCGGCGCTGGAGCGGGCGGAGAAGCTGGGCGGGGCGCGCGGTCCGTATGTGCTGCAGGCGTCGATTGCGGCTTGTCACGCCCGGGCGGTGAGGGCGGAGGAGACCGACTGGGCGCGGATCGCGGCGTTATATGCGGAGCTGGCGTTCGTAACGCCTTCTCCGGTGGTTGAACTGAATCGCGCGGTGGCCGTAGGGATGGCATTTGGGCCGGCTGCGGGTCTTGAGGTTGTTGACGGCCTGATGAGAGAACCGGCGCTGGCGGGATATCATCTGCTGCCCAGCGTGCGGGGGGATTTGCTGGTGAAGCTGGGGCGCATGGATGAGGCCCGGGCGGAGCTGGAGCGGGCGGTATCGCTTACGCGGAATGCGCGGGAACGCGAACTGTTGCTGGAGCGGGTCCGGCAGTGCGAACCAAGGCCAAATTAGGCGGATTTCGGGTCTGAGAGGTAGGGCCACCCAACAATTTGATGTTGCGGGTCGGCCGGATGTGGAAAAACGATTCTGCTGGCCAGCAAACAACTTAGCCAGTGGCTCAGGCGTCCTATTCACAGGATATTAACAATCGTCACAGTTACAGTTGCAAGGCGAACGTGAGCAAGAAGCGGCACATCCAGAAGTCTCGCAGACCGGCCAGCGGCCGGAACACAAAAATCGAACCAGCCACCGCGAGGATCGAACAAGCTACGACGAGCTACGAGAAATGGATGCGCAGTTGCGCTCCGCTGGTGGCGTCGGATCTGCGGCTTAAGCATGAACAGATGCGGGAGGATCTCTTTCTCTTCCTGCGAGGGACCTTTTACAGGTGGGCGCAGGTGTGGCCGGAGGTAGGCAAAGATCTGGCTGGCGCTCCGAAGGTTCTCGCCGTGGGAGACCTGCATGTAAACAGCTTTGGAACATGGCGGGACGCGGAAGGGCGGTTGTGCTGGGGTGTAGATGACTTCGACGAGGCGTATCCGCTGGCGTACACGAATGACCTTGTGCGACTGGCGACCAGCATGAAGATTGTCATCGATGCCGAGGGGCTGTCGATCAAGTTCAAGGATGGATGTGAGGCGATTCTTGAGGGATATACCCAGGCGCTCGAGGATGGTGGTTGTCCAATCGTCATGGAGGAACACGAGCAAAAGCTGGGCGAGCTGGGGGTGGAGAATTTCAAGCCGCCGAAGGACTTCTGGGGAAAGCTGAACCGGCTGCCGGCGATTCGGAGCTCGCTTGATCATGAGGTGAAACGCGCCTTCGAGAGGACGCTGCCCGAGCCACGGATGGAGTACAAAGTTGTCCGGCGGCGAGCAGGACTGGGCAGCCTGGGTCAGGAACGATTCGTGGCCATCGCGAACTGGCAGGGCGGGTTTATTGCGCGCGAGGCGAAAGCAATGGTGCCTTCTTCCTGTACGTGGGTTGAGGGCAAGACGGGGCGCGGTCAGTCCTACTATCAGCAGGCGATTGGATCGGCCGTACGGTCGCGCGATCCATTCCAGGTGACCGAGGGACCCTGGCTGATCCGGAGGCTTTCGCCGGATTCGAATCCCATCGATATTCAGGATTTGCCCAAGCATCGAGACGAAGAAATGCTGCTGCATGCGATGGGGAGGGAAGCTGCGAATGTGCATCTCGGGAGCAGGCGGCAGACGGCAAATATCGTGAAGGATCTGCGAAAAAGAGGAGCGAACTGGCTGCGCGAGGGGGCGGTGCGCATGGCGCGGGCGGTCGAGAAGGATTGGGATCGCTACAGGAAGTCCTGAGAGCAGAGTGATGAAGGAGTTGATTTTTCGCTTCCTGGCGGGCGGCGTGATGGTGTCGGCTTTTGCGTTTCTGGGGGATATTTTCCGGCCGAAGAGCTTTGCCGGATTGTTTGGGGCAGCGCCGTCGATTGCGCTGGCCACGCTCGCATTGACGATCCTGACCGACGGCAAGGAATATGCGGCTGTCGAAGCTCGATCGATGGTCGGCGGGGCGATTGCGTTCCTGATCTATGCCTCGGTCACCAGCAGGCTGCTGATGCGCTATAAACCACGGGCCCTGACGGCTACGGTTGCGCTGATGCCGGTATGGCTGGGCGCGGCATTTGCGCTGTGGTTTGTGTGTCTGCGATAGGAGGTTGAGCATGATGGTCGGGCTGGAAACCTCCTCGCTAGAGGGCGCACGCTGGCGGGACTACGCGATACGGTTTGTTTTCGGAGGAATCGTCACGGCGGGGGCGGGATTGATTGCCAAACGATGGGGTCCGGGAGTGGCCGGACTCTTTCTTGCGTTCCCGGCGATATTTCCGGCGGGCGCAACGCTGATTGAGAAGCACGAACGGGAGAAGAAACAGAAGGCCGGCATGGATGGAACCGCGCGGGGCAGAGCGGCGGCCAGTGTGGACGCGGCGGGCGCGGCGATGGGGACTCTTGGCCTGATGGCGTTTGCGCTTATCGTATGGCGACTGCTGCCCGGCCACTCGAGCTGGTTGGTTTTGACGGGTGCGGGCGTTGCCTGGTTCGGCGTTTCGGTGCTGGTGTGGTGGCTTCGCAAGATGATTTAAAGGCAGCCGTCCGAGTGGAGATCAAGCGGTGAAACGATGAGCTGACAGAGGTCACACGCGACGGGCTTCGCTGTTCGCGGCGGCCAAGTGGCGTAAGGGTGGAAGTGGGGTCTGCTCTATTTACCCACCACGCTAAGCGTCACGCTCGAGGGATACTCCGCCGAATGATGCACCTCGTTGTGCGCTATCACCCCGGTCGTCTCGTCGTAATTGTTGCCGCCGGTATTCAGGTTGCGATCGAAGCGCGGAAAGTCGCTGCTGCTTACCTCGATCCGCACTCTGTGTCCAGGTGCGAAATAGTTGCTGGTCTGCATCGGCTGCAGTGTGACTTTGTACACTTTACCCTTCTCCATCCATACCGGAGGCTTGTCGTAGCCTTCGCGATAGCGCACGCGCTGTATGTTCTCATCCAGGTTGTACGCCGTCCCGTCCGGGAGCACATCGATCAGCTTCACGGTAAAGTCGGTGTCCTTCGCATCGCTCGACACGTAGAGCGTCACGTCAATCGGGCCGCTGACTTCCATACCCTCCTTGAGCGGTTCCGTGCTGTAGACCATGATGTCCCCGCGCGCTTCCATGCTCCGCTGGTCGAGGGCGCCCGGCTTCATTTCCGCTCCCATGCAGCAGAAGCCGCCGCCATAAGTCGGCACGGGATTCATCGGATCGTAGACAAATTTGTCCGGCGTGTCCTTGCCCGGGCTGGCATCGGTCAGCACTCCATCGCCGTAAAGTGTGTTTGCCTTGCCGCCGCTCGAAAGATAATACGTAACCGGCTTTGCGCCCGCCGGAGGCCACGTTTCCGAGGTCTGCCACTTGTTGCTGCCCATCGTGTAGTAGCGGACCTTCGGCGTCTTCTCGAGAATCCCGTTCTGCTCGCCTTTCAGGAAGTAGTCGAACCAGCCATAGGTCAGAGCATCGTAATCCAGGCGTGCATCGCCCATGTCGCGCTCGCCGACAATCGTGTGCTCCGACGCTCGCTTATAGCTGCAGTGGAGCACGGGCGCAATCACCGCATACTGCCGGTTGGCAATCTCGGGGCTGGCGGTTTTGCGCACATAGTTGTACGCGGCCAGATTAGGCCCGACGCTTATGTCGTACCAGGTCATCATCCAAAGGCCGGGAATATTGATGCGCATGCTGTCATTCCACAAACCGCCCTTGTACCAGGCGGGATCGTTCGGTGTCCGTGCGATCATGTTGCCGCCCGTCGGTCCGTTGGTCACGCTGGCATAGATGCCCGGCCCCGCGCCCACCGCCGCAAGCATGTCTTTTTCCGGCAGATGCCAGAAAGCCTTCGACCAGTCCACTGTCGGCGGATGCGGGTCCAGGTCGAAGGACTTTGCTTCCTGTACCAGTTCTTCCTGCGTGGCATCCTTTGGGAACATCGGCTTGGGATCATTCTGGAATCCGTAGTCGTATAGCCAGGAACCAAACAGCATCTGCACGGCGCCGCCGCGGAACCAGTTTCCCTGCTCGTAATAAGGAGCCACTCGACCCACACCCGCCCCGAAGCTCTCGGGAACGAAGGTCGCCAGCGCTTTGTCGCCGCGCGCTGCAACTGCAAGCTGCCACTCCGCAGTCGACGAGCAGCCGACCAGCCCTACCTTGTCCGCCGACCACGGCAGATTGCCCAGCCAATCCAGCGCGTCATCGGCATCGGTCAGAGGGGCACCCAGAATCTCGTAGTCGCCCTCGGAAAAATACCGCCCGCGCTCGTTCATCTCCACGTAGGCGTAGCCTCGCTTCACCGCCTCCAGCACAGTAGTCATGTCCCGGGGAGCGCCCAGCGCAACGTCCCAGTAGTTGAAGTTGTAAGGAGTCCGCACAAAGATAATCGGATACTTCTTCGATTCGTCCTTCGGCCGGTAGATGTCCGCCTGCATCCGCTTCCCGTCGCGCATCGGAACCATCACCTTGCGCTCGATGATCGCGACAGACTCGAGCTCTTTCTCGGTTGCTTCCCGCCGCGCAATCAAAGCCGGATCTTGTGGTCTGGACCCCTGCGCCCACAAAGCCGGCATCATTCCCAGCGCGCAAAGCGCCGCCAATATGCAGATTCCAGTTCGGTGCCCAGCTATTGTTCTCCGCATCGAATCCTCGCTCACAAAAGTGCCAGCTCTAGAAATGTAACGGATACAGACGATCCCAGGTGGGTGTCAAGGCTTGACGTACCGGCGCCCGACAATGCGGTATTCGCCGGAGAGGACACGGGCGATGGCTTCGCTGTAGGCGATGTGCTCCTGCTCGAGGATGCGCGCGGACAGCGCGTGCGCGTCATCGCCGGGGAGAACGGGAACTGTCTTCTGAAGCACGATGACGCCGTGGTCGAGCTGCTCGTCGACGAAGTGCACCGTGCATCCTGCGACCTGGACGCCATAGGCAAAGGCCTGCTCCTGCGCGTCGAGCCCGGGAAAGGCGGGCAGGAGCGAGGGGTGGATGTTCAGGATGCGGTTGGGGAACGCCTGGACGAACTCGGGTGAGAGCAGGCGCATGTATCCGGCGAGGCAGATGAGGTCAACGTGGTGCTCGAGCAGGCAGGCGACGATCTCGGCATCGTGCTCGGCGCGCTTGCGGCCGCGGGCTTCGATGGCGACGGTGTTGAAGCCGAGTGTGCGGGCGATGTCGAGTCCGGGCGCATCGGCTTTGTTGGAGATGACGACGGCGATCTCGCAGCCGGTGAGTTTCCCCTGCGCGATGTTTTCAGCGATGGCGAGGAAGTTGGAGCCGCGTCCGGAGAGAAGGATTCCCAGGCGTTTGTTCGAGCCGGACATCAGGCGTAGATCACCTTGCGGTCGCCCTTCACGATCTTGCCGATCAGGTGGCACTTTTCATTGGCGCGTTCGAGGATGGCCTTTGCCCGGTTGAATTTTTCGGCCGGGATGACGGCGATGAGACCGATGCCCATGTTGAAGGTGCGCAGCATCTCATCCTGCTCGACGTTGCCGAGTTCGCGCAGGTGCTCGAAGACGGGCAGCACGGGCCAGGAGCCAAGATTAATGCAGGCGGCGAGCCCTTTAGGCAGGATGCGCGGCAGGTTCTCAGTAATGCCGCCTCCGGTGATGTGGGCCATTCCATTGACCAGGTCGGCGGCGGTCAGCTTCTGGATGGCGTGCAGGTAGCTGCGGTGGGTCTTCATCAACGCGGCGCCGGCTTTCTCCTTGAGGGCGTTGACGTATTGCTCGGCGCGGTATCCGGCGGTTTCGAAGAAGAGCTTGCGGGCGAGGGAGTATCCGTTGGTGTGGAGGCCGGTAGAAGGCAGGCCGATGAGGACGTCGCCGGCTTTGATTTTTGCGCCGGTAATGAGCTTATCGCGGTCGACGACGCCGACGATGAAGCCGGCAAGGTCGTACTCACCCTCGGCATAGAAGCCGGGCATCTGGGCGGTTTCGCCGCCGATGAGGGCGCAGCCGTTGGCCCGGCAGGCTTCTGCGAGGCCGCTGACGATTTTTTCAGCCACTTCGCCGTCGAGGGATCCGGTAGCCAGGTAATCGAGGAAGAAGAGCGGTGCAGCGCCCTGCACGGCGATGTCGTTGACGCAATGGTTGACAAGGTCGGCGCCGACGGTGTGGTGAATTCCCAGTTCGAAGGCGATTTTGAGCTTGGTGCCGACACCGTCCGCACTGGAGACCAGGACAGGCTGCTTGTACTTGAGGGTATCGAGCTTGAAGAGGCCGCCGAAGCCACCGATTTCGCTCAGGACGTTGCGGTTGAAGGTGCGCTGGGCGAGGTACCTGATACGTTGCTTGGCACGGTCGCCGCTGGAAATATCGACTCCCGCATCGGCGTAGGTAACTGGCTTTTTCTGAGCTTCGGGCTTCTTCTGAGTTTCAGACAAGGGATTTCTCTACCTGAGGTATTCGCGAGGCAAAATGCGGCCGGAATCCTAAGTTTACGGCATTTCCGAAAATTTCTGGGGGCCTTTTCGCTTACGGCAGGGTGATCGCCGACGCATTCCGGCTGGGAGTGAGCCAGGAGGAGATTATCGGATCAAGCAGAGTCAATCTGCGGTAAAGTGAAGCTCTTCGGGAAATTCGGATCGAAGACGGGATCAAGGACGATGGATCCGCAGGTGACAACCCGAGAGTCAACCAGCCAACAGCCCGGGGTGGTGGTGGTTATCCGGCCTCCGGAGGATCTGATCGATCTGACGGTTGCCTTCTGCTCTGGTGGCCCCCTGGCGGCGCAGACGCGGCGTATTGTCGAAATTTTCTCCCTGCTCTGGAGCCGCTCGTCAGACGAGAAGTTCTGCGCGGAGCTGGCCAACTGGGTAGGTTTCGTCGAGCAGAATGCAGAGCTGCAGACGCGTTTCCGCGCGGCCTGGCAGAAGATGCTTGGGGAACTCAATTCGGTCTCGTTCTTTGGCGAGTCAGGCGTTCCGGTGCAAAGTGCGCTGCTTCCCGAGACCACGCGACGGCTTTTCCAGCGGCTGCTGCCTTCGGCGCGCGACGAGACTGATGCGGCGCGGATCTTTACAGCGGTCTTTGCATCGCCGCGGGCGGTGAAGCGGTTCCTGGAGCTCAACCCCGACATCTTTGCACGGTTGATGGGAATTTTCTGGGATCCGCGCGGCTTCGAGGCTTTCCCCAGCGTGCGGGAGGGAATCCACGAGGCGCTTCGCCTGCTGGCGGCGCGCGTAGCAGGGCGAGGAAGCAGTCCGGGCGTGCGGCAGCGCAGCACGACAAGGGATGTGGAGGAGTCTCCGTTCTATCGGCTGATTTTTGCCACGGAAAAGTTCATCGAGCCACCGACCACCGAGCCGCTGGGCGCACGCAAAGAGCGCTGGTTGGAGGCGGTCTATGCGTGCCGCGGCGAGCTTGCGCTGGTGCGCATTCACATGGAAGACGCGGGAGTCAGCACTGGGCTGGTTTTCGATCTGAGCGTGATGGACGCGGCGCTAGATCGCATGGAACTGCTGGCGGCGCTGCTGGCGAGATCGACGGACAAGGTGAAGGCGGCGCGGCAGTTGCTGGACACCCTGTTCTCCGGGCTACTGGCCGACACTCGCGTGTCAGCGCTGATGCGGCAGAACCTGAACATGCTCGCGCGCAAGACGGTCGAGCGCACAGGACACAGCGGCGAGCACTACATCGCTCAAAGCAAACCCGAGTACTGGCGGATGTGGAGAGCTGCCCTTGGAGGCGGCCTGGTCACGGTATTTACGGCGGCCATCAAGCTACATATTGTGGCCCAAACCTGGCCTCCTTTTGTCGAAGGCTTCCTGGTGGGCACGAACTATGCGATCAGCTTCCTGATCCTGCAGATCTTCGGGTTGGCGCTGGCGACCAAACAGCCGTCCATGACGGCGGCGACGCTGGCGGACATCATCCGCAGAAATCGGGGCGAGGAGCGGCGGGACAAGATTGCCGATTTTGCTGCGTCGATCAGCCGTACGCAACTGGCGGCTGCTCTCGGAAATATCCTGGCGGTATCTGCGGGCGCGGTGGTTTTCAACCTGATTTGGGAGGCGACGCACGGAACTGCATATCTTCCAACGAAGCAGGCCGAGCACGTGTATCTCTCGCTGCGGCCGATCGCCTCGGGAACGATCTTCTTCGCGGCGATCACCGGTGTTTTGCTCTGGCTGGCGGCGCTTATCGGAGGCTGGTGCGAGAATTTTGCCATTTACAACCGGATACCGGAAGCGATTGCACAGCATCCGCTCGGACCGCGCATCGGCACGGAGCGGATGAAGCGCCTGGCAGACGTGGGTAGATCGCGTCGTGGCTCCGTGGAGCAACAGCATTGCGCTGGGATACCTGATGGGGTTCACGCCGGAACTGGCACACTTCTTCGGCATACCGATGGATGTGCGGCATGTAACGTTGAACACCGGCATGTTTGCTTTCTCGGCAGCCAGCTTTGGCCTGATGGCGTTTCGCCAATGGTGGCTGTACTCGGCGATCGGGGGCATTGCGATCATGTTCGTGCTGAACCTGGGAGTGAGCTTCTCGATTGCATCGATTGTGGCGCTGCGCGCGTATGACGTTGGGCGTGCCGAGCAGTTCTCGATTCTGAAATCGGCATTTCAGCAGATTTTGAAGTCACCGCTGCAGTTTCTTCTGCCCGTAGAGAAGAGAGCACCGCTGGTGCCCCCGCGGTCGGAGAATCCGGAGATCGTGAGTGGAACTGCTGTGCAGGAGAGCGGTCAGGGGCCGGGCGTCAGTAGTGCCCCGTGACGATGTTCAGGAGCGGTTCGCCTTTGAGATAGCGGGCGATCTGTCCGGCGGCAAAGTCGATGGCTCGAGGCAGGAACATATTGCTCGATGCCGCGACATGCGGCGTGATGAAGAGGTTGGGGGCCGTCCAGAGCGGGTGTCCCTGGGGTAAAGGTTCGGGATCGGTGACATCGACGACGGCGCGAATGAGCCCGTTTTCGAGAGCAGCGAGCAATGCGTCTGTCTTCACAACCGGACCGCGCGCCGCATTTACCAGGAGCGCGCCCTGCTTCATCGCAGCGAGTTCCGGTGCGCCGATCATTCCTGTCGTTTCCGGCGTGAGGGGCACGATGAGCACCACGATGTCGGCTGCGGGCAAAAGTTCGAGCAGTCGGGATATGCCTTCTACACCGTCGCGGGGACTGCGAGCGACGCGAACAATTTCGACGCCGAAGGGCGCGAGACGTTCTTCGATCGACCGGCCGATCGATCCGTAGCCGACGATCATCAGGCGCTTGCCGTACAGCTCTTCCTGCAAAACGGGCGGCAGGGACTTCGGAGCATCGGGATACATCGCGCGGTAGTGAAGGTCGGCCTCGCGGCGGCGCTTCCAGTCGCCGGCGCGCTGCGATTCGAAGTAGAAAGGAAAATGCTTGAGGGCGGCGAGAATGGCGGAGACGGTCCACTCTGCCGTTGGGATGTTGTGCAGGCCCTGGGCATCGCAGAGGATGAGATCGGGCGGCAACAGCTTCAGCAGCCAGTCGACTCCTGCGTAAAGCGACTGCACAACCTTCAGGCCCTGAAGATGAGGCAGCGCCTGCTCGCCATCCCTGGGTGAGACGGGGGCGATCCAGAACTCGACGGGCATGGTGCGTTGTGGGACGGCCTCAATGCGCTCGATTTCGATGCCGGCGGGAAAACGGCTGAACCATTCGGGATCAATCCACCAAGGCACACCGACTTTCAGCATTGGCACTACGCTCCTGAAGTAGCTTCGAAAACTGCATCGATACTATCGCGACGGAAATGCGTACTGTTCACAAAGAGCGCTCCTCTAGGCCGGCATGCCGGTTAAGCTTTCGTATGGGGCAAAGATTGGTGGAAAGAGGGCGCTTTTCTCGCATCAGAGCGACGGTCTCTTCATGCAAGCGGCCCTTCTATTTGGCGGTGCGCGGAAGATTCTTGAAATAGCTCTTCAAGGCGGCCAGCCCAGCATTAATGGCTTCCGTGGAGATCGAGTATCCGAAGCGTACGTGCCCTTCGCCCTGTGCGCCAAAGACGACGCCGGGAACCGTCGCGACATGCGCTTTTTCGAGCAGCATGGCTGCAACCTTGCGGCTGTCCTTGTGAACACTGCTCACGTCAGGAAAGGCGTAGAAGGCTCCTTCGGGGATTTCACACTGCAGCCCGCATTCGCAAAGACCGGCAACAAGCAGATCACGTTTGGCGCGATACTCGTCGCGCCTTGCAGCGATCACGCTTTGTGGAGTAGAGAGCGCCTCGAGCGCCGCCCATTGCGTAGGTGTAGAGACTCCGTTGATGGAGTAGAGCACAAGTTTGCGCAGTCCCGACATGAATGGCTCGCGGGCCACCGCATAACCCACGCGCCAGCCGGTCATCGCATACGACTTTGAAAACGTGAAGGTGGTGATGGTGCGCTCGGCCATGCCGGGCAGCGATGCGATCGAAAAATGCTCGCCTTCGTAGACGAGGTCCTCGTAGGCTTCGTCCGCGATGACGATGAGATCGTGCCTCTTCGCGAAGGCAGCGACTTCCTCGGCCTCGGAGCGCGTGAAGACGGTGCCTGCGGGATTTTGCGGCGTATTGTAGTAAATAGCGCGGGTGTGCGGAGTGGAGAACTGCTCCAGCGTTTTGGTGAGGCCAGTGCGGCGCGCGGTGGTGGTCGGCACCAGCAGAGCGCGCGCCTCGGCGCCGGTAACCATGTCGCGGATCGGTGTCCAGAACGGCGAGAACAACAGCACGTCGTCGCCGGGATTGAGCACTGCCTGAAAAGCGACATGCAGGGCATGGGCGCCGCCGGCGGTGACGATCACATCTTCGGGGGTTGCCTCGATGGCATTCCTGGTCTGCAGCTTCTTTGCCAGCGCCGTGCGCAAAGGTTCGATGCCGGAGGATGGCGCGTAGCGTGTCTTGTTCTCGACCAGCGCCTTCATCATCGCGTACTTGATGGGTTCGGGCGTGTCGAAGAAGGGCTCGCCGCCGTGAAAGGCGTGCACGGTTTGTCCGGAGGCGCGCAGCTCGATCACCTTGTTGCGAATCTGCACAATATCGGAGAAGCCCACCTCGTCGAGGCGCTTGGCCAGTCGCAATCCGGATTTCTTGGTCATCATTCTTTGTCTCGATCCATCAGGCGCTGGGGAAGGGTTGCCGTGCGGCGCCGGACTCAATAGCTTAAGGCATTTTCGGAAATTGTGTGCCCCCAACGATAAATCACACAAGGTCGGCGCTTCTTCCACCCCACGAACGAAGACCTGTTCGTGGCGACCCCGGCCTGTGGGTCGCGCCGACTTAAGGTGCATGAGGTGCATGCTATCGCTTACACCGTTTCCGATAATGCTTTCGACCATCTTTCGGTGCTATGCTCCCCAAAAGAAATGCGGCGTTCGTCCATCTGGTTCATAATCGCCTTTCTCTGGCTGATCGATACTGTGCTTCGCCTTGCGCGAGCAAGACCCGATCAGGCGTGGCTGCCGGGGGTGATTACGTTGATCTTTGCCGCTGTGGGACTCGGACACCGGCAATGGGAGAACCGACAGTGGCGAGAGAGCCGGCTTCGGCGTCATGCTTCAAGCAAGCCCGAATAAATCGCCATACCGGCAACGGCGTCGACGCCGATTGCGTCGAGGGCATCAATCTCAGCCCGCTCGCGGATACCTCCAGCGACGATGAGGCGCCGGGAAGTTAATCGACGCAACGTCTGGGCGCGCTCAAAGGGAAATCCTCGTAAGGTGCCTTCGGTATCGACGTGCGTGTAGAGGAAGGTCGAACAGTACGGCTCCAGCGCTTTGATGGCCTGCTCCGGTGTCAGCGCTACGTTTTCCTTCCACCCGCGCACGGCGACGCTCCCGCCTTTTGTATCAATGCTTGCGACAAATTGATCGCGACCAATGACGGAAGACAGAGAAGCAGCGGTGTCAGCGTTGACGCCGGTTGGGCTGAAAAGTATCGAGCCAAGGATCACGCGGCGCGCGCCGGCATCCAGCAGGCGCCTGGCGTGGTCGGCAGTGCGGATGCCTCCGCCAACCTGGCAAGGAAGGCGCCGGGCGAACTGCTCAATGAGAGTGGCGTTGTCTCCCTGGCGCATGGCGGCATCGAGATCGATGAGCTGAACAATGGGATAGGACGAAAACCGGCCGATCCAATAGTCGAAATCGTCAAAGGCAAGTTTGATGGTCGCACCCTGGACGAGCTGCACGATGCGTCCTCCCATGAGATCGATAGAGGGAATCAGCATGGCAGCCTCACGGGGACGCCCTCGCGGGCGATTTCCTGCTTCAGCGCGCGAGCGTCGGAGATGCCGAAGTGGAAGATGCTGGCGGCAAGTGCGGCGTCGGCTTTGCCGCGGAAGAAAACGTCGGAGAAGTGCTTTGCGGTTCCAGCCCCGCCTGAGGCGATGACAGGTATTTCGACAGCTTCACTCACAGAGGCAGTCAGGTCACAATCAAAGCCGTCGCGGGTTCCGTCGGCGTCCATGGAGGTGAGGAGAATTTCGCCGGCACCGCGCTGCTCGGCCTCTCGCGCCCATTCGAGCGCCTTGCGGCCTGCGGGCTTGCGGCCCCCCTCGATGAAGACTTCTGCGCCGTCCGGCGCGCGGCGCGCGTCGATGGCCACGATGACAGCTTGGGCGCCGAAGCGCGCACCGATTTCGTCGATGAGCTCTGGGCGGCGAAGAGCGGCGGAATTGATGCTGACTTTGTCAGCGCCGGCGTCGAAGACAGCTGCGGCGTCGTCGAGTGTCCTGATTCCTCCGCCGACGGTGAACGGGATGAAGAGGCGCTGGGCGGTGCGACGGACTGTTTCGAGCAACGTCCCGCGACCTTCGTGCGTCGCTGAGATGTCGAGCAGAACGATCTCGTCAGCGCCAGATTCGGCGTGGTGCGCGGCGAGCTCGGCGGGGTCGCCCGCGTCGACCAGATTAAGGAATTGCACCCCTTTCACGACGCGGCCAGCCGTCACGTCGAGACAGGCGATGATTCGGCGGGTCAGCATGGAATCTCCAGGAAATTGCGGAGGATTTGCAATCCTGCCGGGCCTGACTTCTCAGGATGGAACTGCACGCCCATGATATTGGCGCGCTCGACGGCGGCGGTGAAGAGTGAGCCGTATTCTGTAACCGCAACAGTGTCTTGAATGACCGGTGCATGGTAGGAGTGCGTGAAATAGACAAAGCTCCCGGTGGGCACGCCGTGCAGGAGGCGCGAAGCGTCGCGCGTGGTCAGCGAATTCCATCCCACGTGGGGGACCTTCCGGCCCGGAGCAAAGCGATCGCAGGTAGCGTCGAAGGCTCCGAGGCCGGAAGCGTCGGGCGCTTCCGCGCTGCCGTGAAAAAGCCACTGGAGGCCGACGCAGATGCCGAGGAAGGGAACGCCCTGCGCGATTCGTTCCTCGATGGCGAGGCGGAGTCCGTGTTGTTCAAGGAAGGCGGTCGCCTGGAAGTGTCCCACGCCGGGAAGAATGATTTTGTCGGCCTGTTGCACGACTTCGAGATCATCGGTCGAGACGGCGTTAGCGCCTACAGCCGCGAGGGCCTTCATGACGGATGTGAGGTTGCCCGCCTTGTAATCGACGACGGCTATCATAGCAAGCCTTTCGTGCTGGGCAACATTTCGCCCAGCTGCTTGTCGCGCGAGCAGGCGACGCGCAGTGCCCGTGCGAAGGCCTTGAAAAGGGCCTCGATCTTGTGGTGATTAGAGCGGCCGTACATGGTCTTGAGGTGAACGTTGGCGCGGGCGCCGCGGGAGAAGCCCTCGAAGAAATCGTAAACGAGTTCTGATTGGAGATCGCCGACCAGGCGAGTGCGGACTTTAGTGTCGACGACGCAAGCTGCGCGGCCGCTGAGGTCGATGGCCGCGAGCCCGAGGGTTTCATCCATGGTCATGAGGAAATATCCGGCGCGGAGGATGCCGCGCTTATCGCCGAGCGCTTTGTCGACGGCTTCGCCGAGCGCAATGCCGACGTCTTCGACGGTGTGGTGCTGGTCGACGTCGAGGTCGCCCTTGCAGGTGAGATCGAGATCGAAGGCCCCGTGGCGCGCGAAGAGCTCGAGCATGTGATCGAAGAAGCGGATGCCGGTTGAGACCTTGTACCGGCCGGCGCCTTCGATGGTTAGGCCTAGGTGAATTTCGGTCTCAGCGGTCTTGCGGTCTATGACTGAAGTACGGGCGACCGAACTGCGGGCGACTGAGCTACTGACAGCTGAGGTGCGGGGAGCGGCAGTGCGCTTTCGCGGTTTTTTGGGGGTCATTGCGCATCTCCCGTCCATTCGATTTCGCGCAGGCTCTCCGTCATGGCGTGAACCGCGCGCTGCATCTGGGCGCGGTCGCCGATGGTGATGCGCACGCAACCGTCGCATCCGGGATCGGCGGAACGGTTGCGCACCAGCACGCCGCTGCTCTTCATCGCTTTCGAAAACTCGCTATGGAGAGAGCCGATGTAGACGAGGACAAAGTTTGCTTCAGAGGGCCAGTAGCGAACCCCCGCCTCCTCGAGTGCCGCTGTGAATTCGGCACGAGCGAGCAGGACCTCGTTTACATAGGATTCTATGTAGGCCTTGTCAGCGAGGGCGGCGGGCAGGCAGCCGAGTGCGATGGAATTGACACTGTAGGGAGAGATGACCCGGCGTAGCCACTGCATCGAGTCTGCGCCGGTTGCGAGCAGGCCGAGGCGAAGTCCGGCGAGACCGTATGCTTTCGAAAATGTGCGCGCGACGATTACATTAGGTGCGCGATCGATAAGATCGACCACGGTCTGGCCGTAGAAATCGTAGTAAGCTTCGTCGACAAGGATCATGGCATGAGGAGCGGCGTCGACTATCTTCAGAATCGCATCGCGGCTGACCGCCTGCCCCGTCGGGCTGTTGGGGTTGGCGATGGCGATTACCTTGGTCGCCGGAGTGATTCTCTGCAGCAGGCGCTCCAGCGGGAAGCGGAAGTCGGTATCGGCCTGCACTTCGACAAGTCGCGCGTCTGTTGACGAGGCGTAGACGGCGTACATGGAGTAAGTCGGAACGGGGAGGAGGATCTCGTCGCCAGCACCGAGGTAGGTCTGGCACAGAACATGGATTGCTTCGTCGACACCGTTAGTGAGCAGGACCTGCTCGGGTTTGAGACCGAGGTGTCCGGCGACGTAATGTTCCACGCGATCCCGCTCGGGGTACATCGTCAATTCGGAGCGTGATATTTGCGCGAGGGTTTCGAGGACGCGAGGGGAGCAGGCAATGGTGTTCTCGTTGAAATCGAGGCGCAGGCCGCTGCGGTCGCCGAGAGGCGGGTGATATTCCTTCATGCGGCGGATGAGGCCGCGTGGTTCGGGGGAACTGGTCTTCACGGGGTTCACCTGTCACCTCGATTTTCCGCGAAGCGGGCACGGATCGCCTCGGCATGACCATGCAGACCTTCAGCTTCGGCGAGAGAGACAGCTGCGGGACCGAGTCGCCGCAGGCCGTTCGGCTGGTATTCCTGGATGGTGATGACCTTGAGGAAGTCGGCGACGCTGAGCCCGCCGCGCACGCGAGCGAGGCCGCTGGTGGGGAGTGTGTGGTTGGGGCCGGAGATGTAGTCGCCGAGAGGCTGAGCAGAACATGGGCCGATGAAGACGGAGCCGGCGTTGCGGACCCAAGCAAGATCGGCGTCGCTGTCGACGGTGAGGTGTTCGGGTGCGAGGCGGTTGGTGATCTGGTGAGCTTCGTCGACAGTCCGGGCCACGATTGCGATGCCGTTGCGGCGGATAGACTCGCGCGCGGTACGATTCGAGCGCGACTGGCGCTTTACCTCGTCGACAACGGTGCGAGCGAATGTAGCTTTTGTTGTTACGAATATGGCCAGAGCGTCCGGATCATGTTCAGCCTGGGCTGCCAGATCGGCAGCGATCCATTCCGGCCTGCCATCTTCACTGGCGATGACGATCTCCGTTGGTCCGGCGAGCATGTCGATTGCGCAGTCGAAGGCGACGAGCTTCTTGGCGGCAGTGACGTAGGCATTGCCGGGGCCGACAACCTTGTCAACGGGCAAGATTGTCTCAGTGCCGTAGGCAAGCGCAGCGATGGCTTGTGCTCCGCCCACGCGATAGAGCTCGGTGATGCCGAGCATCGCGGCGGCGGTGAGGATTTCGGGGGCAGGGTTCGGAGACGCTACGACGATTCGCTGAACTCCCGCGACCTGAGCGGGAATGACGGTCATCAGCAAAGTTGACGGCAGCGGGTAGCGTCCGCCGGGAACATAGCAGCCGACGGCATCGAGGGAGCGGATCCTCTGTCCGACGGAGACACCGGGGACAGGTGAAAAGTCCCATTCTTTTGGAAGCTGACGTTTGGCGAAGGCGCGAATGTTCCGAGCGGCAGCTTCGAGAGCTTGCTTGAACTCCGAGGGGACAGAATCGGATGCGGCGGCGATCTCATCGCTGGAAAGTCGTAACGGTGAGTGTGGCGAAATGTGGTCGAGGCGAGTAGCGTAACGCCGAAAGGCAGCATCTCCATCGCTGCGGACCGCGTTCACTATGCGGCGTGCGGCGGGAAGAGCCCGTTCATAGGTGAGGCTGCGCCGCGCGAAGAGCTCAGTCAGTTGGTTCTGCGCGTTGCGGCTCGATGTGGAGATGAGCTTCATCGCTTAGAGGACCACCTTGTTCAGGGGATACTCGACGATGCCGGTTGCATCGGCAGCCTTGAGGCGTGGCACGACATCGCGAACTACGCCTTCTTCAAGGATAGTGTTTAGCGCGACCCAGGCGGGGTCGGAGAGTTCGGAGACGGTGGGCGAATTCAGTGCGGGCAGAACAGAGAGGACCGCGGGGAGGTTCTTCTTCTCGACGTTGAGCATGAGGCCGACACGGCCCTGCGCGGAGATGGCGGCGTTCAGCATCAGGGCGACGGTGTCGATCTTGGTCTTCTTCCATTCGTCCTGGTAAGCGCGGTGATTGGCGATGAGGTGGGTCTCGCTTTCCATGACGGTGTCGATGATGCGGAGGCGGTTGGCACGGAGAGAGCTGCCGGTTTCGGTGACTTCGACAATGGCGTCGGCAAGCATGGGAGGTTTGACCTCGGTTGCGCCCCAACTGAACTCGACCTTCACGGGAACGCCTTTGGCGGCGAAGTAGCGCTTAGTCACCTCGACGAGTTCGGTGGCGATGATCTTTCCACCCAGATCTTCGGCTTTTTCGAAGCTGGAGTCTTCCGGAACCGCGAGCACCCAGCGTACTTTTGTACGGCTCTGCTTGGCATAGGTGAGGCTGGTGACGCTCTTGACTTCGAGACCACTTTCGACAACCCAGTCGATGCCGGTGAGGCCAGCGTCGAGAACGCCGTGGTCGACGTAGCGCGCCATCTCCTGCGCGCGGATGAGCATGCATTCGATCTCGGAGTCGTCGATAGAGGGGAAGTAGGAGCGGCCATTAGCGTAGATGCGCCAGCCGGCGCGCTCGAAGAGCGCGATGGTTGCGTCCTGCAGACTGCCCTTGGGGATGCCGAGCCGAAGCTTATTTGCCATCAGAGCACCCCTTCTTCGGTTTTGGCGGCGAGGGTGACGGGGCGGGTGAAGCAGCTCACCGTGCCTTCGTGGCAGACGAGGCCGTCGCCTTCGACGTGCACGCGAAAGAGCAGCGTGTCCTGGTCACAGTCGGTAGCGGCGTCGATGACGCGCAGCCGGTTGCCGCTGGTCTCGCCCTTGGTCCAAAGCTTCTGGCGGGTGCGGCTCCAGAAGGTGACGAACCCTGTCTCCAGTGTTTTACGATAGCTTTCGTCATTGAGAAAGCCGACCATGAGGACTTCTCCGGTTCGGGCGTCCTGCACAATGCCGGGAACGAGCCCGTCCATTTTTGCGAAGTCAATCTGTGCGAAATCGATCTTTGCTTCGGTCATCATCTCTTCCTGTGTTGGTCGTGCGCCAGAAATGCGAAAAGCCCGCCAGTGCTTTCGCCGGCGGGCTCTTTCAGGATCCTTTTTTCTATGGCTCTCAGCTCAAGCCACGCAGATCCGCCGGCACGCTCGTCACGCGATGATGATGATGACGACGATGGTGGACAGGAATCTGCATCTAGAGAAAAACCTAACCTGTAGCTGAGATGCTGTCAACCTTTCCTGAGATGGCAGTTCCCAGAGTTTCCGCTACCGCGGCGGCGAGCTGGTTGAGGCTGAAGGGCTTTTCGAGGCAGACCGGGGTAGCAACGCCTGGCGGTGACGGCAGAATCAAGTCCGCCGCTCCCTGCTGACCTGACATGAAGATGACTTTTGCTTCATGGCGCTGCTCGCGGATCTGTTCCACCAGCATGTCTCCGGGAAGATCGGGCAGGATGAGGTCGCAGATCACCAGGTCGAGATCGCGGGTGAGGGTTCGCGCCCATTTGAGGGCGACTTCAGCGCTTCCGCAGGCGATGACTTCATATCCGCGGGCGGCGAGGAAGTCCTGGATCATCTTGCGTAGTTCGTCGGAGTCTTCAACGAGAAGAACGAGCGAGTGTTGCGGGGCGACTTCGGCGCCTTCGGGGAGCGCCGGGATAAAGATGTCGAAACGGGTGCCTTCACCGGGGGCGCTGGTGAGGCGTATGCCACCACCGCTCTGCTGCACCACGGCAAGGACAGAGGCCAGGCCCAGTCCAGAATTCCTGGTTCTCAATTTAGTTGTGTAGTATGGCTTGAAGGCCTGCACGCGGGTTTCTTCGCTCATGCCATGTCCGGTGTCCTGGACTACGACGTGCACATAGGAACCACGAGCGAGTCCGAGTTCGGGGTCGTCGGATTTCAGCGACTCGTTATGAGTAGAGATGATAAGTTTTCCGCCCTCAGGCATGGCGTCATGCGCATTCACGGCCAGGTTCAGCACCAATTCCCGCCATTGCGCGGCGTCGGCAAAGACAGGCCAAAGGTCAATGTTGAAATCCATCCTGAGGTCGACGCGCCTGCCGAGCAGAACCCTGAGAGTATCGGCCTGCTCGCTGAGTACGCTATTCAAATCGAGCTTTTCGCGCCGGGCGACGAGGCTGCCGCCGAGACTTAACCGCTGACGCGCGAGCTCCTGTGCGCTGCGCACTGTTTTTGCGATGAGGCTTATCTTCTGTTCGGGATCGCCCTCACCCTCCTGCAGCTGTTCGGCGACGGCGAGAATGACGGTGAGCAGATTGTTGAAGTCATGAGCGACCGATCCCGAGACCTGTCCGGTCAGATCGAGGCGCGGGTCACGCGTGCCGGTTGCGCGGGGCAGAAGATCGCGGATCATGAAAAATCGGGAGGGGCGATCGTTCCAGAGAAGCGAAAAGGAGCGGACTTCAACGGGAAGAAGCGTCCGGTCGGGAAGAATGTGTTCGGAATAAGTGTCGACAGGCGGCCCGTCGAGCTTCGCGTCAAGTAACTTGCCCACTTCGATTCGCCGCTGGGGAGGCAAAATCTTGTCGCCAATCCCCTGGCTGCGAAGTTCTTGAAGGGTCATCTGGTATTTTGCGAGCGCGGCCGGATTGGCCTCGGTAACGCGCCTGGTATCACAATCCACCACAAACATCGGCCAGGGCGCGGATTCGATCAGCTGCCTGCACATCTCCGCCGGCCATGGTGTAGTGTACTGTTCTTCATCCAAACGATTGTTTGGGTCTTGCAATGAGGGGGTATCGTTCATGCCCTAAGATTCTCCGCGACGCGCAAACCAGAGAAAAACTGCAAATGCCACACGGCAAAAATTGCCCTTCAGCGGAGTTCCTGAACTTCCGGGCACCTTCACGCCCGCGAAGATTTCTTCTGAGGGCGGCTTGCTAAACTTCGGCAATTAAGATTCCGGCAGGCCGGACAAGGATTCCTTTACAGGATTCAAATTACGCATTATCGAAATCCCCGAGCATTGGCGCAGATGAAACTCAACACAAGGCGGAAGGCGGCGCTAAACGGAAGCATTCAAAGTTACTTCTTTCTCAAAGTTACTTCTTTCCATGTCCCGCAGCTTTTTTTGTTGTCTTTCTGGCTGCGGATTTTGCGGCTTTCTTTACCGCGGTGCCTTTTGTACTCGCACCTTTTGCGGAAACCTTGCTGGCTGCTGCGGCCTTTACAGAAGCCTTTTTCCTGGCGACCAGTGTCTTCTCAGTAAGAGCGGCTTTCAACTCGTTAACATCGAGGCTTCGCGCCGACTTTCTCAACCGCTCGATGTCGTAGTACACCCGTCTGTCCTTAAGGAAAATGTGGACTACGAAGTCCACGTAATCCATCAATATCCACTCGCCGAGTTTGCGGCCTTCAACTGAATTGGGATAGGTCGCGAACTTTCGCTTCAGTTCAAGTTCGATGCCTTCGGCGATGGCCTGGGTCTGTCTTTCGTTAATCCCGCTGGTGATCAGGAAGAAATCGGTAAATCCGGAGTCCATCGGGTCGAGCTCCAGGATTTTTGTGTCCTCCCCTTTTTTGTCTTCGCAGACAGTGGCCGCGTCGAGCACCATATTGCGAGTTTCAGTCGAAGCCATCGGGAAAGTTTCTTTTCTCCTGGAATGCCTATGTTAGCGTGCCGTGACCTGAAGCGCCAACCAATTATCTGATCCAATCGGACTAGCCCGTTTGTTCAGGTTTGAACGCCGTAAAGCCCGTGGGCACGGATATAGTTCGCCACCTCGGGGGAGAGAACGGCATTGGGATCGGTGTGCGTTTCCATGTGATCGCTGAGAGCGGCGCGCACTTCGGTTGCCGAGACATCCTCGGCCAGGTCGGGCAGGAGATACAGGTGGGATTGGCGCCCGGCGGGGTCTGTGAGTTGCGAAAGCAGGTATCCGGGCGAGTCGGACTGTTCACTTAC
>CAWAYO010000087.1:0-22195 GCA_963786085.1 uncultured Acidobacteriaceae bacterium
CACCGCCATCTCAGGCGCGGTCAGCGTCAGCAACTGCGCCTTATCGACAAGCAGCGCCTCGGCCGATACGCTGCATTTGCCTTTCAGGTAGTTGCGGAACCCGTCCGCAAACGGCTCGAGCGGGGCGAAGGACTCCACATCAGTCTGCTCCTGCGAGGCGTCCGTACGTCCCGGTGAGAAGGGAACCGTCACCTGGAATCCGGCATTCTTCGCTGCCTGCTCGACACCTGCGCAACCGGCCAGAACGATCAGGTCGGCGAGCGAGACCTTCTTGCCGCCCGATTGCTTGCCGTTGAATTCGCTCTGTACACCTTCGAGCGCCTTCAGCACCTTCGCCAATTGATCTGGCTGATTAACCGCCCAATCCTTCTGCGGCTCCAGACGGACACGCGCACCATTCGCACCTCCGCGCTTATCGGAGCCACGGAAGGTGGACGCTGACGCCCAGGCTGTCGAAATCAGTTCCGAGACCGGCAGGCCTGAAGCCAGGATCTTGCCTTTGAGTGAGGCAATGTCCTTCTCATCCACCAGCTTGTGATCGACCGCCGGAATCGGATCCTGCCAGATGAGGTCTTCGGCCGGAACCTCCGGTCCGAGATACCGCACCTTTGGACCCATGTCACGGTGTGTCAGCTTGAACCACGCCCGTGCGAAGGCATCCGCAAACTGGTCCGGATTCTCGTAGAAGCGCCTCGAAATCCTTTCGTAAGCCGGGTCGACGCGCAGGGCAATATCCGTGGTCAACATCGATGGCGCGCGACGCTTCGACGGGTCGTACGGATCCGGCACGGTACCGGCCCCTGCGTCGCCCTTCGGCTTCCACTGATTCGCGCCGGCCGGGCTCTTGGTCAGTTCCCATTCGTAGCTAAACAGGTTTGAGAAGAAACTGTTGCTCCACTTCGTCGGCGTGCTCGTCCAGATAACTTCCAGACCGCTGGTGATCGCGTCGCCGCCCTTGCCGTTACCAAAGCTGTTCTTCCAGCCGAGGCCCTGCTCCTCGATTCCGGCGCCTTCTGGCTCAGGCCCCACATGCGACGAAGGACCAGCACCGTGGGTCTTCCCGAAGGTGTGGCCGCCGGCGATCAGCGCGACCGTCTCTTCGTCGTTCATAGCCATACGGGCAAAGGTCTCACGGATATCGTGGGCCGCGGCAGCGGGGTCCGGATAGCCATCCGGGCCTTCCGGATTCACGTAGATCAGGCCCATCTGTACTGCCGCGAGCGGATTCTCGAGCTTGCGTTCGTTGGATCCGGCGCCGGTGCGATCCTTCTCGACGCCATGCATCTCCACGTCGGCCACGATCACGCCCTCGTCACCGGGCTTTCCCTTACCGTAGCGTATGTCGCCGCCAAGCCATACAGTCTCAGTTCCCCAGTAAACATCCTCGTCCGGCTCCCAGACATCCTCGCGCCCGCCGCCGAAACCGAAGGTCTTGAAGCCCATCGATTCCAGGGCCACGTTGCCGGTGAGGATGATCAGGTCGGCCCATGAAATTTTGTTGCCATACTTCTGCTTGATCGGCCAGATTAACCGGCGCGCCTTGTCCAGGCTCACGTTGTCGGGCCAGCTGTTGAGGGGTGCGAAGCGCTGCTGGCCGGATCCGGCGCCGCCGCGGCCATCACCGGTTCGGTACGTGCCGGCACTGTGCCACGCCATGCGAATGAAAAGGCCTCCGTAGTGGCCGAAGTCCGCCGGCCACCAATCCTGTGAGGTAGTCATCACTGCGAGCAGATCCTTCTTCACTGCCGCCAGGTCGAGGCTCTTGAACGCCTCGGCGTAATTGAAGTCCTTACCCAGGGGATCGGACAGGGATGAGTGCTGGTGCAGGAGCTTCAGGTTCAACTGGTTTGGCCACCAGTCACGATTCGACGTTCCTTGGCCCGCGGTGTGATTGAATGGGCACTTCGCTCCGTTTGGCGTTACTTTCTCGTCTGCCATGTCTCTCCTTCAATTTCTGTGACGCATCGAGCGTCACGGGTTACAAGGACCTGTTAACAGTCCCCTAATACTCAAAGCGCGGCCACCCGCGTTTGTCCCGACACACGCAATGTAGCATCATGGAGATAGATTGCTCCAATACATAGTTCCCATTCGGGGCATAGGCATTTCCTATGGAATTTCATCAGCTGCGCTACGTCTGCGCTATCGCCGAAACCGGAAGCTTCAGTCGCGCCGCCGAGCGCTGTCACGTCGCGCAGCCATCGCTTTCACAGCAGGTTCTCAAGCTCGAAGAAGATTTGGGTGCAAAACTCTTCGACCGCCTCGGCCGCAGCGTTCGCCTTACCGAGGCCGGACGGGCATTTCTTCCCCACGCACGCTCAATCCTGCATCAGATGGAGGCCGCTCGCACCGGCGTAGAGGATAAGCGCACCGACGTTCGCGGCAGCGTTACCGTCGGAGTCATTCCCACGATCGCGCCCTACCTCATGCCCCAGTCTGTGGCTGCATTTTCGAAGAAATATCCCGACGCAAAATTGCGAATTCTGGAAGAGACCACTCCCGTTCTGGTCGAAGGCCTGCGCAATCTTTCCATTGATGTCGCCATCCTCGCCCTGCCGCTTCGTCATAAAGAGTTTCAGATGTATCCCCTGCGCACCGAGCCGTTGTATGCGGCTCTGGCCAGAGATCACCCGCGTGCAGGCGCGAAAAACCTCTCGCTGCGCGAGCTCCGCGGCGAGCAGTTTGTCATGTTGCGTGATGGACATTGCTTTCGCGATCTGAGCATAGCGGCGTGTACCCGCGCGAAGGTGAATCCCCGCATTGCCTTTGAGAGCGGACAGTTCAGCAGCCTGCTGGGCATGGTCGCAGCTGGCGTGGGCGTCTCGCTGGTGCCGGAGATGGCGCTCGACAAGAACGCGCGCTGCAGCTACGTGCGAATCTCAGACGCACAGGCCTCGCGAACGATTGTCGCTGCGGTCTTGCGTAGCCGCTCGTTCAATCGCGTGCAGCAGGCGTTCCTGGAGCACCTTCGCGTCGCACGCGATTGAGCACTAGAAGTTGAACCGCATCGCCAGCTGCATTCGGCGCGGCGGATAGGCACTGATAACCTCGCCGAAATCCGCACTGCCCTCCGTTGTATCTACGTACGAGCCGTTGACGTGATTCAGCACGTTGAAAGATGACACAGACACGCCGATGGTCGGGCTCTTGTCGAGTTCCTTCGGTTGAATCTTGAAGTCGTAACCCCAGCGAAGATCGAGGTCGGCGTAATCCGGACCAATCTCCGAATTGCGCGCAACGCCATCCGGACGCGCGTTGAAAAGATTGTCTCCATAGGCATCGGTTCCAGTCAGCACCGTCCACGGCTTGCCGCTGTTTGCAAAAACTCCCACACCCAGATTCAGCAGGTGCTGAGGATTGATCATGCCGTAGAACCCGAAATGATTTCGCTGCTCCCAATCCGCCGGGCCCCAGTCTGCATTCGGGTCTTGCTGGTTTTGGGGGAACCACCATATGCCGCTCGTGTTGTTTGCATAATGGCTCCACGTGTACCAGGCAAAACCCGTGAAGCGCTTGTTGAAGCGTCCGCGGTAGTTGATGTCGAGCGCCGATCCGATCTGCGTACCCTCGGACTGAATCTGCCGCAGCTGCGAAGCATTGGGATCGGGACGCGAAGAATAGTAGGGCGGGAGCGGCGCATTGATGTCGATCGAGCGGTAGACGTCCACGCCGCGATTCATCCGGCCGCCGATGGAGACAGTTCCCTTCTCGCCAACCTTGCGGTCAAGCGATAGACCGTACTGAATTTGATAGGGAGTACGAATGTTCGGCGCAAGTTCGACGAAGGAGGGCGGGAGTACGGCGGTATCCAGGCAGTCATCGATGGGATAGCAGAGAGGCTGCTGGTTCGCCGAAATTTGCAACAGACGCAGTTTCGCATATTGATAGCGCGCCAGATCCGCAAGCGGACCCGAACCGCTGCGGTCGTAATACACGCCTCCGCCGCCGCGCAGAACAAGCTCATGCGCCTGATTCAATACCAAAGCAAACGACAGCCGTGGAGAGAAATCGTTGCGATCGTTGGTAAGAAAATTCTGCCAGTCGTATCTCAGCCCAGGCGTAATCGAGAACCACGGCTTGATTTTGATCTGATCTTGAATGAAACCGCCAACTTCACGCTGCTGATAAACAAAACGCGTTTGCCCCTGCTTGACCGAATAACCAGACGGATTCCCCGCAAGCTGGTTGTCGATCGCCGTCGCTATGAGCGACCCATCCGCTGCATAGGTGGGGCTATAGGTGTAAGTTCCAGCCTCATTCGTGTGATCGTCAAGAACCCGGCGGCTGAAGTGCGGCAGGTTGACGCCAAACTTGAGCGTGTGCGGCCCCTGCGTCCACGTCACGATTTCGCTGCCGCGCAGATTGTACTCGGTGCGTACCTGGTCGTTCTGTGCGCTGCCCCCCACGTAGTTACCGTTGACATTGATCTGCGGACCTTCCTGCACGTCGGAGATCGGGTCGTAGCTGCGTTCCAGCACCAGCGACGCCTGGTTGAGCATCGTCGGCGAGGCGACATAGTCATCATGGAAGATGAGATCATCTTCCCGCGTCTCGGTGTTGTAACCGGCCTCCGGCAGCGTCTGATTGCCAACACCCGCGTTGGTATTCGACGCATCCTGGAAGGCATACATGACCGAGGCGCTGTTCTTCTCGCCGAACTGGTGCCCGATGCGCAGCGAAAACTCCGTGTCACGGGTCGGCGCGGGAACGTTGACGTTATAAATCCCGCTCGGATTATCCGGCGTGGGCGCAACCGTAGCGTTCACCACTGCGTTCAGGTCTTCTTCTGCACGGTTGAACGAAAAAAGAAACATCGTGTTCTTCGAATGCAGGACCGGACCGGTGAGGTTGCCCTCGTAGATGCGGCGCTGCTCGAACGGCCTGCTCGGCGAAAAATCCTGCTGCGCATTCAGAGCCGAGTCACGGAAGAGAAAATTGAACTGTCCGTGATAAACATCCGCCGACTGCTTGGTGATGATCTCCATCTGTCCGCGGCCGGGGTTGTAGTAGCGCGCGGAGTAGGCGTCCTGATTGATGTGCACTTCCTGCACTGCGGATGGCGAAACCAGCGACCGATTCGCCTCGACGCCATCCACCATAAGGGCTGAACCAGATGTCGGCGCCTGCCCCGCGTCCAGGAAGCCCCCCATCGCGCCAACCAGATCATCGTCGAAAACCGGTAGATCTTTCAGGTCATTCGCCGTCATGACCTCCGTATCGCCGTTGTTTTCTGAAGCCGTCAGATCCACCTGCGTTCCCGCACTCACCGTCACCTGCTGCACGGCGGTCGCAACCGCGAGCGTGACGTTAAGCGGAGCAGACGCACCCTGCCCGACCGTAACCGGCTCTGTCGACGGCTGAAAGCCTGCCAGCGTCACCGCCAGCGAGTAAGTGCCGGCATGCGGCGGCAGAATCTGGAACGCCCCCGTCGCGTCAGTCGTCACCGTCGCAAACGTCACACCGGAAGCATCGGTGAGGGCCACCTGCGCACCCGGAATAATCGCGCCCGTGGAGTCTGCAACTGTCCCGGTAATCGCCTTAATGGCCGCGGTTGATGCAACCGCAACCGGCGCCGTCCCAGGCCCGCTGACCTGTGCAATCGCGAATGGGCAAAGAAAGAAAGTAACAACCAGAGCAGTGCGTACCAAGGCGTATCCCCCAGGGCTGCAGGAAATGAGCTACCACCGCTATCCGGCGCGAATCCGCGACCGTAGCGAAAACGGTTACATGTGAACAATTACGAGCAGGCGATGCTCCACGGCTCGCTTGCAGGGCTTACGATTGGCTCTCCGAAAAAGTTGCAGGGGACGCCGCCACGCCTGATCTTATTTTTGTTTGGTCGCGAAGTACAGTGCGGTCGCCCATTCCGACGCCAGATCGACCAGGCAGTCGGAGGGAATATTTTCCAATGTATGCGAAGATAGTCCGAATCTGCAACCGATTACCCACGCCCCTGCACGCCGCGCCGTCAGCACATCCACGTCGGAGTCGCCAATCATCAGCGTCTCATAGCGGAGCCACTCCCGCTTCAGCGATCAACGTATTCAGCCCCTCCGGATCCGGCTTCTTCGTCGCAAAGCTGTTGCCCCCATAGATCTGAAAAAAGTGCTCGCTCAACCCCAGCGCCTCGCATATCGCCCGCGATGGGCCGATCGGCTTATTGGTGAGCACGGCCATACTACGCGTCGCTCCATCCGGCATCGCCCGCATCGCGTCGATCGATTCAAAGACTCCCGGATAAACATAAGTGTGATCCAGCTTATGCTCCCGGTAGTAAGCCAGAAACCGGTTGAGCCCGTCCTCCACAACGTGCTCGTCCAGGATCACCGAGCGCGCGGCGAACCAGCATTCCTGCCCCGTCCCCTATATACGTGCCAATCACCTCTTCCGGAAGAGGCTGCCGGCCCATCTGCGTGAGCATTGCGTTGATCGAATTGGCGAGGTCCTTCTGCGAATCAATGAATGTGCCATCAAGATCGAAGACGATCAGACGGATGGCCTCAGCCGGAATCGGATTAAGAACGTGCAGCATATCTCCAGTGTAGCGACTGCATTTTCGGAGACTGCATTTTCGGAACGACTGCATTTTCGGAAATGGTGTAATGCGAAGCCGCTGGCCCAAAGTCGACGCGAGCAACAGGCCGGGTCCCCACGAACAGGTCTTCGTTCGTGGGGTGAAGGCAGCGGTAACCTGGCAGGATCCAGAATGGGTACAGAATTTCCGAAAAGGCTTTAGAGCGCACACAGCAGTGCCGCAGCAATGTAGACGATCTGAATCCGGCCCCGCAGCGCTACCCCAAGCACCGGCCGGCCGCCGATCGTGAGGTGCTCCCTTGCCGCCCGAACATTTGCGGGAAACATCACGATGAAAAGCAGGGCAAGCGAAAGACCTGCGACGCGATGCGTAGCATTGAAAATCAGGCCCACCGCTCCCGCAATTTCAAGAACGCCCGTGATCGTAACGATCAGCCCAGGATACGGAAATGACCGGGGTACCATTGCGATCAGGTCTCGCCTCCGCTTTCCCCAGTGCGCTGACGAAGTCACCAGCAGCATGCAGGCCAGTGCAGCCCGTAGCGCGTGTGTCCAGGGATGAAACCACACGATCCCAAGCTGGCCTGCGAGCAGGAACAGCACGACAGCCATGAGCAGAACGATCAACGCGATCACGTCGCCTCCCCAGGTTCAGATTCGCTGCGCCTTCCACCGCCCGCGCCGGAAAAGGATCAGGCTGATCACCGCAACCACACACTCCGCGCACACAAACGCAACCAGAACACCCTTCCACTGAAGATTCGTGTGCACGGCAAGAAACCAGGCAAGCGGGATTTCCAGTACCCAGAAGCCTAAGAAATTGACGTACGTGGGCGTCAGCGTGTCTCCCGCTCCGTTGAAGGCCTGCAGCAGCACCATCACATACGCATACGCAATGTTTCCGCAGCTGAATATCCGCAGCGCCGTCGCGCCGACCGAGATAACCGCCGGGTCGTTCAGAAACAGGCGAAGCACCGGCGTCGCGAAGACAAAGAAGAACACGCCGACCACGCCGAGAAAAATCATGTTGTAGAAACCCGTCCGCCAGACGGCTTTCTCCGCGCGATCCGGACGACGCGCACCCAGATTCTGCCCCACCAGCGTAGCGGCCGCATTACTCAGTCCCCACGATGGCAGGATGAAGAAGATCACGATGCGGATCGCAACCGTATAGCCGGCGACCGCCGCCGATCCGAAAAGCGAAATGATGCGCACCAGGCCGATCCAGCTTGCATTCGCAATCGTGAACTGCAGAATACCGGTCAGCGAAACCCGCAGCAGCCGCCACAATACTTTCAGATTCAGCCGCAGATGCCGACGCCAGCACATGAATGCGCTCCGTTCCGCGCAGCAGGCGGTAGAACTGGTACATCACGCCAATGCTTCTCCCGTAAACGTCGCCAGCGCCGCACCGGTTACTCCCAGCCGCGGAAACGGCCCCAGGCCGAAGATGAGACAGGGATCCAATATCAGGTTCAGGATGTTCGAAACCCACAGCAGCCGCATCGCAATCGCCGCATCACCCGCTCCGCGAAAAATCGCATTGTTGAGAAATAGCATGATGATCGCGCCGCATCCGCCCAACGCGATGCGCGCATAGCCGGATCCAACCGCCACCACCGATGCCGGCGCGCCCATCGCGCGCAGCAGATGCGGTGCAAAGATCCCCAGCGGAATGCCCATGCCCAGGGAAACAATCAGGCCAAGCGCGATCGCCTGCACCGCCGAAATCGCCGCGTCCTCCGGGTCCTTCTCGCCAATGCGCCGCGAGACCATGGCCGTCGTCGAAAGCGACAGACCCATCCCAACGGCGAACACCAGTGCGAGCATCGACTCAGTGATGCCGACGGTCGCCACGGAATCAGCTCCGAGCCGTCCCACCCACATCACATCCACCACGGCAAAGAGCGACTCCAGCACCATCTCCAGCACCATCGGGATAGCCAGCAGGAAGATCGCGCGATTCAGACTGCCCGCCGTGTAGTCCTGGTGCGAGCCGCGCAAGGCCTCCCACACCGACCCCCAGAAGGTCGCAGTCGTCGCGCCCGTCGCTGTTTCTGCCTCAGGATTCATGTCACCGTCTGGTTTGCCGCGAGTCTACAGGATATGCTTTTCTCCATGCCGAAAATATTGCATGTGAGCGCGCTGCTCTTCTTTTGCGCAGTTTCTGCCTGCATCGCTTCTGCCGCCGATGACGCACACTTCCCTTCTAACGAAGATCTACGCCACGTGCGCGCCATGGCCCAGCCCCGCCTCTCGCCAGACGGCCGCAGCGTCCTGATCCAGATCACGGACTCGACTGCCGATGGCGCAAAGACTCACCTCTGGCTCGTCGATATCAGACAGAACACCTCACGCCAGTTGACCTGGTCCACTCCGCAGGAGAAGCGCGGCGAATATTCCGGACGCTGGATGCCCGACGGAAGCGCCATCCTCTTTCTCGCCCATCGTGGCGACCACACGCAGCTCTACCGTCTTCCTATGGAAGCCGGCGAAGCGCGGCCTTACGATCTGAAGATCGCGCCGCCGGTCGACGTCTCCACTCTGGCCGACGCCATCCCTCCGCGCAAGGATGCCACGCCTGCGAAAACCGAACCCGTCGCGGTTGACGTCGAGAACTACGACATCTCACCCGATGGAAAGGTAATCGCCCTGCTGGCGCGCGATCCCGAAACACCCGGCGAGAAGAAGCAGCATGACGACAAGGCCGACGCCGTGTGGGTCAATCATGAGCAGCATGGTTCGCGTTTGTACTTTCTCAACACCGACAGTGAAAAGCTCACCCCGATAGCCGTTCCGCCCGACGTCCACGGCATCGCATGGAACCGCGAGAGCGACCGGTTGATCGCCATCGCCGAAGGCATGAATGACGCAGGCGATCTGGCGCCCGCCAACACCGCGTGGATGGTTAGCGTAAACGATCCTGCACACCCGAGCCAGCTCAAGGAACTGCCCGCAACCATCCAGGGCGGAGCGTGGTCCGACGATAGCAAGCGCTACTACTTCCTCGCGCAGGCCGCGAAGGATGCTCCCCCCGGATATCACGATCTGTTTGTATTCATCTTCGCCGACAACAGCGTGAAAAACCTGACCGCCAACTTCGACGGCACCATGGCGCACGAGCTGCCCATCGCCGAGGGTGACAACAAAGTGCTCGCCGGAGCCCAGATCGGCGTGAACGTCACAGTCCTTCGCATCGATGCTGGCAGGAACAGCTCAGAGAGCAACCAGCCGCTCAAATTCGGCACCGCAACTGTGACACAACTGAACACCAACGCAAAACAAAACGGCTGGGTCTGGCTGGGCGCGAGCAGCACCCAGCCGCCAACCCTCTTTTATGCCGAGAAGCTTGGCCATGAAGCCAAGGCGCTGAATACGCCCGCCCTCATGCCGGCAAACTGGACGAAAGTCCCCTCGCAGCTTGTGCAATGGAAAAACGAAGGATTGACCGTTGACGGCCTGCTTTACCTCCCGCCCCAGGCCGCCACGCAGAAAGTTCCCCTCATTGTAGATGTGCACGGCGGCCCAACCGGCGCCTTCGAAGACGGCTACTATCCTCTAATTGAGTGGCTCGTTGGCCAGGGATGGGCAGTGCTGCGGACCAATCCTCGCGGCAGCACCGGATACGGCGTGTCCTTCGCTGCCGCCAATAAGAATGACCTCGGAGGCGCCGATTATCGCGACATCATGACCGGCGTCGATACCGTCATCGCGAAGTACCCCATCGATTCGAACAAACTTGGCTTGATGGGATACAGCTATGGCGGCGAAATGGCCGCTTTCGTCGAAGGCAAGACCGACCGCTTCAAGGCCATCATCAGCGGCGCTCCAGTCATCGATCAGCACAGCGAATACGGCACGGAGTCCGAGTCCTATTACGACCGCTGGTTCTACGGCAAGCCTTGGGAGCACGCATCAGACGCCTGGCGTCAGAGTCCCCTGGCCGACGTCGGACACGCGAAGACGCCTTTTCT
This sequence comes from uncultured Acidobacteriaceae bacterium, assembly GCA_963786085.1. GTDB lineage: Bacteria > Acidobacteriota > Terriglobia > Terriglobales > Acidobacteriaceae > Silvibacterium. Next base: position 10,509 of record CAWAYO010000087.1, read on the forward strand.
GCTGCTCCAGGGCGAGGCCGACAAGACCGACCCTCTCGGCCAGAGTCAGGAGATGTACCGTGCCCTCCGCCAGATAGGTGTACCGGTAGAAATGGTCGAGTATCCTCGCGAGGACCATGGCCCGCTGGCCAACGGAATCTTCGGCAACCCGACTTCCGAGCCGTGGCACGGCTATGACGGACGGCAGCGGATACTCAAGTTCTTCAAGACCGCCTTCGGAGAATAGCTCGACACGGCGAATCCGGCATAGAAACGGAGCTTATCCCTCAAGTGCCTTCCGACTCGGCAGGTCGCAGAGAAGGGGCAGAAGTCTGGACGACATCGTAGAGGCCTTCTGAGGCGACCTCAACCTGCAGACGATCGACGAGTTGCGCAATCGTCCGGATAAGACGCAACAGAGCGCGTTCGCGTTCAGAGAATTCAGCTTCGATCCCCGCCGATGACGATTCAATGCGATTCAGGAGACTCGCTACTGAGTCTGGGTGGTGTGTGTGGGTTGCCAACTGCTTCTCAAGGCTCTCTGCGGTATGGAGGAAGATGCGCGAACATTCAAAGCGTAAGTCATTCTCAAACGCGGTGAACAAAGGCGATTTGGAGTGGATGTTGGCGTAGACGCGAAACTGAATGAGCGGAGCTTCGAGGAGATAGTAGCTCCGCAGTGAGGCTTGCCAGCGGCGGATTCGGTCGCGGGCGGCCATGTCGCCCGCGCGCTCGGGACCGGTTTCGAAAGGAACGGCGTCAGACTGGGCGCTGATTTCACCGAAGCGGCGATAAATGTCTTCTCGCAGTCGGCGAAGCTTGAGAATCGAGGCCGAATCATCGGCACGCGGAGTGTATGAGGCGAGATCGGCCAGCAGGCGTAGATTGGCAACGAAAATGCGCACCATCCCGTCCGCAGCGGACCGGGGGAAGGCCCGCTCGAAAACGAGCCACATCATGGTGACGCCAAGCAGCACGCCCAGCACGCGGTCGCGCGGAAGCGTGAGACTGGTCTGGATGGAAAAATCGCTCAGGTGGATCAGATAGAACGAGAACGCAATTTGCACGCCCGCGTAGGAGAGCCGGGAACTGGAAGTAGCAACCCAGGCAGCGACAACCGTCACGACGGCGAAGAGCACGGTGAATCCGCCTATGGTATCGATCGAGGGGAGAATAAAAATCTGGGCTCCAATCCCGGTGATGACACCTCCAAGAACGAAACCGGCAATGCGCAGGATTTGCTTCTGGCGCGAGGATCCCACCGTGGTGAGGGCTGTGAGCACGCAGGTGGTGAGCGAGGTGGAAAGGTTGCGCCAGTCCAGTGACACATAAAACACGTAGCAGAGCATTGCCGCCAATGTCCCCCCAAGGATATAGCGGAGGTGATCCGGATTCGAGAAGGCGTCGGGAATGAAGATGCGGCTGGCGTTGGGTGTCTCGTCGATGGGTTCAAGAGTGGGATCTGCCGCATGTTCGTCACTGAAGATCGAGGGCATCAGCGACACCATCGATTCAATCTCCGATAAGAGCGGGGTGTCGGGGCTGGGCCTTGGTTCGAGGCTTGTCTCGCAGGGTTGCCCGTGGGTGCGGAGACAAAGGCGAATATCGGCGAGAGTTCTCTTGAGTCGTGCGGCGCGCTCTTGATTTCCCTCCGGCAGGGATGGAAACGCGTTGGCGAGAGCGGCTGCGAATTCGATGCCGCGCGCCACGAGAGCCACCAGCGTGGTCATGCGTGCGCGGTAGAGCTGGGTGTAGCTGGCGCGGGCTATATGACGGCGGAGAGCACCGGCTCCCACGACAGCGAATTGCGCAAGACCGGCCTGTGTGGCGGCCGAAACCGGACGGCCATCGGCGTAACCGGACATGAGCTCCTCGATGAGAGCCAAACGGCTGTCGAGGCCTGCTGAGAACTCATCGCGCCTCTGCACTGCGTAGAAGGCAACCTCGACGCACAGGGTTACAAGCGCACCGAGGGACGTGGCACCGATGAGCCAGAGCGTAAGTTCGACATTTTGTTCCGCAGGGCCGGGCAGGTACCAGATGCCGACAACGTTGGCGACAACAAGCGCGAGACCGATCGCGATGCCGTAATTGGCGAGGCAGCGGAGCAGAAAGAACGCGAGAAAAAGGCTGCCACCAACCCACATGAAGTGCGTTTCAGGAGTGGAGGCGAGCAGGCGGGCGCCGACAGGGATGAAGAGCGCTCCAATCACGAACGCCCCGATCATGAAAATCGCCGAACGAGCGGTTGAGACAAGATTCTCGCGCGAAAAAAGAAAAGCGGTCAGCGCGCCGATGTAGCCTCCCGGAATGCGGAATGTAACGATCAGGATCATGGTCAAAGTGGCAGAGATGACCATACGCGCCACCAGCGCACCACGGCCGGGATAAGGCGCGAGTTCCTTTTTAAGGAAATCGGGAAACCAATCGGTGAAGCGCTCGGCATGTGGGAGATGAATGGGCTCGGAGACCATCTCTATGTCCTCGGTTCATGAGGCGCATTGTCACGGATAAAAACGACTGCAGTTTCACCGGGACGCAACACGTCGACGGATTTTCCTCAATTCAGACTTGGGACGGGAAAACGGAAGCCAGGTGGATCCAGTTTAGTTTAATGTCTGCTGGTCTTTGCGACGTCATCCAACAACTCGTCGATTGAGTGGCGTTGAACTGAGTCATTGGCGCGACGGACGCTGCGGCGGTGGCTTTCCCCAGACATTGTTGCCCATCTAAGCGGGCCGCCGGAGAGTTATCGTGACCCATCTTCGGCAGGTGATGCTGGATAGGTCCTCAAAAGCCGGCTTCTCACTACGACCCATGACTGGCAAGAAGCACGTTTACCGGGACTGATCGCGGCGTTCTAATCCCCGTTTCAGGTATTCCCCGGTATTAGCTCCAACCACTCGCTTGAACGCCTTACTGAATGCGGCGTCGGATGCGTAACCGACCGACCGAGCCACGTCTATGAGCTTCTTGTCACGCTGCTCAAGTAAGCGCATCGCCTTCTGCATACGCCACTCGGTTACATACTCTAGTGGTGTTTGTCCGAGCAGGTCTTTGAATCGCACCGCAAATGCGGAGCGAGACACGCCCGCTGCTTCGGACAGAGACTCGACCGTCCATGGCGCCCCCACACGATCGTGAAATGCAGTCAGGGCAGTGCCGATTTGAGGATCGAAAACGGCACGAAGCCATCCCTGGTTGCGTTCCGGTTCCGATGCGATGTATGCCCGGAGTATCTGGATAAACAGAACCTCGGCCAGCCGACTCGCGACGACGCCAGATCCCGGCGCCTGTTCCGCCATCTCTGAGGCCAGCGCCTGCATGGTTGTGTGAAGCGCAAGTGTGCGTGCCTGATCGGCCTTGATCAGAATGAAGTTGGGCAAGAAATGTGTGATCGGTTTCAGACCGCCGCGATCAAAGCTCAAGGACCCACAGACGATGGTCGTTGGGGCGCCACCTCCGCCACACTGAGCGACATTGCCGTTGGCGCCGGCGCCGATCTCGCGGAAAGTCCACCGTGGACGTGTTCGAGCGCTGTCGCGCAAGACGATCGAAGTGCCTGGGGCAAGCAGAAAGCAGTCACCACCAGTGAGTGGAATTGGCTCTGAACTCCCTTCCACGCTTAGCCAGCAGTTGCCGCGCGAAAGCATGGCGAAGTGCGCCGCATCTGTGGGGGGCTTTCCCCTGTCGGAAAGCGTGACCTTGTCTTCGTTCTGATTTTCCTGCCTTACACCCCATGGGGCCGTGGCTTCGAGCCTGTGCAGACCGAAGACATTGACGTGCATTGTGCGGAAGATGTCTGTGATTGGATCCAAGGTAGCCCCTCTATTTGGACGAATAGACAAAATACTTGGACTTTCGGGCAATTCGTATCCACCACGAAAGCTATCTACTCTCCTGTAATGGATGCTAAACACATTCGGAAGGAGTCATTTATGGGAAAGCTGGAAGGTAAAGTTGCAGTCATCACGGGCGGATCGAGCGGCCTGGCGCTGGCCAGTGCCAAGCGGTTCGTTGAAGAAGGTGCCTACGTCTTCATCACGGGCCGCAGGCAGGACGCGCTCGATGAGGCCGTCAAACTGATTGGCCGGAACGTGACCGGCGTGCGCGGCGACGCAGCGAATCTCGACGACCTCGACCACCTGTTCGATACGGTCCGTAAGCAGAAGGGCAAGATCGACATCCTGTTCGCCAGTGCCGGCAAGGGCGAGCCCGCCGTACTGGGCGAGATCACCGAGCAGCATTTCGACAAAGAGTTCGGTCTGATTGTGCGAGGAACGTTGTTTACGGCGCAGAAAGCCCTGCCCCTGATCAACGACGGCGGCTCCATCATATTGACCGGTTCGGTTGCGTCTGTGAAAGGATTCCCTGGCTTCGGCGTGTATGCGGCGAGCAAAGCGGCGCTGCGCTCATTCGCACGCACGTGGCTCAACGAGCTGAAGGGCCGAAAGATTCGAGTGAATGTACTGAGCCCAGGGCAGGTGGACACGCCGGACTCGCAGCGGCTCGACAAGGCCACAAGGGAGATGTTTGAGTCCCTAATCCCCCGCGGAAAAATGGGCCGTCCTGGGGAAATTGCGGCGGCAGCGCTCTTTCTCGCTTCCGACGAGTCGAGTTACGTGAATGGCATGGATTTCGCAGTGGACGGCGGCTTCTCCGCTATCTGAGCTCGCGAATTGGAGCCGCAAGAGAACCGTATCGCACGAAAGATCACACATCTACAAAAGGACAAACCATGGGAAAGCTCGAAGGAAAAGTTGCAGTCATCACCGGCGGATCAAGCGGTATGGCGCTGGCTAGCGCCAGGCGGTTCGTTGAGGAAGGTGCTTATGTCTTCATCACCGGCCGCCGCCAAGAGCAGCTCGATGAGGCCATCAAGGCTATCGGCAGAAACGTAACCGCAGTGCGCGGTGACGCAGCCAAGCTAAGCGACCTCGACCACCTCTTCGAAACGGTCAAACGCGAAAAGGGCAAGATCGACATCCTGTTCGCGAGTGCCGGCAAGGGCGAGTCACTGCCGCTGGGCCAGATCACCGAGGAGCACTTTGACGCGGCCTTCGATCTGAACGTGCGGGGCACACTGTTCACCGTTCAGAAGGCATTGCCGCTGCTCAGCGATGGCGGATCGATCATCATGACGGGGTCCAACGCTTCGGCGAAGGGTTTCCCTGGTTTCGGTGTGTATGCCGCCAGCAAGTTGGCGTTGCGTTCCTTCGCACGCACCTGGGTCAACGAACTCAAGGGCAGACAGATCCGCGTGAATCTTCTGGTCCCGGGAGCTGTCACCTCACCGATGCAGGAAGAAGTTCTCACCAAGGAAGCGAGGGAATTTTTCGAATCCCTCATCCCGCGCGGCAAGATGGGCCAGCCTGACGAGATCGCGACGGTGGCGTTGTTCCTTGCTTCAGACGATTCCAGTTACGTGAACGGCGTGGAGCTGTTCGTGGATGGCGGCATGACGGCCGTCTAAGCCAGGGGGCCCGTTGAGTGAAAGCCGCTATGCACTCAACGGGATTCGATCAGCGGCAATACAACATCAATAGATATCGGAGAAAAGTATGAGCTGCGCAATTGTTGGATTCGGCAAGATAGGTCAGGCCCTCGCCCACGCCTTCGCCCGTAAAAATATCGACGTGACCGTCGCGAGTCGTCGGCCGCCCGAGGAGTTGGCCCCGCAGGCTCAGGCGATTGGGCCCACTGTCGTTCCCAAGTCACTGCAAGAAGCGCTCAAGGCCGACATCATCTTTCTGGCGGTCCCGTTCGGGGAACATCGCGAAATCGCCAAAGCCCTGCCGAGCTGGAAAGGCAAGACGATCATCGACGCGATGAACTCGTTTCCTGTCCCGGCTGAGGAACTCGACGGCCTCCCGTCCTCCGCCTTTGCGGCAAAGTCATTCACCGATGCCAAGCTCGTAAAGGGCTTCAATCACTTGGGCGCGGCCAAGCTGGCTACCAACCCGATCGTAGAGGGCGGCCACCGCGTCGTTTTTCTTTCGAGCGACGACGAAGACGCGGTCGCTCCCGTGGCGGACCTGGCCAAACAACTCGGGTTCGCACCCGTCAAGCTGGGAAAGCTGAACGAGGGTGGATGGCTCGTGCACGCACGCGGACGCACTTGGGGCCAACTCATATTCCAGGATGTGTTTAAGAAGCAGCAATAACCGCTTTCGCGACCGTGCTTGGTTCGAGAAGGAGGGATTGCGAAATGTTCCATTCGATCAACTCACTAGATGAAGGAAGGAGAGATTCAATGAGCACCGAACAGAATGTACAGGTTGTGAAAGATTTCTTCACAGCAATCGGAAGCGGCGACAAGCAAGCCCTGCTCGCGTTGGTCGCTGAAGACATTGAGTGGATCATTCCGGGCGAAGACTGGCCGCTGGCGGGCACGCACCGCGGGCACTCAGGAGTTGCGGCAACGCTTCGGAAGGCCTCTGAAGAAGTGGAAATGACATACCCAACGCCTCCCGAATTTGTGGCGCAGGGAGATCGGGTTCTGGCCATCGGCGTCGCCACGGGGAAAATCAAGGCCACCGATAAGAAGTTCAGGGACGATTGGGTTTTCGACATCACTGTTCGAAACGGCAAACTGACGAAGATCCGGGAGTACATCGACACCCAGGCGCTGCACGCGCCTCCGAGACATCTGGGCATTAACCCATCTGAGATTGGCGCATACCGGTGGGTGCATTCGCCAATGCACTCACTGAATCACGATAACTACCGACAAGTCGGTATATCGGAGTTGGAGACCCGCGAGCGACCTGCAAAGCAGAGGTAGTTCTCAATTGTTGCTATGGGCCAATACACTCGTCGACCATCCTCGATCCGTCAAGCCCTGGCCCCGAACTTTCCTGCTAGCCTCTTAATTTCAGACTGAAGATGGCGTTCAAAATCTGGCCGACTATTTCTTTCCGCCCGATAAAATAGAACTAGGAGATCCCTCAAGGCCCGCTTCAGCGGGCCTTTCAGTGTCTGCTTTCTTCCAAAGCTCGCCACCCATAACCACTGGCCGATGAATCGGTTACAGCATGCGTCAATAGAATGAAACGGTTACAGTCCAAAGCCTCATCGTTGCTTCATAACTATAATCGAATGAATCGATTACAGACCCAATCAATTGAATGAATGAGTTAACGCCACAATTGCTAACCGGCTGTAGAAAGAATCAGTTACAAGCTATAGGAAAACAGGGGGGAAGGGGTCCCCGTACCCGTGAGCAGCCAGGGCTATCGCACTGCCTGGCGCGCGAGCGCCCGCCGCAGCACCACCTCAAGCGCGGACTTAGTTTCGGCATAGTCGGCTTCCGAAAGCTTCCCTTCCAGCCGTTCGGTTTCGAGCGCGAACAGCTCGTCCTTAAGCGCAGCCAGCAGTGAACTTGGACTTTGGTTGGATTTGGCGGACAACTGCGGAGTCGGAATCAGCGGCGAGGGAGCCAGACCCGCAGTCGCCACCGCCGGAGCCGGCTTTCCGCGGAGGAAAAATCCGGCGGCGATAACCAGAACGAGAGCCAGCCCGCTCAGGATCCACCACTTATACTTCTGCAGCGGATCGGGCGTATCGATCGGAGTGCCCAGCCCGCCGCCCGGACGGTTGTCGGCTGCGGCGGCAGACTGATCGGGGGCGCCGGGCATACCCGCCGGAGTCCCGGCATTTGGCGCACTTGCGCCCGTCTGTTCCGAATCTCGCGGCATTGATCCGGTGCCGGATACGGTAAAGGCGAGCGCCTGCGACGGCTGCACATTGCGCGCCAGAAAAGTCTGGGCGTTCGCATCTACGTCAGCTGGTTGGAACGGAGCGCCGCCGGAGAACTGCATGCCTTTGGGGAGCATGATCGCGACGTTCTCAGTGGGCAGAGCAAGGCGTGGCGTGAACTTGTAACTGCCGCTGTACGGGAGCGTATAGCTCAGCTGGAAGCGGGTCTCCCCGGGTCGCACGGGAAACACGAAAGCATAGTGGCCGGGATCCCCCAGCGGCACGGGAGACGAAGAGACCGGCATGCCGGCGGGCCCCATCGCCGCCGACGCCTCAATCTTGGCATCGGGAGGGAGATAGATTTCATATGCGCGGTTGCTGAACTGCGTCCGCGGCGGATTCGAGTCGTTTTTAACAAAGTAATTTTGAACAACGTGCAGGCCCTGCGGCGTAGTTTCAATACGCATCACGTCGGCTTCGGCCGAAACACCCGCGACCTTGGGCTCCACATCATAAACGGTAACGTTGACCGTCTTGGTCCCTGGCTGAACGGGTTCAAAGTATGCCGCCTTCTGGTGATCGACGCGCACCAGATGCATCCCGTTATCGGGAAGATCGAGAGTGAAGTGCCCCTGAGAATCGGTCTTCGTACGCCCCGCTTCCTGCATGCCTTGGCCGAACGCAATGAGCACGACGTCATCTCCCGCGGCAGGCTTGTTCGTCGTCTTATTGGTGACGACGCCGGTGATCGACGCAGCCTGAGCGATGGCAGTAATAGCAAGACCGAGAGCGGTCAACATGCTGGCTCGGCAAAGGCGCGAGCGTAGGAGTGGTTTCATGATCTTCCTCAGATTATAGGAGCACAGCTCAGCGCGGCTCGGCTTCGAGCACGTCGATTTCGGCGAGCACCTCGGCCGTTTCGTTCTCGAGGTCAGCCTGCTGCATGGCATAGTCCTCTTGCACGTACTTCCCGGCGCGGTACTCGAAGTTGAGATCGCGCAGGTTGTCGTAGAGGACATCTTTCCGCTCGCGGAGGTATTCAAGCCGTGTCTTCTGGTGCTGTTCCTCTACATGACGCTCGGGATAGAAGACATAAAAGAGGACCCCTAGCAGAAGCACCCCACAGGCGACAACGATCATAGTTCTGTCTCCCTGCGGATGCGTTCACGCATGGCCGGGAAATGCGGCGCGGGCGGCGCGGCGGGAATAGCCGCGGCACGAAGACGCCACCGGCGCACGAGAACCGCAGTGGCGACGATGCCGAGGATCAGCACGGCGGGGGGTACGACCCAGGCAATAACGTTGAATTTGGTAAGCATCGGGGCAGCGAGGACAGTGGGGCCGTATTTCTCCTGGAAGGCCGTCAAGATAGCGTCGTCGTTCGATCCACCGGCGATGCTGGCGCGCAGTTCGCCGAGCATGCGATCGGAATCGGGACATCCAAGGTGGTTGCACTCGATGAGGATCTGATTGCAACCGCAGACGCACATCATCTTGTGGCCGAGATCGTTGTAGCGGACAGCGGTGCTTGCCGAGCCCATAGTGAGAACGGCGATAACAGCCACAGCAAGCAACCGACCGAGTAGCGGAAGCTTCAGCATCAGTCCCCACCCCGGGCGATCACCGCTTCGGCAGACGGTGCGAGCGCGGCGGCGCGATTACGGCTGGCCGCCAACGCGGCTGTCATGTTCGGGACAAGGGCAACACCGGTACCCAGGACAACGATGCCGACACCGATCCAGATCCACGCGACCAGTGGATTGAGAAAAACTTTGATGATGGGTTGGCCGGTGTCGGGATTTTTCCCTGCGTAAATTACGTAAACATCCCACGCCAGTGTCGAGTGATTCGCCACAATCGTTGAGGGTTGCTGGCTCGCAGTGTAGAAGCGCTTTTCGGGCGCAAGCTGGGTGACCTTCTTGCCTCCGCGATAGACATCGAGGAGAGCGTATTCCGTGTCGTAGTTGGCGTTCGAGTCCTGCGAGTAGCTCTGGCATTCGATGCGGTAAGGGCCAATATTGAGACTCTGCTTGAATCCGAGTTCTTCTTCCTTGCTCTGGTTGAAAGCTGAACCGGCGATACCGATAAAGATGACGACAACGCCAAAGTGGACGATGTATCCGCCGTAGCGGCGCGTGTTGCGACGAGTGAGCTGGACCATCGAGGCTAGGAGGTTTTGCCCCGTATGCCGTGCGATGACTCCGGCGCCGCGGAGGAACTCCGCACTGATCGCTGTAACGACGACTGCGGCCAAAGTGAACGCGATGAAGGAATAAAAGGAGCCCTGATCGCTGGTGGTAAATATCTCCCAGGGGCGAACGCCGCACGCGATCACGACGATTGCGGTTATGATGCCGGCGATCGTCGGTAGGACGAAATTCTTGCGAATGCTCTTGAAGGACGAGCTGCGCCAGGCCAGCAATGGGCCGATAGCAGTCAGAAAGAGTAGAAATAATCCGATCGGAACGGCTACGCGGTTGTAGAACGGTGCACCAACCGTGACTTTATTTCCCTGTACGTATTCAGACAGAATCGGAAAGAGTGTTCCCCAAAGCACCGTGAAACAGGCCGCGAGCAGGACCAGGTTGTTGAAGAGAAAGCTGGATTCACGGGAAACAAGTGACTCAATCTTGTTCTCAGCCTTGAGGTGGTCACGTTGCAGGATAAACGTGAAGAGGCATACCGAGAGAACGATGACAAGGAAGGTCCAGAACCATGTGCCGATCGACGACTGCGCGAAGGCGTGAACGGAGCTTACAAGGCCGGAGCGAGTGAGTAGCGTCCCGAAAATAGCGAGCAAGAATGTGGAGAATATCAGCCAGACGTTCCAGCTTTTCATCATGCCACGCTTCTCCTGCATCATGACGGAGTGCAGGAATGCAGTCCCGGTGAGCCAGGGCATCAACGAGGCGTTTTCCACGGGATCCCATCCCCAGTAGCCGCCCCAGCCGAGAACCGAGTAGGCCCAGTGAGCGCCAAGGAAGATGCCGCAGGTGAGAAAGAGCCATGTGACCATGGTCCAGCGCCTGGTGATATGAATCCACTTCTCGCCGGGGTAGCGCATCATTAGTGCGCCCAATGCGAAGGCGAATGGCACCGCAAATCCGACGTATCCGAGGTACAGCATCGGGGGATGGATAACCATCTCGGGATATTGCAACAGCGGATTGAGGCCAAAACCATCAGGTGGCACGGTCCCGCCCACCAGGGAAAAGGGGGTAGCAGCAAAGTTGAGCAGAAGAAGAAAGAAGACCTGAATGCCGGCGAGGATGGTTGAAGCATACGCTGTGAGTTTTACGTCGACCTTATGGCGCAGCCGCAGCACGAATCCATAAATCGAGAGGAGCCACGCCCAGAGCAAGAGCGAGCCCTCCTGCCCTGACCAAAGCGCGGCGAACTTATACGGTCCGGGAAGAGCACGATTGCTGTGATGAAGGATGTACGCAACAGAGAAGTCGTTATTGAATGCGGCCCACACCAGCGCAAAGGCCGCTGCAGTCGTAGCGACAAAACTGCCGATACCTGCGCGGCGAGCAGTTCCCGCCAATCGCTCCGGCGAAATGAGTCCGCGATTCCCGGCGGCAAGCTGCCTAAGGGCAACAGCGCCAGCAACCAGCGTGTATCCACTGAGGGCCAGGGCAAACAGAAGAGCGAAACTGCCAAAGGTCGGCATGGCGGGCTCCTCTATTGTCGCAGACCGCGATCGGTGGCGCCAATTAGCAGTATGGCCAGCCGGGGGTGACGCACCAACAAAACCAGTGGAGCCCTAAATGGGATCAGGCAGTACGGCTCATACGTGCATCGAGCAGGAAATCGACGAGCGAGAGCAATTGGTCCGGGGGTATGGGCTTTGTGCGGAATAGGACATTCAAATCCGCATACTCTGCTTGAGCATCGGGCATGCCACTGACGACCAACACCGGGGTCGCGGGCATGCGCCGGCGGAGAATCTGAACAAATTGAGGGCCGTTCAGATCCGGCATCCAATGATCAGTGATGACAAGGCCAAG
>CAWAYO010000088.1:0-26923 GCA_963786085.1 uncultured Acidobacteriaceae bacterium
GGCCTTGCGTGAGAAGATCTGAATAACCTCGCTGGCGATGGCAAACGCGGGAAAGACCAAAACGTAGACTTCGGGATGACCGAAGATCCAGAAGAAATGCATCCAGACAGTAGCCGAGCCGCCAGCCTGGGTATCGAAAAAGTGCCCCCCCAGATAGCGATCAATCAACAGCATGATCTGTGCGGCTGTGAGCGGCGTAATGACGATGAGCACAAACGCGCCGTCGATGAACATGACCCATGAGAATAGTGGCATGCGCATCAAGGTCATGCCCTTACACCGCATGGAAAGTACAGTAGCGAGGATATTGATTCCGCCACCGACGGTCCCGAACCCAGTGACGATGAGCGCAAGAGCCCAATAGTCAGTGGCGTTTCCGGGTGAGAAGGCCTTCAAGGTCAGAGGCGCGTAGGCCCACCAGGTAACATCCGGAGCGCTCCCTGTTCCGTAAAGTCCAGGTCCGCCGATAAAGCTGTAGTAGAGGAGCAGGCCACCGAATAACGTCATCCAGAAGCTGAAAGCATTCAGTCGCGGGAACGCCATGTCGCGCGCGCCAATTTGCAACGGGATGATGTAGTTAGCCCAGGCAAAAACGAGCGGCATTCCCACCAGGAAGACCATGGTGGTTCCGTGCATGGTGAACATGCGATTGAAGGTCTGCGGTGACAAGAAGTGATTGTTCGGCACCATGAGCTGAATGCGGATCAGGAGAACTTCCGCACCGGCCACGAGAAGAAAGAAGATGGACATCATCATGTACATCAGGCCCAGCTTCTTGTGGTCAACCGTAATCACCCAGTCGTGCAGGATGTCGAGCAGCAGATTATGGCGCTCGCGCGGCGGCGTCAGATCCAGAGTGCCGTGAATGGGAAGCGTTTGATCCGCCATCGTTCCCTCTATTTCAACGTTTCCAGGTAATTTGTAACCTGGTCGAGTTGTTCGTCGCTCAACTGCATGGCCGGCATCAGTGAGCCCGGCTTGATCGTGTTAGGGTCCTTGATCCACTGCTTCAAGTTGTCTCTTGTATTCGGAATCATGCCGGAGGCAAGGGTGTCGCGGCTCATCAAGTGCGTCAAATCCGGACCGAACCGACCGGTGGCTACAGTACCTCGGACCGTGTGGCAGTTCATGCAGGCTTGCGTCTCAAAGACGTGACGGCCCTCGGCGACCGATGGGTCCTGAACGCCGGGCTTTGCCTGGTTGCTCACCCAGGCGGCGAACTGCTCCGGCGTATCCACGTAAACCCGCAGCAGCATATTCGCGTGCTGGACTCCGCAGAACTGCGCGCACTGTCCGAGATAAAGCCCGGGTTGCTGTGGATCGATCCAGATGTCGTTTGGGTGATTCGGGATCAGATCGGTCTTCCCGGCCAATTGTGGCACCCAGAAGCTGTGATCGACGTCGGCAGAAAGCAGCTTGATGTAGGTTGGCGTGGGATGGTCTGCGCTGCTGAGCGGGACATGCAACTCATTCACCGCGTTGATGCCTTGTTTAGGGTAGCGGAATTCCCACCAGAACTGATGCCCGACGGTGGTGACCTCGAGAGCCGCCTGGGGTTTGGGAGCATCCTGAATTGCGAAGATCACCCGCGCGGTTGTGAGAAAGAGCACAACGACAATGAGCACCGGGATGACGGTCCAGGCCAGCTCAACCTGGTTGCTTCCGTAGACCTGTGCCGGCTCACTTTCGTCATCACCGGGACGCGCGCGAAAGCGGATGATCACGTAGGTGAGCAGGCTGGCAACTACGACAAAAATTGCCCCCGTAATCTCGAGCACGAACAACGAGAGATGGTGAATCTCCGTAGCCGGGGTCGAAGCAGGCGCGAATATGCTCGGAGTAGACTGCGGGCCTTCTGCAAACGCGTGGCTGGACAAAATGAGTGCTGCGGCAAAAACAAACCGCGTCAACCGCCCCACTCCAGGCCATCCAGGAAGCATCTTGCTGGTCCTCTCCCTATCAAGGTTCCAGTACGTTTGCTTAAAGAGTCGAGGAAATTGCGTTGTTGAATCGAAAAACTATCTTAACTCGTTTTGTTAGATTGTCGATGCCCCATGGACGGTGGCAAGTTAAATTTTTACGAGGTCCGCGGTAGCAGTCTTCTGACCCGTGCAGCAAGCCTTGCGGGGTTGAATCCTTTTGCAAAGGCATTTAACACTGTGGACTGGAGCAGGCGCAACGACAAAATCCGGTAACCCTGATCGAGATTCGAATAGAACCATCGGGCACCTGACGTGGTGACCGCGAGATCAGCGCGAACTTTTGCGGTGATTTGCGCGAAGCGCTCATAAGCGGTGGTCTCGCTTTTCAGGTCGGCTTCGATCGCTTCCGCAGCCGCCTGCCCGCTCGCAATTGCGAAATAAATACCCTCCCCAGTGAGAGGATCGACGAACCCTCCCGCGTCACCAACCAGGAAGGTTCGTGTCGGCAGGATTCGGTGCTGCGCTGCGCCAAAGCCGGCGTACTGGCCGATCATATCCTCGGCTGACACCGTCCCGAACCGGCGGTGAATGTAAGCGGCGAGCCGCGCCCGATCGATCTTTTCTTCCGGCGCGTAAGAGTAGAGCCCGACGTTGACATGGTCGCCCTTCGGGAAAACCCACCCGTACCCATCTCGAATCGGAGCAAAATCGAAGACAAGCTCCTGCTCAGCGGCAGCTGCTATGGGAACGACGGCTTCAAGGGCGAAGGCACGCCAGAACCACCCCTTGCCGCCATCGGTGAGTTGACGCACGCGGCTGTGAACGCCATCAGCGCCTATAAGGAACCGCGCCCGCAGGGCCTGGCCATCGGCACGAAGAGTCACACCGGACTCGTCTTCGGTGACAGCCTCAATGGCGCGAATGTGTTGAAACTTCGCCCCCGCGCTCAGAGTCTGACGCAGGCAATAGTCGTCGAGCTCCCGTCGGACCGTCATGTAACAATACGGCGAACGTCGACGCAGAACACTGGACCGGCTGCCATCGCGCTCAAGGCGCATGTGTGAAATCTTCTGCCGAACGACCGGATCAACCGAATACCGCAGCGCCTGAACGGTTTTGAGAGTCAGTCCACCGGCGCAGGCCTTCTGGCGAGGAAAAATCGCGCGGTCCAGCAACAGCACTTCGCGACCTGCCGCGGCCAGGTCATATGCGGCTGCGCATCCGGCGGGTCCCGCGCCCACCACAATTGCGTCCCAGGTTTGCATCTGGAACTATTCTTGCTCAACCGCGACAATCCTGCTCATTCAATCGTGGTAACGGGAACGCGAATCGACGCACGGTAGCGGTCGCCTCGATAGCGCGAGCATGCCGCTTCGATGGGCGACTCCTGGGTCGTGAGAATGATCCGGCTGATGGAGAGGACGCTCGCCTTGCGCGGAATCGTCAGCAATTCGGACTCCTCCCGCGTGGCCGGGAGTGCCTCGATGATCTCGTCGGCATACCCCACCCTTACTCCGTAGCGTTCGCGAAGCGTGTGATAGAGAGACTGTTTCGCGAAATCGATGCGGTCGAGCCCGGGAAACTGCCGCAGCGGGATGTTGGATTGTTCGAGAGCCATGGGGATGCCGTCTGCCAGGCGAAGGCGACGCAAGCGCATCACCTTTTCGTTTGCGTCGAGTTTCAGCTTCTCCATAAGGTCTTCGGTCACAGAAATCACAGACTGCTCGAGCAATTGTGAACTGGGCTTCATACCTCTTCGCCGCATGTCCTCGGTAAAGCCCTGCAGGTGAAGAATATTTTTCTCGAGCTTGGGACGGCTGACGAAGGTTCCACGGCCCTTTTCGCTGAAGGCGTACCCGTTGGTCTTGAGACCGTGCAGCGCCTGGCGCGCGGTCATCCTGCTCACCTGATAGGCGCGTGAGAGCTCTTCTTCCGACGCCAACGGATCGCCCTCGGACAACTCGCCGGACTGGATCTTTTCCATCAGGGCGCGCTGTATTTGAAAATAAAGCGGTATGAATCCGTTCTTATCGAGCGGCTGCACTGTCGGTTCGCTTTGCTGACGGTTACTCAAGTTGCTTTTCGACACTGAGATCCTCGTTCCGTGTTTTCTTGCGCGCTGTCGATCGGGTTGTAAAACAGTTGCCGTCTCGGTGACCGGCCGCAAACCGGCGTAGTGGCAAACCTGCGTATGCCTTATGCTTGGGTTTCGCATCGCAACCGGTTCTGTATCTTCGCCCGCTATGTTTCCCATTTCTCTTCGCGGATCTCTGATCGTTTCCTGCCAGGCGCCGCCTGGCGATCCACTCGACAGCGTGGACACCCTGAGGCGCATCGCCATTTCCGTCGTTCGCGGCGGGGCCGGAGGCCTGCGAGCGAATGGCGCCGCATGTATCCAGGCCTTCCGGCAAGAAATTGACGTGCCGATCATCGGCATCGAGAAGCGCAAGATCGGGGACGAGGTCTCGATCACGCCTGACTTCGCCGCTGCGGAATCGGTCGCCGCGGCGGGCGCCGATGTCATCGCTCTGGACTGCACCACCAACAGAACAGCGACCGCTGAGCCCTGGAGAAATCTGCTCAGCCGGATCCACACTGAGATCCGGAAGCCGGTGCTCGCAGATATCGCCTCGTTTGAGGAAGCCCTGGATGCCCAGGAGGCCGGCGCGGACGCCGTGGCTACCACTCTCTACGGATTCACGCCGGAGACGGCAGGATTTCGCGCCGTAAGCTGGGATCTGGTGCAGCGCATGGTCCGGGGACTTCGCGTACCGGTGATCGTGGAAGGTCATATTTCGCAACCGGAGGAAGTAAGACATGCGTTGGATCTGGGTGCATATGCGGTCGTCGTCGGGTCCGCAATCACTCGGCCCGAGGCGATTACCGCAAGGTTTGTGAAAGCTCTCCATACCTGAGTCCTGGGCCTGAGCCCTGGCAAATGCGCCGCTGCCCCTGATTTCGATTCCTCTGGTAGACGGATTTCGAGCCGGTCAGGTTCCCCGCAAAATTGCCGTCTGAGACTTTGTACTTGCAGTTCGGTACAGTTGTCTATACATCATGGTAACTTGGAGGCAGGTCCTTCAGCATCTTGATTGGGCCAGTTGCCGCCAAAGGAAGCCCTCACCCAATGTCTCGAAGCTATGCGCACGCAATGCTCCAGGAGATCTACGAGCAGCCGGAGGCCCTCACCGCGACCATTGCCCGATATGCTCAAGCCGGCTCGCTGAACGCCGAATCGTTTCCGAAAATCGCAGATATCCTCCGCGGACGTCAGCGGCTGGTCATAGCCGCCAGTGGATCGAGCCGCCATGCAGGCCTGGCGGGCGAAATCATGCTGGAGGATTACGCAGGCCTCGCGGTTGACGTGGAGTACGCGAGTGAATACTCCTATCGCTCTACGCACACCCTGCACGATCCCGGATTGCTGGTGATCTCGCAGTCTGGTGAGACGGCCGACACGCTCGCGGCTCTGCGCGAAGCCAGGACGCGTGGAGTGGCAACCATGGCCATCACCAACAATCCGGAATCGACTATGGCCCGCGAGGCGGACGCGTCGCTGCCCACGCTCGCCGGCAGGGAGCGGGCGATTCCGGCGACCAAGAGCTTCACCACACAGCTTTGTGTCCTTTACCTGCTTGCGCTTTACGTGGCGCGGCTTGGGGGCAGGATGACGGCGCAGGCTGTCGCCGCCCACCTGGAACGCCTGGAGCACCTGCCCGCGTTATTGGCCGCATCGCTGGAGGAATGGGAGGCCCTGGTCCACGAAATAGCAGAAAAGACGCGTGCCGCTCGCGGGTTCCTTTATCTTGGGCGCGCCATTCACTATGCGATTGCTCGCGAAGGCGCACTCAAGCTGAAAGAGTCGGCCTACGTTCAGGCTGAGGGCTATCCTGCCGGTGAATTGAAGCATGGGCCGAACGCCCTGGTGAGCCCGGACGCGCCTTTAGTTGTCTTGGCGACCCGCGATGACGAGGATCCGGACTCCGTGTTGCGGTACCAGAAGACGCTGCAATTGATGCGCGACATGCAGGCACAGGGCGCGACGATCATTTCAGTCAGGACGGAAGGCGACGAGGAAGCCCATAAATTAAGCAATTATTCGGTTGCTGTTCCGGCCGTGAGCGAGTTTCTCCTGCCTTTGCTTGAGGTTGTGCCTCTCCAGCTTTTTGCCTATTTCACCGCTGTTCTGCACGGCGTGAACGTGGATAAGCCTCGCAACCTGGTAAAGGCCGTCGTAACCGAATGAGCCGATCCCAAATATGACAACCTGCTGCTCGCGGCGCAGGTCGCGATGTAGCATTTAAGTATGTCTGAGTTGCGGTTAATCCTGAAACTCTGGAAAGAGGCGCGAGCGCGAAACGACGAGATCTGCCTTGCCACCGTGGTCGGGATTGAAGGCTCTTCGTACCGGAAACCGGGAGCGCGGATGCTGATGACAAGCTCCGGACGCCGTGCCGGCACGATCAGCGGAGGTTGTCTCGAGGCCGAGGTACAGAAAAAAGCCTGGTGGCTCACCGAGACCGGCCCCTCGGTTCAGCGTTATAGCAGCTTCTACGATGACGACTCTGAGATGCCCTATGGGCTTGGCTGCGGAGGCACGGTCTCCGTTCTCCTCGAACGGGGCGCGGCAGCGGAGCGGGTTCTTGCCGCTCTCGAGCGCAGCCTGGAGTCCCGGAAGGGCACGGTATTTGTATCGGTAATCGAATCCGAGTCGCCTTCAGATCTTGGAACTCGGCTTATCTTGTCGGAGGAAGGCGAAACCCATCTCGGGACACCGTCCCGCGAGATGGTTGCGCTGGCACATCAGGCGCTGCAAGAGCGGAAATGGCTTTGGCAGCAGCGCAAGGACACCATCATTGCTGAATACCTGCCGCCTCGGGTCGCTCTCCTGGTAGTCGGCGCCGGAGACGATGCGGTCCCATTGGTTGAGTTCGCCGCCAAGCTGGGATGGAAGACTACGGTGGTGGACGGCCGCGCGCACCTGGCTACGCGGGAGCGGTTCCCGACTGCCGACGAAGTATTCGTGCTCAACGCATTCCATCAGATTACGCTGACCGCCCGGGATGCAGCAGTTTTGCTTACACACAGTTATGAGCAGGATCGCCTGACGCTGCGCGGGCTTCTCCCGAGTGACGCCGACTATCTCGGAGTTCTCGGACCACGGAAGCGGACTGAGCGGTTGTTATCGGAGATTGTGCCGGAGCTAGGTCTTACGGTTGGCGAGTGCATGGCGCGACTGCATTCTCCTGTTGGGTTGGATATCGGATCGAAAGATCCCACCAGCATTGCATTAGCGATCATTGCCGAGATTCATTCGGTAATGGAGCGGGCTGAGAACCGGCCACGCAAAAGTGCCGACCAGCCCCCGGCAGTTCATGCCTGACTCCTCGCGCTTGCCGGAGGCGCGCTCGCTATCCTGCCGGGCTTCCAGTCAGGCCCCGTTCCAAGTCAGAGCCTGACCGTCCAAATTATTTAGCCGTCTTTCTTTCACAGGCGGCATCCACTGGATGCAGAGAGGTGCTTCATGATGCGATTGAATCGCTGGTGCGGCTTCGTGCTGGTTTTAGCCACTTTAGTAGTCTCAAGCCAGCCTGTTCCTGCGCAGGAGAAAGTCGAAATCGATGCAAATGCTCCGACAACTGCATTCCCTCATTTCTGGGAGGAGATGTTCGGCTCAGGGCGAGCGATCCTCACGCTGCGCGAGAGCTACCGCGACGATCTGCGTGCGGTGAAGCAGGTCACGGATTTCCGCTACGTGCGGTTTCACGCGATTCTGCATGACCAGCTGGGCGTCTACACCGAAGACGAGCATTGTAACCCGGTCTACAACTTTGCGTATGTCGATCAGGTCTACGACGGGCTGCTGAAGAACGGCGTCCGTCCGTTCGTTGAGATCAGCTTCATGCCCAAGAAGCTGGCCTTCAACCCTGACGCGCTGCATCCCTTCTGGTACAAGCAGAACGTTTCGCCTCCAAAGAGCATGGAGGGCTGGGATGACCTGATGACGCACTTTGCGCAGCATCTCGTCGACCGCTACGGCATTGACGAAGTATCGAAGTGGTACTTCGAAGTGTGGAATGAGCCGAATATCGATTTCTGGGGTGGAATACCACGGCAGAAATCGTATTTCGAGCTTTACGCGCACACTGCGCGGGATCTGAAGAAGGTGAGTCCGCGGCTGCGGGTGGGCGGACCGGCGACGGCAGCGGCGGCATGGGTCCCCGACTTTCTGAAGTTTACTGCGGCGAATCATGTTCCGGTCGACTTCGTGTCCACGCACGGGTACGCGGACGACACCGTCGAAAATCTTTTCGGTACAAACGAAGATATTCCCATGGACGACCGAGTGTGCCGCGCGGTTGCCAAGGTCCACGGAGAGATAAAGTCGTCACCCATGCCGGATCTGCCGCTCTTCTGGACCGAATGGAACGTACAGGGAATGCAGGAGTCACGCGACACCATCTTCGTGGGGCCGGCGCTGGCGAATACCGTCCGCGAATGCGACGGCCTGGTGAATATGATGTCGTTCTGGACCTTCTCCGATGTGTTTGAGGAGGGGGGCCCTATTCCGCAGCCATTCGTGGGGATGTTCGGATTGCGCGCCAAGGGGGGCATCAACAAGCCCAGCTACTACGCTTATGGATTGCTGCATCAACTTGGCGATGCCCGGATTGCGGACGCCTCGAAGAACGTCATTGTGACGAAGACCTCTGATGGCGGACTGGCGATCGCCGCCTGGAATCTGGTTGACCCCGATCAGCAGGGAACTACGAAGCAGATGGATCTGGATTTCCGCAATCTTCCGGCAGCGGCGCGAATCACCATTCAGAAGGTAGATCGCGATCATGGGAATGTGCTGCCGCACTATGCGGCGATGGGCAAGCCGCTGGACCCAACGCCAGAGCAGGTGGAGGAGTTGAACCGTCACACCGCTCTTCCGCCGCCGGAAGCGGTTAAGCTCCAGGGAAATCGGCTGGATCTGAGCCTGACCCCGGATGAGCTTGTCCTGGTGAAAGTGCAGCCGTAATAATCCGGGTCGCCGATCGCCCGCGTGGTTTCATCCTGTGTAAATATTCATACGGAATTGGCCTGTAACATGAGTAAGAAGCGAGGTGGAATGGAAGAAGGTCGTTGGGTTTTGCTGATTGCGAGCGAGGCTGGCGGCACCGATTCGGTGTCGGACCGGGCCATGGAGCGGCTGGTGAATGCGATCAGCAAAGAAGGGTATGAGGTAGTTCGCACGGCAACGCCCGAGGACGGATTGTCGCTCGTGCAGTCGGACCCTTCACACAGCGCGATTCTGCTGGACTGGGACCTCGAAGGCGAACACCAGTTTGCCGAGATGGCGGCGCTCAAGATCATTCGCGAGGTGCGGCATCGCAACAAGAAAGTGCCGATCTTTCTTATCGCCGACCGCACGCTGGTGAGCGAACTCCCCCTCGAAGTGGTGAAGC
Organism: uncultured Acidobacteriaceae bacterium; assembly: GCA_963786085.1. Lineage (GTDB taxonomy): Bacteria > Acidobacteriota > Terriglobia > Terriglobales > Acidobacteriaceae > Silvibacterium. The sequence goes on from CAWAYO010000088.1 coordinate 9,377, forward strand.
AGGTGCACGAGTACATTCACCTCTTCGGCGACACGCCGGAGTTCATCGCCAATCGCGTCGACTTTGCTGTCGAGCGCTACAACGAGCAGTTGCTGCCGCCGTATTTCCGCGAGCTGAAGAAGTACACGGATCAGGGTGCGTATTCATGGGACGCCCCGGGCCACATGGGCGGCGTGGCCTTCCTGAAGCATCCCGTCGGGATGGAATTCCATCGCTTCTTCGGCGAAAATCTGCTGCGGTCGGACCTGGGCATCTCGACGGCGCCGCTGGGTTCGTGGCTGGATCACATCGGGCCTCCGGGTGAGTCGGAGCGAAATGCTGCGCGCGTCTTTGGTGCGGACTGGACGTTTTATGTGCTGGGCGGGTCGTCGACGTCGAACCAGATTGTCGGGCACGGAGTTATCGGGCAGGACGACATTGTGCTGGTCGACGCGAACTGCCACAAGTCGATCTGCCACTCGCTCACGGTGACAGGTGCGCGTCCGGTGTATGCCACGCCAACCCGCAACGGCTACGGAATGATCGGACTGGTTCCGATCCACCGGTTCAGCCCACAGGCGATCAAACAACTGGTTGACGAAAGCCCGCTGACAGCGGGCGCGCCATCGAAAGAGCTGACCTACGCCGTGGTGACCAACTCGACCTATGACGGGCTTTGTTATGACGTAAACCGCGTCGTGGCAGAGCTGGCGCAAAGCGTGCCGCGGGTGCACTTCGATGAGGCGTGGTACGCATACGCCAAGTTTCACCAGATCTATCGCGGCCGGTTTGCTATGGATGTGCCGGATGAAATGCCGAACCGGCCGACGCTCTTTGCGGTGCAGTCCACACACAAGATGCTGGCGGCGTTTTCGATGGCCTCGATGGTGCATATCAAGCTGAGTCCGCGTGCCCCGCTGGAGTACGACCAGTTCAACGAGTCCTTCATGATGCACGGAACGACATCGCCGTTCTATCCGCTCATTGCCTCGCTCGATGTGGCGGCGGCAATGATGGAGGAGCCGGCGGGTCCAACGCTGATGAACGAGACGATTCAGGATGCGATCACCTTCCGCAAGGCAATGTCCTCGGTGGCGCATCGGCTGCGGGAGGCTGAAGGTGGTGGCGGATGGTTCTTCCGGCTTTACCAGCCCGATCAGGTGAAAGACCTCGAAGGACAGACGCACCTGTTTGAGGAGGCCCCAGACGAGTTGCTGGCGACGCACCCGAACTGCTGGACGCTGAAGCCCGGGGAGGATTGGCACGGCTTCCAGGACGCCGATATCGCCGACGAGTACTGCATGCTCGATCCGACCAAGGTCACCATTCTCATGCCCGGAATCAATGCGCAGGGTTTGGTTGCCGACTGGGGGATTCCGGCGGCAATCCTTACCGAGTTTCTCGATTCCCGCCGCGTCGAGATCGCGCGCACCGGCGATTACACCGTGCTGGTGCTCTTCTCGGTCGGAACCAGCAAGGGCAAATGGGGAAGTCTGCTCGAGAATCTGTTCGAGTTCAAGCGGCTCTACGATACTGAGGCCTCGCTCGAAGAGGCGCTGCCCGACCTGGTGGCGAAATACCCAAACCGTTATCGCAACGTGACGCTTAAGGAATTGAGCGACGAGATGCATGCGGCGGTGATTGAGTTGAATCTGACCGGTCTGGTGGGTGAAGCGTGCGAACTCGACACCGACCAGGTGCTCACTCCGGCGCAAACGTATCAGAAGCTGTTACGAAATGGCACGGAAAAGGTAAAGTTCACCGAGATGGCCGGACGCATCACGGGCGTGATGCTGGTGCCCTATCCGCCGGGGATTCCGGTGGCCATGCCCGGTGAACGGCTGGGCGCCAGAGATAGCGCCGTAATCCGGCTGATTCTTGCCATGGAGGAGTTCGGCAAGAAATTTCCCGGCTTCGAGCGCGAGGTACACGGTATCGAGGTGGACGCGCAGGGCGACTACTGGATGCGCGCCGTGATCGAGACGCACGGAGAGAAGGCCAATGGCAATGGAAAGCAACGCGCGCCCAAATCGGGACCGCCGGTCAAGCGTAAGCGAAAGGTAGCCAAGGCTGCGGAGTCTCCGCTGGGGGAAACCGGCCCGGGCTAGAATGCGCTCATCACGCGCTGCGGGCGCGGGAGCCGGCAGCGGTGTGCGCCGCAATTTCGTGGGCCACGCTGGCCTCCTGGCCGGCGAACATGGACCGCAGCCGGGCGGCGACCCGCAGGTGCCATTGGGCGCGGCGTGCCGCGGGTAATCGCGCGTAGAGCACCTCCCGATAGAGCGCATGGGAGAAGACGTAGAAGCTCGATCGAGATCCGTCCGGCAGTTCGTCCTGCCCGGCGATGGAGAGCAGGCGCACACGGCGAACCAGTGCCGCATAAGCTTCCTCCACCTCGTCGAGCTCGCGTTCAAGCGCTGCTGCCGCCGCCCATGCGGGGAAGATAGTTCCGGAGATGCTGCCGGCTTCGAGGAGACTGCGATCCCCATCGCTCAGCCGGTCGAGTTGCAACTCAATCACTCCCGAAAGGCTATCGGGAACGCCAAGCTCGATTTCTGCAAGCGGCACGCTCAAGGTTACCTGGCCATTCCTCTTCATCACCACCTGCTGCGAGCGCAGATGGTCAAGCGTAGCGATCATGAAGAGAGGATTACCGGTCGAGTTTTGATGGATCAGGCTGGCAAGGCCGGGAGGCAGCGAGTCGGCAGCGAGTTCACGGCGCAGGTATGTGGCAACCGATTCCTTTGAGAGCGGTCCCAGCGATATATGCTCGCTGCGGCGGCTGGTGCGCAGATCCTGTTCGAGCAGACGCAGGGGATGATGGGTGTCGAGCTCCGCTGGCCGGAAGCTGCAGAGCAGCATGAGCTTCGACCGGCTGCGCCGCCGGGCCAGTGCGGAGATGAGGTCCAGTGTGGAGGAGTCCGCCCAATGGATGTCCTCGAAGACCAGAACCAGCGCGCCGGTCTGGCTGAGTGCTTCGAGCGCCTCGCAGATTTCTCCAATTGACGGAGAAGAGCCGCCGTTGTGACCGAACCAGCCGGGGGCCGCTGCCGTAAGCAGTGGCCGCGCCTTCTCGTCTGCACTGTTGAGGCCGTTCAGGGCTTCGCGGACGGGGTAAAAGGGCTCTTTGCCTCCAAACCCTTCGAGCGATTGCCCGCGAGCGATGCGCAGCCGCGCCGCATTCGAAAGATCAGCGCAAAACGCGTCGATGACAGCGGTCTTGCCGATGCCGGGGTCGCCGCTCACAAAGATGGTTGGGCGCTCGCCGTTACGGCAGCGGTCGAGTTGAGCGTGCAGGGCGGCGAGCTCGCCCTGACGTCCGATCAGCGCCGTGGCAGATGGTCCGGAAGCATCGGTAACCGGCACAAGGAAGCGGTAACCGCGGCTGGGTACCGTTTCGATGAATTGGGGATCATGCGGATCATCGCCCAGCAGCTTGCGGATCTCGAGAATGTAGGTGCGGATCACCTGCGGCTGAACGTAGGTTTCAGGCCAAAGTGACTCGAGCAACTCGTCGTGAGTGACCAGACGCTGGGGATTCTCAACCAGATAACGAAGAACGGAGAATGGACGCGGAGTGAGCGAAAGCTGCTCTTCGCCGCGCCACACGCATTCGTTGCGGAGGTCGAGCCGATAGGTTCCGAACTGTCGCATCTGGCCGATTGGACTCCTGACTGAAACTTCTGTAGCAGTTAGCGTGCCGCAGGGCAAGGAGTGTAAGGAGCGCGTTTTGTTGCGTTGCGTTGATTCTACTATTTTCGACAGTGTCCGGACGCGGACAGGCCTGTCCGAAGACGTTCGTAGTTTCGTACGTATGAAAGACGAGGCAGGTTCCCCGAGGTTTGCGCGATAGTGACGAATGGAGCGGTTCCTGAGGGCGAATTGCTTCGCGTGAGGCCGGAATAGCGCCCCTGGTTTCGCGATTGAGACCCCTAACCCTCCGGCACCTCGTCGCTGACAACGAAGAAATTCCTCAGGTTGGCGATTCCGAACGACGTCGTCAAAGCAACGTCGGAGGCGTCGCGCCCGACGGCCATGAGAACGCGACCGATGCGCGGCGTGTTGTTGCGGGCGTCAAAGGTCCACCATCGACCAGAGAGATAGACCTCGAACCAGGCGGCAAAGTCCATGGGCGCAGGCGCAAGCGTGATGCGAATGTCGCCGAGGTATCCGGTGGCGTACCGAGCCGGAATGTTGAGCGCGCGGCAGAAGGTGATGGCCAGGTGCTGGTAGTCGCGGCACACGCCCTGCCGTTCGGTGAAGACGTCGAGGGCGGTTTTCGTCGACCGGGCGTACTGGTATCCGAAGACCACCTTGTTGTGAACCCAGTCACAGACCGCCTGAACGCGCGACCAGCCAGGCAGGAGATGTCCAAAGAGGTCGAGGGCGACGTTGGAGAGGCGGTCGACCTCGCAGTAGCGGCTGCCGAGAAGGTACTGGAGGACATCGCTCGGCAGGTCGTGGATCGGATGTTCGACTGCATCGAATTTCATTGCGTCGTACTCGCCCGAGTCTTCGATCAGCGTGCGGTTGGAGAGGCGCAGCGGTCCGGCAGGCGCGTCGAAGCGCGTGCAGATGTTGCCGAAGCTGTCGATGTAGCTGTCGAGCGAGATAGCCGGATCGACCTGCAGCAGATCGGGTTCGCGCAGATCTTTGGCGCGCGAGGGGTGCACGTGCAGCATGGCCACAAAGGACACTGGCGCGGGCAGATCGAATTGCATGTCGTAACCCAGGCGAATGAGCATGGATGAGGCCCCAAAAACCTTTCATGAAAATTGAACTGGCAACGAGAGAGCGGCGAGGCAAATATCTTAAGATGCCGTGAAAGTGAAGGAACACCAGTTCGGGTAGAGTTTAAGTATCAACTTCGAGAAACTCTCTGTGGGTGTTATTTAAGCCCGAAAGGAACAAATTGACCTACTGTCTCGGTATTATGACCCACCAGGGACTGGTCATGGCCTCCGACTCTCGAACGAACGCGGGATATGACCAGGTAAACCTCTGCCGTAAGATGCACATCTTCGCGCAGCCGGGTGAACGAGCCTTCGTTCTGCTGACCAGCGGTAGCTTGTCGCTTACGCAGTCCGTCGTAACCCTTTTGCGCGATGAGTTCAACGAAGGTGTTGGCCTGGCGAAGGCCGACACCATGTACCAGGCAGCCCGGGCAGTGGGCGACTGCGTGCGCAAGGTCTCCGACATGGACCGTGCGGCGCTCGAGCGGGACGACTTCAGCTTCAATATCAATCTGCTGCTCGGCGGCCAGGTCAAGGGTGAAGCACCGTGCCTGTACCTGATCTATCCGCAGGGAAATCCGCTCAGCGCAACCGTTGACTCGCCCTATCTGCAGATCGGTGAGTGCAAGTACGGCCGGCCTATCCTCGATCGGGGCATCGAGTACGGTTCAACTACGCTTGACGTGGCGTCAATCTATGCTTTGCTCTCGTTCGATGCGGCCATGCGATCGAATGTAACGGTGGGCCCTCCCATCGAAATGCTGCTTTACAGCAACGACAAGCTGGAGTTCGACTGCTATCGACGATTCGCCGCCGACGATCCGGAGCTGAACCTGATTCACCGGAGCTGGGAACGTTCGCTGCGCCGCGCGGTGGAAGAGCTGCCGAAGATCCAGTTCAACGCCTCCCTGCAGAACGTCTAGCCGCTCGCCGCTGGCACGGATAGCTACCGGCTATTCGGCGTCGCCCACGGCATAGTAGCCCTTGCGTGCCTGCACCTTCAGGCCATCCCCCTGGCAGGCGATATCCAGCTTGCGATAGCCGCCATCGAGCTTGTTATTTGTCGGCGTGTAACTGGCCAGGTACTGTGTACGCAGTTCCTGTTCAATCTGCGCAAAGGCCTCTTCCATCTTTTTGCCGTTGTTGCCAACGTTGATGGTGCGCCCGCCGGTCTCTTCCGTGAGCTTCTTCATCTGCATATCGCCGGTGTAGCCGAAGGGGCCGTAGCCGTAGAAGGGGCGGTCGGCAATCAGAATGACGTAGATGATGGCGTTGGCCTTTTGGGCAGCCTCGATCGCCTGGTTGGGCTTGGTGACCGACCCCTCGTCCTCTCCGTCAGTCAACAGGATAAGGGCTTTGCGGCCCGTCTCGGAGCGCAGTTTATCATTCGAAACCTGGGCGACGGCATCGTAGAGCAGCGTCCCCTTGGGCGCGCCTTGCGTCGGCACAGGTCCCTGGCCGATGCCGGGGACTCCGTAAGCTCCGTTACCGCCGGCGGTGTTGATCTCCGCCTTATCCATCGCACGGATGATCTGGTTGGCATTATTCGTGAAGTCCTGCTCGAGATTGACGCCGACATCGAACGTCACCAGGAAAGCCTCGTCCTTCTGACGAAGAATGCTGCGGAGAAAATTGCCGCCGGCCTGCTGCTCGAGGGGCAGGACATTCTGCTGGCTGCCGCTGGTATCGAGCAGGATGCCGAGAGTCAACGGCAGATCGGACTCGGCGGAGAAGTTTTTGATCGTCTGCTGCTTCTTGTCCTCAAGAATGTTGCAGTCGTTCTTGGTAAGAGTGGATACGAGGCCGTTGTGCTTATCGCGTACCGTGAAATACAGGCTGACCAGATTTACATTGACGCGGAGGGTAGCGGCAGGCGCTTCGGTGGATTCCGGGGTGTCAGGCACCGAGCTCGTGGGTGGGGCATCCGGCGATGGCGCAGATTGCGCGCGCCCGATGGATGTGGATGCCGTGAAAAACAGGGCAACCGCGAGAGGCGCGACTAGCTGTCGGGATAGGCGTTGCATAGACACTTTTTAGACGGCTTTCCGGGGCGAAAGTTCTTCTTTACGAAAGGAATCCGCAGAAGATGTAATCGCCAGTCTCGTACTTTGAATCTGATAGTCTGAGCATACGCCTGGAGTCTCCTGAGAGCCGCCTGGGCGCGTCTAACCACAGTGGTAGACGGTTTACGAGCGGCTCCCGGGCCACAAAGCCAGGGGTGGCTGTTTCCTGCGATAATGATTTGGCTGCATGGCAAGGCCAATCGCAGCAGGCAGTTGGAGGATTTCTGGTGACGCAAGGCGCCTTGGCAATCACGTTGTTCCTGTTCTTACTGGGAGCCGTGCAACAACAACCGCAGCAATCGCAAGCCCCGAGCGTTCCTGATGCGCCGACGCCATCGGGTCTGTCGGACCTGAACAAGCAGGTCACCCCCGGCGGTGGGACAACTGCGGATTCGAAGCAAGACACCCCTCAAAACCAGCCTCCCGAGCAGCAGCCGGGCGCACAGCAGCCTGCCCCTCAAACCCAGCCAGATAACTTTCAGCAGCCGCCGCCCGATCAGAAGGGTCCGGGCGAAAAAGGCTTCACCATCGTCCAGAATGTCAACTTCATCGACGTTCCGGTCACCGTGCGTGACAAGAAAGGCAATCTGGTTCCCGGCCTTACGTGGCGGCAGTTTCGCATTTATGAGGACGGGCAACGGCAGAGAATTGCCTTCTTCACAGTCGACCCCTACCCGTTATCAGTAGCCTTCGTCATCGACCAGAGTCTTCCTTCCGACGTAATGAAGAAGGTAAACCAGAGCCTTTCGGCATTGCAGGGGGCCTTTGCTCCCGCTGACACGGTTGCGGTCTTCACCTATAACACCAGCCCGGAGATGATGAGCGACTTTACTGCTTCGCAGGGCCCAAGGCTGCAGGCGGTGCTGTCGAAGTCGCAGAAGTCGGGGCGCGACATGGGTATGCCGATTACGACGGGACCTCTGGCGACAGGCATGATCATCAATGGCCAGGTGCCTGACCCGAACGTCGCGGCGCAGCGTGGAGGCGGCGTAGGATTCCTGACGGCGCCGAAAGATACCCATCCTCTGAACGATGCCATTCTGTACGCTGCGAAGGCGCTGGCCAAGCAGCCCCGCGGCAGACGGCGGATTCTTTACGTCATCAGCGACGGTAAGGAGTCGGGAAGCAAGGCGTCCCTCAAGGAAGTTGTCCGCTACCTGTTGACCAACAATATCTCCGTGTATGGAACCCTGGTGGGAGACTCAGCGACCTGGGGTATCGGCTATCTGGATAAGATCCACCTGCCGTTACTGCCAACCGACAACGTACTGCCCAAGTACACCCTCCAGACCGGCGGTTCGCTCGATGCTGAACTCTCGGAGAACGGCATTCAGACCAGCTTCTCCAAGATCACCGAGTCGGTGCGGACCCAGTACACCCTCGGCTACTACAGCCACAGTCCGGCGATCAGCGGCAAGCACCACTCGATCGATGTCCACGTCGAAGGTATTCCCGGCCTCGACGTGACCGCCAAAGAGGGCTACTATCCCTCGCTGGCTGACGTAGCGCCATGATCCCCGCGAGCAGTCAGTCGAGTGCTATCGGCTGACTGCTCGCCGCGGTTGTCCGGGATTTCTTTTCCAGAATTTGTTTTGAAGAGGAATGGCTCTGGAACTCAGCGGACCGAGTGCTGGGCCTGCGTCTGAGTTCCGGCGTCTGAACCCGGCGGGCGCCGGACTGCGAAGCTACTTGGTCTGCGGGGTGGCTTCGGTCTTGGTGGCGGCGTTCTCCTGCTTGGCCGGCTCGTTGCTGGCGCCCTTGATGCCATCCTTGAAGCCCTTGAGCCCTTCGCCAAGTCCCTTTCCGAGCTCGGGCAGCTTGCGTGGGCCGAAGATCAGCAGGGCGATGACCAGAATGATGATGAGATGCGTTGGTGTAAACAGGTTATCGAGCATGATGTCTTCTCCCCGAATCCGGCGAGGTCTGCTACCCGCCAGACGCGAATATCCTTGATCGCTCTTGCCATTGTCGCACACGGCGGTGCAGTGATGCATTTTGCTCGCGCCAATGTGTTTTGCTGTTATGGATACGAGGCTCGCGTGCCGAATGGATTCATCGCGAACGGGACAGAAGCCGACGCGGCCATGTATCTTGAAAGATTGCGGGGCTTGCTGAGCATAAAACGATCGGCGCCTGCCAGAATCGGGCTTGTGGAGGTTGTGTTTGTCGAAGGATGTGGGGAAGTTTCTGTGCATTTTGGCGGCAGTTGCCCTGTTGCCGTGGTTTCAAAATCAAGCGCAGGCGCAGTACACGCAGCCGAAGGTGGCGCCGAGCGCACCGCTGTCCGGCGTGCGATACGATAATCGCTGGGAAGTCTACGGCGGCGTGGCCTACTCGCACTTTAATGCAGGTCCTCAGCTCGTCCAGGGAGCGAATCTGGGTGGCTTCAACGCTGAGGGAGCGCGCTTCTTCACAACGCGCTGGGCCCTGGCGGGCAGCGTTCGCGGCTATTACGGAACCAGCGGCACGCAGCCGAATCCTTACGGCATTCGCGGCCCCTTCGTAGACGAGTACCTGTTCATGGCCGGTCCGGAGTATCGTGGGCCCAGCAATGAGCACATCACAACTACTCTGCATGCGCTGTTTGGGGGCGCCCACGGCAGCTTTCAATCGGCGCTTCACGATCAGGAAGGGAATCCCGTCCCGCCTTCTGCAGTGGGCTTCTTCAGTAACCAGACCACATTTGGTAGCTCTCTGGGCGGGTCCATCGACCTGAACCGTTCGCCGAAACTTGCTTTCCGGGTCGCGCCCGAAGCGATTCTTACCACCTACGGCAGCGGCATCAAGTCCCAGTTCGGCATCTCCGTGGGCCTCGTCTATCGGTTGGGACGCGGGCAGGTTCGCAGGTAACAGACCGCTGTATATTGCTAATGCGCGCTGCGCTTGCGGCGCGCATTTTTGTTGTTCCGAGTCCCACGCGAAAATGTCCGCCAGATATCCCTTTCCCGAAGGTCAATCTGACTCTATACTTTGGCGGCGAAATAAAGCTTGCGCCTGCGCTGCGGTTTCCTCCTCGCAGTGCGCAGTCCCATTCATCCGCTAAGCGCAACGAGGACGCCCAATGGCTGGCTGGAATCCGAAGAAATGGAACGACGATGGAACCTTTCACCTGGGCATCAACATGGCGGGAGCCGTTTCAGCCGGAGCCTACACTGCCGGTGTTCTCGACTTCCTGACCGAGGCGCTCGAAGAGTGGTATGCCGCCAAGGCGTCCGCGAATGCGGCTGTCCCCATGCACGATATCTCCATCGATGTCTTCTCCGGAGCGTCCGCCGGAGGGATGTGCGCCGCGATAGCCTCTGCAATGTTGCAAGGCAGCTTTGAACACATTCGCAACCCGCAGGACCCGACGGTTACTGGCACGAACAACCGCTTCTACGAGAGCTGGGTCAACAAGATCGACATCGAACCTCTGCTACAGCAAAGAGATCTCGAAAACGGCGCCCCGGTGATCTCCCTGCTCGATTCGACGATTATCGACGAGATTGCCGACTATGCGCTTACACCGGGCCCGGCAACGCGTCGCCCATACATCGCCGAGTCGTTGACGCTCTTTCTCACGCTGACCAATGTACGTGGCACACCTTATTCACTGAACGGAGACGCCGAAGGATCAGCCGAAGAGGACACCGCCTATTACGGGGACAAGCTGCAGTTCGAGACCGTGCTGGGACTGGGCACACCGCCACTTTCGCCATTCGCCAAGCCGCTCCCTATCGGCGTGGATTCAGGTAGCTGGCCGCTGCTCAAGCAGGCTGCCAAGGCGACCGGAGCCTTCCCTCTGTTTCTCGCGCCACGCATGATCGATCGCCCTGCCAAGGATTATGCCTGTTCGCCCTGGGAGCCGGTGTCGGACGTGAACCCTCCCGAGGTGCCGCCTCACTGGCCGCTGCAGCCGGACGATACCTTCACCACGCTCAACGTTGACGGCGGCGTCACCGACAACGATCCCTTCCAGCTGGCGCATGACTTTCTGACCGTCCACAATCCAAAGGCATTTGTCGATCCGCAGACAGCAGAGCTGCGAAACCCGCCCGAGCCGGACAAGGCAAACTGCGCCGTGCTGACCGTTGCCCCGTTTCCTGCCGATGAGTTCTTCCATCCCGAGTATGACTTCGCCAGGAACAGCAGCATCTTCGGCATGCTGCCGAACCTTTTCACGGTTCTGGTTTCCCAGTCGCGCTTCCTCGGAGAATCGTTGGCAGCCGTGATGAGCGGCCAGTCGTACAGCCGGTTCGTGCTGGCTCCGTCGGATGTTGGCCTGCCGAACAAGAAGGCCCTGCAGTGCGGCCTGCTGGGAGCCTTCGGAGGGTTCTTCGAGCGCGGCTTCCGGGCGCACGACTATCAACTGGGTCGGCGCAACTGCCAGAAGCTGCTCAGGGACCACTTCCGTCTGGCGATTTCCAACCCAGTCATTCAAGGTGGATTGAGCAAGCTGGATGCGGCCGGACGGATAGCCGTCATGAACAACTTCGATCCCAGGAATCTGGGTACACTTCCCATCATTCCGCTTTGCGGCACTGCGGCGCCGGAAGTCCTGGAACCACAGCGGGCGACGATTAGTTCCGACCGGCTCGACAACATTCTGAACTGGATCGTGAATCGATTGCACGCGGTTTCGACCCCGTTGATCAGGAGCTTGACGGTGCCAGAAGTGGAAAGAATCGCTCTGCACGGTGCTGCCGACACCCTGATTTCCACCTTGGCCAGGCCGAAACTGAGGAAGGCGCTGGAGGAGCAGCTCAAGGACGTCATCGCTGACTGACGGCCGCCATTCCCATCGGGACCCGCCGGCGTGCTAACGTAAAAAGTTCCACACTTTCCCGCCGGAAGGACTCCCGCCGTGGCTACCCCCGCTTCTGTCGCGCTTCGCAAGACCGCCCTCAACGTCATGCATCGCCGCATGGGCGCAAAGATGGTGGATTTCGGCGGCTGGGATATGCCGGTCGAGTACTCCGGCCTGATCGCCGAGCACATGGCCGTGCGCACCGGTGTGGGCGTCTTCGACGTCAGCCATATGGGCGATATCCAGCTTCGCGGCCCGGGATCGCTCGACGCCGTCCAGCACATCACGATGAACGATGCCTCAAAGCTCCAGGAGGGACAGGCGCACTACTCGGCCATGCTCTATCCGCAGGGCACTTTTGTCGATGACGTCATCGTCCACAAGCTAAGTCCTAACGACTACCTGATCGTGATCAATGCCGGGACCCGGGAAAAGGACTTCAACTGGGTCAAATCCAACGTCCGGACCTTCGACTGCCACGCCAACGATTACAGCGATTACTACACGCAACTGGCGATACAGGGACCAAAGGCAGCTGAGACGCTGGCCAAGTTGACGAAGGTCGATCTGAGTGCAATCAAGGGGTACTGGTTTAAATGGGGAACCGTCTGCGGCCTCGCCAACACGCTGATCGCGCGCACCGGATACACGGGCGAAGACGGATTTGAGATTTACGTCCCGTCAGATGTGGCAACCAGCGAGCGCGTATGGAATGAAGTTCTGGAAGCCGGCAAGGAATTCGGCATCCTGCCATGCGGGCTGGGCGCTCGGAACACGCTGCGACTGGAATCGGCGATGTCTCTCTATGACCACGAGATTTCCGAGACGATCAACGTCTTCGAAGCCCACCTCGATCGTTTCCTGAAGCTTGAAAAGGGTCCGTTTATCGGGTCGGAAGCGCTCAAGACCATCCAGGCAGCGGGCGGCCCGCAAAGAAAGCTGGTTGGTCTCGAAGTAATCGATCGCGGAATTGCCCGCGACGGCTACCCGGTTCTGAATCTGGATGGAAAGAAGATCGGCGTAGTCACCAGCGGATCGCCCGCGCCGTTCCTCAAAAAGAACATTGCGCTGGCATATGTCCCGACTGAACTGGCGGTGATCGACGATGAAGTCGCGGTTGAGGTGCGTGGGAACCCCGTGAAGGCGCGCATTGTCCCGACGCCGTTTTACCGCCGGCCCAAGAAAACCGCATAACGAAGTTTAGACACAGGAGAGAACGAACGAATGTCTTATCCGGAAAAATACAAGTACACGCGCGAACATGAGTGGGTGGAAGTCGCCGGCAACGTGGGGACCGTCGGGATCACCGACTACGCGCAGAACTCGCTCGGAGACATCGTCTTCGTCGATGCCCCGAAGGTGGGCACTAAAGTGGAGAAGGGCGCGGTCTTCGGCAGCGTGGAATCGGTGAAGGCAGTTTCCGATCTCTACTCGCCTGTAACCGGAACGGTTACAGAAGTGAATGAAGAGCTGGCCTCATCGCCGGAAAAAATTAATACCGACGCCCACGGAGCCTGGATCATCAAAGTGGAGTTGAGCGATACAGGCGAAGTAGGAGCACTGCTTTCCGCCGCCGACTACGAGAAATTCATCGCTGAAGAAACCGGCAAGTAGGGAAAACCATGCGTTATCTGCCAAAATCCGACGCCGAACGCGCAGCAATGCTGCGCGAGATCGGCGCTTCTTCGATCGACGATCTCTTCACCGCGATTCCGGAAGAGTACCGCCTGACCCGCGACCTGAAGGTGCCGCGCCAGATGGGTGAGTCGGAGATCATCGACCACTTCAAGGCGGCAGCGGCCAAAAACGCCAATGGATACGCCAGCTTTCTCGGCGCTGGGGCGTACCGGCACTATCGCCCGGTGGTGATCGATGCGCTGGTCCAGCGCGGGGAGTTTCTCACCTCGTATACGCCCTATCAGGCCGAGATCACGCAGGGAACGCTGCAAGCTATCTTCGAATTCCAGACGATGATCTGCGAGCTGACCGGCATGGACATCGCGAATGCCTCGATGTACGACGGCTCGACCGGCGCGGCCGAAGCAGTGATGATGGCGGTTCGCGTCACCGGCCGCGATAACGTGCTGGTGGCGCGATCCGTTCACCCCGAGTATCGCGAGGTGATGCACACCTACGCGCAGCATCAGGGACACGACGCCAGCGAGGTTCCATGCGGGCAGGATGGCCGCGTCGACCTGGCCGCACTGGAGCGGGCAGTCACCGAAGAGACGGCTTGCGTACTGGTTCAATCGCCAAATTTCTTCGGCGTCATCGAAGATATCCCCGCCATCGCAGAGATCGCCCACAACAAGGGCGCGCTGCTCATCGTTTCGATCGCCGAGGCCGTTTCGCTCGGAATCGTGCGACCGCCTGTAGAAGCCGACATCGTTTCGATGGAAGCGCAGTCCTTCGGCGTGGCGCTGAGCTACGGCGGTCCTTACTGCGGGGTGCTGGCTGCGAAGGAGAAATATCTACGCCAGATGCCGGGCCGCCTCGTCGGCGAGACGAAAGACACGGAAGGACGGCGCGGATTCGTGCTGACGCTCTCGACGCGCGAGCAGCATATCCGCCGCGAGAAGGCGACATCGAACATCTGCACCAATCAAGCGCTGGTCGCGCTGATGACAACAATCTTCCTAACCGTCTACGGCAAGCAGGGAATGCACGAGCTTGCTCTACAGAATCTGGCTAAGGCGAAATATGCCGCAGACACGCTGGGATCACAGGGCAAGCTGCTGTTCGCACCAACGCCGCGCTTCCACGAGTTTGTGCTGCAGACTGATGAGGACCCGGAGCAACTCACCGCGCGCTTGCTGGAGAAGAAAATCATCGGCGGGCTCGATCTGCGCAAGTGGTATCCGGAGCTGGGCAACGCGACGTTGTGGTGCGCGACCGAGCTTACGACGAAAGATCAGGTTGACGCGGCGGCGACCGTGCTCGCCGAATCTCCAGTTATCGCCGAAGCGCGATAAAACCGATTAAGGGAACAGCTTTCATGGCAGCAACGAATGGATTCACCGGGAACACGCGCAAGGTAACGGCGCACCTGACGCAGAATGAAGGGCTGAGCTTTGAGAAGTCCTCGCCCGGCAAGAAGGGCTACAAGCTTGCTCCGCTGGATGTGCCCGAGGTCGACCCGGCCGCCCTGCTGGGCGAAGCCCATCGGTCGCGCAACGCGGAGTTGCCCGAGCTGAGCGAGATAGAAATCATCCGCCACTTCACGCGCCTCTCAACGTGGAACTACGCGATTGATCTCGGGATGTATCCGCTGGGCAGCTGCACCATGAAGTACAACCCCCGCGTCAACGAATTTGTCTCACGCCTCGAAGGCATCGCTGAAGCGCATCCTTATCAGCCCGAATCGCTGTCGCAGGGTTCGCTCGAAATCGTGAAGTTGCTGCAGGATTGCCTCATCGAAATCACCGGCATGGATGCGATCACGTTGCAGCCGGCCGCGGGTGCGCATGGCGAGTTCACCGGCATCCTGCTGGCGCGCGCATACCACCAGTCGAAAGGCAATCCTCGGAAGATCGTCATTATCCCAGACTCAGCCCACGGCACAAATCCCGCGACAGCAGCGAGCTGCGGCTATCAGGTAGTGAACCTTAAGTCGAATGCGCAGGGCGGCGTCGATGTTGCCGCGCTGGCGCAGATGGTGAATGAAGACACGGCAGCGATGATGCTCACCAACCCTTCAACGATCGGGGTCTTCGAGAACGAGATCCACAAGATCGCCGACGTCCTGCACGACAAGGGTGCGCTGCTCTACATGGACGGTGCGAACATGAATGCTCTTGTGGGAAAAACCCGTCCCGGCGACTTCGGCGTCGATGTGATGCATCTTAACCTGCACAAGACTTTTTCGACTCCGCACGGCGGCGGCGGTCCGGGATCGGGTCCGGTGGCCTGCAAGAAAATCCTCGAGCCGTTCCTGCCCACTCCGGTCGTCGCCCAGGGAGCGGACGGACTTCTGCACTGGAACTACAATCGTCCCCAATCAGTCGGACGCGTCCGCATGCTCTACGGCAACTTTGGTATGTTTGTACGCGCACTGGCTTATACTCTTGCGAATGGCCCTGACGGCCTGCGCCAGACGACGGAAGACGCAGTCCTGAACGCAAATTACATTCGCAAAAAACTCGAAGACCTCTACGATCTGCCGTACAACACCCCGTCAATGCACGAGGTGGTCTTCAGCGACAAGCGGCAGACGAAAAACGGCGTGAAGACGGGCGACATCGCCAAGCGACTCATCGACTATGGATTCCATCCCTACACCACCTCATTCCCGCTGATCGTCCCCGGTGCGTTGATGATCGAGCCCACGGAGAGCGAATCCCGTGAGGAGCTGGATCTCTTCGTCGATGCGATGCGGCAGATCGCGCGCGAGGTGGAAGAGAATCCTGAGGTCGTGATCACAGCTCCGCATTCCACGCGGATCTCACGACTCGATGAGACGACCGCCGCCCGCAAGCCGATCCTGCGCTGGAAGGGTCCACCGGAAGACGCTGTCGAAGTGGATACGCCAGCGAAGGAATGGTAGGCGGGCTTGTCCTCACTACACGAACGCCGCGACGAACTCGAGAAGTACGAATTCATGATGGGCGCGGTGCGCGGGCGCCTGGCCGTCTCGCTCGACATGCTCACCGACGCCGTTATCCTCATTGGACAGCACGGCGTCTACTGCGTATCGCAGCGCAACCCGTCCAAGCCCGCGCTTGACCTCGAGACCGTGCTCGGCGAGATCAACGGCGCGAAAGAGCTGATCCAGTCTGTGATGGAAGAGCTGCGCCGCGAGCGCGACGCAGCCTCGAACGATCCTAATCCACTGCGGTAATCGGCACGTAGACGTCGGTCGTGTCCCAGTGCAGGTGCAGTTCGGCCTTGTTGCCGTGGGTGTGCTCAAAATCGATAAGAAATTTTTCGACCGGCGCGCTTGGAATCGCGCCTTCCAGCATGTCAACTCGTCCGAGATCCTGGTTCTCGTTATAAACGGTCCCCCATTGACCGGTCTGCTTGTTGACGATCAGTTTCCAGCCGTGTTCATCGGGCAATGTGTAGAGGGTGTAGGTTCCCGGAGGAACGATCAAGTCCCGAATGCGGAGGCCAGACTGCGTCTTCAAAGTAGTCGCGGAGTTGGCTCCTGTGCGCCATACCTTCCCATAGGTTGCGAGTTCGACCCCCACTTTGCGTCCCTTCAGCGAAGGCGCGCAGTAGTCGATGGTAAGCGGCTTGCCGTTGAGGGTGACGCTGGCTTGCTCTGCCGGGCTAAGGGGAGGGTTTTGGTTGGCTGGAGGCTTGCATTGCGCTTGCGCGTAGACAAGTGAAAGTAGAGCGAGGGCGGCGAACAAGAAGCTTCTACAGCACGACGATCTGCGGAACATTAGAGGGCTCCTTCGGTAGAAGTACAACCATTCATAAGACCGCGTAAAGACGCGCTCTGTCAAAACGGCGGTCATACAGCTGGCGCTGTTTTATCCTGATGCGGCGGCTGCCGCAGCTCCGGTATTCGTCTCGCGCCTCCACATGAGGATTGTGAGCCAGATAACAAAGACCTGGATCGCGCGAGGGGAGGAAGTACGCCTTCGATTTTCGCTATCATCCTCTTGCCATGAACAAAAAGCACTTCTTCTTTAGACTCGTTCCGCCCAGGACGACCTTCCCCTACGACATGACCGATGGAGAGAGATTGCTGATGAAGCAGCACAGCGACTATTGTCAGCAGCAATTTGATGGCGGAAAGCTTCTTCTATACGGCCCGGTGCTGGCGTCGGACGGCGCCTTTGGAGTGGGAATTCTGGAAGTGGCAGATGAGGCTGAAGCGCGCCAGTTTGCCGAGAACGACCCTTCAGTCCGAGCGGGTCTCAACCGTTGGGAGGTCCAGCCCATGCAGGTGACCGCTTCTCGAGCGAAGAGCTGACAGTTTTACGGGAGAGTTGAATGGTGCGCCCGGAGAGATTCGAACTCCCGACCTAATGCTCCGGAG
>CAWAYO010000089.1:0-39975 GCA_963786085.1 uncultured Acidobacteriaceae bacterium
CCTGAGCCGCCAACCGTAAATCAGCGAGCAGTCATGTTTACTCTGCGACAGGACGCTAGAAACCCATCTCATAAGTGTCCCTGGTCGGCGAAGCTTGGCAGAATTACTTCCGGATGGCCGACGACACACTCGGAACCTGATTCGCGGTCTCATTTGTCGATCCAGCAGTACGCCGTTTTACATCTGGACCGTAATACACTTCGGTTGTGAAAAAAAGAGAAGATATTCCGCCTTACGATTCTTGGATCACCATCAAACCCGGCGAATCCTTGAAAATGGACGCCACGCTCAAGGCCGAGTGGGACCGGCTTAAGCAGGCCCTGCGGGAGTATCGCGGCAACATCCTCGCCAACGCCTTCCAAATCGAGATGCAGGTAGACCGGCTCCTCTGTGAAATTCTCTTCCCAGCTTCCGACGACCCGAACATCAAGCCCGAGCAAAACATCCCACTCACCAAAGGGAGCGCGAGAGCACTCGCAACCTATTCGATGAGTTTGTACTGAAAGCTAGCACGATGCCGACCATATCTTTCGGCTACAAGATCGAACTGCTCGGGAATTTGGCCGAGCAAATTGGGGAGGTGAAAGCTGTCGTTCCACCAAGCCTGATCAAAACCCTGAACAACCTTCGCAGGATAAGGAACAATTTTGCGCACTACCCAGTCACATTTATCCCGAAAGGCCCTGTCGGGGAGCAGACCCTTGAAATCGTGCTCGCTACCCACAAGGCACAATACAAAATAGATCAGGCGTATTTCGAGAGCACCGACGCGATGTTTCACGAGGCGGACGAAGGGCTCAAGGCCGCCAACGAAGCCATGAGGAACAATCTCAGTAGGGAGCAGGACGCCGCCCCGAGAGAAGCTCTGGGCGAGTGACCGGCAAACCGGAAGGAACTCGATTAGGCAAGTCGGGTCCGGCGCACACGGATGAACTGGAAAATCCCGGGCTGACACATACACGAAGTTGCGCTCAGGGTCCGACCACAGTGTTGGGGAATAGAGGGGGCTGACTCGTCGCGGAAGTGTCTGCACCACCCCACACTGACCAACTCACGAGAGTAACGACCCACGTATCAGTTCGCTTTCGCATTATCCATAGGTGGCTTCCGAGGGCTTGTCTGCAGGTCGATTCTTGTGCCGATGAAAACGTAGTTCGGTAGCTCGCGGTCAAGTAAACAATCTGGTTTGAACCCCGAATACGACAGTCAGTAATCTCAATGGAGTGAATTTTATTCATGCCACGCGCCATCTGCGCCGAGACCGCCGCACGTCCAAGCAGAGGCCGCGCGTCAGGCGGCCACAATTCGATGTCATCAGCGCACAACGCGATTACGCTGTGGTTGTCACCAGCAACTTCGTACTCGATCCAGTTTGAATGGATCTGCTCAATCTCTCGGAGATCATCTTCGGTGAGTTCGTTCATACATCGAGGATGGATAGCAGATGCGCCTATCACCCTGCAAGACCGCACCTTCGCTCCCTGTTCTCGAACGGCTGATCTTTCCAACTGGCCCGGTTCAGCTACGGGAAGAAGGAGTCTTTTTGGGCGATTTAACGGCATGTTCTTACGATCGGTTCGAGTCACCGGCAATAGCGAATGTATGCCGAGGGGCAACCCTGCTTGTCGATTTATGAGACAGGCTGCTAGTCCGGTTGCACTACCCGGAAGCCCTCCGGGACCTCTACGTGCGGTGTATCCCAGCCGCCGGGCGGGAGGGCACACTGGTTCGCCTCGACCGGTCCCCACGTATGCGGTTCGTATTGGTACAGCGGCGTGTCCTGGTTGAGGATCGGGTCAACGATCCTCCAAGCTTCTTCGACGTAGTCCTGACGGGCAAACAGCGTCGTGTCGCCGACCATGGCATCGCTGAGGACCCGTTCGTAGGCGGCCATTTCGCCGGGACGCGGATTACGGCTGGCGATAAGCTCAACGTCGGCACGCTTTCCTCCTTCTACAAAGGGTGCGACGGAGACCATCATGGCCACGGTGATCTCCGGACTGAGGCGGAAGCGCAGGTAGTTCTGCGGGGGGTCGGGATTGATGTAGGTGGCGGGAAGCCGGCGGAAGCGAGCGATGATCTCGAAGCAGGTCATGGGCAGATTCTTGCCGGCGCGGATGTAGAAGGGCACTCCCTGCCAGCGCCAGGAGTTCAGCTCGAGACGAAGCGCAGCGAAGGTCTCGACCCTGGAGTTCGGAGCGACTCCGCTCTCCTGAAGATAGCCTTCGAACTGGCCGCGAATGATATTTTTTGGACCGAGGGGAGGAATGGTCTTGAGGACTTTGACCTTTTCGTCGCGCAGGCACTCGCTGTCATCGCGCGCCGGCGGATCCATGGCGAGGTTGCACAGGACCTGAAAGATGTGGTTCTGGACGACGTCGCGAATGGCGCCTGTCTGGTCGTAAAATACTCCGCGTCCCTGAATCCCGAAGTCTTCGGCCATGGTGATCTGCACACTCTCCACGTAGTCGCGGTTCCACATTTTCTCCATGAAAGAATTCGCAAACCGAAACGAGACCATGTTGCTGACCGGGCCCTTGGCGAGATAGTGATCGATGCGAAAGATCTCGGGTTCATTGAAGGCGGTGTGCAGGATGCGGTTGAGCTCCTGCGCCGAGGCGAGATCGTGGCCGAAGGGCTTCTCAACAATGATGCGCGCGCCCCTGGCAGAGCCGGATTTTACGAGCTGCTCGATCACCTTCTCAAAGAGAAAAGGCGGGATGGCCAGGTAGTGCGCGGGATGCTCGGCCGTGGCGAGTGTTTTCCGAAGCGCCTGAAAGGTGGCAAAGTCGGAGTAGTCGCCGTCTACATAGCAAAGCAGGGCGCTCAGCTTAGACCATGCATCGGGATCGAGGCCACCATGCTGCTCCAGGCTGTCTTTGGCGCGGGCTTTGAACTGGTCGAGGTTCCAGCCGGCCTTGGCTACACCAATGACCGGGATATTGAGCTTTCCGTGCTGGACCATGAGCTGCAGAGCGGGAAAGATCTTCTTGTAGGCAAGGTCGCCGGTGGCTCCGAAAAAAACCAGGGCATCGGACTGAGGGGTGCTCATGAGTCGACTCCTTATAGACTGGGGCCTGTTTCACTGCGCAGCCGGTTTACCGGGTAATTCTACTTGGGGGCGGAGTTCATTCTCGCACGGAGCCGCGCTTCGGCGTCGTCGCTCCAGTACTTGCAGTTGAGCTGGATGAAGACCGAGGTGTAGGGGATGGTCATGGTGGTCTTGAGGACGAGGATGTGGAAGGTCTTTCCGGCCTCGTCGATGCGGGCGATGATCTGCTCGTGCGGGAGCGACTGGATTTTGTAGGGATGCAGGAGGCCGGCGATCTGGGTGCGGTAGGCGGAGACGCCGGGCGCGTCCTGATCTGAAACAAAGGGCAACTCGGCGTCCATGAAGACGTCGGGGCGAACGTGGATGGAGTGGTTGACGGTGTCGAGCACAGCCTGAACGACGTCGAGTTGGCTCGAGTTGGTTTCCAGGGTCTCGATGCCGGGCGAGGACTGCAGCGGGTAGGCGGAGTCAACGATGAGTATCCAATTGCGGTGGCCGAGGAGAGGCATGGACTCGGCGAGCCTGGTTTTCCAAGCGGCCGGCTGAGCGATGGCGGGCAGCGCCAGAAGCAACATGAAAAGGGCGAAGCGCTTCATGGCCACAGCATAGAACAGGGATCAGGGATCAGGATGATGGAATTCAGGCGGTTTCTTGATACCGAGGATGCGGGGCGGGCGGTGCGGACACTGCGGAAGCTGGCCGCATGTGACATTTCGCGATGGGCGCTGACGGGCGGCCTGGCGGTCGAGATTCATATCCTACGGCACGGGCGGGAGTCGGGCGGACGCCAGTTGCGGGATATGGATTTTGTGGCGGGATCGTTCGAGGATATTCCGACGGCGCTGGGGAGCGAGGTGCTGTTCCGGCATGTGCATCCGTACGACGAGCCGGCAAAGACGATGCTGCAGTGCGTAGATGAGGAGACGGCTCTGCGGGTGGATCTGCTGCGCTCTTACGGGAAGGAGATGGAGCGGGTGGTGCGGATCGAGTTGGACGGGATGGGGCTGAAGATGATTTCGATCGAGGATCTGGAGGCGGCGCATGCACGCCTGAGCTGGGGGCTGGTCGAGGGCAAGAAGGTTCCTCCGCAGTACGCGCGGGATTATCTGCGATTGCTGCCTCTGGTGACGACGGAGCAGATCGAAGAGGTATGGCAGGAGCACCGGAAGCCGGAGTGTCCGGTGAGCTTCGCGGAGACGGTTGCGGAGCTGGATAGAGCAATCGCAGCGCGAACAGAGCTGCTGGTGCCGAAGGTGTATTCGAAGGATGTGCATGCGGTGTGTCCGCGGTGCCGCGCGACGGAGACCTTCAAACTGGCGGACGCGAGCCGGGTGTTTTCGATCCTGGGATACTGCTGAGATTCGGACTATTACATATTCAGAACAAGTGCGCGGGGCGGATGTCGACGTCTCCCCAAAGCATGGAGCGGTCGCGCTCGGGATGGCTGGTCGCGGCCGGTGCGGATGGCTCAGCGAAGCTTCGCGAAACGACAAGGGCGTCGGGAGTGGCGGCGCGGTGCACGGCTCGAGTGAGACGCTGCCGATAGGAAGGTGCGGCGCCATCGAGAATGTTGGACAGTGTGAAGCCGGCAAAGGATGCGGGAGCGCACGTTTCGAGGATGGAAGCGGCGTCGCCCAGGACGAATTGAAGATTCGCATTGTTCAACTGGGGCGCGTCAGGAGTTTCGCCGAAAAGCAGGGCGTGGATATATGGATTGGAAGCATTGGCGTGAACGGCAATGCCCCTCTCCAGACGCCGGCGCATGATGACTCCGAAGTTTGAGGGAAGAAATGAGAGGAACTGCCGGGCGTAGATTGTGCGCAGGCCGGGGCGCGACATCAGAGTGTCGAAGGCTGCGCGGAAGCGACGCGTGTTGAGATGTGCGTGCCAGTATGCGATTTGTTCGGCTGTGTTTGTGAGAGCGAGGAAGGCGCGGACGGCTTCGATTCTCCAGCCGATGACGGGCATAAAGGCGCGCAGGATCTGCATCACGCGTTCGGCGTCACCGGTCTCGATGGGAGCTCCGGCGGCGCGGCGCTCGGCGTAGGCGAGCTGCACGGGATTTATGTCGCATGCGACGACTTGATGTTCGAGTGAAAGGCGCATCGCGGTGTCTCCCGCGGATGCAATGCAGAAGATGCGGCACTTTCCCCGAAAGGCGTGGCACTCAATTTCGGCATCTTCGTGCATTTGCCCGAAGAGCAGTCTTTGGCGGCCGGTTGATGAGGTCAGGCGGCCGGCGCTCCAGGCGGTTTCTGACTTCGGAGTGTCTGCAGTCAAGGATGCCGTCCGGGGAATGCTCCGCTGATCCACACCAACATGAGGAAGGCGATGTTTTTGACGATCATGCCGGCGGGATCGTGGATGATGTGGCGCGCCCATAGTAGTCCGTTGATGCTGAGCGCGGCCAGCACCACCACCTGAACGATGGCGCAGAGGCCGGGAGCGATTCCAGAGATGACCCAGAGAGCGATGACTGCTTCAACGACGCCGAGGGCCTTGAGGAATGCAGACCCGAACCGCGCGCCGAGCCGCGGGACTGCGGTCACCACTTCGAGCTGCGAAGGCAATCGGCCGACGATCTTGCACCAGAAGCCTTCATAGAGCCAGACGGCTGCGATGCAGACACGGATGAGCACCAGGGGCGGGAATGCGAGTGAGATATCGTGCACACCTTTTCTCCTCGATACAGATTCTTCGCAGAATAGACGCCTGCCGGCTCTGCACATTCGGCGAGGACGTGGAGGGCCTGCACATTTGCGGGGACGACAGCCTCGCGCATTCCTTCGAGAATGTGGCGGTGGAGCTGGTGGATGGCGAACCTCTCGAGAGGCCGGAACAGCGGACGCGGGTGGAGAGGGCTCTGGTAGTTCGTCGTGAGCACAACTTCGGCGCCACGTGGAGTGGGGCGGATTCTGTAGGAACCGCTCCTGGCCATGACGCATGTCTCGATGCCCAGCTTCTGCGTCACGACTTCGAACTCGATAAGTCTAGAAGGCTGGAGGGTGGTGATTCTCTTGAATAAATACCCGCGCTGATAGGCGCACAAGATGATTGAGCCGGGGATGGTTTTGTCGCCCGAGGTATGCAGAGGCCTGGGGATCAATACGCGCAGAAGCGCAGGGGGTGGGGCAGATATCTCTTCGTAGAAGAGGATCCGGCTCCAGACCGTCTCAGGGCTGGCGTGGATGGCTAGCCTGGTTTGCACCGAGTCGATCGCGGGCCGGCCACCGAAGAGCAGCGCCAGCAGTGCGCACCATCGTTTCGCCGGGGCGGATGCAGGTGTTGCAGGGCTGGGCACGGCAATTGGCGTTTCGGCAGAACGGGTCATCGTGATTTTGGGCACACTAACCTCTTTCGCAGCATTCACCGCGTGGCCGGTTGGTCTGGACTGGCTCTTACAGGGTGAGACCAATGTGGCCGAAATACTGTGATTTCCGTCACCTGGGAGTTTGCGGAGTGGAAGACGCTTCGGGAGGGCCTTAGACGGATGCAGCGGGGTGATGCGCGTCACAGCTATGCAGCGGCCTTGAGGCTAGAGTTCGAGACAGAACTGGCGGGTTTGATCAGAGCGCCAGCAGCATGTGGGAGGTGGGGTATGACACACACGGCAGTCGGTCTATTCAATAACTCGAGCCTTGCGGAGGAAGCGGTCAGCGACCTCAAGACGGCTGGAATCGCCGCGGATGATGTACGCGTCCTCGCCGAGCCGCGGTATATGCATGTCACTGGCGTGCTGAGTACTCCGGAGATCGATTTCTGCGCAGAGCTGGTTTGTGACCTGCGGGCGATGGGAGCTACGGAAGACGAAGCGCAGACCTATGTTCAGGGAATTCGGGCCGGAGGCGTTCTGGTGTTTGCAACAGGTTCACTGGAGCAGGTGGAGAAGTCGGCCGAGATTATGAACCGGCACCAGAGCACGAAGGTCGAGGAGCTGACGGGAGCGGAGGCCGTTCTCCACGGTGTGGCACACGAGAGCGCAATCCCCCTGCACGGCTACTCGGTCCAGACGGGACGATTCCGGCATAGCGGAGGGGGAGCGCGCGTTTTTGTGTGGTGAGTTACGACAAGTCCGCAGCGAAAAATTTGTCTTGACTTTCTTCCATTCAGAGGAATAAAAGCCGGGGTGGTTAAAACGAGCGCTCGCTCGCTTTGATCCGTTATCGATGGAATTGTCGATGCCGCGGCTTTCGCATGGCACGCTCGAGAAGAACAAGATCCGCATCCGTCGGGCGGCTCTCTATCTCTTCACCCGCAAGGGTTTCCATGGCACGTCTGTCCGCGAAATAGCGACCAGGGCAGGCGTGTCGATGGGCAATCTCTACACCTACTACGACACGAAAGAAGCCATCTTCATCGACCTGGTGAATCACCTGGGCCGAAAGATGGAAGCCATCCGGCAAGAGGAATTGATGCCGTTGATGGAGTCGCTCGATCCGGACTCGCTGAGGAAACTGGCGGGAGCGATCGGCAGGGTTGTTGCCGAGAACCTGGATTACTGGCGGCTGATGTACATCGACGTCGTCGAGTTTCGACACAAGCACTTCATCCACAGTTTTCGCGAGATAGCGGGCGGGTTGCGGACCTATGCCAAGGTGGTGATTCACAGCTCCCGGGTGAGATTTCCGGCGGGGGTGGATCCGTCGCTCGCATACACAGCGATTTATCTGCAGTTTTTCACTTATTTTCTGGCTGAAGAACTTTTTGGGGCAAAGCGGCACCTGGGCATGGGCGATGAAGAGGCCATTGAGCAGCTTGTTCGGCTGTACACGGGGGGACGCACGATTCCGGCTAAAAGAACGCGAGCTGCCGGGCTAAGGAGGAAGTTATGAGACCAGTGCGGGCAGCCGCATTTGTTGTGTGCATTCTTCTGTGGCTTGCCGGCGCCGCGAGCGCGCAGACTACGACGACGGGGCAGATTACGGGAGTCGTGCGGGATCCGAGCGGCGCGGTTGTGAGCGGGGCCGCCATCAGTGTCTCCAGTGCGGCCGGGGTGCAGCGCAGCACGGTGAGCGATGAGAGCGGGCACTTTGCCCTTTCGATTCTTCCGCCAGGCAGTTATCACCTTACGGTGAAAAAGACGGGATTCGCGGAGGCTACTGCTGACGCTGTCACGGTCCGTATTACGGAGACGACCGGTCTTGAGATCAATCTTGAAGTAGCTGTGCAAAAGGCGGTTGTAGAAGTCCGCTCCGAAGAGGCTGAGACCGCAGCGCATGGCTCTGTCATTCAACAAGAGCAGATTCGGCAGCTGCCGCTGCCAACGAGGAATTTTCAGCAGCTTCTGGCGCTGACGCCGGGGACATCCGGTCCGGTGCAGAATTCTTCGGAGTTGGGCCGGGGAGCGGCTCCCATTTATGTCAACGGGAATCGCGCGACTTCGAATTCGGTGATCATCAATGGCGCAGACGCGAACTCGATCGGCACCGGCTCACTGCCGAATCTGGCAATTCCCGCAACCGATACATTGCAGGAATTCATTGTTCAGACCAGCCAATATGATGCGTCGCAGGGACGTGTCTCGGGTGGGGTGGTGGCTGCCGTCACCAAGTCGGGAACGAATCAGTTTCATGGCAACGTATACGAGTTTTTCCGCAACACTGTGCTCAACGCGAACAACTACTTCCTGAACCGCGCAGACATTTCGCGGCCACCGTACCAGCGTAATCAATTTGGAGGCACGCTTGGCGGTCCGATCGTGAAGGACAAGCTCTGGTTTTTTATTTCTTACCAGGGAAGCCGGGAAGTGAACGGGACTTCCCTGCTGAATTCGATCGGCACGGTATTTGTGCCGCAGAACCTCACAAATGATCGGTCGGATGCAGGCGTGAATGCGCTGGCAGCGTCCTATGGGCTTGGGCCATGTGCAACTGTTCCAGTTACGATTACATTTCCTCCGTGCTTCGATCCGACGGCGAAGTTTCTGCTGCAGGCGAAGCTGCCGAACGGGGCGTATGTGATTCCGTCGGCTCCAAATCCGACGCCGGTTGGCATCGGGCAGATACCGCTGCCGGAGGCGACGCCGGTGGTGGCTATTTCTCGATTCACCGAAAACCAGTACAACACGAACCTCGACTATCAGATCTCGCAGGCGAATCGCCTGTCGGGCAAGTTCTTCGAGGCTGACAATCCTGAATTGCAGGGGCTGTACAACTTGTTCGGGCTGACGAATGCGCTGCCAACACCGGGATTTGGCGGGACGGCCGATCTGAATCAGAGAGTGCTGGCGGTGGACGATACGCACGTGTTTTCTCCAAGCCTGGTGAATGACGCGCGATTCGGGCTGTCGATTATCACGACGAGTTCGGCTCCGCAGGAGCCGTTTACGGCCGCACAGCTGGGTATCGCCAATCCGCTGGGCGGGCTGTTCCCAGGGATGCCGGAGATTTCGGTGGCCAACTACTTCGATCTCGGTGCGAATCCGTTCTCGGATAACAATGCCGATGAGAAGACCTACTCAGTTGGCGATACGGTGAGCTGGCAGAAGGGGAGCCACAGCATGAAGTTCGGGGCAGAGTACAAGCATCATGGCATTGACCTGGCGTTCAACCTTTACACGCGCGGCCAGATATTCTTCCTCGGTCTCGCGCCGCCGCCTTCGCCGTTTGCGGGGAACGGGTTCTTTGATTTTCTCGGCGGCCTCTACGATCTGACCGGGCTGACGATTATGGGGTCGGGCGTGAACAACCGCGATCTGAGCGCGCATGACTGGGCCGGATTTTTCAACGACGACTGGCGGCTGCAGAACCGGATCACGCTTACGCTTGGATTGCGCTATGACTTTTTTGGTCCCTTCAGCGATGCCGATGGACGGCTGGTGGGGATCGATCCGCAGCGAATCACGACGACGGCGATTCCCGGATTTCCGGTGGGCGACAACGTAGCGATCACGGGAGGGTTTGTTCAGGCTTCAAATGCGAAGAGTCCGCTGCCGGGGATTCCGGAAATCCGGTCGTCGCTGGTTTCGCCGAATACGACAAACTTTGCGCCGCGGTTTGGTTTCGCGTGGGAGGCGGTTCCGGGCCGCATGATGGTGCGCGGTGGATATGGAATTTACTTCGACCGCGCGAATGCCCGTCTGATTAATAACCAGGTCCTGAATTTCCCGTATTACACACTGGCGCAGACGCTGGAGACTCCGATTGCGACTCCGTTTGTCGATGTGCCGCCGCCTAGCGCTTTTCCGCTGACCTTCAATAATCCCGCGATCTTTCCTTTCGGCGGGCCACCGGCGCTGCTGCCGCAGGCGCCGAGTCCGCTTTCGCCGACGGGCGTGGCGGTAGTGTCGGCGAATGGGATCTACCCGGACATTCACAACTTCAGGACGCCGTACACGCAGCAATTCAGCCTGGGAACGCAATACAGTTTTGCGAACAGCTGGACCTTCGATCTGAACTACGTGGGGGCGCTGGGGCGAAGGTTGTACCGGCTGATGGATTTAAACCAGGCGTTTGCTCCGGTGGCGTTTGAGCCGGGGCCGCTGAGCCCGGGATTGTCGAGCCTGGCG
The DNA here is from genome assembly GCA_963786085.1 of uncultured Acidobacteriaceae bacterium. Classification (GTDB taxonomy): domain Bacteria; phylum Acidobacteriota; class Terriglobia; order Terriglobales; family Acidobacteriaceae; genus Silvibacterium. The sequence continues at coordinate 10,560 of CAWAYO010000089.1, forward strand.
GTGCAGGGATTTGGCGTGCACCTGATGCAGAGCTCGTCGGTTTCGAATTACAACTCGCTGCAGGCGAGCGTGACCAAGCGGATGTCGCATGGGCTGCAGTTCCTGGCGGCTTACACATACAGCCACTGGCTGGATGAGTATTCGGGCGATCCTACGGGCACGAGCGATGTGACGGTAGTGCCGGGCAATCAGGTGACGTTGAACAACTATGCGAGCTCGGACTTCGACCGGCGGCATCGCTTTGTCTTCAGCGGGATTTATGACCTGCCCGGTTACAAAGGGAACTCCGGCCTGCTGAAGCAGGCGGCGAGCGGGTGGGAGCTGGCGAGCGTGATCACGCTGCAGGCGGGCACTCCGTTTTCCGTGCTGACGAATGCGACGGCGTTTGTGCAGGCGCGGGCGGATTCGGTGGCGGGGTGCGATGCTTCGCGAAGCGGAGACGTGTCATCGCGCCTGAATGAGTACTTCAACATAAATTGCTTTACGCCGGCGTCGGCGATCGGAGATTTTGGGACGAGCGGACGGAACATTCTGCGCGGACCGGATCAGAAGAATGTCGATATCTCGATTGTGAAGTTCTTTCCGATCGGCGAGCGGCAGCTTGGAGTTCCGCAGCGAGTTCTTCAACGCGTTCAACACGGTCAGCTTTGCGAATCCGGTGAACATTCTGGCTTCGGCGAACGTGGGACAGATCGTAACGACGACAACGGGACCGCGCGTGATTCAGTTCGCGCTGAAGTTTGATTTCTAGCGGCGATGGTGACGCTTCTATGACTGCGCACGAACAGAAGGGGTGGGTGAAGACGACGGTGAACGTAACCAGGGAAGCCCGGGGGCGCGTGTCGGGCGACGGCGTGGAGCTGGCCTTTGGATACTGGCCGGGCAGAGGCGCGGCGCTGGTGGCTCTGCATGGGCTGACTGCTTCGTATGTGAGCTTCATGGGCATGGCGGAGCGGCTTGCGGGGCGACGGGCGGTGTTTGCTCTCGATTTGCGCGGTCGCGGCGACTCGGAGAAGCCGGCGGGGCCTTACGGGATGGTGCAGCATGCACGCGACGTGGCGGCGGCCATGCGGGCGTTGGGGCTGGGGCCGAGCGTGATCGTGGGGCACTCGATGGGTGGGTTTGTCGCGGCTGCGCTGGCGGCGCAGGAGCCGGACCTGGTGGCAGGCGTGGTGTTCATCGATGGGGGCTATGCACCGGCAATCGCGGCGGGGGGCGGCACGCAGCAAGGGCTGGATGCGGCACTGTCCCTGCGGATTTCACAGCTTCGGCAGACACATCCTTCGCGGGAGGCTTACAAGCAGTTCTGGCGAGGACAGCCACATTTTCCAGCTGAGGACTGGGGGCCGTGGGTGGAGGCATTTCTCGATTATGAGGTGGGCGGCGAGCCTCCGGAACTGAAGCCGAAGGCGTTGACGGAGGGAGTGACGGCGGACCTGATGGAGGGCCTGCAGAGAGACGCGATGATCGCCCGGCTGAAGGCGATTCGCGTGCCTGTGTTGATGGTTCGCGCACCAGCGGGATTCGTGCCGGGTACGCCTCCGCTTTATCCTGACGCGATGATGGAGCAGATGCGGACGTGCGTTCAGGCGATGGATGAGGAGCTGATTCCGGGCACGACGCATTACACGATCCTCATGGGGAATCGCGGAGCGAGCAGGGTCGCGGACCTGGTGGATGATTTCTCGAGACGCTGCGAGGCGGCGAAGAGCGCCCGCCAATGATGCGAGACGACAGTGAGGATTATTGCGGTAATTGGAGGGCGTTGTGGTGTTTCGCGATCAGACTGCGGTTATTACCGGTTCGACTTCAGGGATAGGGCTTGGCATTGCGGAGGCCTTTGCCGCGGCGGGTTGCCGAATAGTCATCAACGGCATTGCAACGAGCGCGGAGGCAGATGCGCTTTCGCGCCGGCTGCAAGAGCACTACCGGGCGGAGGTGTTTTATCACCCGGCGGACCTTGCCGATCCTGAGCAGTGCGCGGCGCTGATTCGCGACTCTGAGGAGCGCTTCGGGCGTGTGGATGTTCTGATCAATAACGCGGGCATTCAACACGTGGCGGCGGTGGAGCAGTTTCCCGTGGAGCGCTGGAACGCGATTCTGGCGATCAATCTGTCGGCTGCTTTCCACACGATTCGGGCGGCGCTGCCGGGGATGCAGCGGCGCAATGATGGACGCATCGTCAACATTGCGTCGGTGCATGGGCTGGTGGCGTCGGTGAACAAGGCGGCTTATGTTGCGGCAAAGCACGGGCTCATGGGACTGACGAAAGTGGTTGCGCTGGAAAATGCTTCCCGGAGGATTACGTGCAATGCGATCTGTCCGGGCTGGGTTCTGACTCCGCTGGTGGAGAAACAGATCGACGCCCGAGCGGCTGAGCGGGGAATCACGAAGGAAGACGCGACAGGGCAGCTTCTTGGGGAGAAAGAGCCGTCAGGACGCTTTACGTCGATCGAGGACATTGCCGCGATGGCGCTCTTCCTGTGTTCCTCGGCGGCATCGAATATCACCGGCGCTTCCCTGCCGATTGATGGGGGCTGGACGGCGCAGTGATCTGCCGGCTCATTTCGCGGGGAGAGCGCAGGCGAAGTTTGCCGCATCGGATGTATCGCCGGCGCCATCGTATTTCGCTTCTTCGGGATAGGCGCAGAGGGGACGAGTCATGGTTGTGTGCGGGACTGCGTGAGAGCCGGATTTCGGATCGGTCTCGATCTTCGCTGCGATGACTTTTTCCGGTGCAACGCCTTTCTCGACCCACTGCTGGAGAGCGAGAGAGATATCGTGCTGAGGGTCCTCAGGACCGGCGCCGGGATGCCATCCAAACTGACCGAAGCTGCTGGGGCCGGGTCCACCGTAGCAGTGCTGCATTCCGGGAACCATGAAGAGACGGACGAAGGATTGGGCGTCAGTGTTGGCGGCCTGAACCTGCTGATAGTAGTCGATGGTGCCAAGAGCGGAGATGGCGGGGTCGTTCCAACCGTGGTAGAGGATGAGCTTTCCGCCGCGGCTGGAAAAAGGCTTCAGGTCCGGGTTGGTGGCGTCCAGCGCGTGGGCGGTTTTCTCGACCGCCGTTTTCAGACCGTCATCGACGTTGAAGGTTTTGTAGTCCCAGTGCGGGTTGTCATACACCATGTTGGCGAAGTAGCCGGTGCCGAAGGCAAACATGAGACTGTCGCCGGGTTTCGAGCCGGTAATCCAAGTAGACCAACCTCCGGGACCGGTTTCCGCACCGGGCAGCAGGCCGGGGTAAACCTGGAAGCGCCCATCGCGCACGCCGGCGTAAAGCGAATTCAGAGCAGTGATCTGCGGGGCGGTGAGGCAGCTATCTGAGTCGGCTCCTTTGCAAAGCAATATTGAAGGATCGAAATGGCAGGTGCGGGGATCGTTCACGAATCCATCCTTCACTCCGTCGGATGCGTCGCAGGAGGCGAGCACAGCCGATGCGATAGCGGGAAGCTTGGAGGATGGAATATAGCTGGCGGGAGTCTGCGTCAGAGCCTGGGCTCCGGTGACCGCACCGGTCACGAGGGCGGTCCAATGATAGGCAGGAGCGCCAGCAAGAATTCCGTCGTAGTCGCCGGGGAACCGCTGGGCTTCCATCAAGGCTTCACGTCCGCCATCGGAGCAAGACATGAAATAGGAGTGGCCGGCAGGGGCGCCGTAGTAGGCATGGATGATCGACTGGGCTTTGCGGGTCATTTCGTGAACGGCGCGGTAACCGAAGTCGTTCACCTTTTCCGGGTGACCAAGGGCCCAGGAGGCGTCGGTGCTCTTTCCGGTGTGGCCACCATCGGTACCTGCGCTCGCGTATCCCTGAGCGACTGCGGTGGCGATGCTGGAGTAGTAGATCTCACCGGCAAAGCCGCCGTTACCCTGGCCGCGAAACCTGCCATTCCAGCCACGAACGGGCATCCAGACTTCAACTTTGATATCGGAGTCAGAGGTGGGCGCGACTCGGGCAACAACGCGGCAGAATGCGGGAAGGGACTGATAGATATGAGTGTCGGCGGGGTTCTCTGGTGGTTCGGCCGGGGTGAACTTCCCTGCTTCCACCTGCTGAGCGAGGAGAATTTTCGTATCCGGCAGCGACAGATGGGCGAGGGCGGCACAGGTCGATGGAGTCGGCGCCTGTTGACCTGAAACACTGGAAATCAGCAGCAGAGATGAGAACAGCGCGAATGCGCAGCGATACACAGGTCCCTCCGAGAATCCACTTCATTGAACCACACGTTCTCATCGGAGAACGAGAGCCTGGGCGTTGGCTTGCGGATCACTTTGGATTTGGTGCGGATTCGATCCGTTCGCGCAGGAGGTCGTCGAGGTCGCCGAGTTTGTCGTGGAGAAGTTTGAGCTTGCGGGAGAGGGCTGCCAGCACGGCGAGCCGGTGGCGGCGCGGAAACTACGGTAGCCGATTACCAGGTTCCGACGCGGAGCACGGCGCCCATCGTGATACGCAGCGTGTCCTGCGGCTGGATCATGTTCTGATTCAGGTTTCCGATCCAGGTGTGGGAGTACTCAACATTCACCATTCGCCAGGCGAAAGCGCGGGTGAGAACGAGATCAAAGCCAGCTCCTACGCCCAGTGAAGGCCCGTTATTGGCGACTTCGACCGACCAGTCGCTGCGCTTGGGGTAATGCGGGAGGTTTCCGCTGCCGTCGGCCCATTCGTCCAACAACTGCTTTCTGAGAGCAAGGTCATCGGTTTCATGCGTCACCTTGCGGCCGCCAAACATCACCTGCATGTAGGGTGATACGTGGTGTGCGGCGAGCGGGGTCCAGCGGACTCCTCCGCCGTAGAAGAGCATGTCGGCGCTCTGATTGGAAGCAGGCATGCCCATTATTAGGCATCCGCTGACTTCGCCGATGAGCTGGAAGTAGGGATTGACGCGCGAGGCTCCGGAGCCGCCACCGCCGATGCAATTCTGGCCGCTGTTCAGGAGGCGTTCATAGACGGGGAATGCGGTCAGCTCGATGTCGGCTTCTTTGGGATATTCGTGCTCGAATACGGGTCCTGGAGGCTTTACGTAGACGAAGGGCTTTTCGCCGCCGGCCTTGTACTCCGCGACGAGTTCTTTCCGCATCTGGTAGTCCTCGCCGGTCAACCCTAGACGGTTCTCACGCCGCCAGGGATAATGGAAGGCCATCGCCTGCGCCATGGATCGGCCCGGGTTGAGGAAGCCTCGCGCCAGGACGATGAACAGCCGGTTGGCGGTGCGATTCTCAAGCCCCGTAACCACGTATCGGTCCGCGACGTCCTCGGCAAACATTGCGACGGTGCCCAGCGTTGCCGTGTCGACCAGGCAGATGAATCCGGGAGAGGCGTGAAGCATCACGTTGCCGATGGAGGCTTCGCTAGCCGGACCGATTTTCCACTCGGTGTGCCAGATTGCCGCCCAGGCCATGGAGTGCAGCAGACTCATGTAGTACACGCGGCCGTCGCCATATTGCACGTTTCGATATCTCGGATCGTTCTGGCGGGCGATGAATCCGAAGGTCGAGCCCTGAATCGGATGGCTGGCGTAGGGTGCCATGAAGCGGTCGCTGTCGCTCCAGCCGCGCAGCTCGCCGACGGAGTGGAGATAGTCATTCAGCCAGGGGCCGTTGAACGTTGCGTCGCGGGTTCCGGCTTCGGTGATGAGGTTGAAGGTGTGCGCGATACCGACTAAGAACAGTGATTCCCGAATAGCGACTCTCCACTGGACCTGGGTTTCCGGAGCCGGCCGGTTTGTGGACAGCACGATGGCGCCTGAGTTCGGGTGGCCGGATACGCTCCCTGGACCCTCGGACGAATCGCCGGATGTCACGTCGGAGTGGCTGACAAATCGCTGTCCGGGGCTGTCGGGAAGCTGGTCGAGACGGAGATCTTCCGGGCCGAGATCTTTATCGAAGTGGGGCTGTGGCGCAATGTGACGATCGACGGCGACGTTCAGGTAGGCGTCATCGGGACCGGATTCGCCTCCTGCGAGACTCGAATCAGGTCCAGGTACAGACTGGCCCGCTGCGTAAGCTGATGGAATCAGGGCGGCGAAGACCAGCACTATCGAAGCACAGCCGGTCCACCTCTGCATGAACTGGGCATTCCTCCGCATACCACGCTCCCCCCAAGCTCTAATTGTCGACTCCCTACTGCAACCCTCCGTTCAGACTGGCGACGGATCCTGCGGTAAATGGCAGCTTCCCCCATGGGTGGCCAGTTATAGCAATTTCACAGCGCTTGCGGGCACACGAACACTGTCAAAAGTGCCAGAGTTGAGACGGGCAAGCGGTATCTACGATGTAACGATTAACGAAATCCAAGCAGATGATCGAGGTCCGACGGCGAGCGCGACTAGGAGCGGCGGCGATTCGCTCCAGTGGATAGTGCGCGGACCGGCGAAGGCGTTTCAGGCCGGCGAAGGCTGCCGGGATCCTCAGGGGTGCTTTGAGGAGGCTGACGGCATCCGTTCGCGCAGGAGGTCGTCGAGGTCGCCGATTTTGTCCTGGACGAGGTTGAGCTTGCGGGAGAGGTGCTGGATCTCGGATTCGGCGCGGCGGTTGACATCGAAGTCGAGCTCGCTGCGGACGCGGTCCTTCTTGTCCTGGCGGTTCTGGCTCATCATGATGACGGGCGCCTGGATGGCGGCGAGCATGGACAGGAAGAGGTTGAGCAGGATGAACGGGTAGGGATCCCACGCCCTGCCTTTAAGGGCGACATTGATGCACGTATAGATTGTGAGGACGATGGCGAAGGCGATGATGAAGGTCCATGAGCCTCCGAAGCTGGCGACAGTGTCGGCGATGCGCTCGCCTACTGTTTCCGCGTCCTCGATGATCTCGTTGGCGTTGCGATTGGCGCGCACACGAACGAGTTGCTGCGAGGCATGGAATTGCCGGCCCAGGACGGTAAGCATGTCCATGCCGGCTAATGGTTTCTTGCAGAGGAGGGTGGAGATGTCGTCACGGCTGATCTCGACGCACTCGGTTTCTTCGATGGCGAGGGCGTTGGTCTGATGGGGGGTCTGTTCGAGCATGGAGGCGAAGCCAAAGAACTCGCCATGTCCGGGCTCATCGACGACCACTTCCTGATTGTCCTCGTCGACGGTGGTAACCTGCACGCTGCCGGATATGAAGATGTAGGCGTGTTTGCCGGGATCTCCGATTTTGTAGATGCGCTGGCGGGGCGCGAACTTTCTCAGGTCGACCTGCGCGGCCAGAACGGCGAGCTCGTCGTCGTCGAGAAGAGCAAACAGCGGAACGTGTTTCAGTTCCTGCGGGTCGCAGGGCATGGGTCACCTCACGGGCGATTTACTGCGAGAGACGATATCAGACCGACAATATGGACTGAAGATGAATTTCCGGCAACAAACTGACGCCAGGACCCAGTCCCAAAAGCGGGACCTGGGGCACCCGGTTAATTTATTCTCGGGATATGCGTTTCCTTTCAGTTCTTTTCGCCGGCGGTCTGGCGGCGTCGCTTTGTCTTACCTCTTTTTCCCAGACGGCGGATCAGAGTTCACCGGCTCCGGCACAGTCGGCTCCCGCGGCGCAGGCTCCGGCAAATAGTTCGTCGACTCCGCAATTGAAGCTTGAGGACCTGCCTCCCGATCCCCATACACCGACCGCGGAAGAAGAGGCGGAGCAGGCTGCGGCGCGACAGCGGGCACAGGTCATGCGGCTGGCAACATCCATGGCCAACTGGGGTCCGAAGGCGTCGTCGCCGGGCATTAACCTGACGATGAAGGAGACGGCGAGAGTGAAAGGGGCGGCGAGCACGCTGATTACCTATCGGCTGGCGGCGACCGGATTTGCTCCGGGCACGAGGCTGACGCTGCTGCGCTGGCCCCTGAATTCGGGTGTGCTCGCGGTGATGAACGGGATTGTGATCGATGCGTCGGGGACGGCCGTGTGCGGAGCGCCGGCTGCCGCGGCGAAAACGCCAGTGGCGCCGGGTGCTGACGCGGGAAAGACTGCGGCTGATGCGCAGACGGCGGCGCAGAATAAGCCTCCGACTGTGCCGGCTTGCACGCAGACGATGAAGGTGAATGATCCGGTAGAGATTACGACGGCGGCGGCCAAAGGCGAGGCAATTCGCGTGGCGCTGGTGGCCGAAGACAAGAAGGGTGGAGCGGCGGCAAGCGCAGTTCCCTTCCCGGTGGCGGCCGAAAGCAACGGGTGCGAGCTGCAGGTCCTGCTGGGATCGAAGGATGCTGAGCTGGTGTTAATCGAGGGCACCGGTTTCAAGGCTGGCACGCCGTTCACCATGGGCGCGGAGACATTCGGCCAGAAGGCCACACTCAGCCCGAAGCCGGATGCGCAAGGTAATTTTGTGGCGGCGATGACTCCCTATGTGCAGGGGCACGACAGCGGTGACACGGTGGTCTACTACCAGAGCGACGCGTGCACGCCTACGGTGTCGTTCCACTGGGGTAAGGGGAGCTATAGGGCGGAGTAGCCATTAGCCAGTAGCCATTAGCCATTAGCCATTAGCCATTAGCCATTAGCCATTAGCCATGAAAGCTCGATCGAATAGTAGGCTCGGTCCAGCGTTCATGGCTGTTTATTTTCAAGATCTCCGTTTATTTCAGGTCCAGATCGAAGCCCTGGTCGTTTTGGGGAACAATGACGGCGATGCCCTGGGCAAGAGGGTTGATCTGGAGCGGCGTTGATTTGCCACCTACGGAAACGGAGTTCTGCTTTGGAGTCCATCCGTAAATCTCGGCGCGGATTTCCTTCCACCATGGGGGGTAAGTGCCTTCGCGCGACGCGATGTGGAGATGGAAGCCGTCGGGAGTGACTTCACAGGAAAACTTCATACGCAGGTAGCCACCCTGTTTGTAGGCGTAGCTGGTGCCGTCGTCGAGGTAGAGGCTGCCGGAGCAGGAATCAGCGGGACCGCCGACATAGACGCGGAGGGTGAGCGGGCCTTGCGGGGTTTCATTGGTGCTCTGGACCAGCGGCGCGACGGGGATGATGGCGCCTCCGCGGGCGAAGACGGGCAGAGTGGCGAGTTCGGGACGAATCTCGGTGGTGAGCGGGACGAGGCTCGCGGGGCTGGGCGGCAGGGCGGGATCGGGCGGTTCAGATGCGGGCGGTGGTTGAGGCACTCTTTCGCCGGTCCAGTAGTTGTACCAGACGGCTGTGGGGAACTCGGCCTGGTATGGCTCGACCTCGTCGGGGAAGGGTGGGGCGGCGATCAGCAGGTTGGAGCCGAGGAGAAATTCTCCGGGGGCGTCGGTGTCGATGGGGTGGCCGTCGGTTGCGCCATGCGGGAATTCAAGAAAGAGCGGGCGGACCATGGGCAGGCCGGTACGGGAGGCCTCTTCGGCCATGGTGTAGAGATAGGGCATGAGGCGGTAGCGCTCTTCGATGTAGCGGCGGCGGATGGCTTCCTGTTCAGGGCCGCCGACCCACGGCTCCTGGGGGGCACTTCCCTTCTCAGTGTGGTCTCGGTCGATGGGCTGGAAGGCGGCGACCTCGAGCCACTTGGTCAGCAGGGACATTGAGGGGCTGCCGGCAAAGCCGCCGACGTCGGTACCGGTGAACGCGAATCCGCAGAGGCCGAGGTTTTCGATCATGGGGGTGGTCATGCGGAGGTGGTTCCATGTGCTGCTGTTGTCGCCGGTCCAGGTGGCGGCGTAGCGCTGCCCTCCGGCGTAGGAGGCACGGGTGAGGACAAACGGCCGGAGGTCAGGATTGAGCTTGAGCAGGCCCTCGAAGGTGGCGCGTGAGTTCTCCATTCCGTAAACATCATGAATCTCGGCGTGGGTGGCGGTGCGCGTGATGAAGCCGGGTTCATCGATGCGATGGACAACGTCTTCGGGCATGGTCTTGGTAGGCGAGTTGAAGATGGAGGGCTCATTCATGTCGTCCCAGAAACCGGCAACGCCCATGCTGTAGAAATCGCGATAGAGGGTGCCGAACCAGGCGCGGGACTGCTGCTGCGTGAAGTCGGGAAAGACAGCGGGACCGGGCCACACGATCCCGGTGTAGACGCTGCCGTCTGGATTATGGACGAAGTGATCGCCGGCGATGCCGGTGTCGTAGGGGACGTATCCGCTGTTGGGCAGGTTGGCGATGTGGAGATCGGCGATGACGACGAGGTGGAAGTTCTCGGCTTTGAGCTTTGAGACCATGCCGGCGAAGTCGGGGAAGGCTTGGGTGTCGATGGTGAAGGGGCGGTGGTGGTCCTGGAAGTCGATGTCGAGGTAAAGGGCGTCGGCGGGAATATGGTCGGCGCGAAGGCGGTTGGCCACATCAAGAAGCTGTGATTCGGGAAAGTAGGTATAGCGGGACTGCTGGAAACCGAGGGTCCAGAGGGGCGGCAGAGGCGGCGTGCCGGTGAGCCACGTGTAGCGCTCGACGACTTCTTTGGGGGTGGGTCCGTAGAGGATGTAGTAGTCGAGGGGGCCGTTGACAGCTCCGAATGAGTAGACGTTCGGGAACTGCTTGCCGAAGTCGAAGCTGGTGCGCCACGTGTTGTCGAGGAAAATGCCGGCGGCGCGGCCCGCCCGGAAGGTGATGAAGAAGGGGATGGCCTTGTAGATGGGGTCGGTGGATTCCTGGAAGCGGTAGGCGTCGGTGTTCCAGAGGGTGAAGGATTCGTCGCGGCGGTCGAGAGGGCCAGTGCGGTCGCCGAGGCCGTAGTAATGCTCGTCGAGGGGCATGGTCTTGTAGATCCGGAAGGCCGTGCCGTCGTAATGAATGGGCTGGGCGTCCTGTTGGACGATGTTTCCGGCGAGGTCGCGGACGGTGAGGCGGAGGGTCTTGGGGTCCACTTCGAGTCTGAGGGAGCGAGTTCGGAAACCGATGGCGTTGCTGGAGGTAAGCGGCGTGACTGGAACGGAGCTGCGGCGGTTTTCGGCAGAGACGGCCCATGAGGCGTCCTCGGGCATCTGGCCGTGGGGCGCGATGCGAACGCGAAGGACGTCGTCGCGAAGGGCGGTGATCTGTTCGCGGGCGTCGCCGGCCTGGATTTCGATGCCGTTGGGAAGCGGCGTAGAGCCGGTGGCGTGATCAAGGACGATATCCTGGGCGCGAAGAGAGAAGGCAAGGGCGAAGACGAGCAGGAAAACGGGACGCGACGAAAAAGTAACCCTGAAGGAGCGAATGAGGGGCATGAGGGACTCCGTTTTATTCATTATGAAGGCTATAGCAGCAGGGCGTCGCGAGCCTCGGGGGCACGGGTTCAAGGGGAATGGCTGCGCTGGTTTACCGCGCGGGACGTGCGTATGGATGAAGATTCAGGCGGCTGAAGTTCCGAAACTGGAACCGCACCTTTGCATTCTCTCCCCGTCCCACTAGCTGACTCGCTGAATCGGAAGGCTGTCAGGGCTTATGTTCAAGCGCTCCGTGCTGTTCTTATTGGGTCTTCTCCAAATTGTTGTCTTTCTCGCGGCTGTAGCTAAGCTGCACACGCATACGTAGATCCCGGATCAGGACTGCTTGCCTTTCAAATGGGCGGGGCGATGCTGCCCGGTGCGTTGTTCGTGCTGCGAACGAAGATCCGCAAGATCTTCAGCCGGGGAAGCCATTCCGGGCAAGTGCTCGTCGGACAGGTCGGTGGCGTGGAATATCTTTGCGCCGCCGGGTAAACCGCTGGCGCGGCTAACGGGCAACAAGATCAAACAGCCGACGACCGCAGAGGAGGCTGCGGAACAGTGTCAGAAACTGATGAACGCTTCGCGGAGCCTGATCGCCGATGACGGCATAGGGTTTGCGTTCATTCATCTACCTGTGCATCTCGGGCGGATTCTATAACCGGCGAACCGGTACGTTAGAGGCGGATGGCAGCGATCAGGATAACCTCGTCCTGACGGACGAAGCGCTAGGACAACTACTGCAATGGATCCGCAAATCTTCTTCAGTGTCACAAGCTACTGTGATTGTGTCGTCGGATCATTCGTGGAGATAGGCATGTGTAGGATGTCGCCGCTGTGGACGGACGAGGACGAGCGTGTCTCTTAGGGTAAATCCAATCCGAGGCCAGTGCGGATGGTGCAGTTTGCTGGGGGCGAAAGTGGGCAGAAAGTCATGACGCCATTTCCGGAGTTGCGGACTCATGGCTGATCCAGCGTGTGATTGCGGACCAAATCGAGTCGAATACGGGGCTGGAGGGGATGAGTGACACATAAGTGGGCTAAAGCATGGTTTTGAAAGCTGATAGCTTTGCCTCGCAGGCTAACTTATAAGAAGCCACAATCTAAATCGGAGAAAATGCGTAGTTTGGAAGTAGAAGACTAGTCCATTCGGATAGGTAAAGCATTTGGTTTTCTTTATTGAAGAAGACCATGTTGCCATGCGCATAACTGAAGATAGATCTCCCGAGAAAAGAATGAGAGCGCGCGGACCGTATTGTTGTGCGTGACATCGACGGGTACTGACAGTACACAGCCCATGATGCTATTGATTCTCCAACAAAATAAAGCTATATGGTTCCAGATGCTCTAGTTACCCGGCGTACCGCAAGGAGAATGCCAGCTACAGGGGGCTTGAATCCTTATGCTTTCTTTACTAGACAATCCTAGATTTTTCTCACTAGAATCCCTTCTACCTTCTTTTCCCCCACAACTTGTCTGAACTACCTTGCCTAAGTCTGGGGGGGTTTAATGCAAAGGTCGCCCGTGTTCATGCGCTCGGTCTTCGTGTTCTTTCTGGTTTCGGGCTTCTGCAGCATCCTGTACGAACTGGTCTGGTTGCGGCTTTCGATGGCCCAGTTTGGAGTTACAACCGCGCTGGTATCGATCGTTCTATCCACGTTCATGGCCGGGCTGGGGCTGGGTTCGTGGATAAGTGGCCGCCTTATACGGCGAAATGGCAGCGCGATGCGAACTCCTGCGCTGCGGTTTTACGCACTTACCGAGCTGCTGATCGGTATCTCGGCGATTCTGGTTCCATACGAGCTAGCCATGGGCGGCCGTTTGTTTGCCGAGTGGACGCTGTCTTCTTCCCTTGCCTACTACCTAGTTGCCGGCATCTGGGTTGCATTTACGCTGGTGCCCTGGTGCGCGTGCATGGGAGCAACCATTCCTATCGCCATGTTCAGCATCAGACGCGCGCTTGCGGATGAAACGCCACGTTCGTTCAGCTACCTCTATCTAGCCAACGTTTTAGGAGCTGTGGCCGGTTCCTGCGTGCCGCTGCTCTTTATCGAGCTTGTCGGCTTTCACGGCACCTTGAGGATTGGTGCAGTGTTGAATTTTCTGCTGGCCGCATCAGCTTTTGGCTTGTCACTGAGCAAGTCGGCCGCAGAACAAACAATCCCGGTTACGCAGAGCTCGCCGGTTTCTGTCTCCACATTTCCGAACGACCAAAGGCCGCTGGTGCTGCTGTTTATCAGCGGTTTGATCAGCATGGGCATGGAGGTGGTGTGGATCCGGCTTCTTACTCCTTACGTGGGAACGGTGGTCTATGCGTTTGCCGCGATTCTGTGCTGTTATCTGCTGGCGACATTCGCGGGATCAATGGTTTACCGGCGAATGAGCCGTACGCGAGCGCTGACCCCGACAATGATCTGGGCGGTCCTGGGAGTGGCAACGCTTTTGCCATTGGTGACAGCGGCGCCTGGTCTGCATTTAGGGAGAACGCTGCGGGTCGTGCTCGGACTGGCACCGTGCAGTGCGATCCTCGGCTTTGTTACGCCGCTGCTGGTCGACCGGTGGTCAAGGGGAGATCCTGACCGGGCAGGAAGAGCCTACGCGGTCAACGTGGTGGGCTGCATCCTGGGGCCGCTGCTGTCGGGATTTATTCTTCTGCCGTGGATTGGCGAACGATGGGCCCTGCTGACGCTATCCATGCCGTGGTTTGTGCTGAGCCTTTATCCGACGTGGCTGACGCATGAAGATAAGGCTCGCGAGGGGCTGCGATCGAAGCAGGCATTCGGGCTCATGGCACTGGTGGTTGGGCTGGCACTGGCGGTGACCAGCAGAGACTACGCCGACAAATTTGCCCATCACGAGGAGCGCCGCGACAACACGGCAACGATCATCGCCACCGGCGAGGGCATGGACAAGCACCTGCTGGTGAACGGATTTGGCATCACTGAACTGACTCCGGTGACGAAGATGATGGCGCACCTGCCTCTGGCCTCGCTGGGCTACCAACCCCGGAACGCCTTGGTGATTTGTTTCGGCATGGGCACGACGTTCCGCTCACTGCTTTCATGGAATATTCCTACGACGGCGGTTGAGCTCGTCCCCAGCGTTCCAAAACTATTTGGCTATTTCCACGCCGATGGGCCGGAGCTCTTGCGCTCTCCCAATGCGCACGTGGTGATCGATGATGGCCGACGGTATCTGGCAAGAACCACAGACCAGTTCGACGTGATCACGCTTGATCCTCCGCCGCCGGTTGAGGCTGCGGGATCGAGCATGCTGTACTCGAAAGAATTCTACGTGGCGATCCGGCGACGCCTGAGCCCGACCGGGATTCTGCAAACGTGGTTGCCAGCGGGTGATGCGACAGACCGGGCGGCGGTAGCGAAGGCCATCAAGGAGTCCTTTCCGTACGTGCGTGTCTACCTCTCGGTGGAACATCAGGGCGAACATTTTCTGGCGAGTACCCGACCCATTCCGGATTGGACTCCCGAGCAACTGGTTCAGCACATGCCTGCGGCCGCGATCACGGACATGATGGAGTGGGGTCCGGAGCCTACACCTCAAAAGCAATTCGCAGTTGTGCTGGACAGCGAATTTCCGATCGATCAACTGATTGCTGAGGCGCCGAATGCTCCGCCGCTGCAAGACGATCGGCCAGTGAATGAGTATTACGTGCTCAGGCACAATGTGCCGCAGCTAACCGGACGCCTGGAACCGCCGGTTCAGTCACAGGCGAAGAATCCCTGAGTGCATAGCCGCTCGCGTTAGATAGCGCGTCCGGCGGCAGCTCCAGAGGCCCAGGCCCACTGGAAGTTGAATCCACCGAGATGGCCGGTGACGTCGACGACTTCTCCGATGAAGAAGAGGCCGGGAATGCGGCTCTCCATGGTTTTCGCCGATAGCTCACTGGTGTCGATGCCGCCAGCGGTGACTTCGGCCTTGGCGTATCCCTCGGTGGTTTCGGGCGTGATGGGCCAGTGATGCCAACGGTCTTCCCATGCTTCCAGGGCATAGTTGGACCAGCCGGCGGGCGGATCGAGATCGAGCAGGCGGTCGGCGAGTCGCTGCGGAAGAACGGTGCGCAGGTGAGCGCGGAGTGTGGGCAGATCGCGGTGTGAGGATGAGTTCAAGACGAGCGATTGTTGCGGTGCGAGATCGAGCGAGAGAGTTGTGCCGGGGTTCCAGTAAGAAGAGATCTGCAGGATGGCCGGTCCGCTGAGGCCGCGGTGGGTGACCAGCATGTTCTCGTCGAAGTGTCTGCGGCCGATGGAGGCGATGACTCGGCTTGAGACTCCGGAGAGATCGCAGAGGCGTTGCTGATCGGCAGCGGTGAGGACAAACGGGACAAGCGCGGGGCGAGGTTCGATAATTTTGAGGCCGAACTGTCGGGCGAGGTCGTAGCCGAAGCTGGTTGCGCCCATTTTGGGGATGGAGAGGCCTCCCGTGGCGACGACGAGAGCGGAGGCGCGGAACTCGCCGCTGTTTGTTAGGACGTGGAAGGCGTGATCATGACCGACTTCGGTGATGTTTGTGTCGCATTGAAGGGTGATGCCGGCTTCGGTTGCTTCGGCGAGCAGCATGTTGAGGATGTCGCTGGAGGCGCGGTCGCAGAAGAGCTGGCCGAGCTTCTTTTCGTGCCAGGGGATGCGGTGCTTTTCGACGATAGCGAGGAAGTCGGCGGGCGTGTAGCGGGCGATTGCGGATTTTGCGAAGTGGGGATTCTCGGAGAGGAAATTTTCCGGGCGGCAGTGAATGTTGGTGAAGTTGCAGCGTCCTCCGCCGGAGATGAGGATCTTCTTGCCGGGTCGCGAGGCGCGTTCAAGGATGGCTACGCGACGGCCGCGGCGGCCGGCTTCGATGGCACACATGAGGCCGGCAGCGCCTGCTCCGAGGATAAGGGCGTCGAAGTGATTTGCTTCGCAGGTCACTGCTGAAATCGTACAGGGCGAACGTCAGCGGATCGACGATGGAGATTTGCCGGTTACGGGGACAGCTTCAGGATCGGTGGGCGTGTTGTGTGCGGTTCCGGATGCGGTTCTGGGCAGTCCGATCTCTGCGGCTCGAACTCGCCGCCACGAATGGAGATGACGACACCGAGGAGGGTGTTCGAGCGAGCATGACCGAGATGGTCAGCACAACGAGAACCAGAGGCAGATCGAAGTACATCATGAGGGACACCTTTGCACCGCCTCGTCCAGCACGCTATGGCGCTGGCAGCGAGGTTGTCTTATAGTGCGAGACGCCCCGGGGCCGTTACATGCGCGACGGTACTAGTGAATCTCGACGAGGGCCAGGCCCTTGGGAGGCACGGTGATGGTGAGTTGGTCGCCGTGGAGCGAGGTAGTTTCGGGAGGGCCGATCTCGGAGGCTTTCTTCAGAGCTGCGATCTGGGCTTGCGTGGGAAAACGCGGGCTGCCCATATTTTTCCAGGCGGCGAGGGTGTCTCCATGGGCGGCATCGACGCGGCGGATGGAGACATGGCGGCCGGGCGCGCTCTTGATATCGAGAGTGAAGGTCTTGTCGGGGCCGGTGGCGGTTGGCTCGACGAGGTTCCAGAGGGCGATGGCAAGCGCGCCGCTTTTGCTGCGCGTAACGAGGACGTCGTTTTCGGATGCGGCGATGCGCTGGTCGCCGAGATCATGCAGAATCTCAAAGGCGCGGAAGGCGGGCTTGGGGATGCCGCGTTCGGCGACGATTCCGTAGCCTCCGTAGAAGGGCGTCTTGATGACTCCCTGCTCCTCGAAGACGTCGGAGAAGGTCCAGTAGGACATGATGTCAACTTTTCCATCGCACTGACGGATGGTGTCGGCGAGCCAGGGCCCCATGTAGATGGAGTCGGTGATGGGCTGTTCGTTCGCGTAGGTGGCGTTGAACTCGCTCCAGATGAGCGGGATTGTCGGGCGGGCGGAGGCCTTGATCTGATCGTGGACCTTGGAGACAGCGGCGCAGACCATCTGGTGCGGTGGGACGGGGCGGTCGTCGCCGAAGACGTCCTTGGCAGTGTCGTTGCCGTAGACGTGCGTGGAGACGAAGTCGAGCGGCACGTTGTCGGTCGTGGCATGGGCGATCATGTCACCGACCCAGGCGGCCTGAGCGGTGGCTGGGCCTCCGACGCGGATGCGAGAGTTGACGGCTTTGAGAGCGCGGGCGGTGTGGTCGTAGAGCTCGAAGTAGGTCTGCTGCGCGGGACGGCCGGTCCAGAAATCGATGTTGGGCTCGTTCCAGACTTCGAAGTACCACTGCGAAACTTCATCGATACCGTAACGCTCGACGAGGTGGTGGGCGAAGGCGGTCATGAGAGCGTCCCATTTCGAGTAGTCCTTGGGCGGAGAGACGATCTGCTTGTACCAGAAGGCGTGGTAGTCGAGCCGCGCGGCAAGCTTTTTGGGCATGAAGCTGATCTCGACGAAGGGGCGGACGCCGTCGGCGAGCAGGCCATCGTAAATCTGATCGATGTAGGAGAAGTTGTAGACGGGATTGCCCTGCGCGTCTTCATCGTAGACGCCGATGTCGTCGTCCATGATGGCATGGAAGCGGACGTACTTAAAGTCGGTGATCTTCTTCACGGCCTGCATGTCGTCGCGATAGCTCTGGCGCATGGAGAGGACGGCGCGGCCGGAGCCGAACATCTGCTCCCAGAAGTGGGGGAGCGGCGTTGTGGGAGCATGCGCGTCGATGGTGATTTTTTCGGGGGGGATTGTCTCGGACGGCTGCTGGGTGAAGACGGGCGTGGCGAAGGCGAGTGTGACGAGGGCAGCTAAGGTTCTGCGAAACGTTCTACGGAACATGCGGGTCTCCAGCAAAGTATGAGTTTACTTTGTGGAGGGGCGTTGTGTGGGGATCAGGGAAGCTGGAGACTGGGGGGCCGGGAATGAACATCAATCCCGCGCCGGCGGGCGGGTGAATGAGCCAATCATCCGGCGCAGGGTACGCGGGTCGGCGACCACGGTTGATGACTGAATCCGGGGGACATGCTCTAATGGTTCGCTCCCTCCGCAGTCAATCCAGTTCAAAGCTAAGGACGAGATATGGCCCGACGGTCTTTTCTCCTGCAGATGATGGCTTTGCCATTTGCCGGCTTAGCCACTATGGCGCAGACGCCTGCCACCACCCGAAAGCCGCTGAACATCATGATGAAAAGCGCATGGGGTTCGGACGATCCCACAAAGGCGGCGTTCCCATTTCTGCATGGGCTGGCGCTGTCAGAGGCCGGACACTCGGTACAGATATTCCTGCTGGGCGAAGCGGTATCTCTGATGAGAAAATCACTCGCCAGCGCTGTCGTGCCGGTGGGATGGCCGCCGCTGATCGAGGCGCTCAACAAGGTGACCGCGAGACATATTCAGATCTATGCATGCGGAGCCTGCTCGCGCGCCCGCTCGGTAACGGAGACGGATCTGGATCAGTGGGGCGCGAAGTTTGGCAATCCGCAGATTTTTGTTTCGCTGGTCGAGTGGGCCGATCGGGTGATTACCGAATGAGCGGTCTGCTGATGATGGCTACCCGTGGAGGATGCGTGCCGGTCCGGCTTCGGCGCCGAGAACTTTGATGCGGCGGGCGAGTCCGAGCAGGCCGAGGAGGCGTATGCCTAGGTAGTTGACGTCGACTTCGTACCAGGCCATGCCGTGGCGTGCGGACACCGGATGAGCGTGGTGATTGTTGTGCCAGCCTTCTCCGCCGGTGAGCAGGGCGACCCACCAGTTGTTGCGCGAGTCGTCCCGGGTGTCGAAACGGCGCGAGCCCCAGATGTGGGTCGCGGAGTTGACCAGCCAGGTGACGTGCAAGCCAAGGGTAACGCGGAAGAAGACTCCCCAGAGAACCCAGGGCCATCCGCCAGCAAAATAGAGGCCAATGCCGATGACCGTGACGGGGACCCAGTGGTAGCGGCTCAGCCAGACATAGAAGCGATCACGGGTAAGGTCGGGGGCGTAACGGGTGAGCAGGGAGTTGCGGTTGCGCAGGGTTCCCTGAAGGATCCAGCCAGTGTGCGACCACCATTTGCCGTCACGCGGTGAATGCGGATCGCCGGGGCGATCGGTGAGCTGGTGATGAAGCCGATGGACGGCAACCCAGTAGATGGGCCCGCCCTGGAGGGCGAGCGTGCCGCAGATGGCCATGATGTATTCGAGCCACTTTGGCGTGGTGTATCCGCGGTGCGTGAGCAGGCGGTGGTAGCTCATGCCGATGCCGACGTTCTGGCCCAGGACCCACAGCACAGCGGTAACCGCAATCGCCGACCAGCTGAAGAAAAAGAGAGCGGCGATGGCGCCGAGGTGGAAAGCGGCGATCCAGAAAGCGAAATTCCAGTTGAAGCGGTCGGAGCGGCTCTGGGTGAGAGCGCGCGAGTCGGCATGAAGCGTTTCGGTGGAAAGAGCTTCGTTAGAAGGGGCGATTTCTGCCAGCATATTCATCGTTAATTACAACTGCCTGCGAATTGCAGAGTAATTTCGAGAGTTTCTGCGAATCACAGCTCCTGACTTTTAGCGTAGCGAATCGCCACCGTTGGTCATGTAAGACTTCGGTAATAGTTGGCGGGTTGTCCTGTTTTGAAACAGGACGGCAGGCTGGCGTTAATTGGCGATTTCCATGCCGCGCGTGCCTTCCATGCGGCCGGGGTCGTCCATCTTGCCGAAGATCATCTTGCCGGAAGCAGTCTGGAGGACAGAGGTGACGGAGATCTCCACCTGGCGGCCGATCATGCGGCGGGCGTGATCGACGACCACCATGGTGCCGTCGTCGAGATAGCCGACACCCTGGTTGTACTCCTTGCCTTCCTTGAGGATCATGATGTTCATTTTTTCGCCGGGCAGGAAGACGGGCTTGAGGGAGTTGGCGAGGTCGTTGATGTTGAGGACGGGGACGTTGTGCAGATGTGCGACCTTGTTGAGGTTGAAGTCGTTGGTGACGATTTTGGCGTCGAGGTCCTTGGCCAGCTCGATCAGCTTGAGATCGACTTCGCGGATGGCGGGGTAGTCGTCCTGCACGATCTGGACGGTGAGTTGTGCATTGCCCTGCATGCGCTGGAGCACATCGAGCCCGCGGCGGCCTCGCTGGCGGCGGGAGGGATCCTGGGAGTCGGCGACCATCTGGAGTTCTCGAAGGATGAACTCGGGGATGATGAGCGCGCCTTCGAGGAATCCTGTCTCGGCCATGTCGGCGATGCGGCCGTCGATGATGGCGCTGGTGTCCAGTACCTTGATATTGCGCCTGGCGGCACTGCGTTCTGAATTGAAGAGATCGCCGAGCGCGTCAAGGTTGAGCAGGTCTCCCTTGCTGGTTCCGATGACCAGGCCCACGTAGCACATGAGCAGGAGCACGAAGATCTGAAGAAGGCTCTGCGTGGGGCCGGCGGGAAGGCTGTTGCGCAGGACGAGCGAGATGAGGAAGGCGCCCAGAATGCCGAGAATGCTGCCGGCTACGGCTCCGATCAGACGTCGCAAACTGAGCGCACGAACGCGCTGCTCAAAGAGGATGACCAGGCCGGCGGCGACTGCTCCGGCGATGGCGGAGATCCAGGGATTGAGACCGAAGGGCTGGAAGAAATAACAAATAACTGCGAGAACCAGGCAAAATGCAACCCGAACAATGATGAGATCCATGGGGCACGAGCCTTCCTTTTTTATGCAACGGGAGTATACGCATCTCGGGGAGCAGTCGGCAAAGGGTGGATTGTGAAAATGAAAAGCGGTGCACCTGGCGATGCACCACCTGACGAGCGGGTGGAAATAGATCAGTACTTGGGGACTTTGGGGTCGACGTCGGTGGCCCAGCCGTTGATTCCTCCGGCGAGGTTGTGCAGTTTCTTGAAGCCGCTCTGCGCGAGCAGTTCGGAGGCCTTCTGACTGCGGCCGCCGGACTTGCAGTGCACAACGATTTCGCGGTTGGGATCGAGTTCGCCGAGACGGTTGGGCAGCTCGCCGAGAGGAATGAGCTTGGCGCCCAGGTTGGCGATCTGGTATTCGTGCGGCTCGCGCACGTCGAGGACGAAGAGATCGTCACCGGCATCGAGCCTGCGCTTGAGCTCGATGGGTGTTATCTGGGGGATGCCGTTCTGTACTGTAGGTCCGGTCACTGATTCCACCTTGGGTTCGGGAGTAATGCCGCAAAACTGGTTATAGTCGATGAGCTTGGTCACGGTGGGATTTTCCCCACAGACCGGGCAGTCGGGATTCTTGCGCAGCTTCAGCTCGCGGAAGCGCATGCCGAGTGAGTCGACGAGCAGCAGGCGTCCGATGAGCGGCTCGCCCTTGCCGAGGATCAGCTTGATGACCTCGGTCGCCTGGATGACGCCGACGAGGCCGGGCAGAATGCCGAGGACTCCACCTTCGGCGCAGGATGGGACGAGGCCCGGCGGTGGCGGCTCAGGGTAGAGGCAGCGGTAGCAGGGTCCTTCTTTGGTGGCGAAGACGCTGGCCTGGCCTTCAAATCTAAAAATCGATCCGTAGGCGTTGGGCTTGCCCGTGAGCACACAGGCGTCGTTGACGAGATAGCGGGTAGGGAAATTGTCCGTGCCGTCGGCAACGATGTCATAGTCGCGGATAATCTCGAGGGCGTTGGCGCTGGTGAGCATCGTCTCGTGCTTGACGACGTTCATGTAGGGGTTGAGCGCCGTGAGCTTCTCGGTGGCGGAGTCGATCTTCGGCCGGCCCACGTCTTTGGTGGTGTGGATGATCTGCCGCTGCAGGTTGCTCTCGTCGACGACGTCGAAGTCGACCAGGCCGAGAGTGCCGATACCGGCGGCGGCGAGATAAAAGGCGAGGGGGGAGCCGAGGCCTCCTGTGCCGACGCAGAGGACCTTCGCCGCCTTGAGCTTCTGCTGGCCTTCGAGGCCGACTTCGGGCAGAAGGAGATGGCGCGAGTAACGCGCGATCTCGTTATTGCTGAGCTGCGGCAGAGCCGCGGGATGTTCGAGTGTGGTTGCCATTTTGTTCTGCTCGACCTTACTTTTGCGCCGAAGGCGCGGTTACCTGCACGGTTAGTCCCCCGCCAGCGATGGAGGGGATGATGGAGAGATCGTCGCCGCCGTTGACGCGGGTGGCTTCTTTCTCCGGCAGATAGCGGATGTCTTCATCGTTCAGATAGACATTCACAAAGGCGCGGAGCTTGCCCTCGTCCGAGTAGAGGTGCTTGCGGAGGTCGGGATGACGGCTGGTGAGCGCGTCGAGGGCCTCGCCAACGGTGGATGCTTCGACTCCGACGGTGTCCTGCTTGTCGGTATAGACACGCAGCGGTGTGGGAATATGGATTTTCATGAGATTCGTCCTTATAGCTCGGGGCTCCGGTCGATCAATGCCGGAACCGTTGCGGGAAGATCGGGGCGGCTCGAAATTGCGAGCGCCCGAAGCCGTTCAGCGATAGAGAATTGCGATCAACATCGCTCGGCTTCGAGGACGCCGACTTCCATCGGCTGGTTCTCAAATACCTTGTTCTCTTCGCTCGTTCCCGTGAGCAGAAACGAATTTGTTTCCTGCGCCACACCCTTTTGGACGGATGTGATGACGTAGGAGCAGCCGAGCCAGTGGGCCTCGGCGAAATCTGTGCGCGACCACTGCGCCGGGTGGTCGGGATGCGAGTGGTAAAAACCGACGATGTCGAGCGAGCGCTCGCGGCCCTGGCGCTGGATCTTTACGAGCTCCTGCGGGGCGATGTGATAGCGGTTGTGGGCCGAATCGGTGCGGGTGTTGGCGGCGCGCACGGCGTCCTCGACCTCGTTCACGCCATTGACTGAGTGACCGAGCAGCACGCCACAACACTCATGGGGATAGGTTTCCTCCCCGTGGCGTCGGATGGCGTTGTAGATCTGCTCGTTCAGCTTCAGCATGACAGAATCACTCCTCCCAGAACCTTTCGCTCAGATATTTGTCGGCGGAATCGCACAAAATTGTAACAATCACTGCTTCTTTACCTGCGGCAGCCTCTTCTTCGGCGATGCGGAGGCAGGTGGCAACAGCCGCGGCGGAAGAGATGCCCACCAGCAGGCCTTCAGTCCGACCGAGTTGCTTGGCCATGGCGTAGGCGGTTTCGGTCTCCATCTCGATGTTGCGATCAGCCAGCTTCGCGTCGTAGATCGGCGGAACAATGGCGGTCGCCATGTGCTTGAGCCCTTCGAGTCCATTGAAGGGTGAATCGGGCTGCATGGAGATGCACTGAACCCGCGGATTCAGTTCTTTCAGGCGGCGAGTGGTGCCGACGAAGGTGCCGCTGGTGCCTAGTCCGGCGACGAAGTGCGTGATCTGGCCGGCCGTCTGTTCCCAGATTTCATTTGCCGTACCACGATAATGAGCACGCCAGTTGGCGTTGTTGCCGTACTGGTCGGCGTAGTAGTACTTCGCGGGGTCGGCAGCGGCGAGCGATCGCGCTTTGCGAATGGCCCCGTCGGAACCATCGGCGGGATCAGTCCAAATGACATTGGCGCCGTAGGCGGCGAGAATGCGCTTGCGCTCAGGGGAGACATTTCCTGGCACACAGAGGGTGACGGGGAAACCCATGGCTGCGCCAAGCATGGCGTAGGCGATCCCGGTGTTTCCGCTGGTGGCGTCGAGAAGATGCTTGCCGGGGGTGAGCAGGCCGCGCTCGCGGGCATCGGCGACGATGGCTGAGGCGGCACGGTCTTTGACGGAGCCACCGGGATTGGCCCATTCCGCTTTGCCGAGGATCTGGATGCCGGGCAGGTCGGCGGTAAGGCGCTCGAGGCGGATGAGCGGCGTGTTGCCGATGCGCTCGTGGAGCGGCGTCCCGAGGGAGATGGTGGCCGAATTGGTCAATGTTGCCATCAATTTACGTGGCGGTTTAGCAGCCGCCTAAACTGCATTGCGGGTCTCCGCCCAATGTGCGACAGTGGGAGGAGCCAATTGCGCCAGTTATCAGTGTAACTTTGGCGCGCAAACATCTCAATCGCAAGCTTAAATTCGATCAGAGAACCCCATGCCCAGAAAGACAGTTCCGCTTACGTTCGATGAAGTTATCAGCAAGCTTCGCAGCCTCCAGTTTGATGTACAAGACGCAACCGGGGTCGCAAACGGTGCAAGGGTATCGAAATATGGCTGCGCTGCGGTGCTGGCTCCGGCGAAAAAGGGCAAAGGGGTGGTCTTGATCCACAAACCCGGCGTGGTGCTGGGGGGCGAGATTGCCTTTCTGCTCGACCGGGGATTCCAGAAATTCCTCAAAACGAGCAAGTTGGAGATCGCGGCGACAGCGGACCGGCTGAAGGCGGAGCACCTGTTCGGGGAAGAGCTTCGCGAGGTGATTGGCGAGCCGGTTCTGTATAACGAGGCCCTGGGATCGGTGAGCGACGAATATATGTACGACCGGGTGAAGGGACGCGACCAGGATGCTCCGCCTAAAGGCGAGGCTCCCTGGGACGTGGGATCGGGTGCCTCGAACGGCCACTGAGCTGGAACGCGGACACCTCATGCCGCGTCTAAAGATGAAGTTGCCTGATCTCCGGGACCCGCTTGGGGGTTACATGCTGCGAAGGATACTGCTCTGTGCCGTGGTTGCCACCTGCCTCTTCGCCGCATCTCCTGTGGGCGGCGTTCTGGCGGATGCAGGCGCGATTCCGATGCCTCCCGATCGTGCAGCTGACTCCTACGCCATCTACTCGACGCTGATGCCGGGGGCGCCGTTCGACTCGATGTCCGGTCAGAGTCAGAGATGGGCGATTGCGGATACTACGATCAACATTTCCGATATGAACCCGGCTGTTCCTCCAGAGGGCCAGCTGAAGCCCCCTGACGATCACCCGAAACGCTTTCATGAGGCGGTAAGGGATTTCGAGACCCGCAAATACCAGCGGCTGCAGCTTACCCAACAGCTTCAGCTGGCTCAACCGTACGATCTGCTGAACGCGGATCAGGTGGCGGAGCTTCGAAGGGCGAAGACCGCGGTGGACGCGGGATCAGAACTGCAGGCGAAGTATGCCGGCTATCCGGGTGTGACATTTTTCAGCCAGGTCTTCTTCAACGCGGGCCACACCGCGGCGCTGGTCTACATGAACAACTGGTGCGCGAACTTGTGCCAGCAGGGACAGTGGGTTTACCTCGAAAAGCATGGCGGGAGCTGGGTGCGGCGATCGGGGATCTACGAGAAGATGTCGGGGAACCCTGCGCGTGAGGTGCGCGCCAGCTCAAGTGTGCCGCGGTTGCCTGCGGATCGAGAACCCGATTCCTACGCGATTTATTCCTTGCTCCTGCCGGGAGCCCAGTTTGACCATATTTCTCCCCGTCACATAAAGCAGTGGCGTCTCGCCGATACCACCATCAACATCTCGGACATGAACCCCGCCATTCCTCCGAGGGGTCAGCTCAAGGCTCCGCCAGACAACGAAGAGGCCTTCGACCAGGCCGCGCGGGATTTCGATGTACGCAAATACCAGCGCTTCCTACTCAAAGATGACGATTTTCATCTCAGGCGTGCGTATCCAGTGCTCCGTGCATTTCCATTGCTCGACGAGCAGCAGGTTGCAGATCTGCGCAGAAGAGGAACAGGCGACTCGGGAGTCGTTTTCTTCAGCGCAGTTTACTTTGACAACGCTCGGAGGGCAGCGCTGGTTTACGTCAATGTCTGGTGCGCGAACCTATGCTCGGCCGGCGAGTGGGTCTATCTTGAAAAGCAGGGTGGAAGCTGGGTGCGACGGTCGGGGATCTTCGAGAAGATGTCGTGAAAAGGCAGCCATTACAGCCATAAGCCATAAGCCATAAGCCATAAGCCATAAGCCATAAGCCATAAGCCATAAGCCATAAGCCATAAGCCATAAGCCATAAATTGGAACTGACTGGCGCACTTCGGGTTTTCTCATCATTCCGGGTATGAGTTTTAAGCGGCCCCAGAAACTGAGACAATGAGGACATGAGCACATCCGTCCTCGAAGCCGCTTCCCTCACTCACGAACAGAAACTTGACCGACTTGCAGAAGTCGCCATCCGCGTTGGGCTGGGGCTTGCGCCCGGTCAGGAACTGGTGATGACCGCCACTCTGGATACGCTGCCCCTGGTACGGCGGATCACGGAAGAAGCGTACAAGGCCGGTGCATCACTGGTGACGACTCTGCTGAGTGATGAGGAGTCGCAGCTGCTGCGCTACAAGTACGCGCCAAACGAGAGTTTCGACTATGCGGCCGGCTGGCTGTACGAGGGGATCGCGAATGCCTTTCGCGGCGGGGCAGCGCGGCTGGCGGTTGCCGGCGGGAATCCGTCGCTGCTTTCGCAGGAAGATCCGGAGAAGGTAGGGCGGGCAAATCGGGCGGTGTCGAAGGCCTACCGTCCGGCGCTGGAATTAATCACGCGGCACGACATCAACTGGACGATTGTCGCGGCGGCAACGCCGGCGTGGGCGGCGACGGTGTTTCCGGATCTGAAGGCTGAGGAAGCGCAGGCGCGGCTGTGGGATGCGATCTTCGCAGCATCGCGGGTCGATGCGGCTGATCCGGTGGCGGCGTGGAAGGCGCACGATGCGGGGCTTCATCGGCGAGCGGATCTGATGAACGAGAAGCGTTACTCGGCGCTGCATTTCAAGGGACCGGGGACGGATTTGAAGGTTGGCCTGGCGGACGATCACGTGTGGCTGGGCGGAGGAATGACGGCGCACAACGGGCGCTACTGCATTCCGAACATGCCGACGGAAGAGGTGTTCACAACTCCGCATAAGGATCGTGTGGAGGGGACGGTGACCAGCACGAAGCCGCTCTCCCACCAGGGCACGATGATGGAGGGAATCAAGGTTCGCTTTGAGGGCGGGCGCGTGGTGGAAGCAAAAGCGGATCGAGGCCAGGAAGTGTTACAGCGCATGATCGACACCGATGACGGTGCGAGGCGTCTGGGTGAAGTGGCCCTGGTACCGCATTCGTCTCCCATTGCGCAGAGCGGGCTGCTGTTTTCAAACACGCTCTTCGACGAGAACGCGGCCTGTCACATTGCCCTTGGGCAGGCGTACAGCACGTGCCTGAAGAATGGCGAGAAGCTGAGTCCGCAGGAGCTGGCGAAACTCGGCGCCAACGAGAGCCTGATTCACGTTGACTGGATGATCGGGTCGGGCAAGATGGACGTTGACGGCATCACGGCTGCGGGTGAAGCGGAACCACTGATGCGACAGGGCGAGTGGGTATAAAAGCCTAAGCCAATCGCAGCTGGTGCTTCTTCGAAGAGAGGCACGTGTTGTACTCGGGATGACTGAGACGGTGGTAGACGTAAATCAGCTGGTGCCACGCTTCAGGCGGCGAGTACTTGAAAGCATACGCCAGGGACAGATGGTCGTTCAGTTGGCGACGCCGGAGATCCAGATTGAAGTCCTTGATCGCGGCGCGCACGCCGATACCATCAGAATATGCATGCTCGGAGCTTCCGCAGATGTCGTCGAAATAGCACCACATTCGAGGAAGGATGGTGGACTTTTCGAGCAGACCGAATGCGGGGATGGTGGAGCTATAGTAGTCCAGGTCGAACATGATCGCTCCGAGCGGCGCGTCGGGGCGGGGATTCCATGATGCGACGGTTTTCGCGACGTTTCCCAGGATGACCGTTGCCCGTCCGGCGATGCGCTTATTCAGAGCGTCATGATCCATTTCAAACGAGCCGGTGGGCCAGAGATACAGCAGGTCGCGGGCATCCGTGCTTGGGGGTAATGCTGCTCCCGTGTCAAAGCCCACGACAAGAATCTCGATGCCCAGCTCTTTCTGAATTTCATCGCGGTGGCGGCAAAGGCAGAGGAGCCCGTTTCCACCGGCCACACCCATTTCTACTACGGTCATCGCGTTGTGCCCGAGATCTTTGGCTTCCAGCGCCGCATTGAACATGCACCATCCATAGTGGGGCCGCTCAATTGCACCGGAGTTCAAGCGCGTGGTGTAGGATCCGATCGGCCATCGCTGATAGAGCTTTCGAAAGAAGAGGGTTCTCAACGGAACGGGACGTGTAGTGAGATCGACGATGCGATCGGCGAGACGCATATTTTGACCCTTGAGTTGTGTGAATTGACAAGGTGGAACGATATGAATCGAGCACCGCAGGAACGACGGGAAACGAATGGTCTTCTCGTAACGTTAAACAGGCTGCTTCGGCCACGCAGTCTTACATAAGGGCTCCGACCGAATTGACAGTCGGAACGGCTATGATCTCGAATTTATCAGATCGAAGTAAATCCCGTCTGGCGTATATTTGTGAATCCACCTGGCTGAGGCACCGGTTCCATACAATGGATTTCGGGGGGTGGGTCATGGCGAAGGTCGTTCGTTTTCATCAGCTGGGGGGGCCGGAGAACCTGAAGATCGAGGATCTGCCGCTCCGCGAACTCAGAAAGGGCGAGGTGAAGCTGAAGGTCCAGGCCATCGGACTGAACCGCGCCGAGTCGATGTTTTACCACGGCATGTATTTAGAGGAGCCGCAGTTGCCTTCCGGGCTGGGCTATGAGGCGGCCGGCGTCATCGCGGAGGTGGGGCCGGGCGTGACAGGGACTGGGTTGGTAAGTCTGCCAGCACGATACCGGCGTTTTCGATGATCGAGTACGGCATGGTGGGCGAGGAAGTGATTGCTCCGGTCGCGGCGCTGGGCGAGTATCCCCAATCTGACGCCGGGGAGGGCGCGGCCATCTGGATGCAATACGTAACTGCCTATGGGGCGCTGATTGAGTTCGGTCATGTGACGGCAGGAGATTTTGTGTTTATCCCCGCGGCATCGAGCAGTGTGGGCCTGGCGGCCATTCAGATTGTAAAGGATGCCGGAGCGGTTTCGATCGCTGCAACGCGAACATCGAAGAAACGCGACCAACTTCTGGTGCTGGGCGCCGATCATGTCATCGCCACGGAAGAGGAAAATATCGTCTTCAGGGTGCACGAGATTACCGGTCACAAGGGGGCGCGAGTGATCTTCGATACGGTGGCCGGGCCCTTTGTCGAGCAGCTTGCCAAAGCGGCCGCGCAGGGCGGCATCATTTTTGAAGCTGGCGCGCTGTCGTTGCAGGCGACTCCTTTTCCGTTGCTGCGGGCGCTGGCTAAAGCGCTGACGTTTCGCGGCTACACCCTGTGGGAGATCACCAAGGAATCCCGAGCTGCTCGAAGTGGCGAAGGAGTACGTCTACGATCGGCTGGCCGATGGCCGGTTTGTGCCGAAGATCGGGAAGACTTTTCCGTTCGCGCAGGTGGTGGACGCGTACAAGTATCTTGAGTCGAACCAGCAGGTGGGGAAGATTGTGCTCACGGTTCCGTAAGAGACGTGAGCACAAAAGAAAGGCCCCGCAAGGATTTCTCCTGCGGGGCTTTCGAGTTTGAGGATTATGCTTCGAGGGTGCGGCCGGCCACCTCGAACTTAAGCTGGTTGTTCAGCGGATCGGCGTCAATCTTGACGTGATCGCCG
>CAWAYO010000090.1:0-41936 GCA_963786085.1 uncultured Acidobacteriaceae bacterium
TTCGTAGGGCGGAAGACAAATAATTTTGCTGAGTACTCGGGACTGCTGGCGGCCCTGCAGTTTGCCCTGGACAAGGGGTACAGGCGGCTGAAGGTCGTTTCGGATTCCGAGCTGATGGTCAAGCAGATCAAGGGTCAGTACCGGGTTAACAGCCCGGAGCTGCGTCCGCTGTACGAAGAGGCCAAGGGGAGGATTCGGCAGCTGGACTCATTCCAGATCCAGCATGTGCTGCGGGAGAAAAACCGGCACGCCGACCGGCTGGCGAACGAGGCGATGGATCGCGGAACGGGAAAGAGCCCGGCGGCTTCCGGGAATGGCCCGGCGACGGTTACGAATCAGGACAGGGCACGGATCATCCGGGGTTTCGTGAAGGGCGGAGTGGTCCATTTTGTGGAAGGCGAACTGCCGGATGGCGTTTTCGTGAAGATTACGCCCGAGGCCCGATAGTCACGACTTTTTCGGACGGGGCTTCTTGCGGACTCGTTCGTATCTGAGCGACAGCAGACCTTTTGAATAGGCTTTGCTCTCGAGCAGCGCGAAATTGCGTTGCGGAAAACCGGCGGGAAAAAGCGGGATGCCTTCACCGATGAGAGTGGGGACGACTCCGAGGTAGAGCTCGTCGACCAGGTCAGCCTTGAGGAATTCACGGGCGAGTTCGCCGCCGCCCATCAGCCAGATATTCTTGCCGGAGTATTTGCGAAGCTCAAGGATCAGGGCCTCCGGCGTCTGACTGGTGATCTCGTAGCCTTCCCGCTCGCCCGGTGGCCTGGATCTGGACATGACATAGCATTTGATCCCATAGTTATTGAATTTTCCGCCGGTCATTTTGAGTCCGTCGTCGAGGGTCTTGCGGCCCATGATGGTGGTGTCGATGGTCGCGAAGAAGGGCGCCATCGAATAGTCCTTGGGCATGAAAAGGAAGTCGACGGAACCGTCGGGGCGGGCGATGTAGCCGTCGAGACTGATGCCGAGGCCGAGGACAACTTTGCGCATTGGCGGCAACCTCGCTTGCTTCCGGTGGTGATCTTACCTGGCAAGCCTGGCTTTGACGATTTCGCTTACCTGGCGGCCATCGGCGCGGAGGCCGGCAGCCTGGATGCGGGCCTGGACTGCCTTCATGGCGGGTCCCATGTCCTTCGGGCCGAGGTCTGTACCCGAGCAAGCCAGCTCCGCGAGTGTTGCCTCGACGAGCTTGCGGAGTTGCTCCTCGCTGGCGGCCCTGGGCATGTAGTTTTCGATCAGCGCGATCTCGGCGGTCTCTTTCGCGGCCAGTTCGGGACGGTTGCCCTTTGTGAACTGTTCGACGGAATCGCGACGCTGCTTGATCAGCGTGGCCAGGATCTGAAGCGATTCGGTTTCGTCCAACGGCGCGCGTTTCTCGATTTCCTTGTTTTTCAGCGCGGTCTTCACCATGCGCAGAGCCGTGGTGCGATCGCCGTCCCGCGCCTTCATCGCGGCAATGATATCTTTTTCGAGTCGCTCTGCAATGCTTGGGTGCGTCATGTGTGACTCCAAACCTACCATTATAGAAACAAAGCGCGCTCCGCGCCTGCTCAGTAGAATATCGATAGAGGAGACGGAAACGATGATCCGCAAGACACGACTTTTTACCCCCGGTCCGACGCCCCTGCTTCCGGCAGCGCAGTTCGCCATGGCGGCTGCGGATATTCATCACCGCACGGCGGAGTTTCGCGCGCTGTATCAGCGCGTTCTCGATCAGCTGAAGACCTTTGTCGGCACGAAGAACGATGTGCTGCTGCTGGCGTCTTCGGGAACAGGCGCGATGGAAGCGGCAGTGTCGAATCTGACGTCGCCCGGCGACCGAGTGCTGGTGCTCTCGGCCGGCAAGTTCGGAGAGCGCTGGGTGGCACTGGCCAATGCGTTCGGCTGCGCTGTTGATGTAGTCAACGCACCTTACGGGCAGACGTTCTCGCTGGATGAAGTGCGCAAGGCCCTGAAGATTGAGACGCGTGCGGTGTTCATGCAGGCTACGGAATCCTCGACCGGCGTGCGCCACGACGTACAGGGCGTGGCTGAGCTGTTGAAGAAGGCGGATAGCGGTGCGCTGCTGGTGGTCGACGCCATCACGGGTCTGGGTACGACCAAGTTTGATGTGGATGGCTGGGGTGTGGACGTCATCATCGGCGGATCGCAGAAGGCGGTTATGATTCCGCCTGGCCTGGCGTATCTCGGTGTGAGCGATCGTGGCTGGGAGGCGATGGAGATCTCGCTGAATCCACGGTACTACTTCGATCTGCGCAAGGAGCGGAAGAACGCGCACAAGGGTGAGTCGTCGTACACTCCGGCGGTTGCGCTGATTGCTGGGCTCGGCGCGGCACTCGACTTTATCGCGGCGCAGGGGGGCGGAGATCTGGCCGCAGGCCGCGATGCCCTGATCGACAACGCAGAGAAATGCGCGGCGATGACGCGCGCGGCTGTTGAGGCTATGGGACTACGGCTCTTTGCGCCGCTCGCACCTGCTGCGGCTGCTACCGCAGTGCTTCCGCCCGCCGGAGTGGACTCGGGCGTGATCGTGAAGGAGCTGAAGAATCGCTTCGGCGCGGTCATCACCAACGGACAGGGTGAGATGAAGGGGCAGATTTTCCGCGTGGCCCACATCGGGCTCTTCGATTACATGGACACGATCGCCATCGTTGGAGCTCTGGAGCAGGTTGCGGTATCGACGCTGAAGATTCCGGGATTCGAATTTGGACAGGCGCTGGCCGCTGCGCAGAAGGTGTTCGCAGGCGAGCCGGTGGCAAAGAAGCCGGAACTGGCTGAAGCCCTCGCCGCGCGCTGAGCGCATGGCGGGGTTTCTACACGGCACAGACAAGAGGAGTAAGAATGAAGATCGTTTTGGCGGAGAAGGTTTCTCCGGCTACGCTGGCTGTGTTTCAAACCGAGCCCGGCTGGAAGATTGTCACTCATGATCAGATAAAGAACGGTCTGGCCGCGGAGATCGCCGATGCTGACGGACTGGTAGTTCGGTCAGCAGTTCAGGTTGACGATGCGCTGATGGCATCGGCGCCGAAGCTGCGGGTGATTGGCCGGGCAGGGGTGGGAGTGGATAACATCGACGCTGAGGCGGCCACCCGCCGCGGCATCGTGGTGATGAACACGCCGGGAGCGAACGCCATCGCGGTGGCAGAGCTCACGCTGGGCATGATGCTCGCCTTGGCGCGCCAGCTGCCGAAAGCGAACTCAACCATGCACTCCGGCAAGTGGGAGAAGAAGTCTCTGCAGGGCGTGGAACTCCGAGGCAAGAAGCTGGGGGTGCTGGGGCTGGGACGCATTGGGTTGGAAGTGGCGCGTCGTGCTCGCGGCTTTGCCATGGAAGTGATCGGGCACGATCCGTTCGTTTCGGCCTCGATCGCGCGAGAAAATGCGATTCAGCTTGTTTCTACAGACGAGCTTTTTCAGCAGGCCGACTACCTCACCCTGCATGTAGGACTTACGCCGCAGACGACGGGAATCATCAACGAGGAAACGATCGCGAAGATGAAGAAGGGCGTGCGCATCGTGAACTGCGCGCGGGGGGAGTTGATCGTCGAGGAAGCGCTCGCCGAGGCCCTCAAGAGCGGCCAGGTTGGCGGGGCGGCGCTCGATGTCTTCCACCAGGAACCGCTGAAAGACTCGCCATTTTTTGCATCAGATAATGTGATCCTCACGCCGCATATCGCCGGATCGACTGCCGAGGCGCAGGAAGCGGTGGGCGTGCAGATCGCGCTTCAGGTTCGCGAGTATCTGAAACTGGGAGTGGTGCAGAATGCGGTAAATCTTCCTTCACTATCGCACGAGGAGTATCTGGAGCTCGCGCCTTACATCACTCTTGCCGACCGGCTGGGGACCTTCCTGGCGCAGTTCCCACAGGGCAGCTTTGAGAGCATCAACATCTCGTATCACGGACTCATTTCCGAGGCGAAAACAGACCTCATCCGCAACAGCGCGATCGAAGGGATTCTAGGACATGCGGAGGGAGTGAATCGCATCAATGCCGCTTCAGTCGCGCAAGAGCGCGGCATCCGCATTTTCGAGGAGAAGAAGCCGAGCGCTTCGGGTGGTGCGGGCAATGTGCTCAAACTCAGCATCCACACGCGTGCCGGCGATGTGGTTGCAAGCGGAACAGTGCTTCATGGGTCGTCTGCGCGCTTGCTGAGTCTCAATGGCATTGACATTGAAGCCCCGCTGGAAGGCACTGTGCTGACTATCCGTAACCAGGACGTTCCCGGTGTGATCGGACGCGTAGGCACAATCCTCGGGAATCACAAGATCAACATTGCGAACTTCGCACTGGGCCGCGCTAACCAAGGTCATCACGTTCCGCATGGAACCGCGCTGGCGGTGGTTCAGGTGGACGGAGAAGTCACGGAAGCTGTGTTGAAGGCGCTTCGCGGCGTAGAAGCCATCACAGAGGTGCACGAAGCCAGTCTGGGCGAGAAGCTTCAGCCCGTATCAGTAGAATAGTATTTGTAATTCTTGAGGAGTGTATTCAACCTTGCCGCTTTACGAGTACCGCTGCAAACAGTGCGGCCATCAGTTTGAGAAGATTCAGAGCTTCAGCGCACCGGAAGAGACGGAGTGTCCGGTCTGCCACGGCGAAATCGAACGACTTATCTCCGCGCCCGCGATCCAGTTCAAAGGGGCCGGCTGGTATGTAAACGACTACGCTGCCAAGGGATCTAAATCGGGTTCGAAATCCGGCGACTCTGACTCTGGAAGCAGCTCAGAGAAGTCGGCGGCGTCTTCTTCGGACGGGTCCGGCAATTCAGGTTCTGGTAATTCAGGTTCGGGCAAGTCAGCTTCGGATTCATCGTCGAGCTCGGGAAACAGATCCGGCTCCACTACAGGAGCCGGATCTACGTCTGCATCAAGCAAAAGCGAATAGGCGCTCGTTGAGTCCTGCGATCAGGACTTCGACGATTTCTTTGGCACCTTCGCGCCTGATTTGCGCGCTTCCGACAGGCCAATGGCGATGGCCTGTTTCCGGCTGGTGACTTTCTTTCCGCTGCGGCCGGACTTCAACGTTCCTTTCTTCATCGCCTTCATTTCGCGCTCTACTGATTTTCCGGCTTTCGGGCTGTATTTCCTGCCGCTCGACTTCTTTGCCGAGCTCGACTTTTTCGCTGAAGTCTTCTTCACCGCGCTCTTCTTCGCAGGGCTCTTTTTGGCCGCGCTCTTTTTAGCCGGGCTCTTTTTGGTCGCGGTGGCTTTCTTCGCAGTGGACTTCTTCGTACTGGACTTTTTGGATGGCATGCTAACTTTCCTCCATTCACATGGGAAGCTGATGAACCTGCAAAAGTTGTCGGCGTCGTTCAGCCCAATTACGGCTTTTTGAGCGACTCCATATCAATGACAAAGCGATATTTCACATCGGCTTTGATCACGCGTTCGAATGCTTCGTTGATTTGCTGGATGGGAATCACTTCGACATCGGACACGATGTTGTGAGCGGCGCAGTAGTCGAGCATCTCCTGCGTCTCCGCCATGCCTCCGATGATCGATCCGGATAAATGACGCCGTTTAAAGATGAGATTGCCCATGAATATAGTCGGAGGCTGATCGGGCAAACCCACCTGGCAATACGCAGCGTCACGCTTGAGCAGAGGCAGATAGGAATTCAGGTCGTGCACGGCAGAAACGGTGTCGAGGATGAAGTCGAAGCTGTTTGCCTCTTTCTTCATTGCGTCGGCGTTGTTCGACAGAACTACCTCGTCGGCGCCCAGGCGCTTGGCGTCTGCAATCTTAGAGGGAGAAGTTGTGAACTGGGTAACGTGCGCACCGAAGGAGTGAGCAAATTTCAGCCCCATGTGTCCGAGTCCGCCCAGACCGACGACACCCACCTTCATACCCGGACCGACCTTCCAGTGACGAAGCGGCGAGTAGGTGGTGATTCCCGCGCACAGCAGCGGCGCAACCCCGGCAGGGTTAAGCTTCGTCGAGACACTATGCACGAAGTGCTCGTCGGTGACGATGGTGTTGGCATAGCCGCCGTAGGTCAGATCGCCGTACTTGTCCTTCACTCCGTAGGTGAGCGTGGCGCCGACTTCGCAGTACTGCTCTTCTCCCGCTTTGCAGCTGGAACAATTGCGGCAGGAATCGACAATCACTCCTACTCCGACGCGATCGCCCACCTTGAACTTTGTCACGTGGGGACCGATCGCACTTACGCTTCCGACAATCTCATGTCCGGGGACCATGGGATAGACGGCATTTCCCCATTCGTTGCGTGCGGAGTGGATGTCGGAGTGGCAGACGCCGCAGTATTCAATCTTGACGGTGACGTCGCGCTCTTTCGGGTCGCGGCGGCTGAAACTGAACGGCGCAAGAGGCGTCGTGGATTGCTGCGCAGCGTATCCCCAGGATTGGGTCATGTAGTTTGCTCCTTGAAAGAAGTGCAAGAGAGATCGTAAATCGGCTGAGTCAAATGCGAGTGAAACTGCACGGCGGTGAGAAGCCAAGCGGAACTACTATGCTATCGCTTAGCTTTACAAGGATGCAACGCAGGCGCGATGCTTAAAGCAAAACCAGAGATGGTGTGCCACTCTGAGTTCGCACCACGTCGCCGCTCCCTGATGGTCGCGTCGACTTGAGGGTTGCGGTTTCGGGACACGGCTTCTCTGGTTTGCGATAGGACGCAGTGAAGACAGCAATCAGTGTATCCAAAGAAGATTATCTGAAGGCCGTGCTCGAGGCCGAGAGCGAGGGACAGACCGTCATCTCAGCGACGTTGGCCCATTGGCTTGGAGTGACGCCGCCAGCGGTGTCGATGGCCGTTCGCAGGCTGAAGCGTGACGGTTTTCTTGAGGTGAAGCCGGACGGAGTGGTTCGGCTGACGGCGAAGGGCAGACAGACGGCGCACAGGACTGCGCTGCGCCATCACCTGATCGAACGCATGCTCTCGGAGATGTTCGGCATGCCCTGGTATGAGGTTCACGACGAGGCTGAACGGCTGGAGCATGCAGTATCACCGGCCTTCGAGGCTCGGCTGCTGGAGAGGCTCGGCGCGCAGGGACTGTGTCCCCACGGGAATGCTGTTCTGCCTGAGAATCCCGCCAGGCGTGCGAAGCGCGGGTTGCGAACGCTTGCCGACGGCGCGGAGGACGCCGAGTACACGGTGACGAGCCTGTACGAGCGCGATCCCCGGCTGCTGCGCTTTCTGCATGAAACCGGGATCGAGCCGGGCGGAACGGTGCGGGTGCTCAAAAGGAACTACGACCAGACGCTGAGCATCGAGACTCCGACAGGCGCGTTCGCGCTGGGCGCGCCGGCGGCGGAAAAGGTGTGGGTGAGGCCGCGGTCGCAGAACGGCACGGGCAGGACGAAGCGCCGGGGCTAGGGATCGCTGCCGGCTGCGCATCGTTCGAGCGAATTCTCAATCTAATGATGGATATTTTTCTCCTTCGCCCGATGTGTAGTATTCGGACAGAAATGCGAATCTTCCGTAGGCGAGCCGCGAGGAGCACAGTATCGAGGGGTGGCGCACTCGGATTTGCGCTGCTTTTTGTAACTGCAGCTGCTCTTGCTCTGGATCCGCACCAGAGTCTCAAGCATTACGGTTATCAGTCGTGGCAGACGGATAGCGGATTACCTCAGAACACCGTGCACGCGGTGCTGCAAACGCGAGATGGATTTATCTGGCTTGCGACTGAGGCAGGCCTGGTGCGCTTCGATTCGGTAAGGTTCACTGTCTTTACGCACAAAGACACGCCGCAACTGGGAAGCGACGTTATTTACGGTCTTCTGGAAGACCGGTCGGGCGCGCTGTGGATCGCAACATCGAACGGTGTGACACGATATCGGAACGGGAATTTTCAGCGACTGTCATCACCGGCAAACCTGCAGGCCAACATCGTCTGGGCTGTTGATCAGGACAGCAGCGGTGCGATCTGGGCCATTACCGCGGGTGGTCTCGCGCGCTTCGACGGCAAAGGATTTCAAAGCGTAGCCGGCATTCCGCCGCTGGATGAGACGAGCCGGATGCTGGATGGCGCGTATGGCGATCTCTGGCTCGCCACACCAGACGGGCTTTATCACACGGAATGGGGCGAGCCGCGCCAATTCAAGGCCGCAGGACAGTCAGCCGCTATTCAAGCGCTCGCTCTGGACAAGACCGGCCGCGTCTGGGCGGGTACGCCGAACGGCCTTGAGGTGTGCGGGGCGGAGAAGTGCGAGTCATTCAAACTGCCGGGAACTGGGTCGACGGCACGGAACGTGTCCGCGTTGGCTGCCGATGCAACCGGCGCA
Source organism: uncultured Acidobacteriaceae bacterium (assembly GCA_963786085.1). Taxonomy (GTDB): domain Bacteria; phylum Acidobacteriota; class Terriglobia; order Terriglobales; family Acidobacteriaceae; genus Silvibacterium. Next base: position 8,245 of record CAWAYO010000090.1, read on the forward strand.
ATGTGGATCGGCACAGATGCCGGGCTGCTTCGCTACAACGGTACGCAGACATCGATCTATAGCACGCGCGAGGGTCTGCCTTCGAACGTGGTGCAGTTGCTGGTATGCGACCGGGAAGGCGCGGTGTGGGTGGGCACGGGTGCCGGCATTGCTCGCGTGTTCGATGGGAAGATCGAAGCATTTACGCCGAGAGAAGGATTCTCAAGCAACGCGGTGCTTTCGATTCTCGAGGATCGCGAGGGGAATCTCTGGCTCGGAACGGAGTCCGGGGGCGTGGATATTTTGCGGGATCGCGCGTTTACCACGTACACGGCGCAGGATGGGATCTCAGACGATCATATTCGCTCGGTTTACCAGGACCAGCGGGGAACGGTGTGGCTGGGCACAAGTGGCGGCGGCCTTGATCGGAGAGACAAAGATGGCTTCGTCGCGCTGACGACAGCCAACGGGCTCTCGAGCAACGTGGTGCTTTCGATTGCCAGCGCGCCTGACGGCGATCTATGGCTGGGCACTCCGGACGGGCTTGACCGCATACGCAACGGGAAGGTGAAGGCGTTCACTTCGGCAGACGGCTTAGCGGATGACTTTGTGCGCTCGCTCTATTTCGACAGCCAGGGCTCGCTGTGGATCGGGACGCGACGCGGACTCTCGGAACTGAAGGATGGGAGATTCACGACTTACTCAGCGCTCGACGGTCTGGGCAGCGATCTTGTGGGCTCGATTCTGCAATCGCGGGATGGCTCGATGTGGATCAGCACGCTGGGCGGGCTGACGAGCTTGCAGAACGGGCAGTTCAGGAACTTTACGGAGAAGGACGGACTCTCCGATCACACCATTACCGCGCTGCACGAGGATGCGGACGGAACTCTCTGGATCGGAACCATGGGCGGCGGCCTGAACCGCTGGCGCAACGGAGTTTTCCGCGCGATCACATCGAAAGGCGAGACGCTGCCGGAGACCATCTACGGAATTCTCGAAGACGCTTCCGGCAAACTCTGGGTGAGTTCGAACCAAGGGATCTTCTGCGCCAGCCGCGACGAGCTGAACCGCTATGCCGATGGCGCGGCGCCGAAGGTGGCGGTGATGTCATACGGCGTTGCCGATGGGATGAAGGTAAGCGAGGCGAGCAGCGGTGGCCATCCGGCGGCGTGGAGGATGGACGATGGAGAGCTCTGGTTTGCAACATTGAAGGGTGCGGCAACGGTCGATCCCGCGCACCTGGCGATGAATCGTGTGCCGCCGCTTGTGAACATCGAACAGGTGAGCGTGGATGACCAGGCGGACAAGGCGAACGGCGCGATCTCGATTCGTCCAGGCGGCCGGCGTTTCGCATTTGAATATACCGCGCTCAGCTTTGCGGCTCCGCAGAAAGTGCGCTTTAAGTACCGGCTCGAAGGCTTCGATCACGGATGGATTGATGCTGGCACGCTGCGCGCGGCGTATTACACAAACTTGCCGCCCGGCCGTTACACGTTCCAGGTGCTGGCCTGCAACAACGACGGCGTGTGGAGCAAGACGCCAGCGTCGGTCTCCCTGCGGCTCGAGCCATACTTCTACCAGACGATCTGGTTCTATGTGTTGCTGGTATCGGCTGCCGCACTCATCTGGTATATGGCGTACCGTTGGCAGATGCGGCAAGTAGAATCAAGGTTCCGCGCGGTAATGGCCGAACGCAATCGTATTGCTCGCGAGATTCATGACACACTTGCGCAGGGATTCGTGGCGGTGTCGGTCCAGTTACAGATTGTTTCCCGCCTGCTCGGCAGCTCGACCGATGCGGCAAAGCAGCATCTCAGCCAGGCACAGGAACTCGTGAAACACGGGTTGGAAGACGCGCGCAATGCCATCTGGGAGCTTCGATCACAGAGCGCGGAGAACCAGGACCTGGCGGCACAGTTGGCAAAAATGGCTGATCGTGTGACCGCGGGCACAGAAATCCGGACCGAGGTGCGCGTGAATGGTGTGTATCGCCCTCTGCGTGAGCGCGTGGAAGACGAGTTGATGCGCATCGCGCAGGAAGCAGTGACCAATGCCGTTCGGCATGCCGAAGCGAAGCGGGTTGAGATTCAACTGAAGTTCTCAACCGCGGGCGTGGTGCTGACCGTGCAGGACAACGGGCGTGGATTTTCCGGCGAGCCAGCGTCAGCGCGCGACGGGCATTACGGGATTGCCGGAATGCAAGAGCGCGCCCAGGAGATTGGCGGCACCCTCACGGTGAGCAGCGAGGAAGGCGGCGGTACGCAGGTCCGAGTAGAAGTGGCTATGGATGAAGGAGAGGCATGAGTGAACCGATTCGTATCATGGTCGTCGATGACCATACGGTAGTGCGCCAAGGGCTGGTTGCGCTGTTGAATACCGTTCCGGATTTGAGCGTAATTGCAGAAGCCGCCGATGGCCAGCAAGCTATCGAGGCACATCGCAAATACAAGCCGGACATCACCCTGATGGATCTACGTCTGCCAAAGGTTGGGGGCGCAGATGCGATTTCGCAGATCCGGCAGGAGTCGCCGACGGCTCGAATTATCGTGCTGACGACCTTTGACGGCGACGAAGATATTTATCGCGCGCTGCAGGCCGGAGCCAAGGGCTATCTGTTGAAAGGCACGGACGCGGACGAACTCACGGCGGCGATCCGGTCGGTCTACGCAGGCAAATCGAAGATACCTGCCTTCGTCGCGGAGAAGCTGGCTGAGCGGATGGGCGGCCACGCTCTGACCACGCGTGAGCTGGAGGTGCTGAAGCGGATCGTCGCCGGACGCAGCAACAAGGAAATCGCCAGCGACCTGCACATCTCCGAAGCTACGGTGAAGACTCATATCAACAGCCTGTTGAGCAAACTCGGAGTAAACGATCGCACCCAGGCGGCCACCAGCGCCCTGCAACGCGGCATCGTTCACCTCGACTAGGAGCAGTTCAATGAAAAACCTGATCTGGAGATCTTGCGGTCTTGCCGTTCTCTTCTGCTGTTCATTGGCACTCGCGGCGCAAGGGGTAAAGTCGTCCGGCTGGCATGCGGCAACCGAGGTCGAGTTGAAGAATCTGTTGCCTGCCCGCGCACCCGTTCAGCAGGAGCGCATTGAGACAGAGATGCGCACTGCCTCCGGCATCACGGACGGGCGTGGCAAATTCATCGCCGGTGTTGTATTGATCACCGCAGGCTACTCCGCGGATGGCAAGTACTCCCACTATTTCGTGACCCAGGTGCCGTTGAAGATCGGTAATTTTCAGCTCGCGCCGGGCGCCTACGTTATTGGCTGGCAGCATGTCGAAGACGGGCTGAATGTGAAGTTCTATGAGGCAGCCTCCGGCAAGTTGCTGGGCTCAGTGGAAGCTAACTTGAATCCGGCAATTACTAGGGTAGAATCATTTCGCATCTGGCCGCCGGGAGAGCATTCCGTGATGCAGATCGGGCGGTTCACGTTCAGCTATCAGATTGGAGAGTAGGTTTGACGTCGGCCACCGCGAAGCCTGAGACGACACAAACACCGAAGCTCCGCAAGCTGCTCGCCGCGCTGGAGGGTAACTGGCAGGCGGAGATGAGCGGATATCACACCTATCGGACTCTCTCGGAACGCGACCATGATCCTATCCGCAAGCGGACGCTGATGCACATGGCGGACGCGGAGGCACAGCACGCTGCCCTCTGGGAGAAACGCATTCTTGAGTTGGGCGGCAAGCAGCCGAAGTATCGCGGAAAATCGACTGGCGACGCCGACAGTCTCGTGAATCGTATGGGCGGACAGCGCATGGCCCTCAGGCGGCTTGAGATTGATGAGAGCCGCGCCATTGCACTGTACGGCCAGCAATTGAAGGAGCTGGACGACGAGCCAAGCGTCGCGGCTCTGCGCCAGGTAATCGAAGAAGAGCGTGAGCACTACCAGGAACTCAGCAGCCTGATCCGCCAGAGGTATCCTCGCAAGGCGGTTCCGGAGGACGCCTCGAAGGCCCAGGCGCTGCTTGACGAACTGCTCGCCCGGCGCAACGGAGGCGGAACGGGAAGGCAGACGGCGGGCTGGATCGGCGACGCCATCTATGGAGTGAATGACGGACTGGGGGCAATCTTCGGCATCGTTTCCGGCGTCTCTGGAGCGACGCAGGGGGCCAGTAAATATGTGCTGATGGCAGGACTGGCAGGCATGATCGCCAGCGCACTCTCGATGGGTTCGGGGGCGTATCTCGCCGCCAAGAGCGAACGGGAGATCTACGAAGCCGAAGTCGCACGCGAGCGTGACGCGATTGAGATGAACGGCCCTGAGGCGCGCGAGCTTCTCTCGCTGTACTACCAGGTCAAGGGACTGCCCGAGGACGACGCCGACCGAGTCGTCGAACATATTGCTCAGGATAAAGACCAACTGCTGCGCGCCCTTGCTTCGGAGCGGCTCAAGTCGAGCGAAGAGGCGCTGCGCGATCCGATGACCTCGGCTTTTTCGGGAGCAATTTCCACCGCAGTTGGGGCGTTCATTCCGATCATTCCGTTCTTCTTTCTCAACGGATATCCAGCCATCATCGCGTCCGCAGTCATATCGCTCGTGGCCCATTTCGCAGTGGGAGCGGCAAAGTCGCTGATCACGATACGCTCCTGGTGGGCCAGCGGCACCGAGATGACACTGGTCGGCGCGGCGGAGGGTCTGGTCACGTACGTGATCGGCATCGGATTGGGCAGAGTGGGCGCGTAAGACGCGCCCTGATTTTTAAGGCTGGGGCAACACCAGCACTTCCACTCCTGAAGCCGCGTCACTGGCGTGGTAGATCGTCTCGGTTGCGGGCTTGAAATCCGATGGACTAGCGTTCGGGATGTCGGTAAAGGTTTGCGGATTGCGGTCCACCAGTGGGAACCACGAGCTTTGCACCTGCACCATGATGCGGTGCCCTCTGCGGAATGTGTGATCCAGGTCGGGCATGGTGAAATCCACTTCGGCCATCTTGCCGGGTGCAAATGCCTCGGGCTTCTCCCAGCTGTTGCGGAACTTTCCGCGCATCGGCTCACCGCGAAGAAGCTGCTGGTAGCCGCCCATGCGCAGCGCGGGCGCATCGATCACCCGCTTGCCCGTCGTGCTGCCCGTGTCCGGGTCGGGATAGTCATTCGGATAGACATCGATCAGCTTTACCACGAAATCGGAATCGGTTCCCGTCGTCGCGACTTTTAACTTAGGAGAGATGGGACCGGCAATCGTGACATCTTCCGTCAGCGGGTCGGACTCGTAGACGAGCACGTCCGTCCGTGTCGCAGCGAATCGCTGGTCATCGACCATGTAGCGTTGTGGAACGGTGTCGGTTACATATCCGACGAAGGGTACGGGATGGGCCGGATCGCTGACGTAGGAGTCTGAACCTTCGCTCGCTGCTGGGGGATCGAAGGACAGCTTGCCGCCGGAGTGAAAGTACAGCATGCGCGGCTTGGCCTGCGCCGGCGGCCACGAATCATACTTGCGCCACACATTTGTGCCGGTTTCGAATACGTAGGCTTCCGGCATCTGCACGCCTTTGTCCTTGAGATAGTACTCGAAGAACGGGAACTGGATGTTTTTGCGGAAATACTCGCTGGTCTTGGAGTTGAAGTGCACGTCTCCGAGATGATCGCCATCGTTGCGGGCCCAGCCGCCGTGCACCCAGGGCCCTTCGACGATGGTGTTTACGGTGCCGGGATTGTTCTTCTCGATGGCGTAGTAGGTGCGCATCGGCCCAGAGAGGTCTTCGGCATCGAACCATCCTCCGACCGTCAGCACTGCGCAGTGGATGTTCTTCATGTGCTGTGAAAGGTCGCGCGCTTTCCAGTAGTTGTCGTAGGTGGTGTGGTACATCTGGTCGTTGAACAGTGGGTTGGCGCCCTTCAGGTAATTCTTGTCCAAGTTCGAAGTCGGACCGGCGTTCAGATAAAACTCGTAACCGTTGGGAGTGCCGAAGTCGAAGGGAACGGAGCGCACGGGCAGCGTCGGGTTCTGCTGCGGTCTGAAATAGACGTAGAAGCCGAAGTTGGCGTCGAGCATGAACCCCCCGCCGTGATAGGCGTCGTCTCCCATGAACAGGTTTGTCATGGGCGCCTGTGGAGAAGCCGCCTTGAGCGCGGGGTGGGAATCGATAATGCTGGCCGACGTATAGAAGCCCGGGTACGAAATCCCCCATATTCCCACGCGGCCGTTGTTGTTTGGCACGTGCTTCAAAAGAAAGTCGATGGTGTCGGAGGTGTCGGAACTGTCGTCCACGTCTTTCGACGACTTCTTCACGTCGATGTGCGGCCGCATCTCGACGAAAGTGCCTTCGGACATGTAGCGCCCGCGCACGTCCTGATAGACAAAGATGTAGCCGGCCTTCTCAAATTCATCCGAGGGGCCGAGACGCCTGGGATACTGGTCGACTCCGTAGGGGCCCACGCTGTAAGGGGTGCGGTCCATCAGGAAGGGGTACGCCTGCGAGGCGTCCTTTGGAACATACACGGCGGTGAAGAGGTGCACGCCGTCACGCATGGGAATGCGGTACTCGTACTTCGTGTAGTGTGCCTTGACGTAGTCTTCTTCGGGCGCTGTTTTCTCCTGCGCATGGACGGACGCCGCCGCCAGCACGGCAATGGAAAGACAAAAGATTCCTGCAGTCTTCATCAAGAAAGCATCCTTGTGGATCGGTGTAGGCAGTGTATCGAAAAAAGTTTGCAAAACGGACCGGGAATATCTACTTCTGTAATCCGGCGTAATAGTCCTGCAGAACGAAGAAGGCCTTCTTCTTCACGCCCTGGTCGGAGAGGAAGCCCTTCCGGTTGTATCCGTCCTGGATACCGGGCAGAAGACGCGTCGGCGAGCGAAAGTCCATCAGCACCCACGGGGTTATGCCTCGGAGGAACGGCATATCGCGAAACATAATGAACTGCTCTTTGAGGATTTCCGCCTGATATTCCTCGGTGAAACGTTGATCTGCGGAACCGTGAAGGCCGGCTTTGGCTCCGCCGCCAAATTCGCTGATGATCACCGGCTTGTGCATCGGATCTTCCCACTTGTAAGAAGGCGCGTCGTCGGGCTTGCCCGTGTACCAGCCAATGTATTCGTTGTACCCGAGCACATCGAGGTCGGCTCCCAACGGGTCGTTGAGGATGGCGGTTTTGTTATGAATGGGCGTGAGCATTGCCGACGTGATCAGACGCGTGGGGTCCTGTTGGCGCGCCTCGGCGGCGAGTTTGCCGATGAACGCAGTGCGCGCATCGCTTACCGGTGTTTCGTTGGACATCGACCAGAGGATCACCGACGCCTTGTTGCGATCGCGCCGAATCATCTCGTCAAGCTGCTGCTTGGCAATGTCGTATGTATGCTGATTCGTCCAGTCGATGGACCAGTACACCGGGATCTCCGACCAGACGAGGAGGCCGAGTTTGTCCGCGAGGCGCGTCATGTGCTCATCGTGCGGATAGTGTGCCAGCCGGACGAAGTTGCAGTGCAGCTCCTTTGCCCAGCCCAACAGCGTGCTCGCATCCTGCTCTGACCAGGCGCGGCCGGAACGATAGGGGGCCTCGGCATGAATGTTCACTCCGCGCAGAAAGATCGATTTGCCATTGAGCAGGATTTCGTCTCCTTGCACCTCGATCGTGCGGAAGCCGACGTCATCGGTCAGGTGATCGTCACCGGCGGTGAACTCGACTTTGTAAAGGCGGGGATTCTCGGGAGACCAGCGTTCCAGGCCCTCAGGGCGAACGGAGAACTTCGCACGGCCATCGTCGCCAACGGCAGCGGTCTGATCCACATGAAGAGCGGGTATCCGAACCGTCGCCTTCATGCCAGCGATTGCGCCGGTTACGTGAACCTCACCTTCAATGTCGCCGCTCTTCGTCAGGTGAAGAGACTCGTCGTCGATGAACGTCTCAGGCACCTCGACGATTGAAACCTCGCGGGTCAGGCCGCCATAGTTCCACCAGTCCCTCTTGATGGTCGGCACGCGGTCAAGAGCGCGCGCGTTTTCGACGGCAATGACGACGGAATTTGTGCCGTCCTTCACTGCGCTGGTGATGTCGCAGTCGAACGGCGTGTATCCGCCTTCGTGGTCGCACACGTGCACGTCGTTTACAAAGGCGTGCGCTGCATAATTCGCTGCTCCGATGTGCAGGAACACTCGCGTGTGGGCCTTCGGATGGAAGTCGACCTCGCGCTCGTACCAAAGCAGGCCTTCGTAGTAGAGCAGCTCAGGCTTCTGCGTGTTCCAGTCGCCGGGGACCTTGATTGTCGGTGACTTTGCGAAGTCGTATTCGGCAAACGGGCCGCCGGAAGTGTAGTGCAGATCGCGTGCATAGCCGCGCGTGCTGGGCATATCGCTGTTGGAGGTGCTCGATCCCCAGCCGGCGTGGTAGGGATCGATGATGTAGTGCCAGTCGCCGTTCAGACTCATCGAGGGCCGGTGGTCAACGTCCACAAGAAGCAGAGGCGAGAGAAGCGTTGTCGGCTGTTGTGCGATGGCGGTGAGGGCAGAAAAGGCGAGCGCGAGGAGGATGGCAGCACGGCGCATGTTGACTATACTAAACCCGCGGTTTTTTGGGCCCGGTTACTTTTTCGGCGGATCCATCGAGGCGCGGAAGCGATTGGCATGCTCGAATTCGTCGCGCAGTTCCGGAGTTCTGAGATTCTCGCGCAGGTGGGCCAGGCGCTGTTCAAGAGCCAGGAGGGATGCAGCGACGGCTTCCGTGTTGGTATGCGCGATGTCGCGCCACATCGAGAATGGACTTGCCCCGAGGCGCGTCATCTCACGAAGAGCGCGACCACCGATCGGCAGCACCTCGTCCTTTACCGGAAACTCATCTTCAAGCAGTGCGCTCAGCGCAGTCGAAAGATACTGCGGCAGATGGCTCACCCACGCGCACAGAACATCGTGGCGCTTCGGGTCGAGATCGAGCACGCGGCAGCCGAATTTTTCCGTCCAGCCGCGCCATTCAGCGGCAATTGCCCGCGATGAGGGATGCATGGCGCGAGACTCTGCCGTTTCAGTAAACAACCATGCCGCGCCGTTGAAGAGTTCGCCGTCTGCATTCGCCGCGCCGCTCACTTCTTTCCCCGCCATGGGATGCCCAGCAAGAAATCCCGCTGTGTGCACCAGGTTGTAGCTGCCCCGCGCGTGCTCGCAGATAGCGCCTTTCACGCTGCCCACATCGGTAACAAGCTGCCCGGATTGCAGCACAGGCCGCAGCCGGTCGAGCCATTCCAGGATGGTGAAAACCGGGCCGCTCAACAGGATAAGCTGGCTCGCTCGCGCCGTACTGATCGGGTCGGGCGTGGCGGAATCGATTGCGCCTATGGATTGAGCGGCCGCAATCTCGGAGAGAGACGGGTCCCATCCGATGATCCTGCCTGCGTACCCATGTGCGCGCAGCGCCAGCCCGACCGAAGCTCCGATCAGCCCCGTACCAAGGATGGCGATGCGCTGAATCGGCATGCGCTTAGACCGCGACGCCGACCGGCTGGGAGATGCTGCGGCCGACTGCCGGCGCGATAATGCGCAGTTCGTCCATGAGCTTCGCAAACTGTTCCGGAAAGAGCGACTGCGCGCCATCGGAAATGGCCTTATCGGGGTTGGGATGCACCTCGATCAGCAGCCCATCGCCACCCGCCGCGACCGTTGCCCGCGCCATCTGCGGAACCATGTCGCGACGGCCCGTGCCGTGGGAGGGGTCGCCGACGATCGGCAGATGCGAAAGCTTTTTGATCACTGGGATCGCCGAGATGTCCATGGTGTTGCGTGTGTAGGTCTCGAAGGTACGGATGCCGCGCTCGCAGAGGATGACGTCGTAGTTGCCACCGGAGAGGATGTACTCAGCGGAGAGAAGCAGCTCTTCGAGCGTCGCGGCGATGCCACGCTTGAGCAGCACCGGCTTGCGCACCAGGCCGAGTTCGCGCAGCAGGTTGAAGTTCTGCATGTTGCGCGCGCCTACCTGGAAGCAATCGATGTAGGGTAGCATCACCTCGATCTGGGAAATCTCCATGACCTCGCTGATGATGAGCAGGCCGGTTGCGTCACCGACTTCGCGCAACAGCTTGAGGCCGGCGAGGCCCATGCCCTGAAAGGAATACGGCGAGCTGCGCGGCTTGAATGCGCCTCCGCGCAGAAACTTCGCGCCGGCTGCCTTGACCTGCGCGGCAACGGTGAATATCTGGTCGCGGCTCTCGATGGAGCAGGGACCGGCCATGACGACGACCTCTTCCCCGCCAACGGCGACGCCGTTCGGAAACTGGACGATGGTGCCTTCCGGCCGGAAGCCGCGCCCGGCGAGTTTGTAGGGCGAAGAGATGCGAACGACTTCGGCCACACCGGCCAGCAATTCGAAATCCTTGTGATCGAACTGAGCGGGAGTGCCTACACCGGCCAGTATGGTTTGCACAGCTCCGGTAGTACGGTGAACGTTGAATCCGATTTCGACCATTCGCTCGACAACAGCCTGTATCTGGTCGTCGGTGGCTCTTTCCTGCATTGCAACTATCATGGTTACTTTTCCTGTCCTGCGCGGCTCGCATGCGCCTGGTTACTCTCCGCTCCTGGTGGTGGTCGAACTGCCTTTGGACGACGCCAATTCTTCGCGCTGCAGCGCACGCATCACGTCGATGATGCGTTCGTAAATGTGCGTCAACTCGATATCGGGAAGCGGTCCGCGATTGGCCGCCCGCACATTCTCGAAGATGACACGCTCGCGATTGGGTTCGTATATAGGCATAGAAGTATTTCGCTTGAGCTTGCCTATCGCCTGCGCGGCCTCTGCGCGTTCGCTGATCAGCGCGACGATTTGCCGGTCCAGCTCGTCGATTTTCCGTCGCCAGTCTTCAATTTCCATGCAATCCCCTATATCCGGCGCGCCTTCAGGGCACGTCCTCGTTTTGAGTCCGCAGCAAACGATGAAATTAATGGGTCTGCAGAACCGGTGTTCGCAGACCCTTGATAAATCGCGCGATGGAACTGGGCGCTTCTTCGGGCGCGCCGCGCTCAACATCCTCTTCAACGATGCGCACCAACGCGCTACCGATCACCGCCGCATCTGCGAACTCGCCGACTGCGGCAAAGTGCTCGGCATTGGAGATGCCAAATCCCACGGCTATGGGCAGATCAGTGAAACGGCGCAGGCGCGGGACCAGACCCTTCGCATCGGTTGCGAGCGATTGCTGTGTGCCGGTGATGCCGGTTCGCGATATCGCATACACAAATCCCCGGGAGACGGCTGCGATGCGCTGCAGGCGCTCGTCGGGGCTCGTCGGGGCGGCAAGGAATATTGGCAGAAGATGATGGCGCTCAAGGTGGGAGAGATATTCGGTGGCTTCCTCGACAATCATGTCGGTAACGAGGACACCATCCACACCGGCTTTTTCGGCGGCATCGCAGAAGCGCTCGAGGCCGAAGCGAAGAATGGGATTGTAGTAGGAAAAAATCACCAGCCCGGCTTCGCGGCGGGCCCGGCGCAAATCAGCGGCGATGGCGAGCACGTCGCCGAGTGTCGTTCCATGCGTCGTGCCATCGTGTCTCAGGGCCCGTTCACTGGCTCGCTGGATCACGGGGCCATCTGCCAGCGGGTCGCTGAATGGGACGCCGAGCTCGATCACGTCGGCGCCTGCGTCGATGGCGGCGAGAGCGATGTCGCGTGTGGTTGGCAGGTCGGGATCGCCAGCAGTGAGATAGGCCACGAGGCCTGGCTTGCCAGCAAAGCGGATAGGCATCAGAACTTACGCTCCCTTCAGGTTAAGTTCGCGGGAAAGAATTCCCATATCTTTGTCGCCGCGACCTGAGAGATTGACTACAAGTATGTCATGTTGATCCATCGCCGGCGCAATTCTGAGGCATTCGGCTACGGCATGGGCGCTTTCAAGTGCGGGCAGGATGCCCTCTGTTCGCGCAAGCCGGACGGTAGCGTCGAGCGCCACCTGATCCGTCGCAGTAACATATTCGGCGCGTCCGGAATCGTGCAACGCCGCATGTTCGGGACCGACGGAGGCGTAGTCGAGGCCGGCTGATACAGAATGAGTCAGCGCAACCTGGCCATTTTCGTCCTGCAACAGATACGAATAGGTGCCTTGCAAAACGCCCGGCGATCCGCCATGAAATCGGGCAGCATGCTCTCCCAGTTTCTCGCTGCGCCCGCCGGCTTCAACGCCGATCAGGCGAACCTGAGCATCGGGGATGAATTCGTAGAAGGCACCGATGGCGTTTGATCCACCGCCGACGCAGGCGATGACGGCAGATGGCAGACGGCCTTCCTTGAGCAATATTTGTTCGCGTGCTTCTTTGCCGATGACGCGATGGAAGTCGCGCACCATGGTCGGGTAGGGATGCGCACCGAGAACGCTGCCCAGGAGATAGTGCGTGGTGCGCACGTTCGTGACCCAGTCGCGCATAGCCTCATTGATTGCGTCCTTGAGGGTGCGCGAGCCTGAGTTGACGCCGCGGACTTCGGCGCCAAGGAGTCGCATGCGGTAGACGTTCAGCTCCTGCCGCCGCATGTCTTCTTCGCCCATGTAGACGACGCATTCCATACCCAGCAGAGCGCAGACGGTGGCCGTCGCCACGCCGTGCTGGCCGGCGCCGGTCTCGGCGATGATCCGCCGCTTGCCCATCCGTTCGGCGAGCAATCCCTGACCGATGCAGTTGTTGATCTTGTGCGCACCGGTGTGCAGCAGGTCCTCGCGCTTGAGGTAGATTTTCGCCCCGCCCAATTCGTTGCTCAGTCGCGCAGCGAAATAGAGCGGCGTCGGGCGGCCGGCGTAATCGCCCAGCAACGAATCGAGCCGCTCCTGGAAGGCAGGATCGGCTTTGGCCTCAGCGTAGGCGTGATCGAGTTCGTCGAGTGCGGCCACCAGCGTTTCGGGCACGTAACGCCCGCCGTAAGCGCCAAATCGTCCGGCCACCTGCGCAGGCGTCGTAGTTCGGGAGGGTGTCTCGGTAGTACTCACAATGCTTCCTTTGAGAACAGCGTTGTTTCGTGCAACGAAAAAAGCCCCGGTCGAAAATGAAAAAGCCCCATTCACAAATGAAAAAGCCCCGATCTTTGCGATCGCGGCTCCTGTGGAAGTTCGTCCTGAAAGTGCTTACTTTGTGTCCTTCAGATGTGCACGAGACTGTCCGCCAGAGCCGCTATTGAGCGCCAATAGCGGTACGTAAAGCCAAAAAACTGGCGAGGCGCGTACGTCATCTTGATTTCCAAGATACATGGCAAGGATAGAAACGGCAAAACATTTCTTTGGACGCTGGCGTCATCAAGCTTCAATTTCCACTTCGAGTTTTGCCTTGCTCGCCGCGATGCGCGCATTCTCTATAAAGGCCCGCACCTTCGCCGGATCTTTCTTTCCGGGCGATGCTTCCACGCCGGTTGCGACATCTACGCCCCAGGGTCGCAAGGTCTCCACTGCCTCCGCGACATTGTCGGGATTCAGGCCGCCCGCTACTACCAGACGCAAACCGGCCGCACTGGTAAGATTGCCACGCGCCTGCTGCCAGTCGAATCGCTGACCCGTGCCACCCAGCAGGGTCGCGGTTCGCGAGTCGACCAGCACCGCATCGATCGCATCGTCCTGCTGCGCTTCGTGAAGGCGTTCTGCGAGGTCTCCGCCATAGTGAATCACGCGGACGATTCCGAGCTGAGCCCTTCCCTCAAGGGCGGGAAATCGCTCTCGAAGCTTGCGGGGCAGCGCCGCATCCTGTAACGCGTGCAGTTGCACGCCGGTCAGGCCGCACTCTTCAATTGTGGTTGCGATCTCTTCGACTCCGGCGTCGACGAAGACGCCATACTTAGCGACGGCTTTGGGCAGATGTGGCGTAATCCCGCGTACCTGCTCCGCAGTCACCCGTCGCACGCTTTCGGCGAAGACAAAGCCCACCGCGTCGGCGCCCGCCGAGGCGGCAAGCTGCGCATCCTCGAGATTGGTGTTGGCGCAGATCTTTACCCACATGGGCTTACACCCCTCTGCATGGCAGGCGAAAGCATCGCGACCGGCGAAATCAGCGCCCGCAATGCCGCGCCGGGGTCGGCATGGCGCATGAGCGATTCGCCGACCAGGAAAGCATCGAATCCGGCGACACGCAGGCGTTCGATGTCTTCGCCGGTGTGAATTCCGCTTTCGGCCACGCGGACCGCACCGGCGGGTAACCTGTCCGCCAGACTAAGTGATGTTTCGAGGCTCACTTCGAAGGTGGCGAGGTCGCGATTGTTCACTCCATAGGCATCGCAGCCCAGGGTGCGCACGCGTTCCAGTTCCTCAGCGGTGTGTACCTCGCAAAGGACATCAAGTCCCTGACGGTGCGCCTCCTCGGTGAATCTGCCAAGTTCAGCGTCTGAGAGGGCGGCAGCGATCAGCAGGATCGCGTCCGCGCGATGGGCCCGAGCCTCGGCGATCTGGTACTCGTCGACGATGAAGTCTTTTCGGAGGCAAGGGAGTCCGGTTACCGAAGATGCCGTCTCAAGGTTCGTGAGGCTGCCCTGAAAATAGGGCTCGTCGGTGAGCACCGACAATGCCGTGGCGCCAGCCCGCTCAAGGGACTGTGCCAGTGCGGCGGCATCGAAATCCTCGCGGATCAGGCCCTTTGAAGGTGATGCCTTCTTCAGCTCGGCGATGATAGCCGGACCGCGCTGCGACTGAGCCCGAAGGGCACGCGCGAATCCGCGCGGAGTGTGCTCCGATGCCCTTTGTTCCAGGTCGCGGTGAGGCACACGAGTCTTTCGATCGGCGACGGTCGCCCGAGTCGTTCGAACTATGCGTTCCAGGTGCAAAGTCTGCTCCTGAAACAAGTATAGCGACGGGCCAGCGAGGGCGCGTCTAGGCGGCCATTGCCGCTTCGAAGCCATCACATCCGCTGATTGGCGTGACCTTCAAATGCAGCGAGGCGTGCCGCGGATGTCCGCAGTCGTCCACAAAATCCTCAGGTGCGCTCTTACTGGATCTGATCTGGATGAGCTTCTGGTCGGAAGACTGATGCGATTCACCGAAGTGTGGACCGCACTGCACGTTGTGGAGAGAAATCATCGGGGGATCCTGCGCGCAATATACGCATTAGAAGATATGCGCACATGACTAGGTTGTCATGAAAATTTAATCGCCGGTACAGGTTGAATCTACGACTGATATTGTCGTATATTGAACTCGGACCGAAGCAGTCCGAGATTATCCCTAAACCCGGACCCCGCGCCTGACTCTTGGCCGAGCAACGCGAGGACCGGGCATCCACAGCCGGATCGCCGGTGGACTTCCCCAATCATAAGTCCACCGGCGTGCCCTTCCAAACCCGGAAGACGCCAGTTGTGCTGTTCGCACGCTGCCGCCCTCGGGCCGATTTCTCCTGGAGACACGATGAGCAAGAACCACGAGAAGAATAAGCGCCGCACACTGACCGGCCGTCGCGCCTGGCTCGCGGCAGGAACGATCGCCGCCTACGCCGCAGCCGGAACCAGCAAAGCCGCTCTGGCCTTCGCACAGAATGGCTCCTCGCAGGAGACCCAACCCGGGAGCCAGGCCCAGTTGCCCGTACGCCGTTTCGACATTCCCGCCGGCCCATTGGACGCCACATTGGTGCAGTTCGCGAAAATCTGCGGAGTAACCGTGAATTACTCCATACCAGCCGAGACTGTCTCCGGCTTTAGATCGCCCGGGGTATCCGGACTCTATTCCCAGGAGCAGGCCCTTCGTCAGATTCTGACCGGGACCGGACTGAGCTTCACCTACGCCGGACAGGACCAGATTGTTATCGGTGTTCGCAACGCTGAATCCGTTGAAGTGAGGTCTGCGGTGCCGGACAGCATCGCCCTCGCCAAATTCCCTGCGCCGCTCCTCGACACGCCGCAGTCGATCACGGCAATTCCCAGGCAGGTACTCGATCAACAGGCCGCAACGACGCTGCGCGATGCGCTTCGCAATGCGCCGGGCATCAGTCTCGCGGCCGGTGAAGGCGGATCTCAAGGGGACAATCTCACCATCCGCGGATTCACGGCGCGCAACGACATTTTCCTCGACGGCATGCGCGATTTCGGAAGCTATTATCGTGATCCTTTCGACTACGAGCAGGTAGATGTCCTCGAAGGTCCCGCAGGCGTGGACTTTGGCCGCGGTTCAACGGGCGGGGTGGTCAACCAGGAAAGCAAGGCACCATTATCCAAGCCCTACGTTAGCGTCGACGGGAATCTCGGCACTGACTTCACACGGCGCTTCGCTGCCGACGTGAACGAACCTCTCCCAAAGCTGGGCAGTGGAACGGCGTTTCGACTGAACGTGGTTGGCAGCGCCGCCAATGTCGCGCAACGCGACGTAACGGTGAACCGCCACTATGGTGTTGCGCCGACGATCACATTCGGAATGCAGTCTCCGAACCGGCTCACGGCCAGCTATTTTCACTTCGGCGAGGACGACATCCCCGACTACGGCATTCCGTGGTGCTTCAACAAGCCTGCTCAGGTGGCACGACACAATTATTACGGCTTCTCGGACCTGAACTATCTGCGCGCCGACGTGAATATCGGCACGGTCAAGGCGGAGCACGATCTCGGTACGCACGGAATCCTGCGCATTGTTACCCGCTACGCGAACTACGCGCGCAGCGCCCGAATTACCGAGCCACAGCTGAACACTGCCAGCAGCGGCAGCATCACGCCGCAGACGCCGCTTGATCAGATCCTGGTCAACCGTAACCAGATTGCCACCGACAGCACCGAGACATTCATGTGGGACCAGGCAGACGCCAGCCTCACCGGACAGATCTTTGGCATGCGACACACCGGCGTGGTGGGTGTCGAGGGTGGACGCGAAACCTCTTCTCCTGTACGGCCGACGTTTTATGCTCCGCAGATTGTGAACGGTAAGGTGGTCAGCATTAACACTGTGCCGACGACCAGCCTGCTCGAGCCGAACGAGAGCCAGCCGTTCAGTGGCACTCCGCTGCCCAGCTCTAATGTGCACACCAGCGCGCTCAGCGTAGGCGTTTACCTGCTTGATGACATTCAACTCAGCACCAAATGGGAACTTACTGGCGGAATCCGCTGGGACCGCTTCGACACGAACTACAACGCGGTGAACTGGACATATCCCGCTCCCGGTCAGTCGGTGGCCACGCCTTCGCAATTCGAGCGCGTCGACGAGAAGCCGACGTGGCGCGGCGCTCTCGTGTACAAGCCGAAGGCCAACGGCAGCGTCTACTTCGCCTACGGCACATCGTTCAATCCGTCGGCCGAAACCCTGGCGCTGAGCCAGGGAACCGCGAATCTTCCTCCGGAAGAGAACCAGACCTACGAGACAGGAAGCAAATGGGACCTTAGAGGCGGGCGGCTGACGATGCGTGGCGCCTTCTTCCGGACGGATAAAGAGAATGCGCGCGAGACCTCGCCGACCAACTCCGCCCTTGTTGTACTGTCCGGCAACCAGCGTGTCTCCGGTGCAGAGTTTGCGATGCAGGGTCACATTACCGACCGGTGGGAGCTGCTCTCGAGCTATACCTTCATGCACAGCGAAGTGGTGAGCTCGCAGTTCTATCCGGCATCTGTCGGTTCAGAACTTGCGAATGTGCCTGAGAATCTCTTCAACATCTGGACCGAGTACCATCTGCCTCGCGGATGGGAAGTCGGCGGAGGCGGCAATTTCGTTGACAGCCGGACGGCCAGTTCAACCGTCCCCAATGATCCGACGACGGGGCTGCCGAAGGAGGCCCCGAGTTACTGGGTGGCAAACGCCATGGCAAAGTACGAGATCTCGGATCGGCTCAGCGCGCAGGTGAATATTTTCAATTTGCTTGATCGCAATTACATCGATCAGATTCACCCCGGCCACCTTGTACCCGGTGCGGGAACTTCGGCGCTGTTCGGCCTCAAATACACATTCCGATAGGACAAAGGAAAGAATCAATGTTGCTGACAATTCCCGATGTGCTCACTCCTGAGCAGGTGGCCGTTGCGCGCCAGAAGCTGGCGTCGGCCGAGTGGGTGGACGGGCGCGTTACCGCTGGGCACCAATCGTTGATGGCCAAAAACAACTTGCAGATACCCGAAGGACACCCCGTCGCGCAGGAGATCGGCGAGATGATCCTTGGAGCGCTGGGACAGAATCTGCTCTTCATTTCCGCGGCACTGCCGGCGAAGGTTTTCCCGCCACTCTTCAACAGCTACAGCGGAGGCCAATCCTTCGGCACGCATGTGGACAACGCCATCCGCCACGTAAAAGGCACTTCGCATCGAGTGCGCAGCGATCTTTCTGCCACGCTCTTCTTCAGCCAGCCCGAGGAATACGATGGCGGCGAGCTGGTGATCGAAGACACGTACGGCATCCATACCGTTAAACTGCCGGCCGGACATATGGTGCTTTATCCCTCGTCGAGCCTGCACAACGTACGGCCGGTGACTCGGGGGGCACGCATCTCGTCCTTCTTCTGGATCCAGAGCATGGTGCGCGATGACGGCAATCGGACGCTGCTTTTCGATCTTGACGAAGCCGCACAGCGTGTCAGCGCGGAACAACCGAATTCGCCGCTGGCGGTAAAAATGACGGGGATCTACCACAACCTGCTGCGCCGGTGGGCGGAAGTCTGAGGTTTCAGAGGCCTGCAAGGTTACTGGCGAGTGTCTTTGTGCGGGAATTGCACGAAATGTAACCGCGCATTGATCGTCCCTTGTTTCGGGTAGGGCGTAATGGCGAAGGCATGAGACAAACATCGCGCCTCGACGCCTGGCTGTTTCCGCTGACCCATTGGAACTGGAAGGCCGCGCTGATCACGGCCATCTGCCGGGCTGCAGCGTGCATGGCCGCCCTATGGCACAGTCCGCTGCACGCTCGCGAGCACTTCGGAGCGGTCGAAGCGGCCTACGTGCTGCTCACGGCAGGAATATTTTCGGCATGGCAGCAGCAGGCGCTCGAGGTGAGGCCGCGCAGGCTGGCCTGGTCCATCGTGGTGCTGGCTATCCCGCTCGGTTCGCTGGCTGCCGACTGCGCCCTGCACTTATGGCTCGATCACGGCAACATGCGCGCTCTCGGCATTGGAGCCCTCATCGTGACGGTAGTCTCAGCGATGTTTCACTGGCATGTCATGCAGAACGGGGCCATGCTGGTCGGCAGGAACAGCAACTCGTTCGTCGGTGACATGAAGCGGATGCCACGTCTCATTGCGGCTTTCGTCTGGAATCCAATCCGGGTGGTCATCTCCCGCCCCCGTACGGTGGAGATCGACGCCGAAGCCGAGGAAATGGAAATCGCCGCTTAAGTCGAGTCATCGTTTTGACGTCGCCATGCTTCTTACCTTGCAGGAGGATCACCATGGCAACGAAGCGGCGCTGGGTAAAGGATGTAAAGACGGACTCGACGCATCCTCCCGAGGGCCTGTTCACGAAATCTGCAGAGGAGATCGCTCGCTCGCTGGCGTCGAAGCGAGTGTCGCCCAAGGGGCCGGGTTCGGGCATGCGGATGCTTACTTACTTCATCAATCGGGCGGGCAAAGGCCTGAGCGCAACGCGCCGTGCGAAGCTCGAACGAGCAAAGAAGCTGCTGTCGGAGAAAATCGCCGCGCAGAAGAAGCAGGCGAAGGCGGCCTGAAGATCAGCGATTGTACTGCTTCAGTGCCTTCTGCAATTCGTCGTGCGGCAACCCGATGACGGTGTGGCCATCGATGCCGGTCATGGTCTTCGCCGCTACCATTGCGTTTACGATCGCCTCTTCCGTCGCTTCGACGGTCGCGTTGAAGAGCGGCGTGATGCGTTCATTCGAGACAGCCAAAACAGTATTCGGACCCGGCTCGGCATCGGCATGCTGGTTCGCGGTGGAAAAGGCGATGAAGATATCGCCCGAGCCATTGCCTGAAGTTGATCCGGTCCGCGCCAGCCCCATCGTTGCACGGCGCGCGATGCGCTTCAGCTGGTGCGGTAGCAGCGGAGCATCGGTCGCCACGACAATGATGATGGAGCCGACATCGCCTTCCTCTTCTCCCGCCTTTCCATCCTTGAACATCGAGTACGGAATGTCCTGCGGGATGAGCTTGCCTACAGGTACGCCCGCAATCGTAAGCTGCGGACGCCGTCCGCAATTGCACTGGACAAGCACGCCGACGGTATAGCCGCCCTGGTCCTTAGTCAGGACTCGAGAGGCGGTGCCGATACCGCCTTTGAATCCATAGCAGACCATCCCGGTGCCGCCGCCGACTCCGCCTTCATCGACGGGACCGCTGCGGGCGCTATCAAGAGCGGAGAAGACGTGCTCCGGCTTCACATGAAAGCCATTGATGTCGTTCAGATACCCGTCCCATGTCTCGGCGACAACCGGCAGCGACCAGTCCTGCTTCAGGGTATTGTGTTTCACGCCCCAGGCGATGATGGCATCGCGCACTACTCCCACGCTATGGGTATTGGTGATGGCGACCGGGCTCTCCAGGAATCCCGACTCCTCGACCCATGTCGTCCCCGTCATCTCGCCGTTGCCGTTCTGGGCAAACCATCCTGCATAAACCGGATCGGCATTTGCCTTCCCGCGGGGAAAGACGACCGTGACGCCCGTGCGTACCGGTCCCTCACCTACCTTGAGGGATCCAGTGCCCGAGATCAGCGTTGTCTGGCCGACTTCGACGCCGCGCACATCGGTGATGGCGTCGAGCAGGCCAGGTGTTCCGTCGAAGGGAACGCCGAGATCACGAGCACGCTGCGTTGATTGCCGGCGAGATGCGGAGGCAGCGAGGCCGAAGCAAGCCGCGAGCAGGAGAGACAATCGTTTTCCACGAAGCTGCATGCATGGAAAGCTATCGCAGAATTCGACGCGATCATAGCGGAATCCAGTCGGAGTCAGGATCGTAGCGTATGCTTCAAAGCGAAATTCTCTCCGGAGGAGTTGCATGTCTCAGTTGTCGAAGGCGACGTGCCTTGCGGTTTCGCTTGCCTGCTCATTTGCGCTGGCTGCCCATGCTGCAGACATGCCACAACTGGTGAAGAAAGACGGGCGGTTCGCTCTGATGGTTGATGGTCAGCCTTACTTGATTCTGGGTGCGCAGATCAACAACTCAAGCGCGTGGCCCGCTGTCCTTCCCGAGGTCTGGCCGACGGTCGAAGCGATGCACGCTAACACCGTTGAGGCGCCCGTCTATTGGGAGCAGATCGAACCCACGCGAGGAACCTTCGACTTTTCTGTAGTGGATGACCTCGTCCACCAGGCGCGCGATCACAAGCTGCATCTCGTGCTGCTCTGGTTTGGCACGTGGAAGAACGGCCAGATGCATTACGCGCCGGGGTGGGTCAAAAGCGACCCGCAGCATTATCCGCGAATGATGAACGCGTACGGAGAGCCGATCGACGTGTTGTCGGCCAACTCTCCGGCAAACCTGGAGGCGGATAAGACGGCATTCGCCGCTCTCATGCATCATTTGCGCGAAATCGACGGCACAGACCACACCGTGCTGATGATGCAGGTCGAGAACGAGTCCGGAGCCATTGGGACGGTGCGCGATTTCTCGCCCACGGCGGAAAAGCAATTTGGCGAACAGGTGCCGTCGGCATTCGCAGCGGCTCTGCATCGTCAGCCGGGGACGTGGAAGCAGGTTTTTGGAGCCGACGCGGACGAGACCTTTCAGGCTTACTACCAGTCCAAGTACGTGAATGAGGTTGCTGCGGCGGGCAAGGCGGAGTTCCCTTTGCCGATGTACATCAACGTGTGGCTCAGCTATCCGCCGGCGGAGTTGCCGGAGCGGCGCATCTCGGTTCCGGGCCTGGCCTATCCCAGCGGCGGAGCCGTACAGAAGATGATCGATGTGTGGAAGGTCAACGCTCCGGCGATCGACATGATCGGGCCGGACATCTATAGCGACGATCCGGAATTTTACCTCGGCGTAATCGACACTTATGGGCGGCCGGATAATCCTGTCTGGATTCCGGAGACGGGGTCGGGCGATAGCTTCGCTAAATTCTTCTTCTCGGCTTTGGGTAAGGGGGCCGTGGGTTTCTCGCCCTTTGGAATCGACGCTACGAAATGGACCTACTCCGGCGATGAGTATCCCAAGGGTCACGCGGAAAACTACGCCTTGATTGCGCCGATGGATGCGGAGGTGGCGCGGCTGAAGTTTGCCGGAAAGCTGAAGACCGCTGTCGAAGAGGAAGGCGCAGTGCGGCAGGAGATCGATTTTGGCGAATGGCAGGCGACGGTGTCGTTTGGCTTTCCCCAACACGATGGACGGATGCCGCCCGGAACGAAGGAACACGACGGCCGTGCACTCGTCGCCCAACTGGGGCCGAATGAGTTTCTGGTGACGGGCATCGAAGCAAGCGTGGCTTTTCATAGGCCCGGGAAGCTGCCGGGCCAGCGCATGGACATCCTCCACGCGGACGAAGGACGCTACGAGAACGGGACTTGGAAATTCCTGCGCATCTGGAATGGCGACCAGACTGACCGCGGCCTGAACTTCAAGCATGAAGGAAGCGTGATCCATATTTATCTGGATACGTTTAGCTAGGCGCGGATTGACAGTGAATTGGCCAGACAAATATGGTCATCTGGCGGGTGTAATCGGTTACTTTATTCCGCCACAAGCAATGCCGGACTCACCCAGTGAGGGGTAAGCAAGAGATGGATCGACGCGATTTTTTGATGCAGAGCGGAACTCTGCTTGCGGGTGCTGCACTGGCGCCGCGCGCTATGGGCAATCCGGCTGGAACTACAGCGAGCGCCCAATCGGCAAGTCCCCAGCAGGGACGGCTTATGCTGCCGATCAATCGTAACTGGCGGTACAGCCCGAAGGTGGTTGACGGCGGGCATGCGATCCAATTTGACGACTCCAGCTTCGATCAGGTGGTGATTCCGCACACCAATCGTCGCGAGCCCTGGCACAGCTTCGACGAAAAGTCGTACGAGTTCGTGTCGCTCTACCGCCGCCCGTTCAAACTGCCGCCTGAGGCAAAGGGCAAACGCGTCTTCGTAGACTTCGAAGGCGTCATGACGGCCTCTACTGTATGGATCAACGGCCAGAATCTCGGCGAATACAAAGGCGGCTACACGCCGTTTTCGTTCGAGCTGACTCCGCACCTCAACTGGGACGGAGACAATCTTCTGGCCGTCGATGTGGATTCGACCGAGCGGGCTGACATTCCGCCGTTTGGATATGAGGTCGACTATCTGACCTTTGGCGGTATTTACCGTGAGGTCTGGCTGCGTGATTGTTCCCACGACATACATCGAAAACATCTTCGCGATGCCGAAGGATGTGCTCAGCGACAGTCGCACCCTCGAGGTTCGGTGCTACCTCGACGGTCCTGCATCGTCGTGGCACACTCCGCGCACCCTCGAAGTCGAACTACTCGATGGCGATAAGGTCATCAGCAAGTCCTCGCAGAAGGTTTCCGGAGAGGCGCCGGCCCCGGGTCAGCCTGCGCTTCAGGTCGTCACACTGAACAATCTGGGGACGATCCGGCTGTGGGATCTCCAGCATCCCGAGCTTTATCACGTCCGTGTACGCCTGCTCGAACAGGGCAAGGTTGTTGACGAGGACACGCGCCGCCTCGGGTTTCCGCGAAGCGACTTTCACCGATCAGGGCTTCTCGCTGAACGGCAAGGTCATCAAGCTGCGCGGTCTCGACCGCCACCAGACATTTCCTTTCGTCGGCCAGGCGATGCCGGGCCGGGTGCAGCGTCGTGACGCGCTGATCCTGCGCCAACAGCTCCACTGCAACATCGTGCGCACGTCTCACTACCCGCAGTCGCGACACTTTCTCGACGCCTGCGATGAGATCGGCCTGCTTGTTCTTGAGGAGATCCCCGGCTGGCAACACATCGGCGACAAGGCCTGGCAGGATATCGCAGTCGACAACGTGAGCCGCATGGTTCGGCGCGACTGGAATCATCCTTCGATCATTCTGTGGGGCGTACGCATCAATGAGTCGCGTGACAATCACGACTTCTACGTTCGCACTAATGCGATGGCCCATTCTCTCGATCCGAGCCGGCAGACGGGCGGCATCCGCTATTTCCAGGAGTCGGAGTTTCTCGAAGACGTTTTCACGATGAACGACTTCGGTTGGCCACTGAAGCCTCCGAATCATCCGAAGTATCTGAACACCGAGTTCGTCGGCCACACTTACCCGACCAAGACCATCGACAGCCTGGAGCGGCTGCGCGAACACACCATCCGCCACGCGCGCGTGCACGATCAGCTTGCCTCCAATCCGCAATACGCAGGCGGCATCGGCTGGTGCGCCTTCGACTACAACACGCACGCCAATTTCGGATCCGGCGACCGCATCTGCTATCACGGCGTCAGCGACATCTTCCGCGAGCCCAAGCCGGCTGCGGGCTTCTACAAATCGCAATGCGAGCCCAGCGAAGAAATCGTCCTCGAACCCGCTTTTCATTGGGCCCGAAACGATGAATCCGTCGGATTCACCGTGGCCTTAGTCTCCTCGAATTGCGACCACCTGAAGTTCTGGGTTGATGACGGCAAAGGCTACCGGATGGTGAACGAGGGCGATCCAGACCGTAAGCAGTTCTCTCACCTTCGCTACGCGCCGTTTTCCGTGCCGCTTGGCGAGCAGCTACGGGACTGGGGCGATCTGCGCATCGACGGCTACATTGGCGACAAGCTGGTGATCAGCAAGAAATATTCCGGCAAGGGCATCGATCAGCAGTTCGCCCTGCTGCCCGACGACACCGATCTCATCGCCGATGGAGCCGATACCACCCGCGTTGTCCTGCGCGTCAACGACGAGTATGGACAGGTTCGACCCTTCGCCAACGATCCCATCATCTTCGAGCTCGACGGGCCGGCTGAAATCATCGGTGACAATCCGTTCGCCCTCATCGGCGGCACTGGGGCCATCTGGATTCGCGCGAAAGAGCAGCCCGGCACGGTGACTCTGCGCGGCAAGCACCCGGTGCTGGGCACGCAGCAAGTAACGTTTCGACTTACTGCTGCTCCGGCTGAGGTGGCTTAAATCATGGGTTTTCATCTCCTGCTTGCCAGCCTCCCTGACGAGCCGTAGAATCCGAGCACTCGTTAGATCGCTGGCGTCCAGTCGCTGAATTTTTCGTGAGCCGGCGTGGGAGACGACTATGGGGCGTTCCTTCACCATCGGGATTGGAGGCGCTGCTGGTCAGGGTGTGGCCACACCGGGCGATATCTTCGCGAAGATATTCAGCCGTCGTGGCCTGCATCTGAATGCCTACAACGCGTATCAATCCATCATCCGCGGTGGTCATACATTTCTGATCATCCGAACCGGGCCGGAAAATATCTCCAACATGGGCGACCGGCTCGATCTGCTGATCCCGCTCAATCAGGACACAATGGACCGGCACCTGAGCCTGCTCTCGTCAGGCGGCGCGTGCCTTTACAACGCTGACCTGATTCAGCCGGGTACTCCCGCCGCAGGAGCGCAACTCTGTCCTATTCCCGTCTCGAAGCTCGCGGACATAAGCAAGAACAAAGTGGCGCAGAATACGCTCGCCATTGGCGCAGCGCTGAGCATGATGGGCATCGGATTTCCGGCGCTCGAGCAAGTGCTCACCGAACAATTCCGCAAGAAAGAGCAGAAGGTCATCGACGAGAACGTGAGTCTCGCGCGTGCCGGTTATGACTACGCAACCCAGAATTTCAGGCCCTTCGATTGGCCTCTGCCGATGACAGATGCCCGTTATGCCGTGCTCAGCGGCAATACCGCTCTGGCCATGGGCGGCGTAGCGGCGGGCGTGAAATTTTACTCGGCATATCCGATGAGTCCCTCGACCGGAGTGCTGCACTGGATGGCAGAGCACGCGCGCAAGGCCGAAATCATGGTGCGCCAGGTCGAGGACGAGATTGGCGTGATCAATATGGCGATTGGCGCCGCGCAGGCAGGGGTTCGCGCCATGTGCGCAACATCCGGCGGCGGCTTCGCACTGATGAGCGAGGGCCTTGGCCTGTCGGCCCAGGCGGAGATTCCGATCGTCGTCATTGACTGTCAACGCGCCGGGCCTTCCACCGGCGTTCCGACCAAAACCGAACAAGGTGACCTGTGGCAGATGCTCGGCGCCGCGTTTGGAGACTACCCGAGAGTCATCGCCGCGCCCCTCGACATCGCCGACTGCTTCAAGCTGATCCCGGAAATCTTCAACATTGCCGACCGCTTTCAGTGCCCGGGCATCGTGCTCTGCGATCTGCTGCTTTCTGAAGGACGCCTCAGCGTCGATCCGAAGGACCTGGACTTCCATCCTCCCATCGATCGCGGCGAGCTGATTATGTCGAATGGCGATCTGGATCACGAGGCCTACAAGCGGTACAAGATCACCGAATCCGGAGTTTCACCGCGTGCCATTCCCGGCGTCCCGGGCCACACGCACGTAGTATCGAGCGACGAACACGATGAAGATGGCGTGCTCATCAGCGACGAGTACACCAACACCGTCAAGCGCCGCGCCATGATGGAAAAGCGAATGCGCAAGATGGATGGAATTACCGCGTCGGTTCCACTGCCCCAACTCCGCGGCCCGGCGAACGCCGACGTAACGCTTGTTGGCTGGGGCTCGACTTATGGGGTGATCGACGAAGCCTGCGAGCTGCTGCGGGAAGCCGGCATCTCGGCGAATCATCTGCCCGTTCGCTGGCTGGTTCCTCTGCACGGCGACGCGATTCTCGACCTGCTGAAGAACGCAAAGCACACCATCATCGTCGAGAACAATTACAGCGGCCAGTTCGCACGCTACTTGCGGAGCGAAACCAGCTTCGTAGCCACCGGACACATCCGTAAATACGACGGCGAGCCTTTCATGCCGCACCACATCGTCGAAGCAGTGAAGGAACAGCTTGCGGGCAAGACCAGGCTCTCCGTGCCGTCGCACGAGATCATGGTTTAGACGAAATCAATCTTCCCCTTGAAGGAGAACCGAAGATGGCAACCGAAGTAGCGGCTCCCAAACCGATGGTAATGGCAGATCTCAAGGGGAAGGTCGATCCGGACTGGTGCCCGGGCTGCGGCGATTTTGGCGTGCTTGCGGCTGTCCAGAAGGCACTCGTGGAGTTGCAGATTCCGAAGCACGAAGTCGTCACCATCAGCGGCATCGGCTGCTCCTCGAATTTTCCCGGCTATATCGATACATACGGCATGCACACGCTGCACGGCCGGTCACTGGCGGTGGCGACGGGAATGAAGCTCGCCAACCACGCCATGACTGTGCTGGTCACCGGCGGCGACGGAGACGGCTTCGGCATTGGCGGTAACCACTTCGTGCACACTATGCGCCGCAACGTCGACCTGCTGTACATCGTGATGGACAATCAGATTTACGGGCTGACTACGGGCCAGACTTCGCCCACGAGCCGCCTCGGCATGAAGACCAAGAGCATGCCCTTCGGCAACATCGAAGCTCCAGTGAATCCCATTTCGATCGCCCTGGCCGCGGGGGCTACCTTTGTTGCGCGCGGGTTCAGCGCCGATCAAAAGCACCTTACCGAGCTGATCAGACGCGGCATTGAGCACAAGGGATTTTCGTTCATTGATGTCTTCAGCCCCTGCGTGACTTACAACCACGACAACACCTTCCAGTGGTTCCGTCCGCGGGTTAAGAAGCTCGAAGACAATCCGGAGTACGATCCGACGGATTGGGGCGCGGCCATGGAGAAGTCGACAATGTGGGGCGATGAGATTCCGATCGGACGGTTCTTTGAACGAACCGATCTGCCCAGTCTGCACGGCGCCGAGCCAGTCCTGAACTCTGGCCCGCTCGTCCATCAGAACAACCGCATACCGGTCGAGGTTGCGCAGTCATTCATTGCCGAATTGATGTAGGCGCTACTTCGACCCGATCAGGCGGATGCGCGCTGTAAATGCTCGCCCCTCGGGCACGCTGAAAACTCCGTATTGCGGTGAGTCGATGTCATTGTTGACGATCGCCGGGTTCTGCCGGTCCGTTATATTTTCGATCACGCCCCGC
Organism: uncultured Acidobacteriaceae bacterium; assembly: GCA_963786085.1. Classification (GTDB taxonomy): domain Bacteria; phylum Acidobacteriota; class Terriglobia; order Terriglobales; family Acidobacteriaceae; genus Silvibacterium. The sequence continues at coordinate 36,084 of CAWAYO010000090.1, forward strand.
AATCCGAAATACGAGCCGTGAAAATGGAACTTCCACTCCAACCCAGGACTGAGGGAAAGGTAGTCCGGGAATCGCCGTGAACCGGGGTCGCCAACCACTTGCTGATTCGCATTCACTGAAGTGAAGGGAAAACCCGTCCGCCAGTCCACCGTGTAAACAAGGTCCCAGCGCTTGAGTTTCGGCACAGGCAGCCATCCCCAGGACAGCAGGCGGTTCGGCGAATCCCACGGGAGCGGTCCGCTCGCCTGTGGACCCAGCACCGATAGCGTTGGTACATACTCGAGCGCCGCGTTCGTAGTTGCGGAGGATCGCGTATAAGCGCCAAACAGAACATAACCGCGTTCAAACTCGTGCCGCGCCGTGACAGTGACGGCGTGATAACGCTGTTCCCTCGAATTGTTGAGGGAGTATGTGCCCGTTAGTGTTGGCGGCGGACTGGGATTTTCGTAGACCAGGAAATCGGTGCCGTGCTTGTCGATGAAGCTGACAGAGCCATAGATAGACGCGGGCAGCTTCTGCTCGACACCAACGCTCCAGTTCAACGTGCGCGGCTCAAGCAGCGTTCCGTAGTTGGCAACAAAGGTGCTTAGTAAAGGGGGGCTGATCGGAGTGACGCCGTCGGCGGCGTAGTAGGTGTCATAGCGAACACCCGCCAGCGATTCCTCGAGATATTGTAACTGTGTGTGCTCGTAATAAAGGCCGATGCCGGCAGTCAGCTTGGTATTGGCGCTTGCACCTGGCATGTAGGTTGCCGCAATACGTGGAGAGAAGAGCCCGCGCCGCACGATCTCATCCCAGTCGAAGCGCAGGCCTGTCTCGATGAGCAATCCTGTAAGCGGCGTCCAGCGATCCTGAAGATAGGCGCCGACTTCAAAATTGTTACGGCTGAAAGGCTCGACCTGAGGAAAGGTGCTGAGGCGCAAGAGCGTTCCATCCTGGCGCAGATAACGAATTGGAGTGCGCGTTATTTCTTCGTCGAAATTGACCTGATCGAGATCCACGCCCATTTTCAGATCGTGTATTCCTATCCAGGCCAGTGGAGGGATGTAGAGCGCAGCGTTTCCTTCCACTCGTCGCGACCTACTGGTCTGAGTTTGAAAGAAGCTGCCCAGGTAGACCTCGGGTGTGACCTCGAAGGGAGTATTGCCGTGAGGCTCATAGCCATCCCGAATCCACACCATGGCCGCTCCGGCATCGAGCAGTGCGCCACCGGCAAAGCTGTGCTGCTCGCGAAGGTAAGGAAGCCAGGCGAGGATGTCCTGCTTGACCGTACTCTCCTGTGGAGTGAGAGTAGAGAGCCCGTCGTAGGGTGAGTGATAGTCGTTGAAGAGCAGCCCGCCGATGAGAATGTCTCTGGGAGTGAGGTTCACCTGCGCTTTGGCCAGGTTGCTGCCGCGCCACAGCTGATTGCTGTCTGCATTGTCGGGCAAGCCCGAAATGATGATGTTGTCGTACTCGAGTTCGAGCCCGTCGAAGAACCATGCTTTATTCCGCGCAATCGGGCCGGAAAAGGTAACTCGAGGCACAAACTTGTCGAAGTGCCAGCCACCATTGACCTGATGGATGGAGGGGATGAAGTCGGTGGTATTGAAGCGGAAGCGGTTGTCGCCCATCCCCGTACGAAGAGCGATGACGCCCCCAGTGGCCTTGCCGTACTCAACGGGATACCGCGTCGACTCCACGTCGATCGATCGCACAGCGTCGGCGCTCACGCGCAAGGCAAGGTTGCCGCTTACCGGTGAGCGGATATCGAATCCGTCCAGGAGATCCAGCGTCGCATAGGTCTCGGAGCCCGCGACATGAACCTGCCCGCTGTTATCCTGCACGACTCCAGGATTGAACGGCAGCAGGTAGCGGATATCGCGAGATGGCTGATAAGGAATGTTCGCGATCTCTGGAGTGCTCATATTGCTCACATCGGATGTTTGCGCTGGATCTATCCCGGTGCTCGATGCGACCACGTTCACCTGTTGGCGCACGATTTGCTGATGCGCGAGGATAAGATCAACTGCCTGCTGCTGCGGGTCAACCTGAGAGACCTGCGTGCGGTAGAAGCCCTGCTTTTCTACGTCGATTTCATACGGTATGTTTCCACGAATGCTGTACTGGCAGCGGCCGGCGTAGTTCGTGGTGACTCGCTGAGGCGCAAGGCCGGTCTCGGAGACCACTACCTGGGCCTCGGGGACAGCGACCCCGTTTTCATCGTTTACGGTGAGTTCGATTTGACGGCGCTGGGCAAGGGCCGCGCCCACGCTGCAAACGAGAACGCAGAAGAAAGTGATCCAACTTGCCGAACTGGCGCGCGGCATACTCACAGTGTAGGCCTTGCGTGTAAGTTTTCGGTTCTCCGCGGTGAAGATGAAGACAGGATGAACCCAGGATCAGAATTGGGCCGATTCCCCCCGTTAGTGCCCTGCCTGTTTCAAGTCAACCTTGCCGCGGAACATCCAGTAAACAAGTGTGAAGTAGCCGAACGCCAGTATCATGCCGAAGGTCCACCAGACCAGGCCGACATGAAGTGTGTGCGGCCCGGAGAGAGCCCGGATTACTGTGATGTCCTGCGACCGGTCAACGATCGAGGGCAACAGCGACGGATAGAGGGCAAAAGCTGCCCCTGCCATCATGAGAAACAGATAGCAACATGAAGAAAGGAAGGCGGGTAAAGCACGTCCGCTACGGTTGTAGTAATGCATGGCGGCAAGGCTCAATAGCACTCCGGCAGGAATGATGAAGGCTGGTGGAAAGGCAAGGTAGTTTGTGAGGCTGTGCGGTTGAACTTTGAGCGTCGCAGCGAGGCTCACGATGGTGAGAAGCAGCGACACCCACCAGACGCGGGCCGCGGCCGATCGCGCCCGAGATTCGAGATCGCCGGTTGTTTTCAATGCGAGCCAAAACGCTCCATGCATCGTAAGAGAAACCAGGGCTACAAAGCCGCCGATCACCGTATACCAGTCGAGAATGCCCGGGGAGGGACCGACCATGAAGTTCGTCCAGAGCGGCAGGAAGAAATATCCGCTGGCATTGAGGGGTACACCGCGAATTACATTTGCCAGCGCCGCGCCATAAAAGACGGCGAGGGTTGTACTGGCGAATGCGAAGACGCCTCCCAGCAGTTCCCGCCATACACCCAAGTCCAGATGATTGCGGAGTTCCAGGCTGACACCGCGCAATATCAGCAGCCACAGGACAATCATCAGCGGCAAATAGAAACCGCTAAAAGCGGAGGCATAGAGCAGCGGAAATGCAAAATACAGCGTTCCGCCACCGGCGATAAGCCAAACCTCGTTTCCATCCCAGACCGGACCGATCGAACGCAGGGCCATGCGGCGTTCGTCCTCGGTCTTCGTGAGAAATGGATAGAGGATGCCCACCCCAAGATCAAAACCGTCAAGCACCACGTAGGCGACCAACATAACCGCCACCAGCCAGAACCAAATGAAGCCCATATCCAGTCGTCTCCAGTCTTAATAAGCGGCCGCGACACTCTCTTTGACGTCGCGCTTCTCAGGGGCGGGGCCATAGCTGATTTCTCGATAGACCAGCACGATGAAGAGGATGCTCAGCAGGGCATAGAGACCCATGAAGCCGAGAAGCGTGAATAAGCCATTGCTGGCGGAAACATACTTCGAATAGCCCTCAGCCGTGCGCATCAGGCCATAGATGAGCCACGGCTGACGCCCGATCTCAGCAGTCATCCAGCCCGCCGTATTTGCGATGTAGGGCAAAGGAAAGCTGAGCAGCAAAGGCCAGAGAATCCATCTCGTGGTGTAGATAGTGCTCGCCACAACATAAAGGCCGCAGTCGCCATCAGGGCCACGAAGTATGTACCCAATCCTGCCATGATGTGATAGGCGTAGAAGAGGAGGGGCAGCGTCGTAGGCCACTGGTCGCGTGGAAACTGATCTAGCCCCTTCACTTCCGCCTTGGTTGTTCCGTAGATCAGAAAGCTAAGCACCTTATTCACGACGATCGGATTATCGATCTGCTGGGTTTCGACGTTGGGCTGCCCCATAAGGACGATGCCCGCACCGCTCTCAGTTTTGAACAACCCCTCCATTGCAGCTATGGCAGTCGGTTGATGATGGGCGACGTATTTCCCTTGCAGGTCTCCGGTAGGAAAGATCATTGCGATACAGCTGATCACGCCTGCAATGACTCCCAGCTTCACAAACATTCGACCGAATTGCTCCTGGCGCTTCTCAAGCAAGTAGAAGGCTCCTACTGCGGCCATGACGAAAGACGCGGTCACCACCGAGCCGCACATATTGTGGCGCGCATACTGCAGCAGCGCCCATGGATTCAGCAGGAGTTGCCAGAAGCTCACTACCTCGTACCGTCCGTTGGCGAGAATGCGGTACGCCACCGGATGCTGCATCCATGCGTCGGTCACGATGATGAAGTAACCGGAGATCCATGAACCGACAAATACGGCGAAGGCCGCGCCCCAGCGAGCCCACTTGGAGAGGCGACTCTCGCCGAAGAGGAAAAGCCCGAGGAATGCCGATTCGAGAAAAAATGAAGAAAACACCTTCCATGCACAAAGCGGCTCGCCGATCACTCCGCCAGAGATTTCGGAGAAATGCGACCAGTTTGTCCCGAACTGAAATTCCATCGGGATGCCGGTTACCACGCCCATGACGAAATTGACGGCAAATATTTTTCCCCAGAATCGCGCGGCTAGGTGGTGGTGCTCATCGTCACGCAGCACGGCGATTATTTTCAGCACCACGATGAGAAGAGCAAGGCCCATGGTCAGCATCGGGAACAGGTAATGAAAGGTGACAGTGAAGGCGAAATGCATGCGGTGCATGACCAGAGAGCATCCATTTACGCAGTCCTCCCTAACCCGGAGTTGACCAATGCCGGTTCTGAGGGGCCACGGTTGTTCGAACTGCTGCCGATGATGATTTCTATCTCCGGCTTGCCCAATAAGGTCTGGTGAATCAGGCAGCGGTGAACCGACCGCTCCAGGCCGAGTGCCTGATCGTCAGTCAGCGCAATCGGACTTCGGACCTCTATTCGGAACTTACCAAAGACGCACGCGGTCCTTGAGCTTTTCGGCTGTGACTGAGACTTCCACACCATCGTCGGCCAATTTTCGCGCCAACAGAAATTGAGCCGCATAATAAGCGGCACATGAGCCGAGCCCCGCCAGAAACAGTTCCGGCGGGGTCATTGCAGACGGCTGCCCGACCGTTCTCCGCAGGTTGATCGCTTTGAATCAGGTGCTGCCGAGCTCGGGTCTCAAAGCGAGCCCGTCCCAGATGTTTGGTCGTGATTTCCATCGATATACTCCTTCCTTGCGACACCGTAGAAGCTCTCGCGCAAGAGATTTTCAGTTCACCCAACCCTGCTTCTTTCGTCACGGCTGCGCAGGCTGTCGATCATCTGCAGACACAGAGGAGACACAACCGCTAACCATATATGCAGGTCAGAATTCGCTGGCTCTTTTTGCACTGCGAGCCATGGGGTACCAAGATCATGGCCAGGTCGAGATCGGCTGCGGGAACTCTGGATTCCGCACGGAACATCTGACGATAGACCTCCTCTTGAAGCCGCTCATTCGCTTTCCCTGCAAGTCTCTCGGGTTCGCATTTCTTCGCTCGCATGTTTCCCCCTGTGGTGACACTAACCAGCATCACGTGACTCGCGATAAGAGGATGTGACACAAGTCACACATGGCGATCCGTTCCAGGGCCTCGGCAAGGCGACGCAGATCTGGCCCAGTTGGTGGAAAGAGATCACGTCCGGCGTTGTTCGCTCACACCACCGAGAATACGGACCCCGGATTCATCGATCTCGATTGGGTCAACGATCAGCCGGTCGATAATAATCCGTGGTAGCTTGAGTGTC
>CAWAYO010000091.1:0-36742 GCA_963786085.1 uncultured Acidobacteriaceae bacterium
CACACGGGGAGATGACGTTGAGCATCACGGTTCCCTGGTGTGCGATTGCCGCCTTGAGCATTGCCAGCAACTGCTTCTTATCGCCGGAGAACGAGCGGCCGACGAAGGTCGCGCCCAACTGAGCAGCCAGGGCGCACGTGTCGATAGCCGGCAAATCGTTGATGACCCCGGTCTTCAGCTTCGAGCCGAGAACGGCTGTCGCCGAAAACTGCCCTTTGGTCAGGCCATACACGCCGTTATCTTCGATGATGTAAATCAGCGGCAGATTACGCCGCATCAGGTGAACGAATTGACCCACTCCGATGGAGGCCGTATCACCGTCGCCCGAAACACCGAGCGCCTTCATCGTCTTGTTCGCCAGCAGAGCGCCTGTTGCCACCGAAGGCATACGTCCGTGCACGCTGTTGAAACTGTGCGCACGCGACAGGAAGTAGGCCGGGCTCTTTGATGAGCAACCGATGCCGGAGAGCTTCATCAAGCGTTCCGGTTGTACGCCCATTTCGTACAGCGCGTCGATAATGCGCTCGGAGATCGCATTATGACCGCATCCGGCGCACAGCGTAGTCTTGCCGCCGCGATAATCGATCACCTGCAGGCCGAGGCGGTTGACCTTTGGATTCGGTTTCGTAACCGTCGTCGTTGCCATTTAAATCTCCTCCTGCAGAACCAGCGCATCTGTAACGAATCGTGCATCGATCGGCATGCCATTGAAATGGCGTACACTACGCAATTTCACGACATCCTCCGTGGATAGATCCAGCTTCAGGAGGCTGAGCATTTGCGCGTCGCGATTCTGTTCCACAACGTAGACACGATCGTGTGATGCGATAAAGTCGTGTATCTCATGCGTGAACGGGAAGGCGCGAATCCTCAGGTAATCGGTCTCGACGCCGTATTCCTTCTTCAGCTGATCGCGGCTCTCCATCACAGCGAAGTCCGATGATCCGAAAGCGATCAATCCTACCTTCGATTTGCCTGTCTGAACCACGACCGGCTTCGGAACCAGCGTGCGAGCCGTCTCAAACTTGCGGTTCAACCGCTCCATCAGATTCTGGTAATCGTCAGGACGCTCCGTGTACAGAGCCTTCTCGTTGTGTCCGCTGCCGCGCGTGAAGTAAGAAGCCTGCGGGTGATCCGTACCAGGCAGCGTACGGTAGGGAATTGCGTCGCCGTCGACGTCCTTATAGCGCGCAAATCCGCCTAGACGCGTCAGATCTTCCGCACTCAATACCTTGCCGCGATTCAGGGGTTTTTCCGGGTACTCAAACTGCTCAGACATCCAGTTGTTCATGCCCAGATCGAGATCCGACAGAACGAATACCGGAGTCTGCAATTGCTCGGTTAGATCGAACGCGGCCTGAGCAAGCTCAAAGCACTCTTTCACGCTACCCGGCAGCAACATCACGTGCTTCGTGTCTCCGTGTGACAGATAAGCGATCGAAAGCAGATCAGCCTGTGCCGTTCGCGTTGGCAATCCGGTTGAAGGACCCACCCGCTGAATGTCGAAAATCACGCCTGGCAACTCGGCGAAATAGCCGAGGCCAGCAAACTCCGCCATCAGCGAGATACCCGGACCAGACGTAGACGTCATCGAACGCGCGCCCGCCCAGCCGGCGCCGAATACCATTCCTACGGCAGCCAGCTCATCTTCAGCCTGGACAACCGCAAATGTCGCTTTGCCGTCCGGCTCGACGCGATATTTCTTCAGAAAATCGATCAGCTGCTCCACCACGGACGATGAAGGCGTAATCGGATACCACGTGACGACCGTGACGCCCGCAAACATCGCGCCCAGCGCGGCAGCCGCATTACCATCGATGATGATCTTCCCATCGGTGGCGTGCATGCGCTCAAGAACAAACGGATCCTGCTTGGTCAGCGACTCGCTCGCGTAGTTGTAACCCGCCTCGACGGCCGCCCAGTTGAGGTCCGCAGCCTTCTGTTTCTTCGCAAACTGACGGCGCAGCGCGATCTCAACTGCCTTCATGTCGAGCGAGATGAGCTTGGCCACCACGCCGACATAAACCATGTTCTTGACCAGCTTGCGCAGCTTCGCTTCGGAACACACCGCCGCTGTCAGCTTGTCGAAAGGAACCGGGTAGCAGACGACGTCATCGCGATATTGCTTCAGGTCCTGCGTATCCTCATAGATCGCAGCCGCACCCGACGGGAGCGACAGGATGTCCTCCTTCGCCGTCTCAGCGTTCATCGCGACAAGGATGTCGATCTCCTTTTTGCGCGCGACGTAGCCGTATTTGTTGGCGCGGATCGTAAACCAGGTAGGCAGCCCTGCAATGTTCGAAGGGAAAAGATTTTTGCCGCTGACTGGTATCCCCATCCCGAAGATGCTGCGCAGCAGGACGCTGTTGGCGGATTGCGACCCTGAGCCGTTTACGGTTGCTACCTGGATATTGAAATCATTGATGACCGGTTTCTGAGAAGTTCCGGACTTGTCTTGCTTCGCTCCTGGGGCGGGGTGAGCGGCTTCAACGCCCGCATTGCCCAGGGCAACATCTCCTGTCGCCATCTGGCGGGATTCCCTTCGGGTTGAATATGGAAAGAAATTGATTCTTTCCAACACATAATTATAGCCACCACAAGGGACTATGGCCGTGACCGAGGACTCAACGGAGTAATTCGCGTTCGGGTGGCGCAAATCGGCCGTTGAACGGAATCCGCCCTAATTTCGCAGATCGGCCATTACCCGCGCGACCTCAGCCTGACGTTCCGCGTCAAGGGGCAACAAGGGAATCCGGGGACGCCCGCCGTAGTATCCATTCAGATCGCACACGTGCTTGATTCCCGGAATGCCCAGCTTGCCTGCGACTACCGTCGAAGCCTCGACAACCCGCTGCTGCTTCTCTTTGGCAAGCCTTAAATCGTTGTCTTTCCACGCTATGTAGATTTCCTGGCAGGCTTGCGGTGCGCACGCAGCCAGAGCCAGCACGCCGCCAGATGCTCCCATCTCAAGCGAGTCCAAGAGCGTATGGGCTGATCCACAGAGGACTTGGAATCCCACCTCCTTCTTGCGCATCACTTTTACTTTGGGCGACGGCGGTGCCACCGCAACCGCTGCCTCACCGCCCAGAGCCTCAGCCGCGACAAAATTCTCCGGGGCGGGAATCATTGCCGTCATCATGCGATTGGTGAAAGCCGTAAAGGTCGGGGTAACAGCAAACTCTCGCCGCGCCTTATTACGAGTGGCAGCCACGATCTCTGCGATGCGCTCCACGCTTCCGCTCGAATCCTTCAGGCCGATGATATTCGGGTGCTGAGCGAGCTCGGCAATTACCGCAACGGGAAGCTCATAATGTGTGAACTTCGGAATACTGTAGAGCACCACGGGCAGCGGCGACCGGTCAGCCAGGGTTCGGTAGTACGTCAGCATTTCAGCGTGGCCCATCTGTGCGCCGTAGTAATAATGAGGAGTGCGCACCAGCACCGCATCATACTGCTGATCCGCTGCGAACTCCGCCAGGCCCAGCGTCTCGATTAGCGATTCCCTGGCCACTCCTGCCACCAGCACTTTCTCTGTTGCGGCGGACTCACTTGCCACACGCAGGACCGTGCGCGTCTCCTCGTCGCTGAGCATTACCGCCTCACCGGTAGAGCCAAGTACAACCAGTCCCGCCACGGGTGTCCGCGAATAACGCTCAATATTGTGTTCCAGCTTGCGAGTGTAAAGGCGACCATCCGGGTAAAAGGGAGTTGTGACGGCTGGGAAAATTCCTTCGAGCAACATGAATCAATTGTAAGTGCGCCTTTTCAATACGAAAACTGCCGTTCTTTGAGCCGCAGCGAAATGAGCTCGGCGTTATCATGGTCGCCCGCCGGTCGGCTGAGTGCTGGGAGATAATTATGGTTTCGATGCAGATGGCACGCGACACTCCAACACACCTGGCGATTGAGGGCGGAGAACCGCTTCGCAAAACCCCTTTCGCCCCCTGGCCTTATTTTTCGCATGAGGAAATAGAAGCGGCCACGCGAATTCTCGAATCCGGCCGGGTGAATTATTGGACGGGCCAAGAAGGCAGGCAATTCGAAGAAGAGTTCGCTGCATTCACGGGCTGCAAGCACGCAGTGGCACTAGGCAGCGGTACTGTCGCATTAGAACTAGCTTTGCAGGTGCTCGGCATCGGTCCTGGCGACGAGGTGATTGTTCCCAACCGGACCTTCATCGCGTCTGCTAGTTGCGTCTTTATGCGCGGTGCGATTCCGGTGGTAGCGGATGTCGACCACGATTCGCAAACCATAACGGCAAATACAATTCGGGCAGTCCTCAGTCCACGGACGCGCGCCGTCATCGCCGTGCACCTCGCAGGGTGGCCCTGCGACATGGATCCCATTTTGGAGGTTGCTCGCGAACGTCGGCTCAAGGTCGTGGAAGATTGTGCACAAGCTCACGGAGCGACATACAAAGGGCACCCCGTCGGCTCCATGGGCGACGTGAATGCATTCTCGTTTTGTCAGGACAAAATCATGAGCACAGGTGGCGAGGGAGGGATGCTTACGACAAATGATTCTGAACTCCGGGCTCGCGCATGGTCGTTCAAAGATCATGGAAAGAGCTATGACGCCGTATACAAGCACCGCCATCCGCCGGGATATCGATGGTTACATGAAAGTGTCGGCACAAACTGGCGGCTGACTGAAATGCAGAGCGCGATCGGTCGTGTGTTATTGCGGAAGCTTCCGCAGTTTGTCGAGAAGCGACAGCGCCTGGGGGGCCTGCTAAGCGAACGACTTTCTCAAATGGCCGCCTTACGCGTGGTCAGACCGCCCGACCACTTGACCCATTCGTTCTACAAGTACTACGTGTTTCTGCGGCCGCAACAGCTGAGAGACGGCTGGGATCGGCAGCGCGTTGCCGATGCTGTAAACGCCGAAGGCGTTCCATGCTTTGTCGGGAGTTGCAGTGAAATTTACCTGGAGCGGATGTTCCCTCCTGAGCTTCGACCATCGTCTCCACTTCCCGTGGCAAGGCAATTGGGAGAAACAGCGCTGATGTTCCTCGTCCACCCTACGCTTAACGAATCCGACATAGAGGATACGGCTGCTGCATTGGAGAAAGTCTTAGGCCACGCTGCGAAATAGTCCACCAAAAGCCGTGGTAAGAATCTTGAAGCATCATTAAATGCTGTAGTTGCCAATCGAATACGAGCTCAGATGGTCGCGCACCCAATCAATTGTTAGTGTCAGTCCCTCCCGCGATGTAACCTTTGGCCTCCAGCCAGTAAGTTGCTGTAGCAGCATACTGTCAGCGCAGAGGCGATCTACCTCACTCGCCTTTGGGCGTATTCTCTGTTCGTCGATTTCGACAGCGCGTTCCACGCCGATCAGATCGAAGATCATTTCGATTAATTCCCGAATCGATGTTTGAGTGCCACTTCCTATGTTCAGGGTCTTCCCGATGGTTGCCGGGTTTTCTGCGATCGCGATGAACCCCTCCACAATATCCGAGACGAATGTGAAATCCCGAATTGTGTGAATATTCCCCAAATTTACCGATGACTGGGTCAGCGCCTGCGTAACGATCGTTGGTATTACGGCTCGCGAGGATTGGCGCGGCCCGTAGCAGTTAAAGGGGCGAGCAATCGATACAGGTAAGCCGAAAGAACTTTGATACGAGTCAGCAATCTTGTCTGCGCCTATTTTAGATGCGGAATACGGTGACTGTGCTTGCAGTGCGTGTTTCTCGTCCATCGGCACATACGTTGCCGAGCCATAGACTTCGCTTGTTGATGTGCATATCAGCCGTTCGGCTCCATGCCGCCTCGCCGCCTCCAGAATATTTAGGGTTCCCCCGATGTTTGTCTGAACATACGATCGTGGCGAATGATACGAATAGGGAATTCCGACCAATGCGGCGAGATGAAAGATAATATCCACATCCTGAGCTGCACGAACGACGCTCTCGTAGTCGCGTACATCGCCATGGACAATTTCTAACTCTGATCGCAGAGGTGAGCCGGCTAACCAGCCCAGCGATCCTTGCGATGTGTAGCGCAGAAAGCAGCGAGTACGGGCTCCAAGTTGAGCAACATACTCGGCGAGATGGCTGCCGATGAAACCGCCTGCTCCGGTAATCAGAACCCGGCGATTGATCCATGTGGATTGATTGCTCACAGCCATACGCTTCATCTTAGGCGATCACCTACTGCATTTCCGGCCCCGAACCCGGAATCTCCCAAGAATCAGATCGCTGCTGTGAAAATAGTCTTCTTCCTCATCTCTATGCGGCTAGATCGTATTTTCCGTTGTGCGAGTTAACAACGCGTGGCTGCATTTGTTGTCCGGGTGGTCTCCAGGTTTCTATAACGAAGCACGGCGAGCACTTTGCGCAAAGCCAAATAACATACCGCTCTCTCTTCCTCGCACGCCACTGCGATCAAATCGGTCGATGGTGTGTAGGCTGCCACTGCGGAAATAAAGCGATTCTACTTGGCACACAGGGTTGGCGCACTGCACACTAGACCTCCTTTCCTCGATTTTGCTTGAGACGCTGCACCCTCATGCGATTACTCCGGGGATGCGTTTGCTTTCTTGGGCGATTGGTCGAGTGCCGCATGGTGCGTGGCGGATGGTCAACACCGGGCAGTCCACCCTCGCCAATATCTTGTAAGCAGCGGTGTCGCGGAGTCTCCAGAATGGAAGGGTTCCATCCACACCGAGCACGATCCAGTCTGCGGCCGTCGCGGCGGCCGCATTCATCACCTCTTCGACCAGATTGCCGGAAGTCACCTGCGTCTGCGTAGCGAATCGCAGGTCCTGTGTTGGGGGAATGAGGGATCTTAAGGCATGTTCAGCCCACGAAAAAGTGCGTTCGGGGTTGATTTGTGCCTGCACATCAGAATCCAGCACATGCAGCAGTGTCAACTCAGCCCGGTGGATTTGCGCGAGGTCGAGAGCGAGGCAGACGCTTCTTCTAAAATTCCCGGCGAGGGACACCGGATGCAGGATTTTTCGCGGCGCCACCTGTCTAATAGATCGCTGAGCGCCGGGACCAACAACAAATATGGGAATATCAACACAGCTAAGGAGCTCGCTCGCCACTGAACCCAGTGCGACTTGCGCTGGTTTTCCGCGCCCATGTGTCGCCATAATCAGTCGGGTTGCGCCTTTTCTGCTGATTTCCGTGCAAATTGCATGGGCCGGATAATCGTGCCGCACGGAGATCTCGCAGGAGATACCTTGAGGCTGTATAGCATGGGCCATGCCCAATAGCGACAATCGCACATCGCGATCGATCTTGGCTTTGTCGACGAAGGGAATTGCGCCTGCTTTCTGGGGAAGCGAATCGGTTGGGCGGATTGCATGGAACAGTGTCACCCGAGCATTGCTGGCTTTGGCCTGCGCAATGATATGCGGGATAAGGTAGTCGGCATCCGTCAGGTCGGTTGCGACCAGAATATGATCAGGTGCGGCTAGTCTCCTGAGTCATTGATTTCTCGTATAAGTTGTGGGTGAGTGCGCGGCGAGAGTAGAAGTAGCGAATCGAGCGATGGAGGCCAGGATCTGGTCTGCGGACTTGGTCCATCGAAAGGGTTTGGGCTGTTGGTTGTGGGCAGCGATGAATTCGCGGATCGCCGTTTCGAGTTCCTGCACGCTGGTGTGTGAACCGCGCTTGATCTGCCGTTGTGTAAGCAGTGCGAACCAGCGTTCCACTTGGTTGAGCCAGGAGGCATGCGTGGGAGTGAAGTGCAGGTGATACCGTGATCTTTTTTGTAGCCACTGGCGGACCAGCGCTGTCTTGTGTGTGCCGTAGTTGTCCAGCACCAGATGGATGTCCAGATCGGCAGGAACGGCGGTGTCGATTTTCTTCAGGAAGTCGAGGAACTCCACCGAACGATGGCGTCGATAGCACTTGCCAAGAACGTTGCCGGTCGCGATATCCAGAGCGGCAAACAGGCTGGTGACGCCATGTCTCTTGTAGTCGTGCGTGCGCCGCTCCCGTTGTCCGGCCCGCATGGGCAGCACAGGCTGGGTACGGCTGAGTGCCTGGATCTGCGACTTCTCATCCACGCACAACACCAGCGCATGATGGGGTGGATCGAGATAGAGCCCAACAATATCCCGCACTTTGTCGATCAGCAATGGATCAGTCGATAGCTGAAAGCTCTCTGTGCGATGCGGCTTCAGTCCAAAGGCACGCCAGATGCGGCTGATGGTGGACTGGCTTAGACCGGTTCTGACTGCTAGCATGCGGCTGGACCAGTGCGTCGCTCCCTTCGGAGTCTTCTCCAGCGTCAGCCGCACCACCTGCTCGATCTTCTCGTCACCGATCTCACGCGGCGCTCCCGGACGCGGCTCATCGCCCAGCCCCGCCACTCCCTCAGCTATAAAGCGGTTGCGCCAGAGACCAACTGTAAATCCTGTCGTGCGCAACTTCGCTGCTACCGCCGCGTTGCTTGCTCCACCCGCACACTCTAAAACGATACGGGCGCGGAAGGCCACCGAACGAGCGCTGCGAGACTGCCGCGCTATGCGCTCCAACTCGGCTCTTTGCCCTGGGCTTACCACCAGCTCATGCTTCTTCGGCCGTCCACGACGAGACTCCATGCCTCACCATAGAACGCCTCCCATCTATATGCAACCTACTTGTGACTCAGGAGACTAGATGTAACTCATTTATTATCTATGACGTAGACGTGAACCTTCCTGAGAAGGCCCAATGGAATCAATGATGTAGCCGTAAACGCGAAAAATGGAGGGGGAGGGGGTACCCCCCCGAAATTCCCAGAACAGAACTACTTGGCTGTCGCCGTCTGCTGCGGCTTCGCCAGCCGGTCGAAGTTCTGGATGGCGTTGAAGACCAGAGCGTAGCTGCCCAGCGTCTCACCCCGATAGATCGGGTTGGTCGCGAAGAGCAGCACATTCCCCTCGCCGAGGTGCGCATCGACCACCACCGGCTTCTCCTCGATAGCCGACCCCCCGTCGAGCAGTCCCGATAGGAGGAACCCCTTGCCCGACCCGAAGCGCAGGATCACGTCCGGCCGGTACTGCTCGGGGATCAGGTAGACGTTGTTCCGTGCCTCCTCCTCGTTCAGAGGAGTGGGCTCCCACGGCTTCGGAGATGGCAACGCCTCCGCCGCCACGTACGGCCGGTCCTCGGGGATATCCTCATCCTGCGGCCCGCCCCGCCCCGTGGGCCGCTTGAAATCCTTCTCGGTCGTGATGTGCCGATTGACGGACGTGTTGGCAACCGTGAACGCCATCCCGTTGGCGCTGTAAACGCCCAGATCCTTGCCGTATCCGTTGGCAATCGGACTGGACTTGTCTACGAAGGCCGCATCGAGCACGCTCCCGACCACGCGCACGCTCCCCTTGGGAGCGACAAACACGCCCGGCGCAAGCCCCAGGTCGATGGCAAACTGCGCAGTATCTTCGGAGGTGATGAGCAATCCGCCCTTGCTGACGAACTCCCGCAAGTGATCGACACCGGCGTAAGTCAACCCAGGCCGCATATCGGGAGTCGAGTCGATCCGCCCCAGATTGGGAGTGAGGTCGGTCTTCTGCCACGGTAGGGGATTGCCCCACATCGGCATGCCGTCGACGATCAACTGCGTCGACGCCCGCCCTACCGGAGCGAAGATGATCACGTCATACTTCGCGCGCAGATCAGGGGTGGCCGCCACCGTCTGCGTGCTGATGTAGTCATACGGCACATGTATCTTGTCGAAGGCCTCGCGCCACCAACCCTCGGTCTGGGTGGCCAGCCAGGTGTGCATAAAAGCGATGCGCGGAACGGGGGCATCGTGCGTCTTTGCTGTCGGCAGGGTTGCGAGGCTGACGGCGTTGAGCCCGGCGTTGGCGAGCGCCGCCTTGAGCTTCGCAGCGTCAGCGTTTTGGATGAGGAGCGACCCTGCCTCGAAATGATGGCCCTCTGCGTCGAAGGCCTGATCGGCAACGGAGATATTCGCGTCCTGCAACGTGTATCGCAATCCGAGCAGCGAAACCTCGGACGCATTGTTCACTGCGTAAATGCCGCCCGAGCTGGAGACTTTCCCGATCTCGGCGCTCGGATCGGCTACCGCCTCCATCTTCACCTTCAGAATCGCCGGATCGGTCACACGCACGGTCTTGACGTGGAAGAGATCGCCGAATGACCAGCCTGTGTCGTCATAAGGATGCTTCTGCGGATCGTCGGGAGCCCAGTACTGCCGATCGAGCAGCGCATCGGCAATACGCGAATACGGCTGATCCATGCGGATGATGTAGCTTCCCGCAGGGAATGTTTCGGGCTTCGGCTGCTCCAGCTTCTCAGACTTGGATTTGTCGTCCGACTTATCGGCATCAGCCTTATCTGTCTGAACTGGCTTCGCAGGCGGCGTATAGGTGAACGGCTCCGAGAGCCTGCTGATCTCGACATGTTGCAACGCCAGCGTCCGTAGCAGCTCCGCTTGGCGACTCGATGTCGGCTCGTCGAACACGTAGGCGGCCGGGCCGGCATTCTCCGGCTTCTCGATGGATCGCTTCGACTTGGTGTAGTAATTCTGGAGGAACTGCTGTCCGTTTTGGGCGAAGAATGAGATGGTCGAGAGCAGAGCGGTCTCTTCGTAGTTATTGTTGTTGCGTTGCGACCAGATCACGACCGGCAGCGGAGGATTCGGCTTATACCAAGTGCGCGCATACTCCTCCGGATCGAGGATGCGCTTCTCAGTGTCCGCACCACCGTTGCCGAACGTCTCATAGAGCCGGCTGATGCCGTTGTGCATCGCCGCCAGGAACATCAGGTAGCCGGGACTCCATGTATCGAAATCGCCGTGAGTGAAAACCCCTGGCATGCCGAAGGCGGTCATCTGCTGCACATTGTTCCAGCCGAGCATCGCCCACTCGCCGTTTAGCAAGGGATCAACCCAGGCGTTGTAGGGGCCATCGCCGACGGTGTTGTCGTAGAGAAACGGCACGGACTCGTGCAGGTCGTGAAGCACCTGCACGTGGAACTTGAGGTCAGTGTCAAGCACGTTGCGCGTCAGGTCGAGCGTCATGGCCATCGCGTCACGGTTGTTGTCGTGAGCGACATAATGTCCCCAATAGATGAGGCGTGGCCACTGCTCCTTGGGATGGGCCAGATGCCATTTGTAGATATCGACCATGCGGTCACGCCCATCGACTTCCACCACCGGCGTGATCAGCACGACCATGTGCGAGCGAATGTACTGAATGTAAGGAGAGTCATCCACGGCGAGCCGATAGGCCAGCTCCATCAGCGCGGTTGGCGCGCCCGTCTCCGGTGAGTGGATCGTTCCCGTGATGTAGTAAATCGGAAACGACGCCTTCACCAGATCGGCGGCCTTTGTGTCATCCATGTCGATTGTTCGCGGATCGGCCAGCTTGGCGAGTCGCGCGTCGTTCTCGGGCATCTTTGCCAACAGCGACTCATCGGCGATGGCTGCGGCGATCATCTCGCGGCCTTCCTCGGTGTGGCCGATCGTGAATACCTTCACACGCGGCGTGCTCTTCTCAAGCTGCCGGAAGTACGCATATACGTCTTCGGCGTAAGGAAGGATACCCGGCGCGCCCGAAACATCGCCAAGTACCTTGGCGGGTGTGGGAACAGTCTTGGATGCCGGCAGGTAGTCAGTGAGAGGCGAGTTGAAGTAAGGCTGGGTCGTGTATTGCTTGATGTGGTCTGTGTATGACTGATCGACGGGCTGCCTGGGATCGCGCGCAAAGGTTGCGCCGATACTGGTTTGTGCTTGCAGCGCGCCGGCCAAACTGAAAAGAGGCAAAGCCAGAAGGAAACAACGGGTTCGGGAGGTCACAGGCATCCTTCAACAAGACGAGATTTCGTGGGAAATCCTGATGATGAGGAAGCATATCAGAGCAGATTTCAATGAGGTCTATCGGCCGCTCACTCCCACTCGATCGTTCCGGGGGGCTTGGACGTGATGTCATAGACGACGCGGTTGATGCCGCGTATTTCGTTCACAATTCGGCTGGAAATCGTCTTCAGCACATCGAAGGGTAACGGCACCCAATCGGCCGTCATTCCGTCTTCAGAATGCACCGCGCGGATCGCACACGTATAGGCGTAGGTGCGCTGGTCCCCCATCACGCCGACGCTCTTGACTGGCAACAACACCGCGAACGACTGCCAGATCTGCTGGTAGAGCCCCGCGTGCTTGATCTCGGTGACGACGATATCGTCGGCGTCCTGGAGCAGCGCCACACGTTCCGGCGTGATCTCGCCCAGAATGCGGACGGCGAGCCCAGGGCCCGGAAACGGCTGGCGCTGGAGGATGTCGTCGGGCATCTGGAGGTCGCGGCCGATGCGGCGGACCTCATCCTTGAACAGGTCGCGCAACGGCTCGATCAGTTTGAGCTTCATCGTCTCGGGCAAGCCGCCAACGTTGTGATGACTCTTGATCGTCTGCGATGGACCCTTGACCGATGAGGACTCGATCACATCGGGATACAGCGTGCCCTGGACCAGCCAATCTACTCCAGCTGTCTCTTGAGCGATGCGGTGAGCCTCGTCATCAAAGACGGCGATAAATTCGTTGCCGATGATCTTGCGTTTGGTCTCTGGATCGGTGACCCCCTCGAGCTTGGCGAGGAAACGCGTGCTGGCGTCAACGGCGACAAGGTTAAGCCCCAGATTCTCTCGGAGGTTTTCCTGCACCTTGAAGAATTCGTTCTTGCGCAAAACCCCGTTGTCGACGAAGACGCAGGTTAGACGGTCGCCTATTGCGCGATGCACGAGAACAGCCGCAACCGAAGAGTCGACCCCACCCGAAAGTGCGCAGATGGCGTGCCCGTCACCGACCTTTTCGCGGATCGATGCTACTGTTGCCTGGATGAAGTGCTCAGGCGTCCAGTCCGGTTTGGCGTTACAGATCCTGAACAGGAAGTTGCGCAGCAGAGCGGTGCCCTGTTTCGTGTGGTGTACTTCGGGATGAAACTGCACAGCCCAGATGCGCCGCCCCGGGTTGACAACGCCGGCGACGGCGTTCGAGGTCTTCGCCGTCAAATGAAAGCCTGGAGGCAACTCGATGGCTTCGTCACCGTGCGACATCCATACGTTGAGCGATGCAGGAATATCCGTAAATAGCGGTGTCTCAGCGTCGACTACGGAGACCTCAGCATGCCCATACTCTCGCTTGTCTGCCGGACGAACTTTGCCGCCAAGATGATGTGTTATGAATTGCAGTCCATAACAAATTCCCAGTATAGGCAGGCCGAGCGAGAGAAGTGCGGGGTCGGCAGGCGGTGCATCGGCATCGTAAACGGAGCAGGGCCCGCCGGAGAGAATGACGCCCAGCGATTTTTGTGCGCGAATCTCTTCAACGCTGGCAGTGCAGGGGAGTACTACTGAGAAGACGTTTTGCTCGCGAATGCGACGCGCTATGAGTTGTGTGTATTGGGAGCCGAAGTCGAGGATGACGATCGAGGAAGTGTCCACGGGATAGTTTACTTGACGCGAATGGCGTCTTGCGTAGTGGGTGCCTCTCCTGGAACGGCATATGCTCGCCATAGCTGGATGAAGGCAACAAGTCGAACTACCTGAAAGAAATCGGATGCCACAAGATACAACACGCTCACAATCGCCCACCAAGCGTAGAGGGGTGGACCCTCCATCACTGAAGCGAAGGGAAGTGGGACGGCCGAAAAGACCATTGCAAGCACTACCAGCGCCAGTTTGATTATTCCCATGATGAGGTTGATTTCAATCAACTTTCCCGTCAATGGACCGAGGCGAAGGCTGCGATCCAAACTCGATCCGATACCACGATTTTCCAGAAGTACCAACAGTGGTGCTATCGAGAAGACCCAACTTGCCAGCGCCCACAGCGTGAAGATTCCCAGAGAAAGACATATAACTATTGCGCAGTACACGACGAGATTAGGCTCTTCTCCGGACAGAGAGAAGTTGGCGGCCCACTGTATCGCCGCAAGCCAGAACCAGAAACTGCCGCCCAGAAAAATGACGCGCAGCAGTTGGAGCGCACCTAAAGTTACGCCTCGTTGAGGCAGGGATCGGTCATAGCGGCGCAGAACTGCATTCCGACCGACGCCTGAGACGACGGCCCAAACCAGTAGCGCAACTGGTGCCAGCCACAGCGCTATATGAAAAATTGGCGGCGCGGCCACAGAGTAGGCATTGGAGGCGATCTCGGCAGCACGCATCGGGTCAACAATTGAGAGCTGATCGATGCCTGTGGCTGCAAGCTGGTTTGAAATCGCCGTGTAGATGTGCAGGCCAATCCGCCCGAGCAACAGCAGTAACGGTACGCCAAAGAGCCAGCGCCACAGGATCTCGAGCGCCAACAGCGATGGTCGCGACCAGCACCCGCTCAAAACGTGGACGAAGGATTGCGTCCCCCGGACCGCCATCCGCTACTGCACCACGATGTTCACGAGCTTGCCGGGAACGATGATGATCTTGACGATTGTCTTACCGGCCACGGCTGCCTGGATCTTCTCGTCAGCCAGAGCCGCGTCTCGAAGCGCCTCCTCAATTGCGTCCACGGCCACACGAATCACGGCACGCAGCTTCCCGTTGATCTGGACGGGAACCTCGATTTCTTCCTCTCGGGCAAGCGCCTCGTCGTATTTAGGCCACTGTGCGCGCAGAAGGTTTTCGTTGCCGAGAATCTGCTTCCCGAGTTCAGCGGTAAGATAAGGCGCAAAGGGTGCAAGCAGTAGCACGAGATCGCGCAGAACACCAGCGAGCACCGGGCCAGGGACTTCTCCTGCAGAAATCGAGGGCTCAGCAGCTGTGAGGGTATTGACCAACTCCATGATCGCCGCAATGCAAGTGTTAAAGTGCCAGCGTCC
Organism: uncultured Acidobacteriaceae bacterium; assembly: GCA_963786085.1. Lineage (GTDB taxonomy): Bacteria > Acidobacteriota > Terriglobia > Terriglobales > Acidobacteriaceae > Silvibacterium. The sequence goes on from CAWAYO010000091.1 coordinate 14,782, forward strand.
GTCAAAGTCGAGCGTAATTTTGTGGATGGTCTGGTGCAGCTTACGTAGAAGTGCCAGGCTCAAAGGGGACAGAGGCTCCGAGTAGGCGGCACTGCCTGGCACAAGATGCGGTCGCACCCGGTCCGCGTACTTCATGGCAAGACGGTAAACGCGGCCCAGAAAGCGGCTGACGCCCGCAACCCCGTCTTCCTGCCAGTCGAGATCGCGGTCCGGTGGCGCGGCAAACAGAGAGTAAGCCCGGGTTGCGTCGGCTCCGTAATGTGCGATCATATCGTCCGGCGATACGACATTGCCTTTTGACTTCGACATTTTCGCGCCGTTCTTGATCACCATGCCCTGTGTGAAGAGGCGATCGACCGGCTCATCGTTCCTGATCAATCCGAGGTCGCGCATCACCTTGGTCCAAAAACGGGAGTAGATGAGGTGCAGAATCGCATGCTCAACTCCACCGATGTATTGGTCGATGGGAAACCAATATGAAACCGCGGCAGAATCGAACGGAGCTCTATCGTCGGTCGGGCTCGTGTATCGGTAGAAATACCACGACGAATCGACAAATGTGTCCATGGTGTCGGTCTCCCGACGTGCGGGCCCTCCACAAATCGGGCAGATGGCATTGACGAATTCCAGTAACCGTCCCAATGGCGACCCGCCTTCCAGGGTGATCTCGACATTTTCCGGCAGCAGCACCGGAAGCTGATCGTCGGGCACCGGCACGATGCCATCCTTTTCGCAATAAAGCATCGGAATCGGGGTACCCCAGTAGCGCTGACGGCTGATCCCCCAGTCCTTCAAACGGTAGGAAACCGTAGCCTTGCCGAAGCCGTGTCCTTCGGCGAAAGCGGTCATCTTGTGCTGCGCTTCCTGGTTGCCAAGCATGTTGAACTCGCCTGAGTTCATCAGCAGGCTGTCCTCGGCTGTATACGGCAACATTGGCTCTTCGGCGCCGCCATTCTCAGGATCTGTCGTCCTGCGTGGCAAGATCACGATGCGAATCTCGAGCTCGTATTTCTTTGCGAAGTCGTAGTCGCGCTCGTCATGTGCGGGTACCGACATGATTGCGCCAGTCCCGTATTCAAGCAGAATGTAGTTCGCTACCCAGATTGGTAATCGTTCTCCATTGAATGGATTGATCGCGTAGTTTCCCGTAAAAACGCCGTGCTTCTCGATAGCAGCGATGTCGCCACCTTCCCGCGCTTTCTTCTGCTGGTCGATGAGGGCGGAGACTTCGTTGGCGAGGGTCAGGTTCGATCCGGCGAATTCTTTTACCAGTGGATGCTCTGGGTGCGAGCTGGATGCTGGTTGCGCCGAAGATGGTGTCAATACGAGTGGTGAAGACCGTGACATCCTTTCCAGAAGGCTCGGCGTCCTCGCGGGCAGGCAGCACGGCGGTGCCTGCAAGACGCGACGGGCGCTCGTCTTCGGGAGCATTTGCTGCATCCTCGATCCGAAACGTGATCTCCGCGCCCTCACTTCGGCCGATCCAGTTACGCTGCATTGTGCGGACTTTTTCCGGCCAGCCGTTGAGCTTGCTGAGATCGTCGAGCAACTCCTGCGCGTAGTTGGTGATCCGTAAAAACCACTGTTCAAGGTCACGTTGTTCGACAAGAGTTTCCTCGTGCCGCCAGCAATATCCATTAATGACCTGTTCGTTGGCGAGGACTGTGCAGCATTCGGGACACCAGTTGACCTTGCTTTTCTTGCGATATGCCAGTCCACGCTCGAACATCCGGATGAAGAACCACTGGTTCCAGCGGTAATACTCCGGAAGACAGGTAGTAATCTCGTTGCGCCAGTCGTAGCTTAAGCCGATCCGTTCCATCTGGCGCTTCATAGCTGCGATATTTTGCTGTGTCCACTGGCGCGGAGGGGTGTTGTTCTTAAGCGCCGCATTTTCAGCCGGCAGCCCGAAGGCATCCCAGCCCATCGGATGCAACACGTTGTGACCGGTCATCCACATGTAGCGGGCCAGGGCGTCGCCGATCGCATAGTTGCGTACGTGCCCCATATGAAGCTGACCAGATGGATAAGGCAGCATCTCGAGTACGTAATATTTCGGCTTGCCGCTGGTCGCCGGCTCGGCGCCATAGAGATCAGGTTGCTCCGCCCACCGTTTTTGCCAGCGTGGCTCAATTTCGGCAGGGGAATAGCGTGGCTCGTACGATGATGACGGAGACGGCTCCGCTGCGGCCGCTATTGCGGTCTTTTGGGTAGTTTTTTTCGCGGACATGTCAGATTTGATTGTAAATGGGAGCTCGCTGTGACACTGCATACACCAAATCCGATGATCGCTCTAGGCGTTATGGCATCCACCGCAGGCACCGACGCAGTTTACGTGATGTTCACCGCGGCTGTGGGTGCTCGTCGCAAGATCGTGGCGGCCAGCTGGAGTAGTGTCTGGTACATGCTCTCGGCTTTTGCCGTCATCAGTTACACCGGAAACCCCGTTTATGTTGTATTTGCTGCAGCCGGATCGTGGCTGGGGGCGTTCGGCGCAGTAACCTGGCTGGGGAGGTCGGAGGTCAAGGGCCTGGTAGGCAAGGCAAAACTGTGATCAGGTGCTGCCTCGCGCGGCTTTGCTCGGACGCGTGGCGGAAGCTGCCATGATTCTGTCCGCTGCGAGTTCGCGCAGGGTCTGAACATTTCTCGCATCATCATCCGGATCGTTTACGGGCGTCTCCGCGATGAAGGCGCAATGCGAGAAGCGTTCGTCATTGAGGAGCCGCCCAAATGGTTCCAGCCCTATAGTTCCCTGACCGATATGCTCGTGACGGTCGAGTTTTGATCCGCGAGCAGCCTTGGCATCGTTCATGTGCCAGACCGCCACATTCGAGAGACCGATTGTCGAGTCGATCCTGTGCAGCGTTTCCTCATATCCGTTCCGGGTTACAAGATCGTATCCTGCAACGTGGCAATGACAGGTATCGAGACAAGTCCCGACCGGTGCGATCGGCTTCAGGCATTCGACGAGCTCTGCAACCTGTTCAAAACTGCCTCCAAGTGAGAATTCCGCACCGGCAGTGTTTTCGATAAGTATGCGGAGGCCGTTTTCTTCGAGACGGAGGCCATCTGTTGCCTTGGCGATCGATTCTGCAGCCAGAGTCAGGCCTGCCTCGCGCGTGAGGCCTCGCCATGAGCCGGGATGCAGAACAAGATAATCCGCGCCGAGGGCCAAAGCGCGCTCAACCTCTCCTCGGAATGCGGCCACGGATTTCCGGCAAACTTCCTGGGATTGGCTGCATAGGTTGACGAGATAGCTCGTGTGGATGACCAAGGGCGTGCAGTCGTATCTTTGGCGAAGCTCGCCCAGTTGGCGAGCGTGGGTCGCGTCGATTCGGGCGGGTCGCCACATGCGCGGGCTGGACGAGAATATCTGGAAGGTGTTCGCCCCAATCTCGTGAGCCCGCTCCGCGGCTTTAAAGACACCGCCTGACGTAGAAAGGTGAATTCCGATGCGGGGGGTGGCCATTTTCGATTTAGTGTAGATTTTGACTTGACTTAATTGCCAGCCAGCATTGACCGTTGGGTTTGCGAGAAAAGCTCCAGAAAAGTTGCATATGAAGACCGTCATTACAGCCGGCCGGCTGATCACCTATGATCGATCCATCGTAGATCCCGTAGTAGTAGTGGAGGACGGCTTGATCGCGCGGATGGAATCTCGGGAAAATGCCGGGTTCCCGTCAGCAAAGCACCTTGATTTCACCGGTTGCACTTTGGTGCCTGCATTTTTCGATATTCACATCCACGGCAGCGCCGGTCGCGATGTGATGGAAGGTACGCCGGATGCGTTCACGACAGTAGGAACGTTTCTGGCGCGGCACGGAGTCGGCGTATATCTACCGACAACCGTCACGGCCCCAATCGATGTCACGCTGAAGTCGCTCGAAAGGATGAGTGCGCGGATTGGCCGCGACACGGAAGGCGCCAGGCCCCTAGGCATTCATATCGAGGGACCGTTTCTATCTCCACATAAGAAGGGCGCACACCCCGCCAGCTTGTTGCAGACGCCGTCTGTCGAGCTGTTTGATCGCATGTGGCAAGCATCGGAAGGAACAATTCGGCTCATGACCATCGCGCCCGAGTTGCCCAATGCCGAGGAGGTAATTGAGCACGCGACCGGCCTCGGCGTACGTGTGAGCCTGGGACACAGTAACGCCGACACAACTGCTACTCGAGCGGGAATTCGCGCAGGCGCCGTTAGCGCAACTCACACCTTCAACGCCATGCGGCAGTTCGATCATCGCGACCCTGGGCTGCTAGGCGAAGTGCTGACTAATGACGACCTGTTTGCTGAATTGATCTGCGACGGACTCCATGTGCATCCGGACGCCGTACGCCTGTACTGGAGGGCGAAAGGTCCGGAACGCGCCATGCTGATTACGGATGCAATGTCTGCGGCGGGCATGCCAGATGGTAACTACAAACTGGGCGAGCTTGATGTCCGGGTCATCGACGGGCGATGCATTATTGGGGAAGATACGCTCGCAGGCAGCACACTAACCCTCGCTCGGGCTGTACGTAACTTCGTCGAGTTTACGGGCGCTTCGATCGACGATGTGCCAAAACTGGCCAGCCGCAATCCCTCGCGCATGACAGGATTCGAAGCCGAAGCGGGTTCGCTTGCAGTTGGACGCGCCGCAGATATAACGGTCCTTTCCGCAAAGAACGAAGTCATTGAGACGATTCTGCGAGGTCGAGCCACCTTCAACGCTTGACTATTTGTCGCGCGCGCCAGAGTGCCCCTTGAATGGGATCGACCGCCTCGGGCAGAATCTGCACTGATGGCAGGCTACGCCGAATCGTGTAGATCATGCTTTCCCGTACATGTCCGACCTTTTCAAGAATGCTGCCAGTAAAAGCGATGCCCGGCGATGGGGCATCGGGGTCGAGATTGCGCACATGCCGAAGGGCCTCGGCGGCGTCCTCTCCGAGAAGCCGCCCGCCGAGCTCGAGAACCTCCAGCGCGACCGCGTCGCCCTGTTCGGCGCACTCCACGACAATGGGAGCGAGTTGGGAAAAATCCGGCGGGGGGGTGCGATTGGCGATGTCAACAACCTCTTCGAGGGATCCGGCGGACCAGTACCGAATTACCCGATCTAAAATCTGCGTCGGTTGTGCGAAGTCACGCGCGCGGCACGCGTGCCGTAGCGCCTGCAACCCGATCCAATGACCCGAGGCCTGGTCGCCAAGAGCGGGACCCCATCCGCCTACATTTAGCATTTTGCCTTTGCTGGTGCGCCCCATCACGTTCGATCCGGTTCCCGCCATTGCCAGGACGCCCGCATCGCCCGGAAACGCCGCATCCAAGGCGATTTCCTCATCGCCGCACACAACAATCTCGCCCCCCGCGCATTGTGACAGGATCTGCCGCATCCAGCCGTCCGTCTGCGGCAGGCGCACGCCCGCGGTGCCGATGCAGGATGCTCCAACGTGCCGGAGATCCACGCCGCTCTGTTGTGAAATCTTGCCCATCAAAGCGTTAAGATTCTGCCGCGCCTGCTCAATCGTTACCCGCAGCGGCTTGATGCTGCCTCCGACGTCCTGTGCGAGGACGCGCGAGTCGTCAGCGAGTGCACATGTCGTCTTAGTGCCGCCTGCGTCAAATCCCAAGAAATAGGCCATTGTCAGTGTTGTACCTCTTCAGTCAAGGAGGGCGCGAGGATGGAGGAAAGCACGTTCAGGCTGCCGTCGATTTTCGGACTGTCGAGCCCGAGAATTTTCACAACCACCGGAAATACGTTCACGTTTTCAAAGGGCTTCACCGTGACACCCGCACGAATGTCTGGCCCCTCGGCGAAAAAGATGGCCCGCATCGAAGTCATCTCGTAAGGATTGTAGCCATGTTCGCCCATGGGAGGATTTTCTACGCGACCAGTCGGCGGCGGCACCGTGGCACGGATCAAATACGGCCCCTTGGCGATAACCACTGGATCTCCTTCGCGCGGATTACTGTTGTAGTGCAATTCGGCCGGCACCTTATCGCGGCGATAGACAAGGAAGCCTGCATCGGCGGCGCGGAGCTTCTTGTAAATGCGCGCAGCGTCGGCCTCTGTCTGCGGATAGAGCAGGGAACCGACAGCCTCAACGCCGTCGAGTGAGACATATTTGTCCAGCGTGATCCAGTCACCTTGGACCCGCTCCATGCCGTGATCGGCGACCACGATGAGGTCGATAGGCATGTGCAAGCCGTCGAGTTCCGTTTCGAGCCGTCCGATCAATTCGTCGACGTGTTTGACCGCCTCGGATACCTGGGGACTGCCAGGCCCGTGTTCGTGACCCGCGTGATCAACATCCGAGTAATAGAGGGTGATGAAGTGCGGGCGTTGCTCCGCGGGAAGCCTGAGCCAAGCGATTACCTGGTCGATCCGTTTGTCTTCGTCGATCTTGTTGTCAAAGTGAAGGTAGTAGCTGGGCCGCTCTCCTCCGATTTCAGCTTCTGAACCCGGCCAGAACAGGCACGCGCTTCGCATTCCCTGCTTCTCAGCCAATGACCACAGCGGTACGCCGCCATACCATGAGCCGTCCGAAGAAGTTTTAGCGTCATGATAACTGTAGGTCTGTTTCCGACTCGGATCATAGAAGCTATTTGCAACGATGCCGTGGTGCTCTGGATAGAGCCCGGTGACCAGGGTGTAATGATTCGGGAAGGTGAGCGACGGATAGGACGGAATCATACCGTCAGGCGCACTAGCTCCCTTCGCCGCAATCGAGAGGATATGCTTCGCCCCGTATTTTTTCGCGTAATCATAGCGGAACCCGTCCAGCGAAACCATCACAACGTAGTGCTTCTGTTGCTGCGCTTCCGCATTCGAGCCGTGGTGGACTGCGATAACAGGAGTGATCTCCTGAGCGCGCGGAGGAACGCAGGAGGACAGCGCAAGAAACCCTGCAAATACAACTCGGCGAAAGAGGGATCTCATCGAGGTTTCGCGATCCTTTCCCATAAAGGTTAGACGAAGCAGACGGACTTTATTCTTAGGCGGGGTTGGGCGTACACCGGTACCTATCGGATCAAGAAAGCCCATGCTGCCACGCAAAGGCCCGCGATTCCGAAGGCCATGCCCAATCCCCAATATGCCCGTTGACGAGTTAGGAGTGTGATCGAAGTGATCACTAATCCGATTTCGAGCAGTGCTTCCCCCAAGTCGAAGCGGTTCGCGTGGCGTTCTGCCTTGCGCACTTCACCCTCGAGTTCCTTCGCGTGCTGTTCTTCCTCGGCGAGGTCTTCATTCCACTTTTGCAGATGGGACTTGTAGCTGTCAGTCACCTTGTCCGCCGCGGCTGAATCGCGTATGGGCAGGGCCGAAAGCAGATCGGCAGTGAGTTCGGTATTGTACTGTCGTATCTTCTTTGCCTGATAGAGGTTCCACTGGTCGCTGGCGCGTGCTTGTTCTAAGACAGCTTCGGTGTGCGTACGGTGACCGAGCACAGTGGTGATGGCCACCAGCACCGCCAGCACGCTCATAGTAAAGCTGACCGGACGCAGGCTGTCGTCCTTCGATGCTTCTTCGCTTTGTTCCTTCAATTCCTGCGCTTCGTTGGCTTCCATATCGCTCCTGACCGCAGATAGTGTACGGGCTGGGGGACCGGGCGTCGAGCGAAGTTCAATATGCAGTCGAGTGCCTAGGTTCTTGCTCCAGAGGCCGGGGCAGGTGTCTCGAGCTTGAGGTGCTCTGAGAGGAATTTATCGAGCTGGTCCCGGTCGCGAAACGCTTGCACGCCACCGGCAGCGGTGGTCGAGAAGGCGCCGGTGAGATTGCCGAAATGAAGACATCGATCAATCGGCCATTTTCGCGCGAAACCGTGGAGGAAGCCGGCGTTAAAGCTGTCGCCAGCGCCGATTGCATCGACCGTCTCAACGTCGGGCGATGGCGAATCAAGTCTCTCATCGCCACTGACTGCTATCGCACCACGAGCACCGCGCTTCACCACCAGTAGTGGTACGAGTTTCCCGAGTCGGCGAATCGCGCGGTCGGCATCAGATTCGCGCATCATCTCGCACACTTCGCGCTCGTTCGGCATGAGAACATCCACAAACGTCAGAATCTCGAAGAAAGAGTCGCCCCAAAGTCCCAGGGGGTCATCATTCGGATCAACGGAGATCGTGAGTCCGGCCCGTTTGAGGAGAGCAAGCAGACGCGGCACATCCTTGCGCAGGCCCTTCTGCAGGAAATAGGACGAAAGGTGAAAGTGCGCCGCGTTGCTGAGATACTCAAGGTCGAGATCTTCCAGTCTCAGATCGACGGTGTTTCCCGGAAAGGTGAGTGTTCGGCGGTAGCCTGTGTGCTGCAGCAGTATGCTTGCACCGGTGCCAGCGGAGCCAGTCTTTCTTATGACACGTGAAAGATCAACACCAGCTGCCGTCAAATCGCGTTGACACATCACCCCAAATAGATCGTCAGATGCTGGCGTGACAAATCCCGTTCGGCTGCCTAGCGATGCGAGATTGTGCGCGGTAATCGCCGGCGATCCTCCCAGCGTAAGTGCCATGCCATTGGCGACCAACTCACGATCAAGCGGCAGATCAGTTGGCAGACCATAAAGCACCAGGTCGAGATTTGCTTCCCCCACCAGTGTTACGTCGAAACGGCTCAAGCAGATACCTTCGATCTACGGCCATAGAGAACCCAGAAAATGACACCGACAAGAGCCCACGCGGCTCCCGCAATCAGGGCTGGCCTGCTGAGGTTAAGCCATATGAAAGCGCAGATAGCAAAGCCTAGAAGGCCCAGCAGTATCGGAACCCATTGTGAAGCGCGCCCCTGGCGCCACCCCAATACCACCGAAGATATATTCACACCCATGAACGCTAATAGGGCGCCGAAGTTCAGCAACTCCGCTCCAAGCTGGTAACTGAATATCAAGGCACCCGCGAGGCAGATTGCTCCGATCAGAACCACGTTGTTGCGCGGAATACGATTCTTCGGATGTATCGAGCCAAAGAATCGTCTGGGAATGGCGCCGTCCTGGCCCATCGCCAGCAGCAGGCGGGCGGCGCCTAGTTGTGATGCCATGCCTGAACCAATCGTCGCCAACAACAGTGCACCATTGACGACCGCAAAGACGATCGGCCCTCCTGCGCGTCCCGCGATATGTACGTACGCGGTATCGACATCCGGGAAAGTCGCTCCCCGGGGCCACACCAACTGCGCAAGATAAACCTCGATCGATGCCAGAATGCCAGTGATCAGACAAGTCGCGATGATCGCCCGGGGAATACTTCGTTGTGGATCCTTTGCCTCATCGGTGAGTGTTGAGATTCCGTCGAAACCGATATAGGTTAATACGGCAATCGAGGTCCCTCGAAATAGCGCTGAAGAAGTAAATGTCGAGCGATCGTAGAACGGCAGCGCATAGAAGCAATCAGGCTGAGAGGGAAGATGCAGCAGGTATCGCGTGATCGCGATGACGATCAGGATTATTACCACGCCCAATGCGGCCGCCATCATTGCATTGATTCGGGCCGAAGTTTCCACACCGTTGAGATTCAGCAGCGTGAACATCGCGGCAAAGAATACGGCCCATGCAATGTATGGAACGTTGGGTAGAAAATTCTCCGCAGCCTTGCTGCACCATATAGTGCAGATTAGTGGATTCAGGATGTAGTCCATTGCCATGCACCAGCCGGTCATATAGCCGAGGCTGGGATGCAACTCACGGCTCACATACATGAACGCTGAGCCACCCTGTGGATAGGCACGCGCCATGCGACCATAGCTGACGGACGTGAACAGCATTGCGACCATCGCAAAAAGTATGGCCGTCACTACATGTCCGTGGGCTTCATTATAGATAACGCCAAAGCTCGGCATCGGAGCCGTTGGTTGAATGAGAATGATGCCGTAAAGCACCAGGTCCCAATAGCCAAGACTTCGCTTGAGCGTAATCTGGCTGGTGCTTACGGCAGATTCGGCAGACATCGAGGATCCTCGGTTCCGGCGACTAGATAGCTCAAGAGCGTAAAGTGGACGCGGGCGCTAAAGATTGGGACGGCGCCATCCGTCGCAATGCCGTCGCTAAAAGATCAAACTTTGATCCTAGGTGCATAGTGCGCGGCTCATTAGCGTCAAGCGCCTTGCAGTAGTTCGCGGAACTCGCATCCGTATCTGGAGTGGACTCGCTGATGTGATTGAATCAGAACGAGAACCTCGCAGCGAACTGAAACTGGCGCGGTGTGTTGACCGTTGTTCCGATGGAGCCGAAACCCGACGCCTGCTGCCCAAGCGATAGCGTCGTCGTCAGGTCAGGAACAACCGGCATCCCGAACTGCGCACGGTTGGCGACGTTGTAGGACGATACCTCGATACGGATGGTCTTGGTTTCGTTGATCTGAAACGTCTTGTAGACGGACAGATCCACATCGTTTGCTCCCATGGTGCGGACACCGTCCAGATAGGCAGGCGCAGTTCCTGGCACGAATTGGTTGGCCGGAAAAGCAAAGCAGTCGGGGTTGAACCATGCAGTTGCCGTGTGCGGCGCGTTGGCGCCGGGATTACAGGTGAGATTGGGCCTCTGGTTGAAGTAAGAGAACGGGGCTCCGACGGTAGGGGAGGCAATCGGAATACCGGTGCTCCAGTAGAAGATGCCATTCATCGTCCACCCGCCAAGGAAGGCATTTCCCGCCCCATTCAGGTTAACAGCGCGATCCTTGCCGAAGGGAAGGTCATAGGACGCCTGCCCAGTGAACTGCCGGCTGATGTCCTGGGGGCTGATCGCGTGCTCGTATTGGAGGTTCTTCCAGTCCTGAGGAGCCCCCAGGTGAGAACCGACGAAGCCCAGCGGAGGATTGCCGTCGTCGGTAATCAGCTTGGCCCATGTAAAGCCGACCAGCATGCTGAAGTGGCTGGTGAGCCTCTTTTGCAGCTTGGTCTGCAGTGAGCTGTACTCAGAGTCGCCGCCTGGGAATCCGTGAACGATGACACCGTTGCCGTCGCCGTAGTTGCCACTGCCGAACTGCGGGAACTCCTGCAGAGACACCCACAACGGCACGGTAGATGAGCCGTAATTGGCGTTGGTCGCCGGCTGAATCGCGGCCCACTGATTGTTCACCAAGTTGTTGATCAGTCCCGACTGGTACGTTCCTATAGTGCCCAGATCGAGCGTATTCAGGTCGGCGCTGCCGAAGGGCAGGAACAGCCCGCGGCTGCCGACGTAGGCGGCACTCAACACGACCTGGTGCGGGAACTCATACTGCCAGCCGAAGTTAAAATTGTAGATGGTGGGCGTATGTTGCGAATGCAGCACGGTGTTCAGGGTGGTGCCCAGATTGTTGGCCAATCCAGGAGGAGGAGTGGTGAAGGTGGGAACGACTCCGCTGGGGAAGGGGTTGCTGAGGGAGTAGTCTCCGGTGGTGGTTGGCGGAGAGCTGCCTCCGGGGGCTCCAGAGCACAGGCTGCTGCCGTTGAGCACGGTGTTGCCGTCGTCGTTGAAGCAGGTTGCGTTCCACGCGGTGTAGGAGGCGAAGCCGTCGCTATTGAGGGACGCGCTTCCGACCATCTGGGTGCTGGGCCCGTAGTAGATGCCGGCGCTGCCGTTGAAGACGAGGTTATCGGCTACCTGCCAGGCGAATCCCAGACGGGGACCGAAATTGCCGAAGTTGGTGTTAAACGGAGAGCGGTTGCTGCCATTGACGTAGACTTCGGCGCCAGTATAGCCGACACCGTCGACGGTGTTGGTGGCGTTGGAATCGAAGTATTCCAGGCGGTTATGCCGCTCTGTCCGTCCCCGGAAGATATCCCATCGCAGGCCCGCAGTAACGGTCAGGTTCCTCGTGGGATGCCACGTATCCTGGACGAAGGTTCCGAAATAGCCGTTAGCCTCGGCCGCGAAGAGATCCTTGGAGAAGTTGGGATAATTGTTGGATTCGGTGCCGGGCACAGTTCCCATGCCGGCAAGGAAAGAAGCGAAGTCGCTGCCGCCTACGAGAATGCCGCTGGCCGGCGATGTTTGCTGATCCGTCGCTGAGAAGTCGAAGGCGTAGGAGCCGGCGGGCGCAATTGGCTGGCCGACATTCAGGAAGCGCTTCAGCCATTCGAAGCCAGCATCGATGGAATGCTTGCCGAAGACCTTCGTCACCGCGACATTCGCATCGCTATTCTCACTGGCGTACTGGAAGGTATTGTAGTTGGCGGTACCGCCGACACCACTTGTCTGTCCGCCGGGGGAAACATAGTCGGTGAAGATGGCGAACGGTAGCAACTTGTAGTTTTGTTCCGCAGCAAGGGAAGCGGGGAAGCCAAGAGAGGTAATGTCGGTTCCGACCTGCTGCGGATCGCCGCCCTGGTTCTCGTAGTGGCGCGTGAAGGAGTAGCGCAGCTGCAGGACAGTCGTGGGGTTCAGCGTGTAGTCGTCGGCGATAAGGATATTGCGCCCGTTCGTAATGTTCTGCGCATAGTTCAGATCCCACTCGTTGTTGAAGGCATTGAAGGTGGAAGTGAACAGCCGGTCGAAAGAGAAGCGCCCGAAGATATGCTGTTTGTCGCTCTGATCCCAATCGATGCGGATATCGAACCTCTGCGCGGTGGATGGGTCGACTCCAGGCAGGAAAAAGTTGTTCAAGGCACCGTCACTGGCAGAGTCGCAGTTCGCGCCGACGTTGCATTTGGGCATGTGCGACAAGAAGTTCACGGCAATGGGATTGGGGTTGGGAATAGTGTTGTTCGGAAACGGCTGCCGTGTGCCCGCATTCGGTCCCGTGGCATAGTCGGGTTGGGTCGGATCATAGATGGTAAAGCTATCACCCGAAAAGTTCCCCATCCGTTCCGCGGTTGTGGGCACTGTAAAGTAGTTGGACCCATCGTAAAGGTCCTGTTGGGTGGCCTCGTAATCGCCGAAGAAGAAGAGCTTGTCGTGCAGGATAGGTCCGCCGATGGACGCACCTTCCTGGTACCGGTGAAAAGAAGGCGGCGTATTAGGAGTGCCGCTACTCAGCTCGCTTTGTTTGTTGAAGTATTCGTTCGCGGCGAGGACATCTGGCCGGAAATATCCAAAGACGCTACCATGGTAGGCATTCGTGCCGGATTTGGTGACCAGACTGATGACGCCCGCGCCGCCGCTCTGGTATGAGGCAGGCGTGTTCTGGGTCTCAACGCGTACCTCCTCGACGGCATCTTCGGGAATGTCGAGGGCGGGGATAATGGCGGCGGCATTGTTCTCGGCGATACCAAGCGGACTGCCGTCGACCATATAGTAGACCGATCCTGCTATCGCGCCATTGAAGGTGTAGGACGATACGTCGACTCCGGGACGCCCGGAGGAAATATTCTCAATCGCATAGGAACTGGAAGAGTTCGGTGCGCCATTCGCGGGAGTGACGCCTGGACTCAATTGCACGAGGTCATAAACGTCCCGCGTCAACAGCGGAACCCGATCCATGGTCTGTGCTGAGATCAACTGCCCGACAGTTGAATTGCTAGCCTCCGCGAGGTTACTCGTTCCGGTGACGGTCACCACCTCGCTCGCGTTGCCGACACGAAGAGAGATGTTCACCTCGCTGACCGTGTCCACCGTCACGATGACCTTGTCATGCGCGACGGTGTCGAATCCATTCGCAGTGGCCGTCACTCGATAGGTCGCGGGATCGAGTGAAACGAACGAGTAAAGCCCCGCCCCGGTCGTGACGGTGGAGCGTGTGACTCCATTAGAAAGGTTCACAACCGTCACCTTTGCCGACGGGATTGCGGCTCCGGTGGGATCGGTGACCAGTCCACTAATTCCGCCTCGGCCGCCCTGGGCCAATGCCGCCTGAAATGCGCAAAGCCCAACAATCCATACGAGAAAGAGCCGTCGCGCGATTTGAAGGAAGATCTGTCTGATTGGCCTCATCTTCAAATTCCCCTGACTTAAAACGTTTTAATACTTTTTGACATGAAATTTAGGAGCAAAAGCAGCGCAAGTCAAGAAGGAAAACATTCGGCTGGCGTTACGACCTAAAGGTGAAAGCGCGCATTCTATTGAATCGATTTAATATATATGCAAGTAGGGCGCCGAGCAGCGAATTGTCAACCGGGAAAAGTTTTGCTTATAGGGCGGTTGTCGAATCGCGGAGCACCAGAGACGGAGGCAAGAGCTGAAGTTCTGGCGCAACTGAACACTCTCCACCGCTCAGTGCATCCAGAAGGCGCCGTGTCGCCACACTGCCCATCTCCTCCATCGGCTGACGGATCGTCGTAATGCCGGGAGTAGTCAAAGCAGCTAGGGGCACATCATCGAACCCGATGATCGAGCAATCTTGCGGGGCCGATCGGCCTGTTCCGGCAAGTGCTCGCACGGCGCCGAGGGCGGTCAGATCGTCGAAGGCTATCAATGCAGTGAACTTGATCCGCGAACGGATCAAATCCTGGGTGAGTTGTGCTCCTCCCTCAAATCCGGAAATCGGATCAATGGCAGGCGGAAGTTCTCGAACCAGACGGCCATCAAGTGTTAAGCCCTGTTCTGCCGCAAATTGCTGAACACCGCTCCATCGGCGATTGCTGTCGCTCAAGCGTCGCGGGCCGCGGATCACTGCAATTTTTCTGTGCCCGATCTCATACAGATGCTTGATTGCCTGATAGCCGCCCGCCTCGTTGTCGACAATGACCGACCCTATGCTCTTCTCCGAGAGATCACGCCCTACTACTACGGTCGGCATTTTCCTGTCCTTTAGTCCCGTCAGCAGGCCGCCTTCATCGAAGAGCCAGTTCGCAACAACAATCAAACCCTCAACGCGGCGTTCCATCAGCAGGTCGAGATAGCCTTCGAACTGCTGGCGCTCATGATGAGCGTCCATCAGGATGGGCAGATAGGAAGTGGAATGGAGTGTCTTCTCAATGCCGCGCAGGATCAACACACAAAATGGATCCGAAATATCGAAGACCAGGACCCCGATTGTATTGCTGCGGCGGCTGCGTAACGAACGAGCGAAGACGTCGGGACGGTAGCCCAGGCTTTGAGCTGTCTTGCGGATCCGCTCTTTTGTCGTCGCTGCGACATAACGCGACAAAGGAGCATCGCTCAGCACAATAGAAACCGTGGATGGAGAAAAGCCGCTCCTCCGCGCGACGTCGAGCAGGGTTACCCTGGTGGATTTGGATTTACTGCCCGCCATCTTGCTGTTCTTCAGTCCTCCGACCAAACGCGTTCACATTATGCATGTAGGGCGGAGGATCTGCCACCTGAGTCAGAAGTTACGGTACCGCCTCGCCGGGAAACGGAGCCGTCTGTTCCTGAATCACTTCGACTACCTGAGCGCGCATCGCGTCGTAGTCTGCGCTGCCGGAGAGCATCCGATAGTCTGCGTGCAGATCTCGATCCTCACCGACGAGTTGGAACTGCCTTTTGCCTGCCGCTGCGTCATCGGGATGTGCTTTGGCCCACGAGTTTTGATCGAAGTCATTGCTCTCAACGTCGATCTGCCATACTCGCTTGCCCGTCGCATTGCGGATAAGAAAGCGATAGTAGATGTGAAGCTTGTCCACGGGATGGAAGTACTCGATGGCCTCCACTTTATACTGCTTCACTGGAAACATCTCCAGTAGAAAGCCCTTAGTCTGCATCGCGTCCGGCGCGTGCGGATCGTCGTGAAGCTTGCGCAGCGTCTCGCGCTCCTGATCGCGCTGCACTTTTTTGCCGGCGGCGGCATAGGCTGCCACCAGCGTGGTGTGAACCTTCCAGTTATTTGGATCGAGATCCCGTGCTTTCTCGGCATACTTTACGGCCAGATCGCCCTTATAGAGATTCAAGGCTGCAGTGGCTGCGAGGAGGTTAGCCGCTACATCGTTGGGGTTCGACCTGAGCGCCTCTTCGAAGAAATCGAGGGCCCGTTGCGGCTGATTGGTCTTGAGAGCGTCCAGCCCTTTTTCAGTTGTTTCAGCCACACTGGGCTGCGCTGGTGCAGCCGGCTCTTGCGAGCGCACGATGGATGGTGCGGCGAGCGACATCGCAGCCACGGTATGGAGGAGAAAATACTTCAGCTTCATTTAGAGCTAGCTACGTTGGCCGCTGTGCTCGGGGTTAAGGCCCGGCTCGGGAAAATCGGAGTCCTCGCCCTCCATCCACTCATTGGTGTTTCGGTGCGGAAGCTGATCGGCAAGGTGATCGCGGTCCGTGGCGTTTGGCGTATCAGCGGGAGATTCACTTTCCAGCGCACCCTTTTGTGAGTCTCCATCCGGGTGCGCAACGGGCTTTTTTCTCATATCTTTGTCCTCGATCGGTTGAGATGCGCGACGGGTCTTGTTGAGAGCCATCGATCTCTTTTTCGGCTCCGGTTATTCCCGGTAGGCAGAGGGTTTGGGCGCGGTGATGCGAACGCCCATGCCGTTCAGCTTGCTGCGCGCCTGCGCAGCTTCGGGAGTATCGGGATAGCGCTGAATCAAGCTGCGGAGATCACGGATGCCGGCATCCCTTTGATTGGAATCGAGCTCGGCCTGCCCTTTACGCAACTGTGCTGCAGGCGCTTTGGGACTGCCGGGAAATTGTTCCAGGACAGCATCGTAATTCTTGATTGCATTTGGATAATCGCCCTTGCGGTATGCGATCTCTCCCAAATAGAACTGTGCATTTCCTGCAAGGTCGTCCTGCGGATAATACTTGACCACATCGCTGAATTCGCCGATCGCCACGTCATACCGGGCGCTGGTGTAATCCCGCACACCGCTCTGATAGAGGTCACCTACCGGTGGAGCTTGTGGTTGTGGCGGTGACTGCTGAACCTGCTGACCGGGCTGCGGTGCGGTTCCCTGGGCTGGGGCCGGCTGCGTATTCACGTTCTGGAGCTGGGATTGGATATCCTGGAGCGCCTTGTCCATTTTCGTAATACGGGATCGTAATTCATCGACCGAATCGTGCAATCCCTGGACCTGACTCGAAACCTGATCGATCTTGCCGCCGGCTTCGTTTTGAGCCTGGATCTGCTGCTGCAGCGTATTGACGGTCTGGGCCATGCGGTTGACGCTGTCGGAGGTTTGCTCGACCAGATGCTGGAGCACGCCCATTCGCTCATCGTTTGACTGCTGCAGATGCTGGAGCATGTCCTGAAGCTGTTGCACCTGGGTTTGAAGCTGGATGATCTCTTTCGAGACGGCATGGGCAGGTCGCGCAGAGGCAACAAGCAGCAATGCGACGGCGGCTGAAACAGGAATCAGATTTTTCCGCATAGTTGTGTCTCTTGGAGCGCGCAAACGGTACACTCCGGTTCAATTGAGAAAGAAAACAGCGGCGACTGCGCCTGCCGCAACCATCGCCGCTGATGCCAGTTTACTTGTCGAGCGAGAATTGCGCGCGGCGGTTAAGCTGCCAGCAACTCTCGTCATGCTCGGTGCAGAACTGCTTCTCCTTGCCATAGCTGACCGTGCGGAGGCGTTCCGGGCTCACTCCGGCGGTTACCAGCGCTTGTTTGGCCGCATTAGCGCGATTTTCGCCCAGAGCCAGGTTGTATTCAGTTGAACCTCGCTCATCGCAATAGCCACCGATGACGACCTTGAGACCCGGGTGTTGATTCAGGAAATTGGCGTCCTGAGAAATTGTCGACTGTGCATCGGCGCGGATGTCGTAGCTGTCGTAGTCGTAAAAGATATCTTTTACGTTCTGGTGGAATATAGAGTCCGTTACATCCGATTCCGAAAGGTTACTGGCCGGTGCTGCCGCAGCGTTTACAGTGACTCGCGCTGTTGCATCGGTCGATCCGCCGTCGCCTTTGGCGACCAGATGGTAGTTAGTCGATTCGGTCGGATTGACTGTTCGCGTTCCAGAAGTCGGCACGGCGCCGATCCCGTCGATTGATACATCGGTCGCATCTGTCGTGCGCCAGGCAAGCACAACGCTTCCGCCCGCATTGACGGCGCTTGGCGTTGCCGTGATGGTCGCCGTGGGTGCTGGAGCATTGTTGGTGATTGGCGGTGGTGGCGGGGGTGGTGCAGCCTTCTTCTTGCACCCGGCGGCGACAAACAAGCTTGCCATTAGGATCGCAAGGGTCAGGGATTTGCTGCGAAATGAACTACGAACGTTGATTTGCACTGTATCCTCCATTACGAGTTCGACCACTCGCGGGCCGTTTTTTCATCTGCACCAAGGCTTGGTAGAAGAACCCTCCATCGCCTTCCATCCATCGTAAACCTCTATTTCCAACTCCAGTTGGGCATGGCGTTCCATCCGTCATGTGTGAGTTGCTGTTGCTCTGTGCCGTCGGCCAGCATGGACCAGATTTCTGTGCGGCCATTGTCCTGGCGCTGGAAGACGATGTGCCGTCCATCCGGCGACCATGAGGGAAAATCATTACTGCCGGCCTCATGTGTCAACTGAATCCATCGCTTGCTAGCGATGTCCATGATGTAAATATCCTGCCCCCCAGGCGCGCCGGGGCCGTACTTGCGGTTCCAAGAGAATGCCAGAAATTGTCCGTTAGGAGACCATGAGGGTGAAGTGGCATAGCCGCCATCGGTCATCCGCTGAACGTTAGCGCCATCGGAATCCATGATGTATATCTGGGGCAGCCCCGATCGCCCGCTTACCCACGCAATCTGCGCATTCGACTTGGGATTCCACACGGGTGAAACATCAGGTCCGCGAAACGCCGTAACGCGATGAAGATCGCCGCCGCTGGCATCGGTTGTATAAATTTCATTGTCGCCGGTCTTGCTCGAGGAGAATGCCAGCTTTGAACCATCGCTGGACCAGGCTGGAGATAGCGTGGTCCCATCCGGAGATATAAAGCTGACAGGACGGGCCAGTTCGAGCGAATACATCCGAATTGACCATCCGTTCTTGCCCAAAGAAGAGAAAGCGATTCGCGAGTTGTCTGGTGAAACGCGCGGAGAGATCGAGATAGTGCCGAGGTGCGTCACCGCGTGCTGGTCCTGACCGTCGTAATCCATCCCCCAGATTTCCTTGTTACCGGTGCGATTGGAGACGAAATAGATTTTCGTTTCGGCGATGCCGTTAAGGCCGCCGCCGAGGCGCAGGATGATCTCGTCCGCGAAGCGGTGTGCGATCTGCCGCGTATTTTCTTCCGAGGCTGTATCGGCGTACTGCTTGCCGAGAATCTGAGGGCTCTGCGGATTCTTCGCATCAAATAAAAAACCCAGCACGTCGACGCGTCCCCCGCTGACAGACAGTGAGCCGAAGGCTACCATCTCAGCACTCGCAGGGGCTGCAGCCCAGGCGGAAAGATTGATCTCCTGCGGACTGCCGGGTGTCTGCGGCGGAGCCATGCTCTTCGACACCATGTCGAAGACCCCGGCATTCTTCAGATCGTTGTAGAGAGTCGTGTCGAATACGCTTTTCATCGGCGCAGTCTGCGCATCGCTCGATGCGGCCTTGAAGTCGGCTGCAGCCAGACGTATCTTTTGGACGCCAAGATTTGTCCCGGTTTTTACCCAGTCCTGCGCCTGAATGCAAGGAGTCACGCTGGCGATGAAGATGATTGCGATGAGTAGAAACAGAAAACGCGGGCTGGAGGATAAGAGCTTTTTGCAGCTTATGATCATTCTTCCGTCCTGCAGACAGTGATGCGGCCTCGGGGTCCAAATCAAGAGCCGTTTCGCATAGTATGCCGTCTGGTGCGGCTTCATTCGGCGACGCCGAACGCTACTTTCGATTACTGACTCGGCTCCTCACAATAATAAGACACAGAAAGCGTGCTGCCGTTGTAGCCCGGAGGGAGGGGACCGTATGTGTCAACCCGTTGCACTGCGCGGAGGCAAGAAGTATCCAGAGTCGGTGACCCGCTTGATTGCGCAACGCGGATCTGGCTTGGCGATCCGTCGCGCGAAATCACAAAGGAGAGATACACCCTCGCTCCGCCCGGCGTTCCCGGAGCCACTTCGCGCTCTAACCAATTCTGCGCAGTCTTTCTGCGGATGACTTCAACGTACCAGGGGAATCTTGAACCGAAGTCTCCTCCATTAACGTTGACGGGATTGCTCGGGCCTTGGTTGCTTGCTAAAGAGTGCGGAATCTGCGTCGCCGGCGCCTCCCCGAACTGAGCGCGATGCTGTAGCGGCTGTGGCTGCGCGTGTTTGGGTGAAGGCTGGGCTTGCTTCTTTTCTGGAGCCTTCTTTTCAGGCTGCTTTGCAGGAATCGGAATCGCATCCGGCGGCGGCACAGGTACTGCCTTGGGCTGCGGGGGCGCTGGAGCAGGAGAAGGCTGCTCGGTAGCCAAGACGTTGGGAGTAGGTGGCGCCTCTTGTGGCAAAGGAATAGCAGGCGCAGAACTCACGAGTGTGGCCTGGATCGCGCCTGGAGCTTGGTCCCCCCAAGACGTGCCGTGAAGGCGGCCGGCGAGATACGCACCTAACGTAATCGCGGCGATGACGAATAGGTGCAGCAGAGCAGATCCCGCCATCGGCGTGCCGAAAGATTCACGTTCGAGTTGGATCGATTCCCTCACCGCTAAGCCTTTTCTCGGGCTACTTTGCGGCCCCAGAGCCTTTGGAGGCTCCGTTCTGGATGGGCTGGGTAACGATGCTGATATTTGTGATGCCAGCCTGTTTCACTGCGTCCATGACCGATGCGAACGCGCCAAACGGTACGCGCTCGTCTGCCTCGACATAAATCACCTGGTGCGCAGGATCCACTCCGGGCTGGGACAACCGCGATGGCAGGTCGGCAAGGTTCACAGGTTTATCGCCCAAAAAAACCTCCTGGTCGCGGTTGATGATTACTACTTGCCGCTGTTCGGTGATTTCCTTAACGGTCTTTGTCTTGGGGACGGCAACCTCGATGCCTGACTGCAGCACGGGGGCGGTCAGCATGAAGATGACCAGCAGTACCAGCACCACGTCCACCAGAGGAGTGATGTTGATCTCCGCGAGCGCCGTCTGCGTATGGCCGCTGTTATTTGTGAAGGCCACGCACGGCCTCTCTTTCGACCGGGTCCTGATTCGGCATCAGTGACACCTCTTCCATGCTGTTGAGCAACTCCCGCGCGAAGTCGTCCATGCGCGCTGCATAGGCGCGGCATCGACTCGTGAACTGGTTGAAGGCGACGACGGCGGGAACTGCCACGACCAAGCCGGCAGCAGTCGTAATGAGAGCTTCGGAGACGCCGGGAGCGACTGCGCGGAGGGTCGCTGCCCCGGCCGTGCCCAGTCCATGAAACGCGTCCACAATTCCCATGATGGTTCCGAAGAGTCCGACAAATGGCGAGATAGCGCCGATGGTCGCGAGCCATGTCAAGCGGCTTTCCATTGTGGTTAGGGATTCACTGGCCGCTGTCTGTGCCGCGCGCTCAAGCGCTGTAATATTGCGCGGAGGTCCATAGCCGCCAGTCTGGCGGCGGTATGTCTCATAGACTTCGTCGAAAACGTTCACCAGTGGGCTCGGCTTGAACTGCTCGCTGACGGTCGCAATCTCCTGCAGGCGCGAGGCCTTCCGGAAAGCGCGCAGAAATCTTTTGCTCTGCATGTCTGCCCTTCGAAACCCCCCCCACTTGCCGAGGATGATCGCCCACGACCACAGGCTGGCAATCAACAGAATGGCGAGCACGCCGATGGCAATTGGCCCGCTGTTCTGAAGCATTTCGAGAATCGCGCTGCCATTGTTGGCCGGCGGCGCGGCAGCACTATCTGCATCCGTCTGCAGTACGAGAAAAGTTACGGCAAGAAAAAAATGTGTCATCACGCCTTGATTCCACGTTATCAGACGGCAGAGTGCCAATTCCAGGCTGCCTGAAGTGCGGAATTGAATTGGTTAAGACGGATACCTCGAAACATCGTCACCAACTTCACAGCGGAAAATGAAGAAAGGCGCGACACACGCGTGCTTGAATGGCCACTCCCCTGCTATGCTGCGCGAAGACTCCTGAAGAGACGATTATGCTGCTCGAGCTGCGAGCCGAAAACTACGCTGTTATCGATCACGCGATCGCTGTATTTGGTCCGGGGTTGAACCTCTTGACCGGTGAGACTGGCGCTGGCAAGTCCATTCTTGTCGACGCGCTGGCTCTCCTTATGGGAAGCAAGGCCTCGTCCGACGTCGTGCGTCATGG
>CAWAYO010000092.1:0-11559 GCA_963786085.1 uncultured Acidobacteriaceae bacterium
TTACCGGCATGCAGAATCGCCTGCACCTGCTCCGCAATGGGCATCTCGACTCCGTGTCGTTTGGCCAGACCCAGCACAGCCGAAGTCGTTCGCACTCCCTCTGCTACCTTGCCGTGCAGGTCGGCAATAATCTCAGGCAGCGCCCGGCCTTTGCCCAGTTCAATGCCCACCCAGCGATTGCGGGAGAGCGCCCCGGTGCAGGTCAGCACCAGGTCGCCGAGCCCTGAGAGACCAGCCAGCGTCTCACGCCGCCCTCCACAAGCCACGGCCAGTCTGGTCACCTCCGCAACCCCCCGCGTAATAAGTGCCGCCGTGCTGTTCGAGCCCAATTCGAGTCCGGCAACAATCCCTGCGGCAATCGCGATCACATTCTTGAGCGCGCCGCCCAGTTCCACGCCTACCACGTCATCATTGGTATACAGCCGCAGGGTCGCGCTGCTGAACTCCCTCTGTACCTGCGCCGCCAGCCTGGCGTCATTTGACGCGATGGTCACCGCCGTCGGCGCTCCCGCAGCCACCTCCTGCGCAAACGACGGCCCGCTGAGCACTCCGTAGCTCAGCCCCAGGTTGTAAGGACGCAGTACGTCACCAATCACCTCACTGATGCGCAGATACGTCTGGTCCTCGATGCCCTTGGTCGCGCTCACCAGCAACTGTCTGGGCCGGAGATGCAGCGCGAATCGCTCGTACGAGCCACGCACGTGATGCGACGGCATGACGCTGACCACAATCTCCGCCGATCCCAGCGCCTCGCTCGCGTTACTCGTAACGATAATCCCATTCGGGAGGCGAAAGCCGGGCAGGAACGCCGCATTCTCGCCTCTTGCCCGGATATCGGCGGCTACTTCGGGTGAATGCGTCCACAAGGTGATCTCGTGACCACCCCGGCGGGCAAGGCTCAGTGCAATGGCGGTGCCCCAGGCTCCGCCGCCCATCACGGCGATCCGGCTCATGCGGCAGCCTTCACCTTACCAAAGCGGTACTCCGTTCCGTGCAGCAGTCGCCCCATGTTCTGGTGGTGCTTGGCAATCACAATCGCCGGGATCAGAAAAATCACCGCGGCCAGCCACACGCCATATGTCGCATGGCGCAGCAGCAGGGCAAAGACCGGAAACGCCGCCGCCGCCAGAATTGACGCGAGCGACACATACCGCGACAGCGCGAACACCACAACGAAGATCGCCAGAGAAGCCAGCGCCGCCCAGGGCGCGAGCGCGACGAAGACGCCGAACGCCGTCGCCACTCCCTTGCCGCCCTTGAATCCCAGCCACACCGTGTACATATGACCGAGCACCGCGCACATCGCCGCTACCGCCGCAATATTCGCGCGCGGCGCCGGAGCCAGCCCCGGCAGCAGCCCGATCTGGACTGCCAGCAGAGCCGCCACGTAGCCCTTGCACGCGTCCAGAAGAAACGTCAGAGCTCCGAGGCCCTTCGCTCCCGACCGCACCACGTTGGTTGCGCCAATATTGCCGCTCCCTTTCGAACGAATGTCTTCCTTGCGAAACAGCCAGACAAGGAGAAATCCGAAGGGAATCGAGCCCAGCAGATAGGCCACCAGGGCGACCAATAGATATGTAACGAGCGGCATTGCGCCTATGAGTTTAACAGTCTTACATCAGCCGTCGCCGGACCACATCCAGCGCCGTCTGGCTCGCATATTGACGAATGCGCTCGCGGTCGCCGTGGAACCGCCGCTCTATCACCTCGGTGTTTTTGCCGTCGCTCACGCTGAGGTACACCAGCCCCACCGGCTTCTCCTCAGTCCCGCCCGAAGGCCCGGCAATCCCCGTCACTCCCAGCCCGAAGGTCGTATCGCAGCGCTCGCGAATCCCCTCCGCCAGCGCCGCCGCCACCTCGCGGCTCACCGCGCCGTGTCGCGCGATCAGCTCCGGAGGCACACCCGCAAACTCCGTCTTCAGTTCGTTGCTGTACACAACAGCGCCGCCCATGAACGAGCGTGAACTCCCGCTGATCCTCGTCAGCCGCTCCGCCACCAGGCCGCCCGTGCAGCTCTCCGCCACCGACAGCGTCGCGCCCCGCATCTCGAGATAGAACAGCACAATCTGCTCCAGCGTCTCTCCCTGTGACGAATAGATCAGGTCTTCGAGCTCTTCCTCGATCTTCTCGGCAAGCGCATCCACACGCGCCTGTGCCAGCTCCAGGATTGGCTTGCTGCACAGCAGGTTGAGCTGGATATCCCCCAGGTGCGCCAGGATCGTCGTCTCCACATCCGTGAACTGCGTATAAATCGGCGCGATGCGCGCATCCGCCGCCGACTCGCCGATCAGCGCCGCCTTCAGCACCCGCGTTGCGATGAACCGCTGCGGCAGCGCCTCTCGCAGCCGTGGCACGCATTCCTCGTCGAACATCGGCTTCAATTCCGACGGAGGTCCCGGCACCAGCATTACCAGCTTGCGGTGCTTGCCATACACAACGTCCAGCCACTGCCCGGGTGCCGATCCCCGCGGATTCTTCAGGATCACGGCGCCATCTAGCACATCAGCCTGTTTCTCGTTGTTCCGGGTTATCGTCCAGCGCAACGCCGCCGCCCGCGCATAAAGCTGGGCAATCAGCTCGGGATCTCGCTTCAACCCGATCTGCATCGCCTCAGCAACAGCTTCGCGGGTCAGGTCATCCTCGGTTGGCCCGAGGCCGCCCATAATCACGACGACATCCGTCCGCGCCAGCGCATTTCGTATCGCGTCCGCCAGATGCTTCAGCCGGTCGCCGACGATCGTCTTGAACGCGACGTTGACGCCTAGCTGGTTCAGTCGCTCAGTTACGTATAGGGAATTAGTGTCCTGCCGCCACGGCGTCAGCAACTCCGAGCCAATAGCGATGATCTCCGAGTTCATCGAACCCCGACAGTATCCAAAGGCGCGGCCTCGACAATCGACCGCCAGCCCGAAATTGAAATGGAATACCTGGCGTGGCGCATCAGAAAGTGCGCCACCCCTCAATTCCCAACGCTACATGATAAACGGAGCTATTGGGTGAAGGATGCTGATTCAAAGTCGCTACCAGGGCATTACCACCGGGTATAAATGTGAAGCCGACAATGCTCGACCCGGCGATCACCAGTTGCGCTTCGGCCGCCTGCGAAATGCGCACCACGCCTCGCCTGCCGCCGAGCGATGCGGCGACATACACGCTGCCCGCGATATCCACGGCCAACCCCTGCGGCCTGCCCAGTCCGCGGTAGAAAACGGTCGTCGCGCCGTCGCGGTCGATCGCATAGACATTGTCAAAACTCGACGTCGTCGGCCCCGATACATAGAGCGTGTTGTCGATTCCAAACGCCAGGTGATAAGCGGAGACACTCGGCTCGAGCGTGGCAAAAACAAAGATCTGCCGGTCGGGCGCTATCTTGAAGATCGTTCCGCTGCGATCACCCACATAAAGGTTGTGCTCGGTGTCGAAAGCCAGGCCGGTTGCTACTCCCATTCCCTCGGCGTAAACCGAGGCCGCGCCGGCCGGCGTTACTCGATAGACGGTCCCTTCGTGGCGCGATGAGACGTAAACATTGCCCTCTTCATCCGTCGCCAGCCCCGTGGCATTCACAATGCCGCTCACAAACGGATGCATCTCGCCATCACGCTCCACCCGGTAAACCGATACCTCAGTCTCCTGGCCGCGCGCTCCGGAAAACGTCACATAGATGTTGCCGTCAGGATCGACCGCTGGATTCGCGACAATGTGCACCTCGTTCGCAATCTTGCTCCCCACCTTGAGCTCGACGGCGTTGCTCTGTGCGCCGTTGCGCAAGATGCGCAGCCTTCCCGTTTCCGCTTCCTCGGGAACGCGCAGCACCATGCGTTTGCCGCGGCTCATCAGCACGGGAGCCGCCAGGTCGCCCACCATGGCCACCGGCCTGCGATACGCGACAGGGCCGAGGTTCGATCCCAGCACTTCGACTTCGCCGCCGGGCAGGGCAGCATTCGGCTGTAGCTCCTCTATGCGCGGCGCGTGACTTGCTTCAGATTTGATCAGGGGTGCCATACTCGCTACCACTAATTCTAGACCGTGTTGATCACCACCACAGATGCACGATCAGACCAGCCACCAGAGCATACATGCCCGCGGCTACATCGTCCATCATGATGCCCAGCCCTCCATGCAGCCTTTCCAACTGTCGCGCCGGCCAGGGCTTCACAATATCGAACAAACGAAACAGCGCAAAAGCCAGCAAAGCATGCCGGATCTCCACCGGGCACGCCATCAACGCGATCCATTGCCCCGCCACTTCGTCGATCACGACATGTCCGGGGTCTTCCCGCCCGCTCTCGCGCTCCACAATCGACCCCGCCGGAATGCCGATCAGAGTCGCGGCAATCGCCGCAACACCGGTCGCGATGGCAAGACCTATTGTGCTCAGATGCGCCGCGCGCGCCGCGAAGAACCACAGTGCCGCCGCAGCCAGGGAAGCCCATGTTCCCGGCCCAGGTCCGATCAGGCCGATCCCGAAGAACGTCCCCGCAGTCCAGGCCCAGAGTGTTCTTTTTCCGGGCTCAGTCGTCATCGTCCTTGTTGCGCTCGCTCCCCGGATTCAGCCCTTCAAGCACCTCGGGATCGAGTATCGGCGAGGAGATCCGGTAGCCCCCGCTCGCCCACTTGCCCAGATCGATCAACCGGCAGCGGTCGCTGCAGAAGGGGAAGAACTCATCCTCGGCCGTTACCACCGTCCGGCAGGTCGGACACCTCAACACAACCTGTTGCTTGTTCACGTCTACTCTCCGGCCGCCGAAATCACCCGCGCCACCACATCGTAGTCGTGCGCCTCGGTAATCTCGCAGCGATAAAAGCGCCCCGCGCGCAGCTCATCGAAGGGCCCGAAATCGTTGATATAGACCTTGCCGTCAATCTCCGGCGCGTGAAACTCCGACCGGCCCTCCCACAGCAGCCCCGTCTCCTCCGACTCGCCTTCCACCAGCACGTCCAGTTCGCGCCCAACCCAGGTCGCTTTTCTCGCGCGGCTGATGCGCTGCTGAATCTTCATCAGCTCCCGCTTGCGCCGTTCAATCGTCCGTGCGGGAACCTTCCCCTCAAGTCCGTGCGCGCCGGAGCCATCCTCGTCCGAGTAGCCGAAAACTCCCAGCCAGTCGAACTTCGCCTCGCGCACAAAATCGCAGAGCGTCTCGAAGTCCTCTTCTGTCTCACCCGGAAATCCCACGATGAAAGACGTCCGCAACGCAATTCCCGGAACCGCGGCCCTGACCTTCTCCATCGTCTTCAGGAAAATATCCGCGTTCGCGCCGCGCTTCATGCTCTTCAGCACCGGACCCGATGCATGCTGCAGCGGCACATCGAGGTACTTCGCGATGTTCGGATGTTTCGCGATCGTCTCCAGCAGCCCGCCCGTGATCTTGTTGGGATAGGAATACAGGAACCGCAGCCACGTGAGGTTCGGAATCGCCGCCAGCCGGTCCAGCAATTGCGCCAGCCCGTCTTTGAGTCCCAGATCCTCGCCATAGCAGGTCGTGTCCTGCCCGATCAGTGTGATCTCGCGCACGCCCTGCGCGACCAGGCTTTCCGCCTCTGCAATCACCGACTCAAACCGCCGCGAACGGAACTTGCCGCGCAGGTTCGGAATCACGCAGAAGCTGCACGGATGATCGCAACCTTCCGCGATCTTGATGTACGCCGAAGCCTTCTTCGTCGCCAGCAGCCGAGGCGTGGTGTGATCGTAGAGATACTGCGGCAAATGCGCCTCGGCACCATCCCACGCTGTCCGGGCAAACCGCCCCTGCGACTCGCGCAGATCGCCCTCAGCCCGCGCGCTGAGCCCTGTGCCCTGAGCCCTGTGCCCTGTATTCAAAATACGAAACGGCGAATCAGCAATCGGTTCCGCCGGAGCATCCAGCCCCGCCGCAGCTAGGATCTCTTCCAATTCGCCCGTACCCACAACAGCGTCGACTTCAGGAATATTCTTCCGGATCTCGTCCCGATAGCGCTCTACCAGGCAACCGGCCACAATGAGCCGCCGCGCCCGGCCATTCGTCTTGTGCTGCGCCATCTCGAGGATCGTATCGACGGACTCCTGCTTGGCCGCGTCAATGAACGAGCAGGTGTTGACGACGAGAATCTCGGCCGCCTCCACGTCGGACGTCATCTCCGCGCCGGCGCGGTCCAGCAGACCCATCATGACCTCGCTGTCGACGAGGTTCTTGGGGCAGCCCAGCGAGACAAACCCGATCTTCGGACGCGGCAGGGGCCGCCCCGTCAGGTTTTCGAAATTTTGGGAATCGACGGCGCTCAAAGCGGTCTCGTCGAGAAGAGTCTCAGTCACCTATCTATTTTACCGGAGAAGCCCGCAAACGCCCTCGATTCCGGTATCCCGCCGCCCAATTACTCGGCTCGAAGCGCTTCGACGGGATTGACGGCAGCGGTGCGGCGCGCTGGCAGATAGCTTGCCAGTGCCGCTGCAGCAACCAGCACCGCCGGCACGGCGAGGAACGTGACCGGATCGAGCGGGCTGATTCCGAACAATAGCGTTCGCATCAGGCGCATCAGTGCGGCTGCCGCACCGAGGCCAACAGCAGTGCCAACGGCGGTAAGCACCAGCGCTGAGCGAACGAACATCCACGCCAGCTCGCTCTTCTTCGCGCCCAGCGCCATGCGGATACCGATCTCGCGTCTGCGCTGCGAAACTGCATACGAGATCACGCCGTAAATTCCAAGGATGCCGAGAGCCAGCGCCATCGTTCCGGCAATGGCCAGCATGACCAGCGTGAACGAGGTGCGCGCCATGGAGTCGCTGTAGATCTCCTGCATGGTGCTCACCTCGGCAACCGGCAGATTCGCATTCACCGACCAGACGGCCTGCTGCATTTCGTTGATGAGGGCTGGCGTTCCGGCGCGGGGCGTGCGCAGCGCGAAGTAGACAGCGCGCCTTGCATCGAAAGACCCCGGGGCATAAATTTCGTGCATCATTGACGGCCAGTAGACGGTGGCGGGCGACACCTGATCCACGCCATTCTCGCGCACGTCCTGCACCACCCCGACCACCTCATGCCAGGGCATGGATGGCCACTCTGTGAAGTGCTTGCCGATCGCCGCCTGCGGCGATCCCCACAGCTCGCGGGCAAGCCCCTCGGACAAAATTCCGACCGGCCTCAGACCATAAATCTCTGCCCATGTGAAATCACGCCCGGCAACGATTCTGGTGCCAGCGGTGTGGAAATATCCGGGCGAGACGTAATTGAAGAGGCGCAAGGGATTATTTCCCTTTTCGTAGCTCTTGCCTTTGACGGTAATCCCATTCCAGTTCGGTTCCACTCCGCTCATGGGAACGGCAGCTGCAAAGCCGGCAGAGGAAACACCTGGAATTGCGGCGAGTTTGTCCTGAATGTCGTTCTGAATGCGCAGGACCATCTGCGGATCGCGGACCAGGGTCTCTGGAATCGAAATACTCATCACCTCCAGCGACGCCGGATCGGAAAAGCCTGGATCGACGTTGCGCATTGCAGTGAAGGTACGGATCATCAGCACGGCGCTGATGAGCAGCACCAGCGCCATGGCCACCTGGGCGACGACCAGCAGGTTGCGGCCGCGCTGCCGGTCGCGGCTTACGCTGGCCGTTCGCATTGCGCCCAGCAGCGGCAGGGCTTCGCGCGAAGGAGCGTAACGCAGCACCGGAATAGAGCCGAACAGCAGTCCGGAAAGCACCGACAGGATCAGGGTGAAGGCGACGGACCAGCCGTCGAGCGAGATCTCGCTGAGACGTGGTAGATTCTCCGGCCCGATCGCCGTCAACAGGCGCAGTCCCGCATACGCAACCCCAACGCCGACTGCGCCACCCAGCAGGCCAAGCGTCACGCTCTCCACCAGCAGCTCGCGGGCAATCCGCCATCTGCCGGCGCCCAGCGCAGAGCGCACCGCAAGCTCCTGCTGCCGGCCATCGGCGCGGACCAGCAGCAGGTTGGCCACGTTGGTGCACGCGATCAGCATCACCACGCCGATCGTTGCCATGACCACCCAAAGCACTGTATGGATGCTGCCCACCACGGTCTCTTTCAACGGCTGCAGCGCCGGCGTGATCTTCCAGTTCAGGTACCAGTGCGAATCAAATTTCGAACCGTTCGTCCATGAATCCATCCATACGTTCAGCAGGCGTGCCACATCGGCGTTCGCCTCGGGGATGGTCACTCCCGGCCGGAGCCGCGCGATGCCGCGATAAGAAAAGCCGGCCAGGATCTCCTTTACCGGATCGAGAGCCGTCGGAACCAGCAGATCGAAGTCGTAGTTCACGACCCTGAATCCGCGCGGCATCACCCCGGCAATCACGCGCGGCTGCGCGAATCGACCCTGATGGTGCGTCCTACGACGCCAGGATCGCCTCCGAAGCGCCGCTGCCAATAGCCATAGCTCAACATCACACGCCCCAGGCCGCGCGGGTCTTGATCGGCTGCCGTCAGCCATTGGCCTTGAAGGGCAGGAACATTCAGCGTCTCAAGAACGCCGCCGGAAATCTGCGCGGTGTTCACCTGCTCCGGCTGTGCGATGCCCGTGATGCTTGCGGTCCCAGGCTGCCATACGCCTAGCGATTGGAATGCACCGTTATGTGCGGCAAAGGTGAGGTACATCGAGGCCGACAGGCGCAGCTCACTGCGAAACTCAGCCAGCCCGGGTGCGCCCGGCGCGTTGAGGTGGAGCGAAACCAGCTGTTGCGGCTCCGCATAGGGCAGCGGCCGCAGCAGCACGCTGTTGAGTACGCTGAATACCGCCGTATTCGCTCCGATGCCGATGGCCAGCGTGAGCACCACGGTGATTGCGAACCCCGGCGACCGTCCCAGCCGGCGGAACACATGCTTCAGATCCATCAGCAGCGATTCGAGTCTCTGCCACTGCCACACCTCGCGGCTCCGCTCCTGGAGGAGTGTCACATTGCCGAAATCCCGGCGCGCTGCTCGTTCGGCCTCATCGCGCGCCATGCCCGCTTCCATTAATTCGTCCACCCGCTCTTCGATGTGCTCCTGAATCGAAACGGAGATGTCGTCGTAGCGGCGACGACGGAAGAACAGTTGCCTGAGCCATCTCATGAGACCATCTCCTCTGGTTCATATCTGCAGAAGCAAGCAGGCTTCACTCGTCTCTGAGCAATCGTGCTGGATCGATTGCCATAGCGTGTCGTGCCGGAATCCATGTCGCTGCGAGACCGAGTACTGTCATGGTCACAATCGCGCCGCAGAGCACCAAAGGATCGCCCGGCGTGGCTTCATATACGACCTGCGCGAGCAAGCGGCTGGCGAGCACTCCCGATATCAGGCCCGTTGCCGAGCCCAAAAACAGCAGGACCAGGGGCCGGCCCAGAGCCGCGCGTATCAGTTGCACCCGCGCTGCCCCCAGCGCCACTCGGATGCCGAGTTCCTTCATGCGCCTTGAGACGCTGTAGGCCGCCATACCGAAGATCCCGGTGATAGCCAGCATCGCCGCCAGCACTCCCATGATGCCCAGCGCGACAGTCGCCGCTCGCGCCGGGAACAAAGCAAGATCGAGTGCATCCCGCCAGCTGCGTACAACAAAGGGAAGCCCGGGGTTGATGTCGGTGACAATCCGATTGAGTGAGGCCGTTATTTCCGCGGGCTGCAAGCCTGACCGCACCACTAGCACCGTGTCATTGCTATTCCTTTCCTGTGCCAGGGGAAAGAACATTGCGGGCTGTGGCTCTTCGGTCAGCGACTGGTATTTTCCATCCTCGACCACTCCCACAATTTCCTTTGGATGGGTGGCCCGGAATAACAAAAAGTGTCGGCCCACTGCCGGGGCATTTCCAAACAGCATGTGGGCAAAGGTTGCATTCACGATTGCAACCTCGGGAGATTTGGCATCATCGTGCCAAGTGAATTCCCGGCCGGAAAGCAATCGAGTGCCGGCCGCCTTCAGATATCCGGGAGAAATTGAGAAATTGTGCGCGCCGGCGATCTCCTTCCTGAAATCGGTGGTGCCTTCGGGAAAAAATCCCTCCGAGCCGCAACAGCCGTTGCCCAGCAGAACCCGGTCGATGATTCCGACGGAAGACACGCCGGGAAGACTGGCGGCTTCGTCCAGCATGCGCCTTTGAACAGGCAGCCCTTGGTCGTCGTGGTATCCCGCCATATTCAGCTGGGTCACCGCAAGCATCACCCCCTCCGGTTGAAAACCCAAGGGCGCGCGCAGAGAGCGCTGCAAACCGCGGAGAGCTACCAGCGAAGCTGTAACCAGCAGGGTGCACAACGCAATTTGGACACCGAGCAAAACATCCCGTGCTGCGAACCTCCGGAATCCTGTTCTTGCCCCGGCACCGCTCTTCATCGCCTGCGCCGCGTCAGAGCGCAGGATCTGCCGTGCAGGCAGCAGTCCGAACAATATGCCGCTCAACAGAGACAGGAGAAATGCAAGTCCATAGACCTTTGCATCCGGAAGGACAACCGCATGCAGGGGAAAATCGGCAAAGGGCCACCAGCGGCTCAGCATTTGCAGCAGGACGGTCGCAAGAAATGTTCCTGCCGCTCCGCCAGCCAATGAAATCACAACCGCTTCCATCAGCAGACCCCGCAGGACAACCCAGCGGCTGGAACCGATGGCCAGCCGAATCGCCAGCTCGCGGCTTCGATCCGAGGCGCGCGCAGCAAAAATGCTGCCCAGATTGGTGCAGGCTGCCAGCAATACGAGCGACGCCAGGGTCATGATCCCGACCATGAAGCCGCGAATCGGACCGCCCCACCTGTCACCCATCAATCCCGGCTTCACCAGGCGGGGGTCGAGGCCGTCATCCTCAACCGGGTACTGCCTGACTAATTGTTTCGCGATCGCACTCAGGTCTTCCGTAGCCTGTTGAGGCGTCACACCGGGCTTCAGACGCGCCAGTATCCACGGATTATGCATCGCGCGATTCGTCAGGTAAGCGGGCCCGTACCCAACCTCCGAGGCTTCGATGATCGGAATCCAAAAATCAGGCCAATAGATAATCTCCGTGCCATGAAACTGCTCTGAAGCAATTCCAATGACCGTGAACGGATGGCTGTTCAGATCAACTGTTTTGCCGATGATGTCTGAATCGGCATGAAAGAACTTATGCCAGAAGTCGTGGCTCAGTACGATGTAAGGGGCCGAGCCCGGTCCGTTTTCATCGGCCGCGTAAAAAAATCGGCCGACTGCGGGCTGGATACCGAGCACATCGAAGTAATTGGAGGAAACGAGATAACCGGATGTCTTGGTTGTCGCGTTGCCTGTGCTGATCGCTGCTCTGGTCGTGTCATAGGCGATCATTCCGCTGAAAGTGCGGTTGCGGTCACGATAGTCAAGGTAGTCCGGATAGGACTGGTAAAGGCTGACGCTGTTCCTTCGTCCGACGTTGTAGAGACGCTGCGGCTCGGAAACATTCAGCGGGCGCAGAAGAAGCGCATTCAGCACGCTGAAGACGATGACATTGGCTCCAATACCCAGCGCCAGTGTCATGATCGCCGTAACAGAAAAGCCGGGATGCTTGATCAACCGCCGTAACGCATATTTCAGATCTGCGCGAAGGGAGTCGAGCGTCGACCACTGCCACGTCTCCCGGCTGCGCTCTTGGATGAG
>CAWAYO010000093.1:0-21133 GCA_963786085.1 uncultured Acidobacteriaceae bacterium
AAGCTTCGTCGATGAGGCTTACCGCGCGGCTTACGGCATTCTCGACAACAACCAGGAAATCATGCACCGCATGGCCGTGGCCCTGCTCGAGCGCGAGACGATCGATGCGAACGAGATTCGCATGATCGTCGAAGGCAAGGAACTGCCTCCGCCCAAGCCCTCGGGCGGCGGTGGAACGGCGACTGGCGACGTACAGCAGGTTCTCAAGCCCGAACCGGGCCGCGGAGCCAGCTTCCCGGAGGGCAGCCCGTCACCGGCGTAGTTTCCAATCCTGAATCGAAAAGCAGCAGCCTGACCCTAGCGGTCAGGCTGTTTTGTTTGTGCAGGAGTGCTCACATCATCGGCGGTTTGAAAACCACCGGCATGGCCGGGTTCTTGAATAGAGAGGGCATGGATGATACGTTTTCGACGTTAGCCATTTGGTTGCCGCACCGACGGCTGATTCCTGGTTAACAGGCTTCTAAACGCTGAGGACGAAATGCTGGAATATACGTTGGCCGCCGATCCGTTTTCGATTCTCACCGTCGTGGTGGCGCCGGCCGTGCTCACGAATGCGTCGTCCGTTCTGGCGCTGGGCACGAACAATCGACTCGCGCGCGTGGCGGATCGCACCCACGCCGTGACCGCGCAATTAGCAAAGCTCGAGCCGGCTGCAAAAGGCTACGAGGTCTCGGCGGCCCAGCTCCCCGATCTGCAAATGCGCGCTCAACTGCTGTTACGAGCACTTCGCTGCTTTTACCTGGGACTCGGACTGTTTGCCAGTTCGGCTCTCATCTCGATCGCCGGTTCTATCGCGGTGTATTACGGCGGAAGATCGGCCTTCCAGATAGCAGCCGCAATCGGCGTTGTCTGCGGAGCTGCCGCAGTCATCGCGCTGGTCTGCGGATGTGTCTTGATGATTCGGGAAACTCAGCTCGCAGTCAAAGGCTTGGCCTACGAAGCGAAATCTCACATCAGCTGAGAACTTCGCAGGGTGCTGGCGTCAGTAAAGTTCCCTTCCTGCGCTGCCCATCTGCGAAAATAGTTCAGCATGTCTCGAGCTCGTCTGGCAGCCCTGGCCGCCTGTCTTCTTCTCATCACCGGCTGCGGATACCACACCGCGGGCTCGGCGGCGCACCTGCCGAACACAGTCCACACGCTGGCCGTCCCGGTCTTTCAGAACGCGACGCAGTCCTACCACACCGAGGTCGCCTTCACGCAGGCGGTGATCAAGGAGTTTTCCAGCCGCACGCCATACCATCTGGTGCCGGGCAACGATCCCGACGCGGACGCGACTCTGAATGGGACGATCACGAGCTTTCAGGTCATTCCCCTTACCTACAATTCGCAGACCGGCCAGTCGTCGAGCTTTCTGGTGACCATCCGCGCGCGCGTGGTCATGACCGATCGGAACCACAAGGTCCTGTTTCAGAACTCGTCTTACCTTTTTCGCCAGCAGTACGAAACCACCGAAGACCTGGTGACCTTTATTCTTGAGGACCCGGCGGCAGTGGACCGGCTCTCTCGTGACTTTGCGCACGCGGTGGTGTCAGATATTCTGGAGTCGTTCTGATGCTCGACCTCTTCCTGCTCATCGATGATTCTTCGGCCTGGAGGCCTCGCTAGATGGGCGCTGGCTTTGCCGCCGCGGACCGTTTCGTTGCGGAAGTCCACGAGAATCGTCTCCGTACCGGTTACGTTTTGCTCGGCGACGAAATATTCCTCTACGAGCGCTGCCGGCGCGCGGTCATAGACACGCTGGTTCCGACCGAGCTGAGGGACTTCTGCCTCTCCGACCTCGATCTCGCCGAGACCAATATCTTCGAAGTGCTGGACCGGGCGCGCACGCCATCGCTCATGGCTCCCTTTCAGGTTTTTTTCGTGCGCGGACTCAAGGTGCTCTATACGCGCGGCGCGAAAAAAGAAGAGTTCGCCGCGATTGAGGAGTATTTCCGCTCTCCAAATCCGCAGTGCCTCATTCTGTTCATCGCCGATCACATCCGCATCCCCTCCGATCCGCGCCGCATGGACATGGAGGACAAGAACCGCTACGAGCGAATCCGTGAGACGCTGGGCGACTGGTGCGGCATGGTGGAACTGGCGCGCGCCGATGAGAACGATGCGCTGCGCTGGATCAGCTCGGAAAGCGAGCGCAACGGAGTGCGTTTCGACAACGACGCTGCACGCGAGCTGGCCGACGCCCTGGGCGCGGACATGATGCTGATCGCCAGCGAGTGGAACAAGCTCGTTCTCTACGCGGGAGACAGGCGCCAGGTCACGCTGGGCGACGTCGAGACCATGGTCCTGGCCGCCAAGCAGCGTTCGCTCTACGAGCTGACCGACGCAATTTCCGCGAAGGACACGCCGCGCGCCCTGGAACTGCTGCAGGGCCTCTTGAATGCTTCCGACGGCGGAGAAGACTCAGCGATCGGCCACCTCTATATGCTGGCCCGCACCTTCCGGCAGATGCTGGTCATCCTGGAAAAGAACGTGCGCGACTCGCGCGCCATCTGGCAGGCCCTGTGGCAGGGCTTCCGCATGCCGCCTTTCGCAGCCGACGACCTGATCCGGCAGGCGCGCCGTTACAAATCGAGCCGCGAAATCACACGGGCCCTGCGGCTCATCGCGCGCGCCGATCTGGAGCTGCGCTCCCAGCCTCCAGACAAGCGTCTGGTGCTGGAGCGGCTGGTATTCGATTTGACGAAGGAAGCGAAACCTGCGGGACTGGACGCGCCGGCGCAGTACGCGATGGATCTTTAAGAGTAGATCCCTGAGAGCTCCGACCCGTGACCGGAGGCTCCGTCTTAGACGATCGCCGCGGTCAGCAATAGCAAAAGCGCGGCAGCGATGGTTGCCGCCTGGTAGACGTAATCCGAGGCCTGCCTCTCGGAATTGCCGCCTCTGCCCGAGCGATCGATGGCACGGTGCGGGATGTGAACCATGGCCGACCCTTTCTCTTAAAAACTGCAGCCATTAATGAATGCGTATTCCGTAGCGAAAAAGTGTCATGAGCGTCTTCGCGCTTTATATCTATAGAGACATTTTCGGCTTAGAAGTTTCTCACTTTAGCAAAAAATTTGCATAAGTTAATTCTGGAGTTAACATGCAGCCGATTCCACGGACCGCGGCATGGGCTACGCCGGCCGATGTAGAATCGCGCTGATGGCCACCGGCGGACCGACTCCAGACTTCCTGAATCCCGAGAAGAAAACCACAAAAGAGCCTCGCTCCCTTGCGCCGTGGATTATCGCGGGCATCGTAGTCCTGCTGGTTCTGGGCGTCATCCTGGTACGCAGCCATCACGGGCCGCCGCCCAATCCGGGAGGAGCGGGACTGGCGCCGCCCGATCCCTACGCCGCGAACCTGCCAATCTCCAATCTCAAGATGAGTGAAGCCTCAAGCGTGGCCGGCGGCAAGGCCACCTATATCGACGGGACAATCGCCAACCACGGAACGCGGACAGTAAGCGGGATAACCGTTCAGGTAGCTTTCAACGACTTCACCAAGCAGATCGTTCAGAAAGAAACCATGCCTCTGAATCTGATCCGCACCCACGAGCCGTACATCGATACAGAGCCGGTCTCCGCCGCTCCCATCGCCCCCGGCGAGACCCGCGAGTTCCGGCTGATCTTCGACCACGTCGCCGATGGGTGGAACCAGTACTACCCGGAGATACGCGTAATCGAGGTGAAATTCAAGTAGAGAGGCTCGGTTGGTGGGTGATCGAATTCTGGTCGTGCGCCGGTGCCGGAAACGCCGTTTCTCAAGAGGTTCACGCTAGCACATGTGAAGCCCCTGTTCTTGACAACTGAGACTCAACTTCTGCTTTGCCCGTGAGTCGGCAGCTATCTCTACGGTTTGCCCCAGCGGTGGAGAAGATCCAGACTGCGTTCGATCAGTCGTCTCAGACTATCGTCTTCCGGAGCGGCAAAGCGTTGAACCGGGTTGTTTTGATTCGGAATTGGTACTTTATCCCGTGAGTGGTGCAGGGCACACGGCTTTTGAAGGACCTGTCGCAAGAGACAGTTACGTGTCTGGCAAACCTAATCCTATGCTGTCCGTTAACAAGACCAAGGAGGCCTGACGCACCGGCTACTGGAAACAGCGAATGACGCATCGCAAGTCGACCAAGTTGTAGTCAAGCCAATTTCCAGCACTTTTAGGACACTCAAATGGCTAAAGATAGGGCAACGATCGGAATCGACGGACTCCCGCTCCCGATTCTGCCACCGGAACGAGATGCGCGCGTTTGGGCGCGACTGGTGCGCATCATGTTTTACCTTCCCGGTTTCATGGGCCTGTTGTTGATCAAGGCCGGTGAACCGGCCAGCTTCGGAATCACTGTCGAGTTGCTGATGCTGTCCAGCGCAGCCGCCATCGTCGGCGGGCTGTATATTGGCACGGAATCCTCGGGCGCTGGCGCCGATCCTTCGTCGAAGGTCAGCACCTGGAGCGGGTCCCTGGTCCTTGAACTGCTCGCCGTGGTGCCATTCTTAGCCGCGCTACCGGCGCTCTTCCATGAACTGGCACACAGTGCACTGCTGCACGCCAGGGAGCCCGCCTCTGTCGATGTCGCGCTGGGTGCTTCAGAGCTGTTGCCGATGGTAGCGATCTTGCCATTTATGCTTTATCAGCTCGCCGGCTTTGGCACGCTGCACTTCGTCGTGCCGAAGGCGGTGAACTGGATCATCAACACCGCCATTCTCTGCTTGATCATCGCCCGTTACGTCGCCTATCGCGAGGGTCAGTACATGCTGGAAAGGCGGTTCAGTGGAGTCCTGGTTATCGCCATGGTGATTGT
This sequence comes from uncultured Acidobacteriaceae bacterium, assembly GCA_963786085.1. Classification (GTDB taxonomy): domain Bacteria; phylum Acidobacteriota; class Terriglobia; order Terriglobales; family Acidobacteriaceae; genus Silvibacterium. The sequence continues at coordinate 4,781 of CAWAYO010000093.1, forward strand.
GGTGTTCTACGGTGTCCTCAGGCTGAAGCGGATGCAGGCGATCTATGACGCGCACTCTCCCCCAAAGGCTGCGAAGTAAAGAGGTGTGTGATCCCTCGCAGCCATCCGAGCCATTGCAGGCAGTTCACGACGGGCTGACGCTCACGCCAGCCCACCTATCCGTCACAATTGGAGACTCGGCGATCTTTCAACAACTACCGCAGCAGGAGTGGTCATATTGGGAATGCGAATAGAGTTTTCCAAAGACCGATACCGTCGTCGGGATTGTCCTACGAGGAGTGGAGAATGTAACCGCTTTGGGATTTCTCAGGGAACATAGACGAGGAACTCCGGCATGTCCGGAAGGTTATGAATGAACGTCCCCTCGTTCTTCCCGTCGGAGGAAAAGCGTCGCACCCGCTGCTTCTTCCGCTCGGCCACGTAAAAATCGCCGTCGGGGCCGACGGCGAAGCCGGAGGGGGCGTCGAGCTTTTCATCGATCACCGCGCGCGCCTCGAGATCGCCCTTCAGCGGCGTGGACGTCAGATCAAGCGCGAGGATGCTGCCGCTGCCCGAGGCACCGATGTAGAGCGTCTCGCCGTGCAGGATCAGGTGCACGGGCGCCTTGAGCGCCCGCCCCGTGACGCGGGCCATCAACTCTCCGGACTGCACATTGAAGACTTTCACTGCGTCGGCGGCTTCGTCCGCCACGTACAGATGCTTGCGGTGCACGACGATGCCGCGTACCGAGTGCCGTGGCTTGCCGCGCTTGTCGAGCACCACCTTGAGGCCGAGAGGCGCTGGCACATCGAGCGGCGTGTGGTCACCGTACTCGGGAAGGCTCCCCTGGCTGGATGCGACGAGCGTGCCAGGGAGAAACTGCCCGTCAGGATAGTGTTTGAGGAGGTGCGCGGCCACCGGTGCGGGGTTGCGGGTTTCCGGCACAAGCGATACCACGGTATTGGTATCCTGGCAGGAGACGTAGATGCGACCATCGTCGCCCAGCTCGACGTCGAAGGGGTGCACCATTGCCGCGACCTGCTCGGTCTTCGCGAGCACTTCCTTGAAGCGGAAGGTGTCGCCGTGCCGGTGGTAGCACGCAATGTGGCTATCCTTGCGCCACGCGTTCGCGATGTAAAGGTCGTCGCCCACCAATGCGAAGCCGCGCGCGATGTGCAGTGGATGCGCAGCCGGCGATGGATCGAGGAGCAGCGGATGTATCTTGCGCGGGGAGCCGTCGTCCTCGAAGACGCCGATGTTGTCGACGCCATGCCCTGATTCACCCCGATAGCTGATCCACCACACGGTTCTGTCCTCCCGAACACGATCGCTGCATCGTCAGAACCGGCGCGCGATGACGGGCGCCTTTCAGCCAACAGGCAAGCTGCCGCGAAAATTACAACCCGCGCAACTCGACATGGCATGCCGGCATTATAAGCCGCCCCCGCGGGGGCAGAGAGAAACCGAACCGCGGAAATCCAAAACGAAGCAGCTGCCGTGCGGATTGGGAAGGGCTACCGGTGTTTTCCGCTTCCAAGCAACGACCTGACTTTCTCGATCATGCCAAACAGAAAAGCGGTGGTCAGTCCGAACAGCAGCCATCCATTCAGGGCCTCAATCGCCCCCATTAGCTTCCAGTGCCCTGCCAGAGCCAGGTTCTCGTGTCCGTAACTTGTCATCGCGTTCAGGGAATAGAGCATCGCCGACTTGTTGTCACGCATAGCGTCGAGCAGCCGATAGGCACCTGCCCAAATCCCCGCCTCTATTCCGTGCATCATGGTGGCCGATAGGGTTGCGACACCCATGACCAGCACGAATGCGGAGTTGGGATAACTGCGCACAATGGTGCCGCCGGAAACGCGATCCACTCTTTGGTTGATGACCCGGAGTCCTATGACATGGATGACCACGGTCAGCACGATCAGAGGCAAACCCCATACCCAGTCTGCGCCCCAATTCACGGGATCGTCGACAAGGAGGGATGTGAAAACGGCTTGGTTAAGGTTCATCAAGACATACTTGAACTGGATGCGAGTCAGAGGAAATCTTAAAGGCGCCACAAATAGTAGCCACGCCGACACCGTTCAGATACTGGCAAAACTGCCAGTGCCACTAAATCTTTCCTGCAGTATCCCTGCTGAGTCGCGGGCAACGCGAAAGAAATCTTGCGTAGTGCCTGAAAGGTCTCGATTTCGGAAAATTTCCAAAGTTCACCACTGCAGTGCATAGGCAAACAAAGAGAGGAGCGGTCACCCGCTCCTCTCTTACTTAACAAGTGCTGCGCTTATTCGATTCCCGGACCAGCGCCTCCCGGAGGCGTGGGCGGAGCCCCGCCATCAGGTCCGTTCTGTCCGCCGCCGGGGCCGCCCCGACCCTCGCCGCGCGGACCACCCCATTTGCGCATGCCGTCGCGTTGCTGCATGCGGGCCTGCGCCATCGTCCGCAGCTTCTTCCATTGATCCGGGGTCAGCACGGTGCGAATGCCGAAGAGCATGCGTGCATTCGCCTTTTCAAGTTCGGCCCGCGCCTGGGCGATAGCGTCGATCTGGCTGAGGATCTTCGTTTCGTCCGGCTGGTCGGCCTGGATCAGCGGATCCATGATGGCTTCCTGCTTCTCCACTGCGGCCTTCAGGTCGATGAGCTGCAGCTTGTGCTGCTGGTAGATGTCATCCATCTTCTTTTTCTGATCGTCGGTGATGCCAACCTGCTGGGCAACGTTAGGGTTGTCCCACCAGCGGCCGGGCCCCCCGGCGCGAAAGGACCGCTCCATCGGCGGAGGTCCGGGGTCGATTCCCCGCCCCTGTGCCAAGGCAGGCGCGGCGGGAACCAGCGAGATAAGAGAGGCAAGGGACAAGAGCACTGCTGAGTGCTTGAAATTATTGAGCGACATTCTTTTTCTCCGGTGCGTTCAGCGAGGATTCAGTATTCGTAGAAGTCGTGGAGCTCCAATTATCCAGCGAGTCGAGAGGCGCGAGCGACGAGGGAACGGACTCGGACACGGTGTTGTCAACCTGCTCGAGCAGCGCGGTGTCGTCGATCACAACAGGTTGAACATGGATGACTTTCTGCTCCGCTACTGGGGGCGCCGCGTGATGCAGTAACGGTAAGGCGCCGATGCAAAGCACTGCCGCGCAGGTCGTTGCCAGACTCCACGCCAGCACCACGCGGCGCTGTGCACTGCGGTGGCGGCGCTTCGCTGCATTCAGCCAGCCGAATGGAACCGGTTGCGCGGTCTGACGATCGGCTGCGCGCTGGACCGCCGAGCGCAGACTGCGCAGGTCGGCGGCAAACTGCCCGGCGGGCTCGAGCATGACTTCATCGGGCGGCAAAGCGTCACGAGATTGGTTTCGATGTGTGTTCATTGTTCACCTTCGGACTTTCCTGAAGCGCGATCCCGTACGATGCGCAGAGCGCGATAGAGATGCGACTTCACGGTGCTGGTGTTCATGCCGGTAGTTTCGGCGATCTCGGCTAACTCCATCTCCTCCACAAAGCGCAGCAGAAAGACGGTGCGTTGCTGGCGTGAGAGCTGTTCGACCGACTTCCATATCTCCCGTACACGCTCCTGCTGCAGGCAGACCTGTTCCGGCGAGCTGGCGCCGTCCGGAATCCACTCGCCGACGTCGACTATGTCCAGAGCCGTGTCACGCGTTCGCTGCCAGAAGCGCATCCGCCGGCTGCGCAGATGATCCCGCACCAGGTTCAGCGCAATGCGCGTCAGCCAGGTGCTCAGGCTCGATTCTCCGCGGAACTGGTGCCTTGCGTTATAAGCCTTGAGGAAGCAGTCCTGGGTCAGCGATTCCGCGACATCGCGATCGGAGAGCGAAGCCATCAGAAAGCGAAAAATCCGGGGCCGGTACAGCCGGACGACTTCGTCGAAGTCGGCCAGCTCGAGCACCGATTCGGCCCGGGCGAGCGGCGGAAGCTCCGTGGATACCATGTGTCCCATGCCTAGGAATAGACGGGATTCAGTGCCATGAGTTTACAGTGGCGCTCAGATTGCTTGTGGCCTCACTTCTTTATCTTGGCCGCGGCCGCGTCGATATTGAACGCATCCGGCGGCAGCGGCACGTTATATGCCGCCTTGTAGAGAAACCGCTGGCTGGTCATATCCCCGTTCTTGAAGCGCGTGATGGAGAACGCCGTCGGGATGCCGTCGAAGGTGTGGTAGTCGTCGTATTCCTCGCGCTCCTCGTTCTTGTCGTGGTAAAGCGGGTCACGCCACTGGAAGGTGCGGCTGCGCGGCAGGTGGGTTTCGGCATCCATCTGGATGGTGATGGACTCATTTGCCGGCGAGATCATCGTCACTTGGTCGGTCAGATGGCGCTCGGAGAGCGTCTGGCCGTCGGAGACGATGATCGTGTTGGGGTCCTTGAGCCACACCCGCACCGCCACATCGATCGAGTGGTCGCGCCGCCGCAAGTAGTCGTCGCAGATGTCTTTAGGCAGTGCCTTCTTGCCCTTGTAAGTGGCTTCCCAGCATTCTTCGCCCGTAAAGATGACGATGTCGTCGTGTTTTTTGCCGAACTCGTCGCGCTCCTGTCCGGATGGTGTGCGCCACTGGAAGTAGTCTTGAATCGCGCCCGTGGGCTTGCCCTGGTAAAACCCCGACACGCGGCCCTGAAAGTACGAGTTCTGCAGCGCGAGCCACCGCTCGCCGCCCATGGCCTGCACCATGGCATTGAGCAGCGCCTTGGCCTTCTGTTGGTTGGCATCAGGAGACGTGCCGACCTGGGCGCGGGTCTCGGCACCAAACGAGACCAGAGCGCAGGCTAGAAAAGCCAGCAAGAGCCTATTCTTCATGCGATTCAAGGTCTCAATGATTTCCAGTTTGGAAAGTGCCTCGCAGAAAAGAGAGCTATTCCGTTCACGAGTAGAAGTGCAATGCAGAAACCGAATATGGAAGCGAAATTCCATCTCAGTTGCCCGCACAGGACGCAATAGATGGTTGTACCAATGTTGAAGAGGATGAACCACATCTTCTTGCTGACAAGCTTGTGAAACGCATCCGCGTCCAGGAGCGAGGCCCTAATCGACGGCTTGTCCGGTCTATCCACGTCGCTATTTTCTGTTGCATCACTAGCCTACCAGCACCGCTCCCCCATTCACGTTGACGATCTCGCCGCTCATGAAGCCGGCATAAGCAGTGCAAAGAAAGAGTATCGGCGCAGCCACTTCGGTTGGACGCGCCACCCGCCCCAGCGGAATCGTAGCGAAGATCTTCGGAGCAGTCGCGGGATCTTTGAGCGCCGGCAGGGACATGTCGGTCTCCACCCATCCCGGTGCGACGCAGTTGACGTAGATTCCCTGCGGGGCGAGTTCCGTCGACAATCCCTTCGTCATGCTGATCAGGGCGCCTTTGCTCGCGGCGTAGTCGGCGTGGAAGGCCTCGCCGCGCTGCCCGGCCGTCGAGCTCACAAAGACAATGTGCCCGGTCGCCGAACCGGCAGACGGCTTGCCTTGCCGCTGCATCTGCGCGACTGCGGCCTGCGTCAGCCCGAAGACGCTGTCGAGATTCACGGCCAGCGTCTGCCTCCACTGTGTCTCAGCCATGGTTGCGATGGGCGCATCGTCCGGCGGCCAGACGCCGTGATTCGCAACCAGCGCGTCGATCCGCCCGAAAGCCCGGACCGTCTTCTCCACCAGCGCCCGCCCCTGTCCCGGCGAGGCCAGCTCCTGCTCGATTGCCAGGCAGTTCTCCTGCCCTCCCAGCTCAGCAGAGAGCGCATCCGCAGCAGCCTTCGCACTCCGATAGTTGAACGCAACGCGCGCGCCGGCTTGGCGGAAGAGGCGCACCGTTTCCGCGCCGATGCCCCGCGATCCTCCGGTAATGAGAGCGACCTTTCCAATGAGCGAGAGCGTAACTCCGGACATGATTCGACGTTACGTGAGGAGCGGGGATCGCGGCAAACTTCGTTGTAATTTTCGCGGCGAGAGGCAATTCGCGCCCCCGCCAGTACTTGACGCCCGCTAAGGCGCGAAGGGGCAGGGGACTGGTTCTGTTTCAGATTTAGGCGTAATGACCGAGGACGTCGACTAGACTCAAGGGCAAAGCGATAGGAGGTCTTATGGTCCCCGAAGCGTCACTCAAGACAGGCGGCCTTGTCGAAGGGGCGTTCAAAGGAGCCGCGACCGCGAAAGTCACAGTGCAAAACCTTCGCGGAAATGTCAGCATCCTTGCGGGTGCAGGTGGAAATATAGCAGTTCTTACTGGCCCTGACGGAAAGCTATTGGTTGATGCGGGAATCATTACTGCACGTCCGCACGTCTCTGAAGCCCTCGCGAGCATCAACGGGGAGCCCATCAAACAATTGATAAATACCCACTGGCATTTCGACCACACCGGCGGCAACGAGTGGGTCCACGAAGCCGGAGCCAGTATTCTGGCTCACGAGAACACGCGCAAACATCTTTCCCAACCTACGCGCGTCGAAGGCAACTGGCAGTACACTTTCCCGGTCGCTCCGGCAGGTGCGATCCCCTCCACCGTATTCAAAGACGAACACACCCTGGACTTCAACAACACCACTTTGATGCTGAAGTACTACCCGCCTGCCCATACAGATTGCGATATCTCTGTGTATTTCCCCGAGGCAGACATCCTTCACACCGGAGACACCTTTTGGAACCGCGATTATCCCTTTGTTGACTACGCGTCAGGAGGCAGCATCGGCGGCCACATCGGCGCGGCAGAAGCGAACATTGCAAAGGTCACCGACAAGACCATCGTCATTCCCGGACACGGAGCCGTGGGCGGCAAAGCCGACCTGATCCTGTTCCGAGACGTGCTGGTTGAGATCCGCGATAAAGTTTCGGCTCTCAAAAGACAGGGTAAGACTTTGCCTGAAGTTGTCGCGGCTAAACCTGGGGCGCGCTATGACGCGGAATGGGGCAACTTGTTCCAGAACCCGGCTGACTTCGCTGCGCTCGTGTACCAGGGTGTTTGAGATCGCGTACATTGCGGACGGATCAACGGCGGCCAGGAATTGAATTCTCAACTGGTCTGCGAGTTGAAACCGATCGGGCCGACCAAGGGCGGCCGCATCACTTGTCTTCCCGCTCACCGGGCGTAATAATGGCCCACCCAGGTCTACGGTGGCCTATGTCGCAATCTCCTCCGGGGGTGTAACGATAGCCGACGAGCGCCAGCGCACCCCCAAAACCTGCTCTTGGAGGAGCAAATGTCCACAACCAGGACTTCGTCCCGCCAGGCTTTCGCGGTTGGAGCAACTCTGCTTGTCCTTCTCTTAACGGTTTCCTGCGGCAAGAAGGCTGCACCCCCGCCGCCCAGTCCCGAGCAGGCTCATCAGGCAGAGCCTGCTGAGCGGGTATCTTCACCAGACGAGCCTCCTGCGCCGTCGAAAGACATAGCGCTGCCGACTAGCTTCGGGCGTCACACCGGCGACCTTGATGACATGGTGAAGAGGCGGAACATTCGTGCCTTGCTGATCATCAACCCCATCGGCTTCTTCTACGACAAAGGCCAGCCTCACGGCGTGATGTACGAGGCACTGGAAGAGTTCCAGAAGTTCGCCAACCAGAAGCTGAAAACCGGCAAGCTTCAGGTGAAAGTTACATTTCTTCCCATGCGGATAGACCAGATTGAAGCGGCCCTGACCGAAGGGCTGGGAGATATGGTTGCCTACGGGATCGTCGTCACGCCGGAGCGTGAAAAGAGGGTTGCCTTCTCGACGCCGTTACAGACCGATGTAAGCCAGATCATCGTAACCGGACCCGGCTCCGCTCCACTCTCCACCCTCGCAGACTTCGGTGGGAAAGAGGTGTACGTCAATCCGCTCACCACCTACTACCAGAACCTGCAGAAGGCGAATGAGCAGCTGCAAAAGGAGGGCAAGACGCCGATCGTAATCAAAGCGGCAGACAAGAACTTGAACGACGACGATCTGGTGCAGATGGTGAATGCTGGACTGATCCCCGCCACAGTCACGACGAAGCAGCGGGCCGCCTTGTGGTCGCAGGTGCTCGATCACGTTCAGCCGCAACCCGACTTGGTAATCGCGAGCGGCCAGCAGCTGGCCTGGGTGATGCGAAAGAACAACCCGCAATTGAAGCAATTGGTCGACGAATTCGTCGGGTCCCACTCCGTGGGATCGTCATTCGGCAACACCCTGCTGCGGCGCTATCTGCAAAACACCAAGTGGGTGAAGGATTCGACCTCCGGGGAGGAGATGAAGAAGTTCCAGGCCAACCTTGAGCTCTTCAAAAAGTACGCGGGAGAGTACGACTTCGATTATCTGATGATCGCGGCGCAGGGCTATCAGGAATCGCTGCTCGACCAGAGCAAAAGGAACCCTAGCGGCGCGGTGGGAATCATGCAGGTCATCCCGAAATACGCGGCGGCAGATCCCATCGATATTTCCAACGTAGCGACCGCTGACGGCAATATTCACGCCGGCGCCAAAATGCTGCGCAACATTGAAGATACATATTTCAACGACCCGAAGATCGACCGTATGAACAAGACGCTATTCGTCTTTGCCAGTTACAACGCCGGACCAAACCGCATTGCCAGGCTGCGCAAAGAGGCTGCCGATATGGGTCTTGACCCCAACATCTGGTTCGGCAACGTGGAGCTGGTTGCCGCCAAAGACATCGGGCAGGAGACCGTCACCTACGTGGCCAATATCTACAAATATTACGTTGCGTACAAGCTGGCATTAGAGCAGGCGCAGATCCGGCAGGCGGCCCGGGGATTGCCCGCAAATTAGGCGTTAAATTGCATACCGTCGCTTGTCTTATCGCTCACCGAGCGTAATAATGACGCACCCACGTCATACGGTGGCCGCGCCGCGACTTTTCTCTTCACCGCTGATGCAACGCCGCTGGCAGGTCCTCCCAGGCGACCGCATGACTCCATTTCCCAAGGAGAAGATTCATGGCTACCCAGACTGCAAACCGTCCGCTTGATATGGACAAGCTTCACGCCCTGCTCGGTCAGGCCGTCGGAGACATGGGCGCTGCCCTTCATGCCGCGCTCATCGTCATAGGAGACAAGCTCAACCTCTATCGCACCATGGGCGCGGGAGAGAAATTTACCCCCGCCGAACTAGCCCGCCGCACCGGAACCGCCGAGCGCTACGTGCGCGAATGGCTGAATGCCAGCGCCGCCTCGAATTATGTCGAGTACGACGCAACCACCGGAACCTACTACATGACACCCGAGCAGTCCTTCGCCCTGGCCCAGGACGACAGCGCCGTTCACCTGCCTGGCTTCTATCACATGGTCGCTTCGTGCATGAAGGACGAGGAGAAGCTGACCGAGACCTTCCGCACCGGCAAGGGCTTCGGCTGGCACGAGCACGAGGAGGGCCTGTTTCACGGATGCGAGCGCTTCTTCCGGCCCGGCTACCTGGCAAACCTCACCACCAGCTGGATTCCCGCTCTCGACGGCGTCGAAGCGAAACTCAAATCCGGCGCCCGCGTTGCCGACGTCGGCTGCGGCCATGGCGCGTCCACGCTTCTCATGGCGCAAACCTATCCAGAATCCGAATTCTTCGGCTTCGACTACCACGACGCCTCCATCGCCACGGCCCGCGAAAAGGCGAGAAAGGCCGGCCTCGAAGACCGCGTGCACTTCGACGTGGCTCCGGCGAAGTCATTCCCGGGCAGGGACTACGACTTCGTCGCCTGCTTCGACTGCCTGCACGACATGGGCGATCCGGCGGGCGCGGCCGGGCACGTGCACGAGGCGCTGGCCTCCGACGGTACATGGATGATCGTCGAGCCGATCGCCGGCGACGACGTCGCCGCCAACCTCAACCCCGTCGGCCGCATTTACTACTCGGCCTCAACGGTGATCTGCGTGCCCGCGTCTCTTTCACAAGAGGTCGGCGCCGGTCTGGGCGCTCAGGCCGGCCAGAAGAAGATCAGAGAAGCCGTCACCGCCGGCGGATTCAAGCACTTTCGCCGGGCAACCGAGACGCCCTTCAACATGGTCTTCGAGGCGCGGCCCTAGAACTCCGGAAGTTGGCGGAGAATTATGTCTTACCAAGCTAAAATAGAAATAGAGATAATAAAAGAGCCCGCGCCCCACCCGGCGGGCTCTTTCATTTTCGTCTGTCGCGAACGTCTATCTCATTGATTTCAAAGGCATGCCTCTGTAATCGTCTCATTCCATGGTGGATACGCCGGACCTACCCGTTAAGTCATTTAAAATGTTGTAGCAAGGGAATTACGGGGGGAGGGGTATACCCCCAGCTGCTACTTCTTCGTCAGCAGCTTCTTCCGCGCCGCGATGAGCTTCCTGCGCTCCACCGCCGGCAACGCGAGAGCATCCTTCGTCCGCTTCGGCAGCTTGGCGAAAACGACCGCATGCGCGTTGCGGAGATGCTCTTTCAGCGCGGTCGATGGGAAGACGTCGTACCGCTCGATCGCGACCCAATGCGCGCGGGCCAGATAGGGAGCCGGAAAGACGCCCTCAATCTCGATCAACTCGGCGAAGCGCTCCGCTCCGGCGGCAAATGAGAGCACGCCGTGGCTGTCCCTGCTCAGGTTGGCAAGGGCGAACATCCTGCCGCCGATAGCCTTGTCCCCCACCCAAAAGACAAGGTTGTCACCCCACTGCATCGTCTCCGCGACATGAGGAAGGCTCAGCAGCCAGGCGCGAAGCGGTTCGATGTCCATGACGATTCAGGAGCGCGGGGAGAACTCGCTGCGATGGCGGCTGTAGAAGAAATAGATGACCAAGCCAATCGCCAGCCACATGAAGAAGCGGACCCAGGTGATGATGGGCAGCCCAGCCATCAGCAGCACGCAGAAGCAGATGCTGAGCACCGGAAAGAGCGGCCCTCCGGGGCAGCGGAAGCCGCGATGCCTGCCTGGGTCCTTAATGCGCAGGATGAGTACCCCTGCCGAGACGAGCACGAAGGCAAAGAGTGTCCCGATGTTGGAGAGGTCCGAGAATGTACCGATGTCTAGCAGTCCGGCCGGTACCCCCACGACGAAACCCGCCACCCACGTGGCGACAGCCGGTGTCCGGAACCGGGGGTGTACCTTCGCAAAAACCGACGGCAGCAGCCGGTCGCGTGACATAGCAAACCAGACGCGCGCCTGCCCGATCTGGAAGACGAGGATGGAGGAGATCATCCCCAGCATCGCGCCGATGATGATGGCGAGCCGCGTCCAGTTGAGCGCGCCGCTGGGGTTGGCGAGGTAGACCTTCTTGAGCGTGTTGACGATGGGGGCGGCGTCGTCGACCAGAGCGCTCCACTTGATGAGGCCGGTGAGTACGATCGCGACGCCGATGTAGAGGATGGTGCAGACGATCAGCGTGGCGATGATGCCGATGGGCACATCGCGCTGCGGGTTCTTACATTCTTCGGCAGCCGTAGAGACAGAGTCGAACCCGATGTAAGTGAAGAAGATGATGGAGCCGCCGGTGAGGAAGCCCGACCAGCCATTGGGGTAGAAGGGGTGCCAGTTGGTCGGGTGAATGTAGTGCGCGCCGACGCCGATGAAGAGCAGGATGGCGGCAATCTTGAGCAGCACCATGATGTTGTTGGTCTCCGCGGATTCGCGAATGCCGCGGACCAGGATCACGGTGAGGATCATGACGATGAGAAACGCCGGAATGTTGAACCCAAAGTGCCAGCCCGGCGGATAGAGCATGTTGCCCTGCAGATCGGCGAGGCCCGAAGGCAGATAGGCAGGCGAGATCCAGCGCAGGTTGGGATGGATGCCGAACCAGTCCATCAGTGCGACGGCGTGGCCGGCGAATCCGACCGAGACCGCCATGTTGGAGAAGGCGTATTCAAGGATCAGGTCCCAGCCGATGATCCACGCGATGAGCTCGCCAAGCGTGGCGTAGGTGTATGTGTAGGCTGACCCCGCAATCGGGATCATCGACGCCAGCTCGGCGTAGCACAGCCCGGTGAATCCGCAGACAATGGCGACGAGCACCAGCGAGAGTGCAAGTGCTGGTCCTGCGCCGGGCCGGCCGGCAAGCGCGGTGTGATGCACCAGGTAGTCAAGAACCGGAGTGTTGAGGATGGAAGAGGTGTCGAACTTCTCGCCGGAGATCGCGGTGCCGACGACGGTAAAAATGCCCGAGCCAATGACGGCTCCAATGCCGAGCGAGGTAAGCGAGACCGGCCCGAGGGTCTTTTTCAGGCGTGTTTCGGGATTCTCAGACTCAGCAATGAGCTTGTCGATGGATTTACAACAAAGAACCTGAGGCGGCAGAGTCCGACTCCTCTAAATGGTGGATTGAGGGGAGTGTATCCGGAACGAGGCCCGCTCCGCGAGAGAAATTCTCCGGAGCGGGCTTCGCTAATCCTTTCGGCTACCGCCTTACTTGCGCTTGCTCTGACCGCGGGTGAGCGTCTTGACCTTCTTCTTGTTCGAGCCGCGTGGGGTGGTGCGAGGAGCCTTGGGCGCCGCCTTCTTGCGAGCAGTACGCTTCAGCTTCTTACGTTCTGCAGTGTCGGTAATTGCTTTTGTATTTGGCATTCGAATCCTTATCTCTGCGGAGCGGTGCGGCGTCAAAGCCGCTCCAGCTGGGCGAATTTCTCTACCAGCTTTTTCACTCCGAACTTTGAAAATTGTACCGTAACCTTCGCGTCTTCTCCGTCTCCCTCGCGGCGAAAGACCACGCCTTCTCCATATTTGGGATGGCGAACACGCTGGCCGCTCTTGAGGCCGGTCTTGCCGGTGGGAGAAGGAATGTCGAGCTTTGGCCGCGATTGCGGAACCGATGCGCCTCGCTGCGAGAAGAACTGCGCAATATTGTCGAGCGAGTTGCCTGGTTTCGAATTGGTGGGACCAGACGGCCGCTGCGGGTGTCGCCGCGACGACGAGCCGCGCGAGACCGCGCTCTGATCTTCGTCTTCGTAGCTGTAGTGCCGCACGGATGAGTCGTCATAGGCCGCCCGGCCCGAACGCGATGAGGCATATCCGCCATACCCGCCCCATGTACTCGCCGGCCGGCCTGCGCCGGACAGGTCCTCTATCAGATGAGTCGGAATTTCTTCGAGGAAACGCGACGGCAGGCTGGTGTCGGGCATGTCGTTGCCGTAACGCCGGCGGTATCGCGCGCGGGTGAGGACCAGCGTATCCATGGCGCGGGTCAAACCCACGTAACAGAGGCGTCGTTCTTCCTCCATCTGGTCGGGCTCATTCAGTGTGCGCGACAGCGGGAAGAGACCCTCCTCGAGCCCTGCCAGAACGACGAGCGGAAATTCCAGACCCTTGGCCGCATGCAGCGTCATCAGGGTCACGCGTGAGTCGGCCTTGTACTGGTCGGTGTCGCTGACCAGCGCAGCGTGGTCGAGAAATTCAGCCAGCGTTTCGCCGCGCTCCTCCGCATCCTGAGCGGCGTTGGCAAGTTCTTTCAGGTTTTCGATACGCGAGAAGGCTTCGGGCGTGCCTTCTTCTTCGAGCGAGCGGATGTATCCGGTACGATCGATCAGGAATTTGATCAGCTCCGGCAGAGTCGCGGCATCTCCGGGTTTGCGAAATGCGGGCTTGCCTTCAGATTCGGATGCCAGTGCAGGCGCTGCACGCGGAACGGGCGGCTCATCTTCGAAGGGATTGAAAGCCGTCGCATCGAGCGGTGCGTCATCGAGCTGGTCTTCTTCAGGAATATCGGTGAAGGCGAGCAGATGCTGAGCCTGATCGCCGAAGTCGAAGGCGGTATCGGCGTCATCATTCCCTTCAGCGGGAGCCACATCGAAGCTGGTATCCGCTTCGGGGGCAACATCTGCGGCGAGTTTCTCCGCAAAGCCCGGAGCGAGCATCGCGCGTGCATCTTCGATTGTGCGGCGAAAGGCATCGAGTGCGATAAGAGCGCGCGAAGGCAGCAGCCTTTCACGCAACGCGCGGTCGATGGCGTTCCATGTACTGATTCCGGTTTCGATGGCGATGCGTTCCAGAGTTTCAAGCGTTGTTTTACCAATGCCACGCGCTGGCGTGTTGATTACGCGCTGCAGAGCGATCGAATCGTTGGGATTCTGCACCAGCTTGAGGTAGCTGAGCATGTCCTTGATTTCGGCTCGCTCGTAGAAGGAGAACCCGCCGACCATGGTGTAGCTGATGCCGTAACGCCGCATCGCTTCTTCAATCAGCCGCGACTGCGAGTTGGTGCGATAAAGCACCGCTGCGCGGGGCTCTTCGTCTCCCGACTTTCGCAGGTACTTCTGAATGGTGTCGGCGATGTAAAGCGCTTCGTTTTCGCCATCGGGAGCCTCGTAGTAGCCGATCAGCGAGCCGCCCTGCCGGGAGGTCCACAGCGTCTTACCCTTGCGCTGCGCGTTGCGGGCAACGACGGCGGATGCGGCTTCGAGAATAACCTGTGTTGAGCGGTAGTTCTGTTCGAGGCGGATTGTCTTGGCACCGGGAAAGTCGCGCTCGAACTCGAGGATGTTGCGAATATCGGCGCCGCGCCAGGAATAAATGCTCTGGTCTTCATCGCCGACGACGCAGATATTCTTCTCTTCTCCCGCAAGCAGCTTCATCAGTTCGTACTGCGGACGATTCGTGTCCTGGTACTCGTCGATGAGCAGGTAGCGGTACCGCCGGTTGTAACGCTCACGCACCTCGCTCGACGACTTGAGCAGGCGCACCGCCTCGAGCAGCAGATCGTCGAAGTCAAGCGCGTTCGCCTTGCGTAGTTCCTTCCTGTATGTGTCGTAGATGTGCGCGATGCGTTCGCTCATGGGTTCTGAGGAGTTGAGGTAGTACTCCTGTGGATCGATCATGTGATTCTTGGCCCAAGAGATTTTCGAAAGCACAACGCGTGGCGTGAGCTGCTTGTCGTCGAGGCTCATGCGGCGCATCGCGGCCTTCACAACTGCCTGCTGATCAGCCTCGTCATAGATCGCAAAGCTCTTTGTGAGCCCTTCGCCACCGATTCTCAGCGCTTCGATATCGCGGCGCAGCATGCGCACACAGAAGGAGTGGAAAGTTGCGACGACCGGTTTTGCAAGTGAGGAATGGCCGATGAGCTTTTCAACGCGCTCAGCCATTTCGGCGGAAGCCTTGTTGGTGAAGGTGACGGCGAGGATGGAGTCCGGTGCGACTCCGCGCTGGTCGATGAGGTAGGCGATGCGGTGAGTGATGACGCGCGTCTTGCCCGAACCCGCTCCGGCGAGGATCAGCACCGGCCCGTCGACGGCCACGACTGCCTCACGCTGCTGGGGATTAAGTTTGTCGAGTAGGTGCTGCAATAGTAGGTCTCATATCTATTTTAAATCCCAATTAGACTGGACTCACGATGACACATGAAGGGAAGAAGTGGATCGCAGTCTTCTGCGCTTCTGCGGCTGGCTCCAGGCCGGGGTATCTGGCTGCGGCGCGCGACCTGGGCCGCATGATCGCCGAACGGAATTACGGACTTGTCTACGGCGGTGCAACCGTCGGTGCGATGCGAGCGCTCGCCGATACCGCGCTCGCCGAGGGCGGCAAGGTGATGGGCGTGATTCCGGATGTGATCATGGACCTCGAGATTGGCCACCGTGGATTGACCGAACTGCATGTCGTGCGCACCATGCACGAGCGCAAGGCGCTCATGGCTTCGCGCGCGGATGCGTTCGTGGCCCTGCCGGGCGGCTACGGCACGTTGGACGAGTTCATCGAGATCGTTACCTGGGCGCAGCTTCGCATTCACACCAAGCCGTGTGTGCTGGTGAACGTGGGCGGCTACTACGATGCGTTGCTGACATTTCTCGACACAGCGGTTGAGGAAGGTCTTATCAAGCCGGAGAATCGAGGATTAGTACAGGTTGCGCGGGATGCGTCCGAGGCGCTTGAGATTGTCGAACGTGAGTGGCGCAGGCGTGCCGAGGTTCCGCATGATGAGAAACTAGATGAGTTGGTGAAGTGAGACAAAACGAAGGTCCGAATGGTCGAAGCTAAAGAATCTGAGTTGAGAGCTTTTTCCTCGCCACTGATTGGTTTGCCAGTTACACAAGTGTGGCGCGGCTACGGGTCCGCAATTTTCCTGGAGTTCGGAAATCTTGAGACGAAGACATTAAGGAATGGCAGGGCGCGTCACAATCCGTCGGGGCAGATGGGCCTCATGATCGAGTGGAGTTGGCGCATAGAGGGAAAGCGTCTCATTTGGTGCGGCAGTTGGAGCGATGAGGGCAGGTGGGCCAGGATCTTCACAAAACTGCTAAACGCGAAGGTTATCGAAGTCTCTCTATTTGGCAGACTGCCGGAGATCGACCTTCATCTCTCGAATGGACTTCATGTGGTTTCGATGATGACGGCCGAAGGCGATCCGCAGTGGGCGTTATCTGATCGACGCGGCGGCCGGACAAAATGGGTGTGTGTGAAATCAGGAATTCTCCGGTTTGGAGAGGAGGAGGCAGATTCCACAGCCGGTCGCCTGACACGCCTCGCACTCACAGTGCCTCC
>CAWAYO010000094.1:0-18274 GCA_963786085.1 uncultured Acidobacteriaceae bacterium
AGAATCGCGAGTGGGGAACGCCGACGCCGAAGGGCAAGACCTTCGCTCCCGGCTCACTGCCGGGGCCGCTGGTCTACGTGATCACTCCGGGATTCGTGCGAGCCATGGGCATGCGTCTCTACGGGCGGGACTTCGCCTGGAGCGATGGCCCGAAGAGCGAGCCCGTCGTCCTTATCAATTCTTCCGCCGCCCGCATCTATTGGCCGGGCGAGGATCCCCTGGGCAGGATTCTCGTCAGCGGGAAAACGGAACTGCGCGTCGTGGGAGTTGTCGACGACATCCACGCCGATAGCGTGGAGGGCCAGCCGGGCTGGCAGATCTACTACCCTGCGACGCAGGCAGGACCATCTGGCGCGCAGTTGGTGATCCGCACCAGCCTGCCGCCCGCATCACTGGCCGGGAGTGTGCTCCATGCATTGCGCGAGTTGAATCCCAGGCAGCCAGCGGCTGAGTTCCGGCCAATCCGCACGATAGTGGATCGAGCGGTATCGCCACGGCGCTTCTTTGTGCTGCTGGTGAGCATCTTCGCCGAATTCGGCCTGCTGCTCGCCATGCTCGGGATCTACGGCGTCATCTCCTATTCAGTGGCGCAGCAGACTCAGGAGATCGGCATCCGCATGGCGCTGGGCGCGACGCAGGCACGTGTGCTTCGCGGAGTGATGCAGAAGACGATGATCCTGGCGATCACCGGCATCGTGCTGGGGACGGTGGCGTCGGTGGTTGTCGGCCGATGGATTGCCGCTCTGCTTTTCGGAACCACTCCGACCGATCCGGCTACGTTCGCGGCGATGATCGCGGTCATGATCGCCGTGGCTCTGGTTGCCGGGTACATCCCGGCCCGGCGCGCCGCGCGGATCAATCCCATGGTCGCCTTGCGCGGTAACTGAACAGCGTCAGGTGCGCAGGCAGCGGACCTTGGCTGTTGGCAATGATTACGGCTTGATCACCGCCTCCCGTTTCGGGATTGCGTTGAGCATGGCCTCGCCGGTTGCGAGGTGCTCGTCGACCAGCCGCGCGGGCGTGTGCGCGAGCCACTCAGCCAGCGAAACGTCTTCGTAATATGGCGTGGGAAAGACTTCGAGGAAGACCAAGTCGGCATCGCCTGTGTTCTCGATGTAGTGCGGCGCGGACTTGTCGATGTAGCCGACGTCGCCTTCCTCGAAATCCATCGTGCGTGCGCGTGCTCCGGCGGCGAAAACAGTCATGCGCGCTTTGCCCGAGACGTAGTATTGCCACTCGTCCTCGTTGGGATGCCAGTGCAATTCACGCAAACCTCCCGGCTTGAGCGTGACGATGGCCGCGGCGATATTGGTTGCCGGCCATACCTTCCGGTCAATGATTTTGACCTCGCCGCCTTTGGCTTTTTTGTTGGGCTGCATCTGTCCGGGCCGAAAGTCGAAGCTGTGCGGGACGCGCCCAGTGCCGGCTTCAGCGGCCTTCTGCTCTTCGTCGAGAGAACGCGGCAAGTCGCGCTTGAAGATGAAGAGCTCTTTCTTTGGGGAATTCGCAAAGGGATTTGCCGCGGCGTCGAAGTTCTTGGCCAGCACTTCCGGGGGAGTGTGGGCGATCCAGTCAGTCAGCAGGAAGGTTTCGAACTCGTTGAAATTGCCGTCGTCAAAGACCAGCAGGAAGCGGGCACCGTCCGGCCCGAGGCCCTGGATCGAATGGGGAATGCCGCCGGGAAAGATCCACAGATCACCCTCGCTCACGTCGCTCACGTGACTGCGGCCCTTCTGATCGACAGCGGTGATGCGTGCATTGCCGTCGAGCATCAGCGCCCACTCCGCGCCAACGTGCCAGTGCAACTCGCGGATACCGCCGGAGATAAGGCGCATCTCGACGCCCGCCATCTTTTTCGAGATGGGCAGATCGCGGACCGTCACCTGGCGCGTCCAGCCGCCTTCTTCGATGCGCTTGTGAGCCAGCGAAAAGGAATATTTGAATGGAGGCTGACCGCCCGAATCCGTCTCCGGAGGCCATACCGAATTGGGATTCTGCTTGTCGAGTACGGTGTTGTTCGGTCCCGGCTCAGATTCATTCGGCAGGTGATGATCGGGCGAGCGCGGCACCGTTTTTTCCTGGCTCTCGGCGATTTTTTCCTGGCCCTCCGCGATCTTGCTTCCGGCGACCGCTGCCAGTGCTGCCGATCCCACACCGATAAATCTCCGCCTCGATACTTCTTCCGCCATCACTTCTCCTTGCAGTTTGGTTTCTGATATTGCCCGGTAATCAAGGCTTCCGCTTTATCAACCTAAGCTCGCGCGGGCTGCGCTCCGCATGGAGCTCCGCCGTAAGCTGCTGCCGCCGTGCGCCGCCGACACCGAGCATCGCTATCAGCTTCTCGGTCTGATCGAAATTGAGCGCTGTTCCTAACTGACGCGCAGCGGCACGCAAAAGCCGCCGCCGCACTGCCGGGGATTGGGGCAGACGGTCAATCTCAAACGCCAGGCTCGACTCATCGGGATGCGTGGACGTTGCTCTTCCGCCTCCGCGCACCGGCTTGCCGGGTAAAACCAATGACGGGAGAAGGCGGCCCACCTCGACCTGCCAGTAGGCGTCTTCATCGCGCGCCAGTGCCGCCACGTTTGCAAGCTGCGAGTGGATCTGGGGATTGTAGTTCGAAAGCATGGGCAACAATTCGTGCCTGATACGGTTACGTGTAAAGGCGGTGTCGGCGTTTGACGCGTCTTCGCGCCACGGCTGAGCGATCGACCGCAGCCACGCCTCGATCTCCGCTCGCCGCGTACCGAGAAACGGCCGCAGGATCACTCCCCGCGTGTGCTGAATCACGGGAGAGATCCCGCTCAGCCCTTCTGTCCACGCGCCACGCAGCAGCTTGTGCAGAACCGTCTCAGCCTGATCGTCGAGGGTATGCGCTGTGGCGATCGCATCGGCCTGGCCCTGATCCAGCAGCTCGCGAAACCAGGCGTAACGAAGATTTCGCGCTGCCTCCTCGAGGGTCTCGCGATTTTTCTGCGCTGCCTCCGGCGTATTCACGTCGCGCCGGTTAAACACCAGCCCGTGCAATGCAGCCAGGTCGCGCACGAAATCCGCGTCCACATCCGCCTCGACGCCGCGGATGCCGTGATGCAGATGGGCGACGGAGAGCACCAGCCCGATCTCCGGAGCGGCCTCGATGAGGCGGCGCAACAGCGCGACGGAATCCGCACCGCCAGAGACGGCGACGGCGACGCGCATGCCCGGGCGCAGAAGCTGGCGATGAACTGGTGGGGCGTCTGACATCTGTACCTATCGTAGCTATACTTCTTTTCATGTTGGAAACGAGGACGGCCACAGCTGCGGACGCGAGCCTGATCACCCATCACCGCCGGCGCATGTTTGTCGATGCAGGCCGCGCCGATAACCAGGTTCTGGGTGTGATGTCGCACCACTTCGAGCCCTGGGTGGCGAAGATGATCGACGAGCAAAAATATATCGGTTGGCTCACCGCAGATGGGGAGCGCGTCGTTGCCGGGGCGGGACTGCTTCTGCTCGACTGGCCGCCGCATCCTCTCGATCCGCGATCGACGCAGCGCGGCTATTTGCTGAATGTTTACGTTGAACCAGAGTACCGCCGCAAAAAGCTCGCCAGCCATCTGATCGACATGGCACTCGCCGAAGCCCGCCGTCGCAAGATCCGCGTCGTCGCCCTGCATTCGACCGAAGAGGGCCGCCGGCTGTACGAGAGCAACGGATTCCGCCAGACCAACGAGATGTTCTACGTCGAGCCTGTCGAGGCATAAGGTTTGGCAATCACGATCGAAGCGCTCGGTCCGGGGGCAAGTCCGCAAGCCATCGAAAACGCTCGCGCCTTACTGCTGGAGTATGGCCGCTTTGTGACCGAAGCCGAGGGCGCGCCACATTTCTGCTTTGGAAAACTGCAGGAGGAAGTCGATGGCCTTCCCGACTGCTACCGCAAGCAGGGTGGCGACATGCTGGTGGCACACAGTGACGGCGAGGCGGCCGGGTGTGTGACGTACCGTGGCATCACCAACATCTCCGGCGGGTGTGAGATGAAGCGGCTCTGGATGCGCCCGGCATTTCGCGGAACGGGCCTCGGTGAACGGCTGGTTGTGAGTGCCATCGAACGTGCGGCGGCGGCGGGATTCAACGCGATGTACCTCGATACATTCCCCGCCACCATGAAGTCCGCCTACAACATGTATCGGCGGCTGGGATTTGCGCCGTGCGATCCTTACAACGACAGCAGGTTCGAAAGTGTGGTTTTCATGCGTAGGCTGTTGCCTTAAGCGGCGGGGCACGAGGTCCAGCCCATTCGCTGCACCGTTCGTCACAAGCCCCTTGGAAATACGAGTA
The DNA here is from genome assembly GCA_963786085.1 of uncultured Acidobacteriaceae bacterium. GTDB lineage: Bacteria > Acidobacteriota > Terriglobia > Terriglobales > Acidobacteriaceae > Silvibacterium. The sequence goes on from CAWAYO010000094.1 coordinate 4,318, forward strand.
AGTTATGCTTTGCTGTGCATTTGTAATCGGCCGCATCCGCCCGCAGAGTCCGGCCGGCAATCCGGAGAAACATGAAAAAGCAAATATCCACTCTGGCATTTCTGATTGCGATCGCCGCCTCGCTCAGCGCTTTCGCGCAAACCCGTACCAGCCACATCGCCGACTCCGACTCCAAGCCGACGCTGCTCCCGGGGCTGGACAAGCAGCTGATCGATACCGGCGCCGATCCCTGCGCGAACTTCTTTCAGTACGCATGCGGGAACTTCACGAAGCTCTATCCCATCCCTGCCGATCAGTCGGGATATGGAACCGGCACGATGGTCTTCAACTACACCGAGTACACGCTTCACTCCCTGCTCGAAAAGGTCGCTGCCGATAATCCCTCGCGGACGCCGAGTGAGCAGAAGATCGGCGACTACTACGCTTCGTGCATGGATACTCCGGCCATTTACGCGCTTGGCCTGAAGCCGCTCCAACCAGAGCTGGATCGCATCGCGGCATTGACCGACAAGAAGCAGCTGACGGACCTGCTGGCCCACTACCAGCTCATCGGCGTGAACGCCTTTATGAACTTCGGCGAACAACAGGACTTCAAAGACGCGCGTCAACAGATTGCCTTTGTCGATCAGGGCGGACTGGGGCTGCCGGAGCGTGATTACTATCTCCGCACCGGAGCCGCTGCCGAGAAGACGCGGCAGCAGTATGTCGAGCATGTGGCGAACATACTGAAGCTGATCGGCGAGCCCGATGCCAAGGCTGCCAGCGACGCGAAAAAGATTATGGATCTCGAAACCGCGCTGGCGAAAATTTCAATGGACATTACCTCGCAGCGCGACCCGAAGAATGTCTACCACTTCATGCCCGTTTCCGAGCTCGCCGGATTCACTCCCGAGATTGAGTGGACCGCGTTCTTCGAGCACAGCGGACTACCGTCCATCACGAATCTCAACGTCGCCAATCCTGACTTCTTCAAGGGCCTGAATACCCTGCTCGCCTCAACCGATCTCGACACCATTAAGACCTATCTGCGCTGGCAGCTGGTCAACGGCACGCCCAGCTATACGCTGCCCGAGGCAATGGACAAGGAGCAGTTCGACTTCTACGGACGCAAGCTGCGCGGCCAGCCTGAGCAGCGCGCGCGCTGGAAGCGCTGCGTCCAGGCCACCGATGGCGCTCTGGGTGAGGCGCTGGGCGAAGTCTACGTGAAGGCGAACTTCCCGCCCGAGAGCAAGGCAGCCACGGTACAGATGGTCCACGACATTGAGGCGGCGATGGATAAGGACATCGACACGCTCGCGTGGATGAGTCCGGAGACCAAGGTAAAGGCGAAGGAAAAGCTCCATCTCGTCGCCGACAAGATCGGCTACCCGGACCACTTCCGCGATTATTCGGCGCTGAAGATCGTGCGCGACGATGCTTACGGCAATGCGATGCGCGCGACAGAGTTCGAGAGCAAGCGGCAGCTGGCCAAGATCGGCAAGCCGGTGGACCGCGGCGAATGGGGCATGACGCCACCCACGGTCGATGCCTATTACAACCCCAGCATGAACGACATCAACTTCCCGGCCGGCATTCTCCAGGCGCCGCTGTTTGATCCCAAAGCCACTGACGCCGAGAACTATGGGCATGTTGGGGCGATCGTCGGGCACGAGCTGACGCACGGATTTGACGATGAGGGACGCCAGTTCGACGGCAACGGAAATCTGGCTGACTGGTGGACCGCTGAAGACGGCAAGAAATTCGACGAGAAGGCCGACTGTGAAGTGAAGGAGTACGGCAACTTCACCGCTGTGGACGACGTGAAGGTCAACGGCAAGCTCACCCTTGGCGAAAATACTGCCGACAACGGCGGGCTGCGGCTGGCCTACATGGCCTTCCTCGCTGACGCGAAGCGCAAGAACATCGACCTGGAAGCCAAGGACGCGAACGGCTACACACCGGTGCAGGAATTCTTTATCGCCTACGGGCAGAACTGGTGCGGCAGCATACGTCCCCAGCAGGTGCGGCTGCAGGTGCAGACCGATCCCCACTCGCCGCGTGAATTCCGCGTCAACGGAGTAGTGCAGAATATGCCGGAGATGGGTCAGGCCTTCGGCTGCAAAGCCGGCCAGCCAATGATGCCGGTCAACAGCTGCCGGGTCTGGTAGGACTCACCGTCCAGGTACACGCGCCTTCGGCGCAAAAACTTGAGAGTGCCCGATGGGCACTCTCTTTTTCTTGCACAGCGGAACCTGCGCATCGGCAAACCTCAAGCGAGGCAACTCGTAATATTGGAGAAGAAGCGCGGATCACCGCGGGAGGAGAATCACGATGCCGGGTTCCACAATACTCAGGAAGGCCTTTGAAGGCAGATGGGCGCTGGTGACCGGCGCGAGTGCCGGCATCGGAGAAGCGCTGGCGATCGAGCTGGCAGCAGCGGGAGCGAATCTGATCCTGACCGCGAGGCGGGCTGACCGGCTGGAGACGCTGGCGCGGCGTCTGGGAAGCGAACACCAGATTCAGACGCAGGTGATTCCGGCGGACCTGGCCGATCCGGCCGCACCGCAGCACCTCTTCGACGCGACCGAAGGCCGCGGAACGGCTGTCGATGTCCTCATCAACAATGCCGGCTTCGGCTACTACGGCGAATTCGTGAACGGCGATCCGGAGTGGCAGCGGACGATGGTGGATGTGAACTGCACACGGGTCGTCGATCTTACACGGCTTTTTCTGCCGCGAATGATCGCGCGCCGAAGGGGCGACATCATGATCGTAGCCTCGACGGCGGCGTACCAGCCGGTGGCATACATGGCGACCTACGCCGCGACTAAGGCCTTCGATCGCATGCTCGCTGAAGCGCTTGCGGAAGAGACGGCGCGCTTCGGGATCAGGGTAAGCGCGTTGTGTCCGGGGCCGACCGAGTCGGAATTCGGCAAGGTGGCGGGCGCTCCAGCTTCCGCGGATCGAGGCCGGGGATTTCAGAAGGCCGACGAAGTAGCGCGGCGCGGGCTGGAAGGGCTGGTGGCTGGCAAACACTGGGTGCTGCCGAGCTTTGTGAACAGCGCCTCGGTCTTCATGCAGCGCTTTGTGCCGCGGCGCACGGTGACCGGCGCAGCGGAAAAGATGTTTCGCCCGGAGAGCGTGAAGGCGGCGCTGAAGAAATAGGCGGCCGACACTCTGGCAAGATACTCCAACAAATTATTGCGGGCGGGGTTCTGCGCATAGTAACATCCTGGAGGAGAGGAAGTACCCATGGCTGAAGTTACCCGTGAAGTTACCCGCCTTCCAAAGGCTGATTACCGGCAGTTGCGGCGGGTCATCGTAGAGCACGAAATCGCACCCGCATCCCTTCTTGAGCGCATGGCGAGTGTTCCCGCGGCCGCTGTCGAGCCCCACGTTGTGCCGAAGGCTGAACACCCCCTGCACGCGACTATAACCCCCATTGGCCGCGTCCGCGCTCGCAAAGATCGCTAAAATCCGTTCCCCCCAAAACAAAAGAACGTCGGCCATGGTCGAGATGCGTGATTCAACGAACCCACCAGGTTCCGTTATCCCAGTCGATGCGATTGCCGTCCGCGCTGACCGCCCCCACGATGCGGTTGCCCTTCCAGTCGGTCGTCAGGCGCCCCTGTGCGTCAACGCTGCCGCTGGCGGCGGCGCCGTGTCCATTGTCGAGCTGGAGGGCGCTGCCGTGCTGGCGGATAGAGCAGACCTCGGAGAGAATGCCGTCCGCGTGCCACGTCCCGGCCAGCTTCAGCCGTGGATGCGCGCGGGCTTTGGGGATGTTGCAGCGCGTCCAGAACGTGCCGTTCGACCAGTCGATCCGCTTGCTATCCGGACTGAGCTTTCCAGTGATGAACTGCCAACCCGGAGCGAAGATCGTGTTCGCATCCTGATATACGCCGATAGAAGCGTTTACGTCGGTGACTTTCAGCGTGAGGAAGGCGGTGCTGTCGGTGATCGTTGCGGGATTTGCTGGATCTCCCTGGCCGCACCATGTGCCGGTGAAAGAAGGGTGCCCGGCAGAACTCGGCAGCGCGCCAGAGCGGGGCGGGATGGGAATGACTGCATTCGGCGGCGCGCCGCCCCATTGCCAGAAGTTCACCCATGGAGCTTTGGCGATCAGAGCAGAGAGCTGCGTGTCGGGAAATCGCTGCACATAAGGGACCGCCCAGCCGATCTCAAGACCATGAATAGAGTCTCGGCAGGTATTCTGCGCGCACCCCGGTACGCCGTTCGATGATGGACGGATCTTTGAGGCGGCGAGTCAAGAAAATTTACCAGCCGATGAATGGCGCCGTTATCCACCGGATACAGATCGAGCCCATTCGCCGCAGCCAATCTCGGCCAGCATGACCAGCGGCCCGAGCGCATAAAGCTGGTAGTGCACCGCCATCGCGGCGCGGTTCATCTCAGCGGTGAGCGAGCCGTCCGGTCTGAATGGCATCGACGCCCATGCGATAGGTTTCGATGCCCCACAGAAACGCGTTGACGTCGTTGTCGGCGATGCCCTGGGCGGCAACGGCAAGACCGGCCCAGTACATGTGGTTGTTGTAAGCGTCGCTGCCGGGTTTGAATGCGCTGCATCGTCGAAGTATTCGCGCACGCGTTCGGCAAGCAGTCGAAACCACTTCTGGATATCGGCGTCCTGATCGGACGTTCCCATGTGGCTATTGCGGACCTTGAGGTAGGCGATAGCGGTGCCGCTGAGCATCCAGTTTTGCAGGTAGACGCCGTTAAGCTGAGGCATCTTGCCGTCCCAGGCGTCGGCCTTGGCTGCAGCATCGAGCAGTGAATAGACGCACGCGGCTGCGGCGCGGCTGCCTTCGCTCAGCCACGCGTCGGCCGCGCTTGTCGCGTACGGGCCGAGATGAGTGGGGCCTTCGGAGGCGGCGTTGAAGGCGGCGAGCCTGGCGGGATCGATGACAGAGTATTGCTTATCGGTGTAGTAGCCCTCGACGTTGAGGGTGCGGGCAAATGCAGGCGGCACCGGACAGTTGTAAGGGGCGTCCGTGGGTGTGATGGCAGTCGCGTCCCACGGAGAGCGAAGATGTTCGGCAGAGCCCGGGACGCAGGCCAACACTCCGGCAACAAACAGCCAGCAAAGGGGCGCGCCGCGCATGATGCTGCTCATCTTACCTCGCCTGCATCTGCTTGTATTTGCCAGCCTCTACTAAATCGTTTGATCTTGACGGCCCTGTTTTACGGCAGTTACGATGGCGACGCGCTCGTTGAATTCGTCGTGTACATAATTTGCCGTTCAAAAGTTTCTTGCCGTTCATCAAGGAGGTTCATGAAGTTGCGTAGAGAATTGCTCTGCGTCATAGCGTTGGCCGCGGTTTCGTCCGCGTCGATTCCCGCTCTCATTGCCCAGGGGCCGCACGCGCCGAAGGTGCACCATCCGTGGGACGACAAGTCTCTGTCTCCGGATCAGCGCGCGGATATGGTTATTAAGGAGATGACGCTCGACGAGAAGCTACAGCTGGTGCATGGCACCGGATGGGGCGCGCTGCGTGAAGGCGATCCGATCCCGCCGCGTTCCAATCTTGGCGCGAGCTATGTGCTGGGGATCGACCGGCTCGGCATTCCCGATATCAACATGGCCGACTCGGCCGTGGGCGTGCGGCTGGCGGCAAGGGAAAGCCGCTACGCAACACTGCTGCCCTCGACGCTGGGCGCGGCATCGAGCTGGGATCCCAAGGGCGCGCAACTGTTCGGTTCGGTAATTGGCCGGGAACTACGGGCGCAGGGCTACAACATGTCGATTGGCGGCGGTGTAGACATTACGCGCGAGCCGCGAAACGGACGCAACTTCGAGTATGCGGGCGAGGACCCGGTGCTGGCCGGGACGATGACCGGCAACCTGATGAAGGGCCTGCTGGCGCAGCAGGTGATGAGCGATATCAAGCACTATGCCTTCAACGATCAGGAGACGGGCCGCGATATTCTCAGCGCCAACATCAACCACAAGGCTGCGCGGGAGAGCGATCTGCTGGCGTTTGAGATTGCCATCGGCATTGCCGAGCCCTCGGGGGTGATGTGCGCTTACAACCGCGTGAACGGCGACTACTCGTGCGAGAACGACTGGCTGCTGAACCAGGTTCTTAAAAAGGATTTTCACTTCAAAGGATGGGTACTTTCCGACTGGGGCGGGACGCACAGCACGGTTAAGGCCGCGCTGGCCGGGCTCGACCAGGAGATGCCCGAGGACATCTATTTCGGGCCGGCGCTGAAAGAGGCGGTGCAGAAGGGGCAAGTGCCGCTGTCGCGGATCGAGGACATGGATCATCGCATTCTGCGCAGCATGTTTGCCGCGGGGGTGGTCGACAATCCGCCGATGCCACGGTCGGTGGTCGATCCTTTCAAGGGGCGGGATGACGCGCAGCATATTGCCGAAGAGAGCATCGTGCTGCTGAAGAACTCGGGCAATATTCTGCCGCTGAAGTCTCCGTCGTCGATTGCTATCATCGGGTCGCATGCCGATGTGGGTGTGCTCTCGGGCGGAGGCTCGGCGCAGGTCGATCCTCCAGGCGGGAACGTGATCAATCCGCATCCGGGTGGGGCGAACTGGGGCGAGACGGTGTATTTTCCTTCGTCGCCGATGAAGTACATCCAGAAGCATGCGCCGAATGCGAAGGTGGAATTCAATCCGGGGACAGATAATGCTTCTGCGGCGGCGCTGGCGAAGTCTTCGGATGTGGCAATCGTCTTCGTGAACCAGCCAATGTACGAGAGCCATGACGCGCGGACTCTCTCGCTTCCTGATAACCAGGACGCGCTGGTGAGCGCGGTAGCCGCGGCGAATCCACACACGATTGTGGTGCTGGAGACGGGCGGACCGGTGACGATGCCGTGGGTGGACCAGGCGGAGGGGATTCTGGCGGCGTGGTATCCGGGGATCGGCGGCGGGCAGGCGATTGCGAATCTGCTCTTCGGCGAGGTGAATCCTTCGGCGAAGCTGCCGGTGACCTTCGCAAAGAGCGATTCGCAGCTGGCATTTCCGGAGGTTCCGGGCATCGATCTGAAACCGGTGGATGTTCAGGTCCCGACGGTGATGCGCGGACAACGGATCATGCACAATGAGAAGCGGCTGCCACCCTTCGACGTGGATTACAACGTCCAGGGCGCGCGCGTGGGCTACAAGTGGTTCGAGTCGAAGAACCTTCAGCCGCTGTTTCCCTTCGGATTTGGGCTGTCGTACACCAGCTACGAGTACTCGGGCGTGAAGGTCGACGAGAGCGGCCACGAGGTCAGCTTCGACGTGAAGAACACGGGCAGCCGCGCGGGAACGGAGATCGCCGAGGTTTACGCGTCGCTTCCGGAGGCCGCTGGTGAGAACTACAAGCGGCTCGTAGCCTTCGATCGGGTCGAGCTTGGTCCGGGCGAGTCGAAGACAGTGACGCTGAAGATCGATCCAAAGTATGTCTCGGTCTTCGATGAGAAGAAGGACGGATGGCAGTTGCTGCCGGGAGACTACAAGGTACTGGTCGGGCCTTCGTCTGCGGAGACTCCGCTGACGGGGGCTTTTCACGTTCAGTAACGAAGCGGAAGTTGAGCAAGAACGGCATTCTCGAAAGAGGGTGCCGTTTTTGCTTGCGCGCGAAGACGAACGCGTGAGTAGACTCGCAGTCGGGGAGCTTGGCATGGCAAGCGAACATTGGACCCGGCGCAAAGTTTTGCAGGGTGGTCTTAGCGCTGCGGCAGGTGCGGCACTTATGCGAGCCTCGCGGGCATGGGCCAGCGCAGGACAGCTGCCTCCTCGGCAGCCGCTCAACGATAACCGGTTCATCTTTGTGACCACAACCGAGTCGAGCGCGTGGCAGGAGGGCGCGCTCTTCAAGCCAACGTTCGAATGGGAAATGCTGAACCTCAACGTCGATCTGAAAGAGGTATCCCAAACCATCGACGGATTCGGCGGATGCTTTAACGAACTGGGCTGGACATCACTCGCAGCGCTCAGCGAAGCGGACCGCGAGAGCGTGCTGCACGAGCTCTTCGATCCCACGGCCGGAGCGCGCTTCAGCTACTGCCGCATGCCTATAGGCGCAAACGACTACGCCACTGAGGCGTACAGCTACGACGAGACGGACGGCGACTTCGATCTGAAGCACTTCAGCATCGATCACGACCGAAAGACGCTGATTCCCTTTATCCATGCGGCGCTGCGTTACCAACCCAAACTCAGGATCTGGGCTTCGCCGTGGTCGCCGCCGAGCTGGATGAAGCGCAATCACTTCTATGCGGAGGCGAAGGCGTATCCGGGGATGAAGGAGAACGGGATTCGTCCCGACCAGATCGGTCACGAAGGCGAGGACATGTTCATTCAGGAGCCGCGCTACTTCGAAACGTATGCGAAGTACTTCGGCAAGTTCATCGAAGCTTACCGCGCAGAGGGAATTCGCGTTGGCATGGTCATGCCGCAAAACGAATTCAACTCAGCGCAGAATTTTCCCAGCTGCACGTGGACGGCAGAGGGCCTTGCGCGGTTTCTGCATTATCTCGGGCCGCAGATGCAGCAGCGCGAAGTTGAGGTTTTCTTCGGCACGCTGGAGCGCGGAAATCCGAAGCTGCTTGAGACCGTCATGGTCGATAAAGAAGCGGCGCAGTTTGTGAAGGGCGTTGGCGTACAGTGGGCGGGAAAGAATGCACTGCCCGCGATTCACCTCGAATTTCCGTCGCTGGCGATTTACCAATCGGAGCAGGAATGCGGCGACGGGTCGAACAGCTGGAGTTATACGGGCTACTGTTGGCAGCTGATGAAGCACTACTTCCGCAGTGGCGCGCGAGCCTACATGTATTGGAACATCTCGACCGCGAATGGGGGCATGAGCACGTGGGGATGGGCGCAGAACTCGCTGGTCAGCGTGGATACAGCGGCGAAGACCTTCCGCTACAACCATGACTACTATCTGCTCAAGCATCTGACGCACTTCGTCGATGTAGGAGCGCGGCGCCTTGAGACAACGGGGACTTGCGATGATGCGCTCGGATTCGTGAATCCCGACGGCACCGTTGTGTTGATGTTGCGGAACGAACTGCCGCATGCGCAATTGATTCAGGTGCAGATAAGCGATCGCGTCGTAGCAGTTGAACTGCCGCCCGATTCAGTAGGAACCCTAGCGATGAAACAAACGTGACCTAAATCAGGCTCGATCGTCGAGGCGTTACGCTGGCACAGCTTTAGACCTCGGAGCAAACTTCCGCTTGTAGTAGGCCGTGGTAGCGATGATTGCGGGCACGCCGATCGAGACCGGCGTAATCCATATCCACCAGGCTCCATGCAGCAGAGGTCCGATGGTGACGACGCAGAAGGCGGTCCAGGCCGCGATGTAGCTGCCGATCATGCCCTGCAGGTGCGCGTACCACCAGAAAATCTTCTCTTTTGGCGGATGGGTGAAGCGCCACATGGCCCCGGCAGCAATGCGCATGCCGATCGCGCCGAAGACAATCGCCGGAATGCGCAGGTGCGAGACCAGTTCGGGACGGAACGCTCCCAGGAGAGCCAGGACAGCGCTGGCGACGAAGCAGAAGACGGCGGCTGCCCAATCAAGTCCGTGGACGACGGGCTGACCCTTCCACGCGGCTTTCTGCCCCAGTACGCGGTACGCAACGAAGGCCGAATAAAAGCTGAAGATGGCTACCAGCGCAAGAAAGAGGATGGGGCGATAGATGGACATGACCAGCGCAGTCGACGCGACGACCGCCATGCACCAGAAATAGATCTTGCCCCACAGCCGATGCGCCTTGCCGCCCTTGGCGGTGACAAGGGCAAGAGGAGCCAGCACGAAGGCTCCGCTGCCGGCGGCGATGTGGACACCCAGGAAGATTCGTATCCATAAGGGATCGTGCATCTGTCACCTCGCTGCTTGTATTCCTCGCGCTTTCTGGGTTTACGCAGGGCTCGATTGAATGGTTCCGAGCGTCGCTCCTTCAGATCGTGTATTTCTGCGTCACAGCGTTCAGCGTGTACTCGTTAGGTGCTGTTGAGGTCCCATTTGCCTGCCAGATTCCGAAAAAGGTCTCGCTATTCGACCCACCCTGCGCTTTCCAGGGTTCGTCACAGGCCTCAAAGACTATGGTCTTGATCGCATTCGCCACGGACCAGCTTTTCATCGCTTCGTAGTACCACTGGGCCTGCTGCGTTGTAGCCAGAAAATCATTCGGCTGTTCTGGTTGAGAGCCATGGGTCGGCCAGCCGGTTTCCCCGATGCGAATCTCTGTCGACACACCTTGGCTCGAGAAGGCGCTCTTGAGTGCCGCCAGCGTACCGTTCATGCTGCCGGTCACTGCCTGGGTGAATGAAGCCTGGGTTGGATTCTTCCCGATCTGGCCGGCAATTTTGGAATCGAAGTAGGCATACATGTTCGCATATACGAAACCCTCACATGCGGACAGCAGTTTGAGCAGCGCTTGTCGCGTCGGGGCGTACCCTGGCGTCGTGTTACTGACTCCTGCCAGCACATCCCATCTTTGGCGCGTTGTAATGGGCAGAGTGGATGCATTGAAATTCGGCGCACGCTTCGACTTTGCGTAGTTGATGAGATCAATGATGGCCTGAGTCGAGTTCGGCCCCCACAGACATTCATTGCCGATGACGAGCTCCACTACATTGCCATATGTTTTTGCCTGGTCGATTGCGTAATCGATCTCGGTCTTGGTCCACTCGACATTGATGGAGTCACTACCAGCGTTGGCTCCCTGCTGGTAGCACCCCGCGGAAACTTTCAGTCCGACATTTTTTGCCGCCTGCGTGATGTAGCGGTTGGAATCCTGAATGTTGGGAACGCCCTGCCACACAAACGTGCCCTGTCCGTAGCTGGCAACCAGAGAAAAGTTCTTCGCGACGGGAGTGAGAAGCTGGGTCACCTGCTCCAATGTGTATGCGTTGAAAAGGACTGGAGCGCCACCGACCCATGGGCCCACATAAGGAGAGAAGGCGATTCCGTGAATAGCTGCTGCAGCCATGTTGATCCTCCAGCAATTGGAGAGCAATTCCCATGAAATCCGGTTGGAGATTGCCGGACTCATCATAGCGCGAGTAGACTCCCTGCCGGGCCGATGAGCCCAATATTCGAGGGAGGCTGATGAGGATGAGCAGAGGAGCAATTTCGCGGCGAGATCTTTTCGGCATGAGTGTTGGAGCGGTGGCAACGGCGGGGCTGGCTCCCCTGGCATGGACACAGCCGGCTTACGCGAGCGGAGGGGGCGGCGGGTCGCCGATCACAGAGACGGAAGGCTATTTGAGCTCGATTACCAAGGCCTTCGCCTTTCAGGAAATGATGATGGATGCGTATGCGACCGGCAATACGATCCGGTTGACGCAGAGCTATTCCGACGGCGGGCTGGAGTCAACGTCATTTACCTATGACAACGCAGTTTCAATCCACGCCTACCTGCTGCGCGGGACTGCGGATGGCTTGAAGCGCGCGGAAGTGCTGGGCAACGGGCTGATCTATGCGCAGGCGAACAATTTTCCGATCGCTGATGGACGATTCGGACAGGCATATTTTGTAAATACGCCGACATCGGACGGAGCCTATATCACTCCCGCGGCATTTCCCTTCTACTTCTACACGAGTGCGGTGGGAGACCAGGCCTGGGCCGGCATGGCGCTGGCGCAGCTTTATCGCCGCACCGGACAGAGCAAGTATCTGACGGCGGCGCTGAGCGTAGCGAACTGGATCGTGACCAACACCTACAACACACTTGGCGCAGGTGGATATTCGTTCGGTACCAGCATTAACCAGTACAACGAGTCTGTGCCGTCTACGAATGGCAAGTCGACCGAGCACAACATCGACACGTATGCGTTTTTCACCATGCTGGCGGCGCTGACGCACGGCGGCAAGGCGGACAATGGTGCGTCGTGGACTAGCCTGGCGGAGCATGCACTGGCGTTCGTGATCGCGATGTACAACACGGCGGCCGGCTACTTCTACACCGGAACGCTGGGCGACCAGATCACGATCAATACTTACCCCATTCCCGAGGATTGCCAGACGTGGTCATACCTGGCGCTGCTCGACAACCAGTACAAGCACACAATCGACTGGGCGCTTGCCAATCTGCAGACGACGGATACGGCTTCGGCTCCCAACAGCAGCCTTACCGGCAACCAGAAGATCACCGGCCTCAACTTCGATACCGCAAGCTTTGCGCCCATTCTTCCCGGTTGCGATCCAAATGCGGTGTGGCTCGAGGGGACTTCGCATACGGTCGCCGCGCTGGTGGCGCGAGCCGTGGCGGGGCGCGACAACCTGCCCACGCTGTTCAAGGACCTGACCACAGCGATTGGCTTCCTGAACCAGATTCAGACGGCGCAGAGCGAGTTGGGCTCCGGCCAGACCGTCAACGGAGTTACGATTCCGCTGAGCGACGGGCTTGTCGCGTCGACGAGCCTGATGGACACTGGCTTTTACTACACCTATGGTCCGTCGAAACACATCGGTGCGACGGGGTGGTATTTGATCGGTGCGCTGGGCGGCAATCCCTTCCAGCTTGGCTATGCGAGCTTCGCACGCTGACGCTGGTCAAGACTGCGGGGCGATCACGCAACCGCCCCGCGACTGACCACCGGTGAATCGAATGATTGTGCCTGTGCGACGATGGGAGCATGAGTGAGGGAAGACGTGTAGCCGTAATCACCGGGGGTGCGCAAGGCATCGGCCGCCGGACGGCGGAACTCATGACGGAGCGCGGATACAGTGTGGCCCTGATCGATCTGCGCATGCCGGACGAGACGATCCGCAGCGTCGAAAAGCTGGGCGGCGAGGCCATGGGATTCGCCGGGAACATCACTGACGAGGGCACAGTTGAGAAGTTTTCTGAGGCGCTCTTCGATCGCTTCGGAGGCGCGGATGTGCTGGTGAACAATGCCGGCATCAGCCTGATCTCACCGGCGGAGAAGACCTCGGTGCAGGATTATCGACATGTGCTCGAAGTGAATCTTGTGGCGCCATTTCTCCTGGCCAAGGCATTCGGAGCAAAGATGCTCGACGCGGGCCGCGGCTCGATTGTGAATGTAGCGTCAGTGGCAGGTTTATTGGGTATCGCCGATCGCGCTGCCTACAATGCCTCAAAACATGGATTGATCGGACTGACACGAACGCTGGCCGCGGAATGGGGTGGACGCGGCGTGCGCGTGAACGCCGTTTGCCCTGGCTGGGTGAAAACGGAGATGGACGCCGCCGACCAGGCGCGCGGCACCTACGTTGATGCGGACATCACCGGGCGCGTTCCTATGGGGCGCTTTGCCTCTCCGGACGATGTTGCCCGGGCAATTGCGTTTCTCGCCGATGACCGGGAGAGCGCGTTCGTGAATGGACACGCGCTTTCGGTCGACGGCGGCTGGGCAGCGGACGGAAGCTGGGAATCATTGCGGCTGAGTCATCGCTAAGTCTCAGACGGCAATTGTCCGGAAACCCAACTGCACCGCAGCATCAAGCAGACGCTTATCTCCGGAGATGAACGGACGCCCGGCTGGCCTTTGCATTGTCCAGGTGCAGGCAGCTGCGAGCTGGAGAGCGTCGGCAGCGCGGAGTGCGAAGCGACCGGGGAGTTCCTCAGCCAGTAAGCGGAGCGGCTCGTCCGGAAATACCTCGACCCAATCCTGGCGTAACTTATTTAGTTTTAGAATTGCCTCCCGGTGATCACTTCCGGATACAGCTCCGTTCCGCAGTTCGCGAGCTAGAGCGCTGCGCGCTTCGACCGGCGCCGCCCACCAAGCAGCGACTTTGTACCGCCGTATGAGCTGACGCGCAAAAGAACTGGTTCGCTGCTGAAGGCACAAAGGTACGATGGCGCTTGTATCCCAAAACGCCAGCTCTGTCACCAGCCTTCCTCGCGCTCTTCAAGAACCGCGCGTTTCGCGGCCTCATCGTCAAGGTCAGGACCGGGCATCGTAAAGAACTCCTTCAGCCATTTCTCCCGGTCTTTCGGCGGATTTTTCGGCAGGCGCAACTTTCCCTCCGCGACTAGA
>CAWAYO010000095.1:0-47401 GCA_963786085.1 uncultured Acidobacteriaceae bacterium
CCGGGCCGAGCATATACATATACCTGACTGGTCTGAACCACTCATTTGTAACTGAATGGCGACAAATCACCCTGTCGTTCTTACGCAAGAGCAGCATGAAGCACGAAAGGAAAATCCATGTTCCACTCCCGCCGCAGCTTTCTCGCCACAGGCGCAGCCGCCCTGGGCACCGCTCCGCTCTCTGCCTTCGCTTCCGAATCGGCCGGCAAAGACGACACGTCGCCTGACGCAATTCTCGCCCTCTTTAAATCTCTCCCCGGAGAAACCGCCGTCAAAATCTACGCACCCGCCGCGGATGGCAAGCCTGAGTTTCTCGTCGAATCGAACTCGTCGAAGCAGATGTTCGTGGGGAGCGCCATCAAGACCTTCATCCTCTGCGAGTCGCTCCGCCAGGTCGACTCACCCACGGTCGTGAAGTCCATCACCGCCCAGCAGCTCTCGCTCGATGCCAGCGTGTGGAATCTCGATAGCGCCACCTTTAATCCTCCCAACCTCATCGGCAAGGTCTCGCAGCGCACCGCGCTCGAAGCAATGATCATGCACAGCGACAACACCGGCACCGACATGTGCGTCAAGCACGCCGGTCCCGACAAGGTCCGCGCCTTCATCGCCTCCGCCGGCCTCAAGAACACCATGGTCCCGGAAAGCACCCGCGTCTTCTTCGGCTATCTTCTCGGCGCGAAGAATTATCAGACCTTCTCGTGGTCGGACATCGGCGCTGCCGCCAGTCTCCCCATCGTCAATTCGCCGCTGAACAAGGTCGAGACCCTCGCCTCCTCCGCCGACGACTTCGTCTCCTATTACTCGCGCGCACTGCATGGAGAATTCTTCCAGCACCAAGAGACGCTGAACGAGTTTCGCCGCATCCTCTCGCTTGGCGACGCCATCTGGCTGCTGCCGATGCCCATCGGCGTCAGCGCCTTCTGCAAGGGTGGAAGCATCGACGTCTCTGGCTTTCACGCGGTCTGCGCGCCGGGAGGCATGTTCTTCGACAACCGCTGGGTCTACTTCTGCCTCACCATCAACTGGACCGCCAAGGCGGAGACCGATCCTGCCACCGTCGCCGCCTTCGTTGCAGCAGGAAGCAAGGCGATGGCACTCGCGAAACAAGCGCTCTCTTGTTGAGTTGTCTGTGAGCCTGGCCGCGCGCTTCCTGCGACCAGTGAAACCTCGGTGTTATTCCTGCCGTGCGATCACGCCCAGGTCCGTCAGCCCGTTTACGAAGAACTGCACTGCCAACGCCATCAGCAGCAAGCCCATAATCCGCACCAGGATGCGGATGCCCGTCTCGCCCAGCACCCGCCGCAGCCGGTCGGCGCCATTTAGCACACCGTAGCTGGCAAAAGCCGTAATCGCAATCGCGGAAATGATGGCAAACATCTGCCATCCGCTGGGTGAAGACCCCACCAGCACCATCACGCTCGAAATCGCGCCCGGCCCGGCCAACATGGGGATGCCCAGCGGTACGATGCCCGCGTCTTCCTTTGTTGCGCCCTCCTGCGTCTCTTCCGACGAATCCTGAGTTGGTGAGCGTTTCGCCTCAAGCATGTCGATGCCGATGAGCAGGAGAATCAACCCGCCCGCGATCTCAAACGCCGGCAGCGTGATACCAAACATCCGGAAGATCAGCCGCCCCGCCACCGCAAAGGACGTCAGGACGATAAAGCAGGTCAAAGACGCCTTCGCCGCCATCCGTCTCCGCCGCTTCCCTTCGGAACCCGCGGTAATTGCTATGAACGAAGGAATCGCGGCGAACGGATCGACCAGGAAAAAGATAGAGCTCAGTGCCAGCACCGAAAACCGAACATAGTTCGAGTGCAGCCCGTGCTCCACCGCGCTTGCCGGTCCAAAGATGGCTGCCCATCCCGCCATGTTGTTGATTGCGTCGTGCATTAACCTTTAGACCTTATCCCATGGCCGATTCCGCCAGGCAAACGCTCGCCCCGAGACAGCACCACTGGATGCCTCTATTTTCCTGAAGATAAACAATTTAACAGACCGCCGAACAGATGCTGGTTCTCTTAAGAGATGTCCGCGTCGCTTCATCCGTGTCAAAATTTCCGAGTGCCCTGCGCGAACATTCACCCTCGAAAAGGTTGCCCCTACAAGCCTGAAGTAAGCCCCCTGTTTTCAATCGTCTAAAACATTTCTGTTTGGCTCGCGGCTTGCCTCTTTAGCAATGCCCCCTCGACCACCTAGACCGCTAGACCGGTGGTTCCGGAGGCAAGAAAGGGAGTAAGCCATCCCATGGGTACCAGGAAGTCCACATCTGATGATTTTTCGTCACTTATCCCCCTGATCCTCCTCGCCAGCGATAACCCGCACGTGGCGTCCTACATTCACCGCACGCTTGAGCAGGAGGGTCTGTCGGTCCAGCTCGCCCCGGGATACGGAGAGCTCGAGCCGCTCTCTCAATCACACCAGAACGCAATTGTGCTGATCGAAGTTTCCCATCAGTATTCCGTCGAAGCTGCGGTGAACCTTGCTTTGCGTCTCAAGCGCCGCAACGCCGGCCGTTTTGTCGGATATCTCGCCGATCCGATCCTTCACACCAGCGGTCTCGCAGGCGATGGAATTTTTCCCCGCAGCACACATCACCTTACAGCCGCGCTGCGCGATCACTTCAAGAACGGAAGGTAGGCAGCACGGCATTAAAGATGTCGCGCCACGGAGGTCGCGTTACAGAAGTTTCCGAATCGAACGCGGGATCAAGCCCGCTCGTCACATCTCCTGCTGAATCGCGGCACGAGGTCGTTTTATAATCGAATGTTCACCTCTGAACAAGGAGCAGGCAAAAGCATGCCCATTCAGCCAACCGCACGCATCTGGCACAACGGCAACCTCATTCCCTGGGACAAGGCTCAGATCCACGTCATGAGCCACGTCATCCACTACGGCTCGTCCGTCTTCGAAGGCATCCGCTGCTATGGACAACCGCACGGCGCTGCCGTCTTCCGTCTGCCCGAGCACATGCAGCGCCTGCTGGACTCGGCCAAGATCTACCGCATGCCCATGCCCTATTCGCTCGATCAGCTTTCGAGCGCCGTGGTTGAGCTCATCGAAGCCAATGGCATTGCTCCTTGCTACATCCGCCCCATCGCGTTTCGCGGATACGGCGAAATCGGCGTCAACCCCAAGCACGCGCCCGTCGAGGTCTACATCGCGAACTATGCCTGGGGTAAATACGTTGCCGGCGACGCCGCCGACGTGTGCATCTCTTCCTGGCAGCGGTCCGCGCCGAACACCATGCCTTCGCTCGCCAAGGCTGGCGGAAATTACCTCAACTCGCAGCTCATCCGCATGGAAGCTGACGTCAACGGCTACGCCGAAGGCATCGCCCTCGATGTCAACGGATATCTCTCTGAAGGCTCGGGCGAAAACCTCTTTGTCGTCCGCAACGGCGTCCTTTACACCACGCCGCTGGCCAACTCCGTTCTTTCCGGCATCACCCGCGACTCGGTGCTCACGCTTGCGCGTCACTTCGGTATCCCGGTCGTCGAGCAGGCGCTGCCGCGTGAACTTCTCTACATCGCCGACGAAGTCTTCTTCACCGGAACCGCCGCTGAAGTCACGCCCATCCGCTCGGTCGACCGCATCACCATCGCCGACGGCAACGCCGGCCCAATCACCCGCCAGCTGTCGGATGAATTTCTGGGCATCGCCAACGGACTCCGCCCCGACCGCTACGGCTGGCTGACGCCGGTCAACGTCAACGTGGAACAAGCCGTTACGGTTTAAATCGCGGGTTCGTAAGAAACGAAAAGGGCAGCTCTGCGGCTGCCTTTTTTCTTTGCTGGAAATTCACCGATGAGTTAGTGGATCCCGCCATTTAAGCTCGGGAAAACGCGCGAAATCATGATCGAAGGAATAGAGCTGCGCGCCGTGTTCGATAGCCAGCGCGGCAAGGTGCGCGTCGGTAGTCAGATTGCCGCCGCCTCCCGTCCTTAGAAGAAGCGTTCGCAGAATATGAGCGTGCTGAGGACCGGGCTGCAGAATCGATATGTTCGGATGATCGAGCCACTCTGCAAGTACATCAAGGGCCGCCTCAATCGAGAGCGGCTTTGCCGAGATGCCCGTCCTGGTGGTCAGACGCAGGAAAGCCAACGCTACCACCCACGCCAGCCCGATGACCTCCTTGCCGGAGAGAGTTTTTTCAAGCCACGAGTTAGCTTCACGATGGCGAGACGAGTCCTCATCGATCGCGTAGATCAAGATATTGGCATCGACAACGATCACTTTCGCAGCGCCATCTTTCGGACGAGTTCTTCATCCTCAATTGCAGACGCCATCTCGAGCGCCTTGTCCCACCGAAAGGCCTTTCCCGCGCCAAGAGCAAACGTTCGCTGACGAAATCGGGTCCGCTTAGTGGTAGAACCCTTCAGGCCAGCACGCAGAGCCTCGTTGACGGCCTCTTTGAAGGTCACATCCCGTTCCCGCAGAACGTTCTTCAGCATTTGTTCCACGTCCGGATCAAGGGTGATCGTGGTCCTCATGTTCAAATTCTAGCATCAAAGCATCAAAACGTATGATGCGTTGATGCCTCGCACTGCGCTCGTTCATGCTTCCAGGCCCATGCTTCGCCTGTTTATACTGAACAGAGCTGTTCTCGCTGAATCCGTATCAAAGTTGTGACCGAATCATGCCGTTCCGGAAGTCCATTTTCGCCGCTGCGCTTCTCGCGCTCCTCGGCGTGGCAAGCCTGAATGCCACCGCCGCGAATACGCCGCCCTCAGCGCCTGCCTATCGCCTGCACCTCTACCACCTGCATACCGGCGAGAGCATTGACGTGGTCTACCGCGTCGGAGATCACTATCTGCCCGATGCCGTCGCCCAGCTCGACCACTTCCTGCGCGACCACCGCACCGGCGACGTCAAGGACTACGACGTCAGGGAATTCGACCTCCTGCACGATCTGATGGCCCGCCTTGGACATCCTAACGGCGTGATTGACATTGTCTGCGGCTACCGCACTCCATGGAGCAACAACTATCTTCGCGAGCATGGCCACGGAGTCGCCCTCCACAGCCAGCACATGGAAGCCAAGGCCATCGACATCCGCATTCCCGGTGTTCCAACCGCTGAAGTGCGCGATGTTGCCCTCTCGATGCAGCGCGGAGGCGTCGGCTACTACGCCCAATCCGACTTCGTCCACGTCGACGTAGGCCGCGTCCGCCACTGGTAGTTAGCCACTACAGGCACACGCGCCTTCGGCGCCATTTTTTGGTGCTCGCTCTTATGCTCGCTCCCGCTGGTCGCGAAAGTGACTTGTGTAGTGCCTCATGCAGAATGCCGATATGGGGATCTCACCACGCTCTCACGCGGCGCAGGCGGCGTACGATAACCCGACAAAACCATTCTTGTAGGCGACGACGTTTTTCAAATCCCACCTCTTCTCCGTTGGGAGACTACCGAACAGCCGGAGCCCGTCACCCAACAGGACCGGGGCTATGGTCAATCTGATTTCGTCCACCAGGCCGAGTTCAAGAAAACGCTGACATAACATGGCCCCACCCACCAGCCAGATGTTTCGAAATCGCGGCGCGAGCTTCTCGTCAAGCAGGCTCTTGAGATCACCCGAGTAGAACTCGACGCTCTCCCTTGCCGACGGTAATCTCCTTCCCGTCACCACTACCGTCGGAGTATCGCCGTATGGCCAGCCCAGTTCAAGTGCGTGTTCATACGTGCGAGAGCCGAGCACATAACAGTCAATGGCTTTGACGAAGGCCACTGCTTCTTCCTCCGAAATGGAAACCCCGGCTTCGTAGACGCTTCCCTGCACATCCAGCCAGGAGACGCTGTTGTCCTTCCTCGCGATGAACCCATCAAGGCTTGCAACCACGTGCATGGTTACTCTTGAGCCTGTTGCATTTCCTTCGCCCGACATGATGCCCTCCTGTCTTGGCCGACATCGGTGTGCTCGTGCCGGAGCGCTGGAACGATACCTTTTGCCCAAGGAAAGATCGAGAAATCTACTGCACCTCTGCTTGATCCCAATTCCGCGACCAACGGGAGTGGCCAAAAATGCCGATCCCATGATGGCGCCGAAGGCGCGTGTGCCCGTAGCGGCCAGCTACCCTGGGTACGGCGGCCCCTTGGCCAGCACCGCGTTCAGGCTCTTGTCGTGTCCATAGATGTCGTCGAAGAAGTGCACTGACCCATCCTCTTCGACCACCGCCGTGATGTAGAAGATCACCACCGGCACCGGCGTCGCGAGGTTTACCTGCTGATTATCCGGACCCGACTGCATCGCTTGCTGAACTTTCTCGAGCGTCCATGGCGGCTGATTGCGCAGCAGATATGCCGCCAGCTCCGCCGGCTTCTCCACTCTCACGCATCCATGGCTGAAGTCCCGCCGCGACCGCGCAAAGAGTTCCGGCGCAGGAGTGCTGTGCAGGTAGACGTTGTTT
This sequence comes from uncultured Acidobacteriaceae bacterium, assembly GCA_963786085.1. Lineage (GTDB taxonomy): Bacteria > Acidobacteriota > Terriglobia > Terriglobales > Acidobacteriaceae > Silvibacterium. Next base: position 6,408 of record CAWAYO010000095.1, read on the forward strand.
TCGTTCGGAAAGATGAACTTCACCAACCCGAGCGCGTTATCCTTGCCCGGCCGCTGGCGAACCTGCAGCCTGCCGGAGCGCAACTGTGCCAGCACCTCATCGCTGACTGCGCCCGCGGTGATCACCTTCCCGCTTGAATCGGTGATCTCCATGTTTTTGCTGGCCAGGTAGCCGCGGTTCTTCAGGATATGCGGAACAATCTCGGCCCGCGTAATGCTCGGCGGAACATTCCAGTACGGCCGGAAGATGATGTACTTCATGTCCTTGGCGAACACCGGTGTCTGCGTTCGGACCGCCTTGCCGACCACGATATTCGAGCTCAGCACGACCTTGTGTTCAGCATCAAAAGCGCGCACCACAAACTCCGGGATATTCGCCACGACTGGAGGCTGCGGAAACTGCGGAGGCAGCCAGCGCCAGCGCTCCAGCGCATCGTTCAGCTGCACTACGCGCGTCGCCAGCGGCACATTGAGTTGCTTCACCGTATCCTCACCCAGCTTGCCGTCCGGAGTCAGACCGTGCCGATCCTGGAAGCTCCTGACCCCCGCAGAAAGCGTTGCGTCGTAAACATGCGAATCGGTGTTCACTGCCGCATCGGCGGGAAGATCCCCCAGCAGCTTCAGCCGTGCCGCAAGCTGCGCCGTCCCCGGATACGCACCCCCAACTGCTAGCGACTTCGCTACATCCGGCACCGGCGGCCCGTCTCCCTTAGCGGCCAACTCGAGATAGTGCTGCAGCGCCGCCATTGTCCTCTTATAGCCGTCGTACGGCGGTTCGATCTGGTCGAGAACCGCCTGTACATCTACCGCATGCTGCACATCCTGGGTTACGAACTGCGGCATGTCGTACTTCTTCGTCTCGATGTCGATTCCAAATTTGAAGCTCGCAGGATTCACGCGCCCGATATGCAGATCCGAGATATACCGCATTAGCCCGACAGTAAGCGCCGCGTCGAAGTCCGCGAGTGCCGCATCGTTCGCAGTCTTTAAGCCATCGAGCCGGCCCTGCCAGCGGCTCGCATCGTAGTCATCCGGATTCAGCCCCTTGTGCACGCTGTTCTGCAGCAGCGCAATAATCGCCGTTGCCTGCGGGGTCGGCTGATTGCCGTTCAGCCACAGCGGCGCATAGCTCGATGTGTCATATGCATGCTGAAAATGCAGCCGGTAGTCGGAGAAATCGGGCCGAGTGAGCGCGTCGAGCTTTCCCGCCGATGCGATTGTGCGCAGCCGATCGGAGACCGCTTGGGGTACCGGTGCCGGTGGGGGCGCCGGAGCCTGCGCATTGATCTGTGCCGCAGTTTTCGATTGCGCCTGACCCGCGTTCTGTGAGGTTGTCTGCGGTTTGCATCCCGACCCCAGAGGTCCAAGGAGTAACAGCGACAAGAGCGAGCAAGTGCAGGGGGAGAATCGACGTGCCGGAACGTGCATGGCCCATTAAATCATCCTGCCGCCAGCGACTCACTAAATTCTTAGCAGTGATTACCGTCAGCCGGTGATCACTGGGGCTGGCTCAGCGCCCCATCCATCTCGGACCTAGCCACAACGCAAGTCCGGCGATCTCCGTCGCCACCACGGACATAAAGACCATTCCGACCCATGTGTTCGTGGGCGGCGAACCGACGAAGCCCACTGCCATCAGCACAGTGATGACGGCCATCGCAGTGATCAATCCCCAGTGACGAGGCATACGCAGCGCAGCGCGCTTTTCCCGGCGGGCCGGCAAACCCGCCGCAACTCGTGACGCAAAATTCTCCGGAATCGCCACCTCCGGCTTCGCCTCAAGAGCCAGCGTCAGCCAGACATCCATGCATTCGTCGCAATTCTCGACATGCTCCAATTCCTGCGCAGTCAACTTGCGCCCTTCATGAAGCGCTCTCTCCAGAGCCTCGCAGTTCATGCCGTCGTCGCGCATGTGCTCCGTCCTTCCTGAAGCCGTTCTTTCAGCCTCTTCCGTCCTCTGTGCAGATGGGTTCTCACCGTATTCAGCGGCAGGCTTAAAACCTCCGCGATCTTCTCGTAGGTTAATTCTTCCTGGTGGAACATTACGATCACCTGCCGCTCCACCTCGCTCAGTTCACCCAGCGCGCGCTCCAGACCAGCCATCATCTGCTTCCCGCTCAGGATCCGTTCCGCATCGCCGCCGGCATTGGGCAGGCGTTCTTCCCAGCCGGCGTCCGGATCGTCGAATGAGGTGTATGCCTGCTCCTTCTTGCGCCGCTTCCATTCATCCTGCGCCACATTCAGAGTAATGCGGTAAAGGTAGGTCGTCATCTTCGCATCGCCGCGAAAACTCTCCAGGCCCCGGTAGAGGCGCAGAAAAACCTCCTGCGCGAGATCCTCAACATGCTCGCGGCTACCCGTCAGACGCACCAGCGTGCGAAAGACAAAAGCCTGGTGTTCGCGGATCACCTCTTCGAATTGCGTGTCCCCATGCAAGCTGACTCAGACTGTAGTCTGCGCCAAAAGTTTCACCGCTGTCGCCTGAAACTTTTCCCCGGCGCTCCGGTCTAAGGATGGCGTAAATCAGGAGGACTCACATGGACCATTGGGCAAACAGCCCCTTCATCATTCCCGTCGCGGCATTTGCGATGGTGCTCGGCATCGTCGTCGTCAACACCATCTCCGGCTATCACACCCGCCGCCTGCAAAGCGAAGAGCGCCTGGCCGCCATCGCCAAAGGCCTGCCGATCCCCGAACCCACGCCTGAACCGATCCCCGTCGTCGACCAGCATCGCCGCGCCCGCGGTCTGCGCACCGGAGGAATCGTCTGCACCGCCGTCGGACTTGGCCTCGCCGTCTTCGGTTTCGCGCTCACCTGGATTGTCGGAGAACACGACGTCCTCGCTGTCTCCGCTTCCGGCATCATTCCGCTGGCTGTCGGCATCGGCCTGCTCGTCGACTACGCCTTTCAAATGCGCGATCTGCACCAGCAGCAGGCACGATAACGTTAGCGATGTGGGTGCCCCAGGTCCGGATTTTCGGACCTGGGATCGGCGAACCTCAAGCTGCTTCCCGTCTCCCGACCAGATACCACCCGAACCCGGCCAGCAGGTAAAGGAGATAAATGTACGGCAGCCACGCATACGCCCCGGTCGGTATCGGATAAACGCTCCCGGCCAGCGCCAGCACCATTGCCATAGTTCCGGCTACGGCCAGAATCATCACCGCTGCCGTCAGCTTTTCCGTCCGCCGCAGATGCAGCGGCAACGCAATGCACACCAGCGCGTATACGGTGATAAATCCGTATGTCGCCAGCGCGCCCATCCAGCCGTAGATATCCGTGCTGCTGACGCCCCTTGCCGCCAGCGCCACAGCGGGAACCAGACACGCAATCGACGTCGCCACCACTGCGTAGTGCGGCGTCTCATTCTTCGCGTGCGTTGAGCTCAGCTTGCGATGTGCCAGCCCACGATGCGACATCAGCATCAGCACCCGTGCTGCCGCGGTGATGCACGCCAGCGTGCAGGCGAACATGCTGATCATCGCCCCGATATCGACCACCGTGCCTAGCAGACTCGCGGCCGCCCGCGTGGCCATCGTGTGCAGTGGAGCCGCCGCCTGATCCAGCCCCTCGGCCGCGCCCCGGAATCCAAGTACTTCGGTGTACGCGCACACCGTAAAGAACGCGCCGCATCCCAGCGCGCACTGCAGCACTGCCCGCGGAATGGTCTTCAGCGGCTCGCGTGCTTCCTCGCCCAGCGTTGTCGCCGACTCGAAACCCACAAAGCTGAACAGCGCCAGCACCAGTCCCAGCCGCACGCCCGAGCCGGTCACCCCTTTCAGCCGAAACTGCGCCCACTCGAGGTGCAGCCCGTGCTTCCACAACGTCAGCGCTACGATGATCACGATGCACGTTACCGACGCCGCCTCCATCCACAGCATGGCCTCCGCCGACACCTTGATGTCGCGATAGGCCATCGCCCCCGACGCCATCACCGCCAGCGCGATCAGCAGCGACGGCGACAACCCCGTCCCGAGAAACGCATGCAGCAGCACGTTGGCGTAGTTGAAGAATCCCGCCGCGACCGACGCCGCCGTCGCCACATACGCCAGCAGGAGAGCCCAGCCCGCCATGCTCGCCGCCCATCCCGGCAGCGAGTGCGTCGCATACATGAACAGCGACCCCGGCGAGGCCGACCTGCGCCCGAAGCACCCGATCACCAGCCCCACCAGCGTCACCGCCAGCGTGGCAACGATGTACACGAGCCACGTGCCGTTGCCCGCCAGCGCAAACACCAGCGGAATCGTCATCGCCGGCGTGGCCGTGGGCGCAATCGCCGACACCGACTGTGCAAGCGTCTCCCAGGGCCCCAGCACCTGCTTGCGCAGCCCGTAACCCGGCTGTGGCCGAACCGCTGGCTCGGCGGCTGGATCTACGAATAGGGGTACGGTCTCTGGCGGCAAATCCAGGGCTCCCGCGAGTGGATTCGTGAATTATCGGTGGAATCCCCAGTCTGCGTGGCTATCTACCTCAAGTCAAGGCTTTTGCCGTATCCAGCGTGATATAACGCGGCCATGCGGATGCCGTGTCTCACGATCGCTTGCCTGCTGTCGTTTGCGCTTCACGCGCAGACGGTCAACGCTCAAACGGTAGCGGCAGTTCAGGAGGAACCCGGCAAAGTCGTCGTCTTTCCCGCCCGCCATCCTTCGCATCAGACCGTGGTTTCGGTAGGCGATCGGCCACATGAAATTGAAGTGGCTCCCGACGGAACCACCGCATACGTCTCGAACTTCGGCCTGCTCGAAGCCAACCACAAAGTGGGAACGCCGGGAACCATCATATCCGTCGTCGACTTGCAGCATCCCGCCGAGCGCGCCCGGTTCAAGCTTCCCACGGGATTCACCGCTCCTCACGGCCTAAAGCTGCGGCCTCCGAAATATCGCGAGCTGTTTACGAACGCCGAGGAGGGCAGCGGTGGCATGGTGGTCTTCGATGCCGCGTCGGGAACCGTCCTCCGCACCTTCCCCCTGCCGTCCGACGTGCACAATTTTCTCTTCAACGCTGACGGCTCCGCTCTCTTCGCCTTCACCCTCACCGGAAGCGTCTGTCGCATCGATCCTGAATCTGGAAAGGTTGCCTTATGCGTTGAGACAGGCTCGCCGCGCGGTCTCACGTGGACAGCAGATTGGCGCTACCTCATCGTCTCCGGAAAAGATGAGCTGCTCATCCTCGATCCCGCTCATCTTTCCGTAGTCCGGCGAATAACAAATCTCGGCGTCGGCCAGATCTTCTACCCGGCTGCAACCGCCGATGGGCGCTGGTTCCTGGCTCCCGCCGTCCTCGATGGCGTGGTCGTCGTGGTCGATGTGTCCACTGGGGTGGTCGCCCATCGCGTCGAAACGGGCAGCCCGCTCATGATCGCCCTCGACCCCGACGGGAAACATGCCTGGATCTCGAACGTGCTTGTTCCCGCCGGTCTCTTCGGCCCGGACACCAAGGCCCGCGCTGGCGGGGTGGTACTGCTCGATCTCACGACCTTCACGACGACCCCAGTTTCCGGTATTCCGGACACGAACGGCCTCGCCATCACCCTTCGATAGATCCAGCTCCCCAAATAAATGAACACCTCGCCCCCGCGAGCCGTCTTTGCGTGTGAATGTCCTTGGCATGGATGGGACCGTAGCCATAACGGGAGCCGCAAGGTTGGTCAACAGGGATGTCGCGGAATTCGAAGCGCTCGTTGCGCGCCAGTCGCACTTCGTCTTTCGGGTTGCCTACGCCATCCTGCGCAACCGCCACGATGCCGAGGACGCTGTACAGGAGACCTTCTTGAAGCTCTACCGCAACCAGACCTGGAAGGCCATCAACGATGAACGCGCATTCCTCGCGCGCACTGCCTGGCGCGTTGCGGTGGATAGGCTTCCGAAACAAAAGCCGGATGACATCGGGCCGGACGATGTGCCACCCTCGAACCGCGCCGAGCCCCGAGCAGCACGCTATCGCCGCCGGCCAGCATGCCGCCATCCATCGCATGATCGACAGCCTCCCCGAAGAACTGCGCCAGCCGCTGGTCCTGTCCGCCATCGACGAACTGAACTCACGCGAAGTCGCCACTATCCTCGGAGTGCCGGAGGGAACAGTCCGCACCCGCCTCATGCGCGCCCGACAGATGCTCAAACAGAAGCTCGCAACAATCATGGAGAAACCCCATGCGCGATAACTCCACCCAAAATCGCGACGAACTCGACGCCCTGCTCGACGCCGCGCTCGCCACCTACGTCGACTTTGAACCCTCTCCCGGCCTCACGCCGCGCATACTCGCTGCAGCCAGCGACCTCCACCGGCGCCCTTCCGTAGGCTGGCTTTCCTGGGCCATTCCCGCGCTCGCCGCTGCGCTGCTGATGACAGTCTTCCTCACGCATCGCCCCGCCGAACGCCGCGAGACATCGCAGCCGACTGCCGATCTTTCCGCCCCTCGGGTCCCCGCTTCCGCCGAACGGTCGCCCAATACGTCCGCTAAGAGCATTGCCACCGAGCTAACACAACGCCTCGGTTCAACCCCGCCACGAGCGGCAAGATCGGCTCGCACAACCGCTCCAACCCCGCCGCCGCTGCCCAGGCAGAACGTCTTCCCCACACCAACGCCGCTCAGCCCGGAAGAGCAGGCGCTCGCCGCGCTGGTGAATCGCAATCCGGAAAAGGTCGCGAGACAGATCGCGCAAGCGGGAGAGGCGAGCCAGCCGCAACCCATCGAGCCGCTGCGTATCGCGGCCATCCACATTCCACCCCTCAATCCGCCTGACAACGGCGACAACTAAGGAGCCACTATGCGCAAGTCCGCCTTGATTCTGATGGGTTTCGCATTATTCACCGCTGCCGCCATGCCGCAGGAATCTAAAAGTTCTGATGCAAAGGCTCCCGAAGCCAGAACCCAAGCCGCCGACATCCACTACTACCGCCTCGAATTTGTTCTCAAGGAACTCGGCGAAGACGGCCGCGTCGTGAACAGCCGCACCTATTACACCGATGTAGCGACGGCAGGCAGAAACGTCTCAGGTGCGCGCCGGAACCAAAATTCCCGTCCGCACCAACGATAAGGGAGAGATCCAATACATCGATTTGGGCGTAAACATCGACTGCGACAATGTCCGCGAAACGCCACAAGGACTTGGCCTGCACCTCTCGACTGAGATAAGCAGCGTCGCCAAACCTTCTGCCAGCAGCGAATCCGGATTACCCGTCGTCCGTCAGAACCGCTGGTCGTCCGAAGCCCTAGTCCCCATCGGCAAGCCCACCATGATCTTTTCTTCCGACAATCTCGAAACAAGGGCCGGATGCAAGTCGAAGTTACAGCCACCCCCGCCCACTAGAACTTGAAACCCGGCACTTTGGCTGCTGCAGTTTAATCCCGAAACTCTAGCGCGGGTGGCTTGCACCGCCGCCGCTTGAGCCCATCGAAGACCGGGCCGCCGACGTGGCCATCGTCGGCGCGCTGGAGGTCATCGGACTCATACCCGCACCCGGCTGGGCTGCAGACATGGACGAACCTGCCGACTGAACCGGAGGTGCATAACCGCGCCGCATCGACGAGGTGATTGGAGCCATCGTAATATTTGCCGCATTACCCGCTCGCCCGTATTCCATTCGGCCGCTCTGCGCAACCGTCCCGGCGCCCTCGAAGTAGACCGGAGTGCTGGCTGTGCCATGCCGTGCCACGCCCTCAGAGAACCTGTCCAGGCGTCCCAGGCTGCCGCGAGGAACCCCCATGCCCGCCGAGTCGTTGCGGAAAACGAACCTGTCAGGTCCCAGAGTCGAAACATTCAGCGGCCTGGCATTGACTGCCACGATGGTCGGCCCGCCGAAACGGGGCGGATTCTGCGGCGCCCGGGGAGGATTGATGGCAATGGGGCTCCCCCCATTAACTACCGGCGAATTCGCCAGACCGTTCCATGTACCGCCCGGCTGCCAACCCCAGCCCGCGCCCTGACAATACGACCAGCTGCCATAGTGGTAGGGCGTCCAGCCCCACGGATACGGAGACACCCACGAATATCCGGCGCCGGGGTAATACGCCCACGCCCCATTCGCGAATGGGCTCCATCCCGCGCTCGCGAAGTATGGCTGCCACATCTGGCCGCATCCGCCGGCATTGATAAAGCTGCCGTAGTACATCATGTCGCTCACACCGTAGCTGTAAGGCGAGCTCGCGAGCGCGCTGGAGGCCGCAAACTGCTGATGATACTGAGCAGAGTCGTGATCCCACGAGTCGTACGCCTCTGGCTTCACATTCTTCGCCAGCACCGGCTGCCCCTGGTTCTCCAGCGGCATCGTGAGCGTCTTCTTCTTGCCCACCTCGGTCGCGCCCGCCGGCGACTCCACCTGGGCCGTCCCCTCGAACACCGCCAGCCGCGCTTCATCTGCCGCTTGATCGACCGTCAGCCGCACGTGGCTTGACGGTTGAAGCTCCAGCTTCTGCTGCCCGAAGGTCAGAGTTAACTGGTTGCCTTTGGTGTCTGTGAGGCTGGCGTAGACCATGCCCCTCACCACGTTGATCGTGGACACCTTGGCACCCGAAGGAAGAAGCTCAAGGGTCGAAAACTCTATCGAAGATCCCGGAGCCAGGCGCAGTGTGCTGTTGTCCTCGAACTCGATCTCCGCAGCGCCCGCCTCAGTACGCAGCCTGCAGCCCTCGACAATCGGCAGGTTCGTCATGGCATCTTCAAAGCCATGCCCGGTGTTGCGATCCATCTGGATCTCGCCCTCGGCCTCGCTGATGCGCACAATCCGCACCTTGGAGTAGGCGTGCTCTCCGTTTGAGCCTGGCGTGGACGGGCTCTGTGCGGATCCCGCGGCTGCCGTGACATTGTCATTCACTGGAACCTGCGCAGGCTCGTTGGCCTGCTGCGCCGTCAGTACAGCTGCTGTCAACGCGAACATGGACAGAGCCGCCACGGCTGTTCTGGATATAGCGCTCATCTCGGCCTCCTTCACTCCTGGCAGGGACCTTCGATCCTACGATCTCGATCTGAGGAAGGGCCCGCGAGAGAACATTCGTCCGAACGGTCCTCGCCGGGATTGCGCATAGCTTACCCGCATGGCGCCGGTCCTCGCACTGAAAATCGGCAGCAGCGGCTGTTTTGCCTTTCCGTGCAATCAAATTCGTAGGCTGGCGCGCCCCAGGCTGGCTGAGGACGCCCGAGAAGTCCGGGCTTCTGGCGGCCCTCGGCTACACCCTGGACCCTACACCCTATACCCTGTATTCATGCTCACCCCCGAAGCCATGCTCGCCGTCGCCATCGACGAAGCCCGCAAGGGTCTCGCCGAAGGAGGCATCCCCATCGGAGCCGCCATCTTCCGTCCCGATGGCACCCTTTTGGGCTCGGGACACAACCGCCGCGTTCAGCACAACGACCCATCCGCCCATGGAGAGACTGACGCCTTCCGCAACGCCGGACGCCAGCGCTCCTACCGCGACCTCATTATGGTCACCACGCTCGCGCCCTGCTGGTATTGCACCGGCCTGATCCGCCAGTTCGGATTCAAGACCGTCATCATCGGCGAAAGCCAGACCTTCGAAGGAGGCATCCACTGGCTCCGCGACAACGGCTTCGAGGTCCACGACCTCGCCTCACGCGAATGCGTCGACCTGCTCGGCGGCTTCATCAAGACCCACCCCGACATCTGGAACGAAGACATCGGCGAAGAATGATCGAGCCGAGATTATTTATCAGTGGTGGATACATTTCCCGACTCCGCAAAGCGCAGCGACGACTCCACCTTCCCGATGGTTGGATTCAAGCATCGGGCGCGATTGTCGTCGCAGAGATTATTCGCAACGATCAGTCCCGCCACACCCGCCTCGACATTCACGCCGTAGAGCTGATTTTCATTGGCGTTGAATGTATTGCCCAGCGTGTTTCCCCCGATCTGCACCGTGTGCGCCGGCGCCGTGATGTGAATCCCGCTATAGGTCGCCGCGCCGCACTGCGTGCAGAATCCGTTGCCGGTAATCAAATCGCCCTCGATCTGCAGATTGTTCACGCCCTTTCCGTCGACCAGCACTCCATCGCCTGAGTTCGCCCGGATCTTCGACCCGCCGCCGATATGAATGTTCACGCCTCCCGCAATCTCAATCCCCGCAGCTCCCGGCGTCACCGTCCCGCACCCTCCCGCGCCGCTCGCCCATGAATTGAGAAACGTCGCCCCGACCATCGATGACCCCAGAGACGAATCGAAGAGCCAGCCCGACCCTGTCGAGCAATCGGCCTGGAAATTCTGCGCGAATATCCAGGTCGGCGCCCCACCGCCCAGCGTGTTCTGTATTACCAGCCCATGCAGTCCGGAAGCCCCGCCCACAAAGTCATTAATGTTTGTCCCACCTGCCCCGGAGTCGATCACCAGCGTCCTGCCCGTATGGTTATGGAGAACGCCGTAGGCAGTGACCTGAGTCAGGAACGTGTCGTTGGCGTGATCGATCTCTATGCCGATTCCCACAAAGTTCACCAGCCGTGAGTCTTGGAGATGCGTGTCTTCCGCGTCCCGCCCCGAGACGCGCACCAGCATCGTTCCCGTCCCACCGCCGCTCACCGTGACCTGGTCCGCACGATCACTGTGGCCGCCCATCCAAATACCGCCGGCCGCCGAAGCTCCGAGGCGCAGGCTGCAACCGAGAAGCGAATCGCCGCGCCCGTTCATCGTCACCGCGACCCCTGATCCCGCGTATTCGAGCTGCGCAGCCATGGGCGCGTCGGCACTGGATCCAACGTATCCCGAACGGGAACACTCAACCTCTTCCGCATCCTGCATCACGATCGGCGTTGTCAGCGGAACGGGGCTCCCGGGAGGAATCACAATGTGGCAGATGCTGCCTCGTGCGCACGTCGCTGCCGCTGCGTTCACCTGCGCTCCGATGTCGCTCCCCGGAAATTCCCTCGCATTCAGGATTCCCGAGTCACTGACCTGCGATGTCCGACTTGCAATACCCGGCAATAGATTCGTCCGGCCGAACGCAAGTATCCCTAGTACGGCGGCAAACACAATTGATATTGGCTTCACCACTCCACCTGCTTCCGCATTCTCCAACGAAAGCCAAAGTGGAGGCCCGCAGGCAGAGACTACCGCCTTTCACGCGGTGAAAATCCGTCAGGAGCTTAGAGTCAACACGCCATCTCCGTGGAGCGATCCAGCCTAGCGACGCATCCTTGCACCCGGCGAAGCCGTGTCCAGCGGTGCGCCCAGCTCTTCTGCCGAAATGCCTTCCTGCTGATCCCAGCCCGGCAGGACGTCGCTGCCTGTGATCAGACGCGCACCATGCGTAAATGTGAAGTAGTTCCAGACCCAGTCGAAGAGAACCGCAAGCCGGTTCCTGAAGCCGATAAGGAAAAAGATGTGGATCGTCAGCCACGTCATCCATGCTGGAAGGCCGCTCCAGTGCGCCTTGAACGGCCACTCGATCTTGGCCACCGCCGCTGCGCGGCCGATCGTAGCCATGTCCCCCTTGTCGAAGTAATGGAACGCCGTCCGCGGCTTGCCCTTCAAATCCTGCTCGATCATGCGGGCCACGTGGTCGCCCATCTGCATCGCCGGCTGCGCCACGCCGGGAATCTGCCTCCCGTCCTGCTCGATGTGCGCCAGGTCGCCGCACACAAAAATCTCCGCATGCCCGGGCGGATTCAGCGTCTGATTTACGAAGACGCATCCCCGCTTGTCGGTCTCAAACCCCAGCAGCTTGCCCAGCGGCGAAGCCTGCACTCCTGCCGCCCACAGCGTCACTACCGCCTCCATCCGCTGCCCGCCCGCGATCACGTATCCCGGCTGAATGTCCGTCACCTGCGCCCCGGTGTGCACCTCCACCCCCAGGGCATTCAGTTGCTCCACTGCCTTCTTTGACAAATCCTCAGGATAAGCAGCCAGGATGCGCGGCCCACCCTCGATCAGCAGAACCCGAGCTTTTGTCGGGTCGATATGCCGAAAGTCGCGCTTCATATACAGCTTGGCAATATCGGAGATTGCCCCTGCCAGCTCCACCCCAGTCGGCCCTCCGCCGATCACGACAAAGTTCAACGGCGGGTGCGTACCTGTCTCCAGCATTTCCCTCTCCGCCAGCTCGAAGGAAAGCAGCACGCGCCGCCGGATCTCGATTGCATCCTCTATCGTCTTCAGGCCCGGGGCCAACGCACTCCATTCGTCGTGCCCGAAATACGAATGCGTCGCGCCCGTTGCAACCACCAGGTAGTCATACCCCATCTCTCCGCCGCTCTTCAGGTGGACCCGCCTTGCGGCGAGATCGAAGCCCAGCGCCTCGTCCATCAGGACCTCAACATTGTCCTTGCCGCGTACTATGGCGCGGATGGGGGAAGCGATGTTAGCAGGCGAAAGAACAGCCAGCGCCACCTGGTACAGCAGCGGCTGAAAGGTAAAGTGATTGCGTCGATCGATGATCGTGACGTCCACTGGCAGCCTGGCCAGGTCTGTAGCGGCGTGGGTGCCGGCAAAACCACCGCCCAGAATAATCACGCGCGGCCGGCGCTTCTCGGTAATTGCCGGAATCTGAACCCGGTTTGCAGTCGTGGTCATTGCTCTCTCCTGGCTACAGAGAAGATGCGCCACGCAGGCGAAACGTCACACTTGCATCAACCGGCCGCCGTCCGGCTCCTGTTAAAAGCGCAGAAATAAAAGGGGCGGAGCGTTATGCTCCACCCCTGGCTGGACCGGGAAGACGCCGATTCTACCTCCCGTGCGGATGCCCCCCATCCCCGTGGGGCTTCTCCCCTCCTCCGTTCGGCTTACCTCCGCCGTTCGGTTTGGACTGCGGCGCCGGGCGACTCTGCGGGGCGGGATGGCTGTTATTGCTCGGCGGATGGTAGCTGTTGTTGTACGCCGGACGGCTGGCGCTGTTCGGCGCCGGATGGTAGTTGTTGTTGGTCGTCGGCCGGTTGTTATTGTTATTCGTCGCCGGTCGATTGTAGTTGTTGTTGGTCGTCGGCGTCCGGTTGTAGTTGTTGTTATTCGTCGGCGTCCGGTTGTAGTTGTTGTTGGTCGTCGGCGGACGGTTGTAGTTGTTGTTGGTTGTCGGATGGTTGTAGTTATTATTCGTCGCCGGACGATTGTAATTGTTCGTGTTGGTCCGGTTGTAGTTGTTTGTGTTCGTCCGATTGTAGTTATTGTTGCTGACAGTCCGATTGTAGTTGTTGGTTACAGTCCGGTTATAGCTGTTGTGGTATGCCGTCGAATGGGCATACGTGCCGTTGTATCCCGGCCGATAATTCGGTGCGTGTACGGCAATATTACGGTTGTAGTTGCGCGCGGCCACATTGCGATCGTAACCACCGTAATAGCCGTGATTAACAACGGTTACGCTGCGCGATACATACACATTGCGGTTGTACACAACTGTGCGGTTGCCCCATCCGCAGCCCCAGTTATGCCATCCCCAGCCCCAGTGGTTCCACGAAGCGACCGCAATGCCTACACCAAAGCCGATCGCCAGGCCCACACCGAACGCGTATCCCGGAGGAGGCGGCGGTGCATAGTAGCCGCCCCACGCTACCACCGGCGTCCCATATACAACCCATGGGTTGTAATAAGGTACATAAACCACCGTGGGATTTGCCGGTGCAATCACAATATTGTTGGGCTGATAAGTAACCGCCAGCTGCTGATTGCTTTTCAGGTTGCCCGCCTCATAGGCGCGCTGCCGCATCACCTGCACCGCCGCCATCACATCCTGCGGCTGGTTGTAGTAAGCATTGCCCAACTGGCTGGTCCAGTTGATGTTCTTGTCCAGGTTCGCAAGCACGGTCGGGAATGCCACGAGCGCCTTGACGCTCGGATCCCAGTTCAGGCCATCGATCATCTGTCCCATCTGGTCAGGAGGAGTTCCCTGATGCGACTGTACAAACGCATCCGCGTCCGCTACTTCGTTCGGGAAGGTCGATGCAGCCAGAATTTGTGCAACCAGCGAATCAGGATAGAGAGCGATCGGCGCAACCAGTTGATCGATCTGGTCTGGTGTCAGCGGATTGTACGCCTGAGGCGGAGCCTGCTGCGGCGCTCCCTGGGCGTCAGCCTGGTCCGGAGGTGGAGGCGGAGGCGCCTCCTGGGCAAACATATCGGTCACGCCGAGCGGAATCATCAGGTAGATCAAGCCCCAGGCCAGTACCCGGCGGGCAATACCGAACGATGTCGCCACGATCTCCTGGGCGCCAGGCGCGCCCCGCCACCGCGCAACAGCGGCAAATTTTGAAGTTATAGATTTCCTGTCCATTTTCGAGCCTAACCTTTCACGCATCACACCGAGCATACTTTGCAGCGTCGTACCCTCGCCACTATGGCATTGGTGCCGGCCCTGGCCCGTGCTCTCCTACACTCTGACACGCAAATGCGACCACGAGTTGCGCGGACTTGACTCTTTCGCAGACTATCCGTGATTACTCGTGCTTTCAGCTCAATGGCATCGCCCTCGCTATGGATGCTTGTCCAGTTCGAAATTCATGGTTGCCGAGTCTCCTGCGACCGCAGTCACAAAAAGCCGCGAAGGCTCGCGGGCAATCGTCAGCGGCGTCAGTGTAACGGTGCCATCGGCGCCCGAGATTACCTGCGAGCTCGCCTGTCCGAGAACGGGCGCAGGTGGACACGCTCCCTGAGCGGGGCAGCGTGGCGTCCACGCATCCAGGGTTTCGTAGAAGGTGACCACCGCGCCTGCCATGGGATCGCCGATCGCATCGGTCACTTCGAGAACGGCCGGAGAAAAGCTTGCCGTCGCCGCGATCGTCTGAATGGTTCCACTCTCAGCCACAAGTTGTGCCGTCTGCGTGTGAACGGCGACAACATTGAACTGCGCACAGCCAGAACCTCCAGCCAGGCAGGCATTCACGGGAACCACATCACCTTCATTCAGAGGTCCGGCCGTAATCGCCTGCGTAACGACTCCATCTGCGGCGCTCACACTCGCTGTCGCGGCCGGAGTCACCCCGTTGGCCGTCGGCAGCCAGTTCACGGCCTGGCCTCCAACTGGAACTCCGTTGTTTAAGACCAGTCCCTGTGGATTCCACTGCGCGGTCCCCCCAATCGCCAGATACAAATTAGGTGTAATCGCGCTGATCGAAGGCGATGACTGTCCAGTAAACTCCGCGGCTATACTTGCGCCATTGCTGAGTGAAGCTGTGACCTGCGCCAGACCTGTCGAAGTCGCACTCACCATTACGGTAGCCCTGCCGTCTCCGGCAGTGGTCGCGCTGCACACACTCTGCCCGCAGCCCAGCGCAGCGCTCCCGAGTGTCATCGAGTAGCTTACTGACACCCCGGCCGCGGGCGACTGATTGTCCCAGTTCATTGCTTTCACCGTAAACGGAACAGGCACTCCCATCGCCACGCCATTAGCGGGCGCCGTCACAATCGCCAGTTCGTCGCCATTCTGGGCGTTGTAGCTCAGTCCGTCGGCAATAATGGTTACGCCCAGTGTCTGCGGATCCTCGACCTCCAGCAGCACGTTACCCGTCACTCCGCCCGATGCCGGAGCCACTGCCGTAATCTGTGTCGGCGAAACACTCGTCACCGTCGCCGGCACATTATTCACTGTGACCATGGAATTCTGCCGAAAGCCAACGCCGTTAATGACAATCGGCCCCCCGCTCACGGACAGCCGCGAAGGCTCTACTGTGTCGGCGTAAAGCACCCGGCCCCGATATAGATAGTCGGGCCGGCCATCGCCCCGCATGTCTGCCACGCCCAGCCGCACGTCGCTGTCGGCGGTAGTGATGACCGGCAGTTCAGTCAGCCCGACGGTCACGCCGTTGAAGGGCTGCGGACTTCCCGTCACCGGCGGCACGTTTCCCGGGTCGGTGCCGTTCCACATGCCGAGCACCAGCTGCGCCTTGTTTACCGTGGAACTACCGTGCTCATCGAGCGCCGTTACCTCGACCGTGAACTCGCGATTCGCCCGCGCCCTCCACTCCAGCCACCCCGTGTGCCCGTAGCCGGAGATCCGCGCCGTCCACTCGCCTGCTGCCGCCAACTGCGCGGGAGCAGATTCCGTGCCGTCATCGCCGCTCAGCGACTCATCTGCCGAATCGCTGATATCAATGGTCTGATAGACGCTCGACCCCGCCGCCAGACCGGGAAGATACAGCGTCGGCATAGTTCCCGAAGGTGTCACCTGCCCCGTGGTGTAAGCCCCGACCGAAGCGCCGCCGGTATAGAGCGAATTCACCGCCTCAAACGTGAGCTGATAACTGGCAGAAGTCGCTCCCGCGGGCAGCGGAACTCCGCTTAGATCGAAGAAACCCTCCAGCGTCTCATCGTCCGACCCATAGCGATTCAACGCATTGCCACTCGGGTCGGTCGTTCCGGTGATCAGATTCCCGGCGTTTCCCTGGAAATACGCCCCGCTGACTGCAGTCACCGTGTAGCGCACGTCGGGCAGGTCGGTTCCGGCGATCATCGGCCGCAACACCGCGTTCACGCCCTGCATCCCCTGGCCGCCCTTGAACTGGATTCTCCCCTGCACCGAGATGGTGTTCGCTGCCGTCAGTTTCTTGCCGCTGAACGAGCCGATATTCGCCGCCGTTACCGGATACGTCCGGTTCAGCGCGGCAATGTCATCCAGGCGAAGCGTCGTACCGTTCGGTATGCACGACTGCCCGGTCGCATTGCACAGCCGCTCGATCGGATGCAGAATTGGCCACCCCGCCAGCCCATTGCTGCTGACCTGGTTGATGGCAAACATCTCTTCGTTGGTCTGAGACCAGTCGAGCCCCAGTATGCGTCCGACGCCGCGCAGCAGTTGATACTTCAGAACCGTCACCTGCGCAGTGGTCGTCGTGCACAGGCCATTGATGAAGATCAGTGCGTGCAGAATGTTGCCGGAAGGAGAGATGTTGTCCACCTGGGTCATCACGCCATTCTGCTGGCACAGCGCCGCCGAGCCCGCTCCCGCGCCAAAGAACGCGTTGATGACTGAACCGTCGGAGTCGAAGATAATCCCCAGCGGCCGGTTAGTCGCCGTAGGCTGGATGTCGGCCGGCATTGTGATCCCATTCGGGCCGGCGGTCACGTTTGCTCCGCTCACGACCTCGGCAAGCGCACCGCCATAAATGAACTTCACTGCTGCCGTCGGAACGGCGCTCCATGAATTCAACGCGGCATCCACCAGGTCTTCTGCGGGATACCTGCTTTCTGTCGGGCTCAGGTTGGTGGGGTCGAAGTAATACGTGACTTGCCCCCCCGCCCACACCACCGGCTGGCCCTTGGCGGAAGCATTGAAGTAGCTCGAGCCCGCAATCCAGCGTGGACCACCCGCATAAACCGGGCTACCCGCAATCAGGCAGATCATCGCCAACAGCAGGGCGAACAGGATGCGCTTCCAATCGGCGTGCCTCATCAATGCTCCCGTTCCGCCGCAACCGTTCGCTACGGCCGACACGGAATCTATTCGGCCACGCAGGCAGCGCCGACGCGAGAGCAAAGACAATGAAACCGGATTGCTCCCAACCAAACTGGGAGCGCTGTCAGGGGATGGTTCAAAACAGGAAAACAGCGCGGCGCAGGCCACTTTCCCCTTGCGTTCAGGCAAACGCTCGGGAACGTCCGTTCTGGGCCGCACGCTTTGCCGCCGCCAGCTCCGCCAGCCCGCGCAGCAGTTCGCGCCCTTCCGCCGTTGACGCCTTCCCCACCGGGGGATGCTCCCACGGTCGGTATTGCCATTTACTCCATAAAACCGGCTCCCGCTGCTCTTTCTGCCAGTGCTGGCCACTCGCGTTGATGGGAAAGCAGTAGTGAATGATTGGACTGTGCAGCGAGCCCGAGCCGGTGGTCTGCGCAAAGCGGCTGATATGGTGCCGCACGCCGCACTCCGCCGCCGCGATCGCGTATCCCAGCATCTCGCTGATCCACCCGCCGTGAGGCATCTTCGCCCGGCAGACCTTGTCCGACCGAATCTCCATAGACTTCTGCAGCCAGCGCGGAGCCAGCTCCGCCAGGTCGTCTCGCCGTATCAGAACATAAATGCCTACCGGCTGAACCTGTGCGCGGAACTCCCGCCGGCAGTGCCGTTCGAGAACCATCCGGTTATATTCGAGCTGCGGCCGCATGTAGTCGTGCGCATCGGCATAGGCTTCTCCCCTGCGCAAGGGACCGGGCTGCTCCACCGGCCGCACAAACGCCGAATCCGGATCCACGATCAGCACCGCCTCATCCGCCGGGCCCGGCTTTTTCACCCACTCGCAGATGCCGCCGGGCTTGTTGAGGGGCTCATAGATCTCGCGCCCCAGGCGTCCTTTGTAGTTGGACACGCTGCACGTCTCGCACGTAAATCCACCCAGAGGTTCGGCGGTAGCGCTGACCAGTGCTGTCAGCTGCGACCGCATCCCGGCGCGTACATACGTGTAATGAAGAAGCTCTGCCTGCCAGCGCATGTATGCCGTGTTTTCGCAGCTGAAAATGACGCGCACGCGATGTCCTTAGTTCGCCGTCTGGAAGAAGTGATCGATCAACTCATCCCGCAATTCGAAATCGAAGCTGCGCGTGTTCTGCGTCTTGTCCTGCGCGTCCGTGTTGTAGGCAACGATGTAGGCGCTGCGCGTTGCCGGATCGATATAGAAGTGGCTGCGGAAGCCGTTCTGCCACCCCGCATGGCCAACCAGCGTCAGCTTGCCGTCGGTGTGTACGAAAAAGCTGCTGGCCACCTCGTCATGCGCCCCGGCGCGTGAGACGAAGTCTTCGTCGGGAACCACCGGCAGGTACGGCTTCCACATCTCTTCGAGCGACGCCCGCTTCAGGATGGCGTCATACTCCGCCTGCCGCGCCCGATCGCCGAGCAGAAAGTCCACATACCTGATCATGTCTGTCAGCGGAGCATTGAGTCCGCCGTTCGACCGCGTGATACCTGTATTGAAGTCGAACTCGTCCTCCGTTAGCTTGCCGTCTTTCAGGTCCCAGCTGTGCGATCGGTAGCGCAGCAGATGATACGGGCTGCGGTCAAAGTACGTCCGGTTCATCCCCAGCGGCTTCAGAAGGTTCTTGTCGATGTACACCTCATAGGGATCGCCCGAGAGCCGCTCAATGATCTCGCCCAGAAACACCACTCCCAGGTTCGAGTAGCTGAAGCGCGACCCCGGCTCGAAGAGCACGTCGGTGTATGGCAGCATGGCCACGATCTGCGACCACTTCGTTGGCTCAAACGGTTGCCAGTCTGCGTCGTGCCAAGGCCATGTTGGATCGCGGAAGCCTCCCGAGTGCGTCATCATATGCCGAATAGTGATCTTCGCGATCGATCCGTAACGGTCGTGCACAGCGCCGAGTTCAGGAATGTACTTCACCAGCGGATCGTCAAGCGATAGCAGACCGCGGTCGCGAAGCTGCATGATCGCGATACCGGTGAACGTCTTCGTGCACGATGCCCAGTGATACGTGGTGTTGTCGTCGACCGCAATTGACAGCGACTGACTCTGCACGTCCCCTTGGTTCTGGACACCAAAGTTGTCGTGCAGAACGACTTCGCCGTTGCGAATCAGAACCAGGCTGCTCCCGAGAATGCCGTTCCCCCGCAGCCCGGCTTCGTAGAACGACTTGATCGCCGCAATGTCCGAAGACGCTGCCGGCTGAGCGAGCACCGAAATAACAACCGCAAACAGGATGGGAGTGAAAGAGCCAGAGGGGAAGCTTGCGCATGAACCGTCCCGGAAGAATGTCGTGCTGGCATTCTATCGACCAGAACTTCGTCGGGAAAAGAAAATGCGCGGCGATCGCTCACCGCGCATTTCGGCTTAATAGCCTTAAGCGGATTGGGCGCTTTGCGTGGCGCCGTTAGGATTGGCCTTTACGCGAAAGCGCTTCATGTTGATCGAGAGTGTGCGCTCCATCCTGCGTAGATCGCCCTTCTCATCGGGCTGAGCAAAGGTTGAAGCCACTCCCCGGCTCGACGCCCGGCCAGTGCGGCCGATACGGTGCACGAAGTCTTCGGCCTCGCGCGGCATGTCGTAGTTCACGACGTGGGCCACGTCCGGCACATCGATACCGCGAGCGGCGACGTCCGTTGCCACCAGCACCCGATGCTGCCCCTGCGCGAAGCTGCGCAGGGCGGCGTTGCGCTGTGACTGGGTACGGTCGCCATGAATGCTCGTGGCCTTGTGTCCGGATCGCGCCAGACGGCGGGCAACGCGGTCGGCGCCATGCTTCGTGCGAACAAATACCAGAAAGCTGCCATTGTGCGAATCGAGCAGATGCTCGAGGAGCTCCTGCTTCTTCTCCTTATCGACCTCGAAGGTCTGCAGCTCGACTGTTTCGCTGGGCTTCAGCACCGAGCCGATCTCGATGCGCGCCGGGTTGCGCAGATAGTTGCGCGCGACCTCGCTGATCTGCGGGCTGAGCGTCGCCGAATAGCACAGCGTCTGCCGTTCCGTCGGAAGCGCCGCAACAACGCGCTTGATTGCCGGCTGAAAGCCCATATCCAGCATGCGATCGACTTCGTCGAGCACCAGCATTTTTACCCCGCTCAGGTTTACGAGCCTGCGACGGAGAAAATCTTCAAGTCGACCAGGCGTAGCCACGATAAGCTGTGCGCCGCGGCGGATCTGTTCGAGCTGCGGACCCTCGGCCATTCCGCCAACCACGAGGGCGGCCGAACCGCGATTGCCGGTCAGCTTGCGATAGTGGTCCAGTACCTGCATGGCCAGCTCGCGCGTGGGAAGCAGGATCAGCCCGAAGCCGCCTTTAACTTTTCCCCCCGCCTGCACCTTCTCGCCTTGCATTTTTTCGATCAGCGGAATCAGAAAGCTTAGAGTTTTGCCCGTGCCGGTCTGGGCCGTCGCCAGAATATCGCGGCCCTCGAGGGCCGGAGGAATCGCTGCGGCCTGCACCGGGGTGGGAGTAACGAAATTTGCATTGGCCAACTGCTGCTTGAGCGAGGCCGAAAGATTGAAATCAGAAAATTGGTTCAAAATTGTCCTTCAACGGGCGAGAGGTGATTCCATCCACGTGTCTGTCATTCACGGACACACCACGCCTGCCGGTTTGCTGGTCCCTGCGGACGCACTTCAAGGTCACGCGGGATATTAAGTCATTTACGTAGGGAAGACTGACTTGCCTGCCACACGCTGCGTCTTCGGCCTGGGCACAAACGGTGCCGGCCCGGCCTGTACAAAACAGGCCGTCACGCTGAGGGGCTTGGGAACCAAGAGGAAGGCGGTCTTGCTGGATGAGGGCGAGAACGGCTCACAACCAAACAACTGAGCGTAAAGAAATTATAGCACGGTAAAGCGGCGCTTCCGCTCAGGCCAAACGCTCCTCGCGCGACAGGCGACTGCGAAAGGACTTCGGTTCAAGGTGATTACCCGTTGCGGGATCGAGAAACGCTGAGACCCTGGCCAGCAGCTCCGTGGGATGGATCGGCTTCGATATCGCCGCAAAATCGTATCCGGCATTCCTTGAGGCAACGAGCAGATCCACCGTCGCCATCTGTCCGGAAAACAGCAGAATTTTGCAAGCCGGAAGAGAGGTGCGAATTGCCACTGCCAGTTCGATGCCGCCCATGCCCGGCATGCATACATCGGTGATCAGCATCTGCGGAGGAGTAGCCCGCGCCCGCTCCAGAGCGCTTTCGCCATCGTAAGCGGCAAGCGCGGTATAACCGCTGCGCGCCAGTATCGCAACAAGCGTATCGGCGATCACTTCCTCGTCGTCTACAACCATCACGACAGGCCGCTTGTCTACTCCATCGGCTCTCACTTGCGGAACTTCTGTCAGGGGAATCGTCTCGAAGAATGTCTTTCTGTACACGGTGAAACCTCACTACTGACACCCTAGCAGGATCTCCAAAATACGGGTTACTTATTTAGAATGTGACATTTATAGCGATAACGTTATTATTCGTTCGCTTCTTGACCTCTAAATTCTGACGCGATAGGACGCGCTCTTTTGTTCTCGTTTGTGTTAGGATAGCGTCACGATTACGCTAGAAAGGAAAGCGTCATGGCTACGGACCATGCCTCAACGGGGCCCATGAGATTTGAATCCATGCTCCAGGCGGATGTGCCGAAAGGCCGCGACGGCAAGCACAAGAAGATCGTCCACCAGCTGCTCAGCGACATCAGCCAGCTCGAACCGGGATCGGCTCTGAAAATTCCTCTCGCTGAGCTGCCCGACTCCAAAGAGAACATCCGCTCCGCTCTAAGCCGCGCAACCCGACAGCAGGACATCGAGATCGCGACATCGAGCGATGAGGACTTTCTTTACGTGTGGAAGCCCTAGCGATCCCCTTCGCACGGCATTACTCCTCGGCGGGCATTACGAAGACCGGCTGAGCCATCACTGGGGCCGGGAACCTGGCATCTCGTGTCCGCTTCCGGACGCCGCGCTTCGAGGCCGAACAGTCCAACTCTGCTTCGATCAACTGCTTCCTCTTTAGAATCAGAAGCTCACGCCTCCAGCTTTTTGGCTGGCGACTTGCATTATCCTTCGGTGTCTCCGGCTGCCGTTCCCCTCATCCCCGGTGCAGATTTGTTAAGCACGCAGTGGAAAAAGTCACCAACCTACGAAATTCTTCGTTGACACCTACGAACACCTTCGTATAAAGTCGCGGTCATGAAAGAAAAGAGCCACCATCTGCCGAAACCCACCGAAGTCGAGCTCGAGCTTCTGCGCGTGCTATGGAGCAAGGGCACCGCTTCTGTCCGCGAGCTGCACGAAGTCGTCAGCGGGCAGCGCCCCCTGGGCTACACCTCGGTGCTCAAGACCCTCCAGATCATGACCGAAAAGGGTCTGGTGGAACGCACAGAAGCAGGCAAGGCGCACATCTATCACGCCGCGGCCACGCAGGAAGAGACTCAAAACCAGCTCCTCCGCGACCTGAGCGAGCGGCTCTTCTCAGGTTCGGCGACACAACTGGCAATGCACGCGCTGTCCATGCAGCCGGCCAGCGAGGAAGAGCTCGAAGAAATCCGAAAGATCATCCGGCAAAAAAGGGAGAAGCAATGAGCTACGCAACCATAGCCCTCGGGTGGACCCTCATTCATTTTTGCTGGCAGGCGACGGCCATCGCCCTGCTCTATCGCCTCACCGATGCCGCCTTAAGCAAGGCGCATAGCCATGTCCGCTATGTGGCTGCCCTGGTCGCACTGCTCGGCATGCTGGCTGCGGCCGGCGCTACCCTCGCCTGGGAGTCGACCCGGAGCGCCGGCGAGCGCATCTCCCGTAGTGCGGCGTGGCCGAAGCCCAGGATCTGGCGATGCTCAGAAGCTCAGCCCCCGTGACTTCAGCCGGTCAAGCGGCCGAAACCTCTTACGATCCGGGAACGCCGATACTCACCGCCGCTCGCAACGCCGCGCTGGCCGAGTTGCGGCAGGATATGCGCGGCGCGATTCCCTGGCTCGACGCCATGTGGCTGCTTGGCGTCTTCTGCCTCTCAGCAAGAACAGTGGGGGGATGGTGGCTGATCCAGCGCCTGCGCAACACCAGTCTGGCGCGCGTCCCCGCCTATGCTCAGGAGAGCTTCGCGCGCCTGTCTGTCCGTTTCGGCATACGCAGGCCCATTGATCTCCGCGTCAGCGCCCGCATCTCAGGCCCGCTCGCCATGGGCATCTGGCGCTCTGTCGTTCTGTTGCCCGTCTCTGCGCTCACGTCGCTCACTCCCGAACAGCTTGAAGTCGTTCTCGCCCATGAGCTGGCCCACATCCGTCGTGCCGACTACTTGTGGAACATGCTGCAGACCATGATCGAGACGCTCTTCTTCTTCCATCCCGCCGTCTGGTGGGTCAGCCGCAACCTCCGCGAACAGCGCGAGCTCTGCTGCGATGATGCCGCTCTCGCCTGCTGCTCCGATCCGCTCACCTACGCCACCGCGCTCCTGCGCCTCGAAGAGGAACGCAGCTCCCGATTTCGCCTCGCCCTCGCGCTCAACGGACATCAGAGCGGCGGCCTGCGCGCCCGCATCGCCCGCATCCTCGACGAAACTCCGCAGAGTCGTCGCGACGTGGCGCCCTTCTCACTGCTGGGCGTATGCGCCATGCTGGGCCTGGTTCTGCTCTCCGCGCCGCGGCTCTTCGCCGATTTGTACCCCATCGACGCCACTAGCAAAAGAGCAGACCACGACGCCTATCCTGGCGGCAAATGTCATCGCCGCGCCGCACGTCTCGAAGGCCGCCGGTGACCCATCCGACAACGGAAGCCGCGCCGGCAACAGCTCCGGCAAGGGCTCAGGTAACAACACCGGTGCGGGCAAATCGTCATGCACGCGCCAGGAAAGCCCCTCCGACGAATGCACCAGCATCGGTTCGGGCAGCAGCGCCTCCGCACAGAGGTCTTCCACCACCGTCACCGTGTCTCAGACCAGAACAATGTCTCAAACCAACGTCATCGTGGCGCCGAGCGAGCCGACTCCTCCCGTCCCCCCAGTTGCGGCCCCTGCTCCTCTTGCCGCACCCGCTCCCCTTGCGCGTGTCACCGTTGCACCCGCGGTGCTGGCGATAGCTCCGAACGCGATGAACTACGCGCATGAAATGACTCTGGTGATCGCTTCACCCGCGCCCCACGCCTTGCTGCAGGCAGCCGACGCGGATAAGAGCAGCTCGAAAGGCGACTACATCGACCAGATGCGCGCCGCCGGCTACAGCGTCGACCTCGACAAATATATGGCGATGAAGATCCAGGGCGTCACACCGGAATTCGCACGCAGCATGGCCGCGACCGGCTTCGGCAAGCCTACCGCCGATGAGCTGATTGCCATGAAGATCCATGGCGTCAGCCCGAGCGAGGTTGCCGAGCTCAAGGCTGCGGGCATCGATCCTGGTAACTACCAAGACCTGATCACCTACCGCATCTTCCGGGTCACGCCGGAGTTCGTTGCCGGAATGAAGTCCGCCGGGTTCAGCAACATCTCCGCGAAGAAGCTGGTAGAGCTGCGCATCCAGAACGTCACTCCGGAGTTCGCCAAGTCGACCAAGCAGCAGTGGCCCGATGCAACCGTCGATCAGATGGTGCAGCTGCGCATCTTCAACATCAACGGAGCCTTCATCGCCTCGGCCAAGCGGCACGGCCTTGAGCCTCTCACCATCGACAAGCTTGTACGCCTGCGCATCTCTGGCATCCTCGACGACGAGTCTGACGCGGAGAAGAGCAAATGAACCGCACACTCCTGACCGCAGCTCTGATCGTGCTCACGGCAGTGTCGGTTCGCGCCGATGATAAGCTCGAGAGCCTGCATGGGACGTGCAGCATCCTGGCGGGCCGCAACGCAAGCAAGTTTGAGCTGCGGCTGGATCGCGGCGACTGCGCGAAAGACAACAAAAACTGCCTGAACTCGGATGGAGACGAGTCGGCTGATTATTTCTCCGGAATCACCTTGGCCGATCTGGCGCGCGAAGGAGCTCACCGGGATGCGATACTGACGGCTGAGGCGGGAACGCTGCGCTGCTCAGGCAGGATTCACGATCTCGCGCTGACCGGCACGTTTGTCTTCGAGCCCGTTCCGAAATTTGTGGAGGAGATGCGGCCGCTGGGAATCACGGGCCTCCGCTCGGAGCAGCTCGAAGCCTACGCCTTATTTCATGTCCAACGGGATTGGGTGGTTTCTCTCCAGAAAGCCGGCGTGACGGGAATCGACGCCGGGAATCTGATCGCGCTACGCATCTTCAAGGTCGACGCCGACTATGTACGCAGCCTGCAATCCCTCGGCTACCCGCCGCCCTCAGCCGAAAAGCTCATCGCCCTGCGCGTCCAGGGAGTCGACCCGGCCGAGATCAAACAGGTGCAGGCCCTGGGCTACCACCCCACCATCGACGAGCTCATCCAGATGCGTATCTTCAAGGTCACGCCGGACTTCATCGAGCGCATGAAGGCCAAAGGATTCGAGAACCTGACCATCGCCAAGCTGGTCCAGATCCGCATCTTCAAGCTGGCTGAGTGACTTCGCCTGCAACCTGCGGTCCGGTCCGCAGTCCCAACGCCTCCTCGATCACATCCGCGGCCAGTCCAACCGCATCCACCTCGCGCATTGCCGCCTGAATTCTCCGGGCAGAGGCGCGATACTTCTCCTCGGTCAGCACCGCCTTGATCCCTCGATGCAGCCGTTTCGCCGAAAGCTTCCGCAGCGGAACCACGATCCCCGCGCCATGATGCGCAATGCGCGCCGCAACTCCCGGCTGGTCGTTGCCTTGTGGGATCGCCACCAGCGGCACCCCCTCGGCCAGCGACTCCAGCGCCGTGTTCAGCCCGGCATGCGTCACCACACACGCTGCCCGCTTCACGATCTCCAACTGCCGTGCATAGCGCACGACGATCGGATCGCCGGCCAGCGAACCAAGCTCCGACGGCTCGCGGCTCCCGCCCATCGAGAGCACCAGCTGGCAATCGAGCGTCGAACATGCCTCCGCAATCGCTCTGAAGATATACTCCGACCCGTTCTGAATGGTGCCCATCGAGCCGTAGACCAGCGGCCGCCCGTCGAGCTTCTCCCACGGAAACGGCACCGGCGCACGAACCGTACCATCCACCAGCGGTCCCACATAGTGCAGGCAAGCCGGGCGGTTGGGAATGGGAAACTCCAGAGCCTCCGGGATCTGTGCAATCTGCGCCAGCGGAGACAGGGCATCGGTGCTGCGCGCATACGGCTTCAGTCCCCACATCTGCCGCTGGGCATTGACCACCTCGAATATCGGCTGAGCAAAATGGGAGAGCAGCTTGAAGCCGAGCACGTTCCGCACCCGCGCAAACGGTCCCGCACCGAAGCCCCATCCGAAGCAGAAGGGCAGCATCGCCGCATTCCACATCAGCGGCGGAAAGCAGGCAATCGAGATGAACGGCAACCCCAGATGGTCTGCGACACTGCCCGCCATATCTGCCTCGTCAACCAGCATCGCGTCCACCCCTGCAGCCTTCACCGCGAACGGACCATCGCGCAGTACCATCCGCGCATGATTGCGTACCCGCTCGACGGTAAAGCGAAACGTCGCCAGTCCCCTCAACCGTCTGAGCTTGTCGTCAAGCTGCTTGAGGGTGCCCAGCGGATAGTCCTCAGCGCCGATCTGCCGGAACTCGATGCCGGCCGCGCGCACCCGCGCCTCGGTGTCTGCGATACCGAAGATGATCACCCGGTGTCCCCGCTGCTGCAGGCGCCGGGCAAGCGCGGTGAAGGGATTCAGGTGTCCTGTACCCGGAAAGCAGAAAGCTCCGAGAACTGCCGCTCCCGAATTCGCCCTTGCAGGAATCGCCATGGACAAACCTCCTGGCCATGAGCGACGGAGCTTAGCTGGCCTCAGCAAACATACGCATCAGCACGCCAACTGGATGTGAGGATCGTACTCCCGCCGTTGAAATCCACGCGAGACTATTCGACATCCTGGCTCTGCAGCTTCCACTTCGTCAGATCGTTCCACTGTTGCAACGCCTCAGGCACCGGCGGAGACACCGTGCCCGGCGCGATCATCTCGACAATGCTCTGCGGAGGCACATTGCCGTCCTTCGCCCGGAACAGCCCCTTCACCCACGCAATCGCTGCCAGCCCCTCCCGCGAGCGGAAGACCTGTTCCATGTAGAACCACTTCTCATCCCAGCACAGCGTGCGCGTGGTCAGCGTGAACGGCGCGAACAGGCCGAGCGAGCGGCGGTAGGTGATGGAAAGCGAGCCAACAAGGGGTATCCAGCGCTCCCGGAGAGCTGGAGTCAGAATTCCTGTAGCCGCCGAAAGACGCACCCGCCCGTAATCCATGAAGCTGAGAAAGCGCGCGTTGTTGAGGTGCAGATTGAAATCGATGTCCTGTGGCCACACCCGCAGGCGCAGAACATTCTCGTCGAAGACACCGATAGGCGGCAGCGGACGAATTCTCTGCCGGACAGCAAGCGCGGGGATGCGGACAAAGCTGTTGTAGTGGGACATGCGTGAGTCGAGCTGTGACGGCTGTGTTTACAAGCTTAACGCCAGCTTCGATTCCCGATCAGTCCCAGTCCTTCTTGAGGTCGTTCCACCGGCTGCGAAACTCGCGACGCGAATATCGTCTAAGAATCTTTCCGGACGGAACTTCGATCTCGTATCCCCACCACTTGGTCATATTCGCTCCGTACCGGGAACTGTCTGGCACATTGCCAACAACCAACAGACTGTTAGAGGTGCTCATCCATTTCATACCCGCTACGTTGACCCAATCGTGATTTTGCAGCATGACTCTTTCTTCCTCTTTGCTACACGACTGAATGCCCTCCGCGGGCACACACGGCGGGTAGGTCTTGGCGATGTCGTCGCGCACGGGTTCGTCGACATTGACCTTGCGAAGCTGGGTGCCTTCGATCAAATACACGTTCACCGAGAAGGTTCCAACAGCTCCGCCATCGGACTATGTGATGAAGAACGCCTTCGAGTCTGGGGCCCAGGCCATTTCCGGATCAACCTCTGGATCGATCTCTCCCTTCAAACGCTTCCCATCTCGGGTGACGAAAAAATCCGGCGATCCCTTGGACGCCGGATCAGAATCAGGCCTAGGCTCGACGTGGAAAATCAGGTGACCATCCGGTGCGGGAATACGTGTCGGACGCATGTCTCTTCCATCACTGAAATCCCATTGTCGATTGACGTCCCAGGTGGCTTTTGACCACGTGCCGTGTGTGAGAGGTTTCGTCTGTTCGACAGCGAGCGAGAAGGTGCTTAAAACAGTCAAGAGGGCTGCGAAATACCAGCGTTTCATAGATCGAGCAAATACATTGCTTTGGCTCAATTATGACTGACTTTTGATTCTGCGCAGGCTTCGCCACTCATCTCCCAGAAACAGCCGGATGCCCGCCACTCCCGCTGCCCCCGCAGCCACGCACTCTGCCGCGTTCCCGCGCGTGACACCGCCCAGCGCGATGACCGGAACCGGCCCCGCAGCCCGGCAGGCCTCGGAAAGTATCTCCAGCCCGACACCTCGGCCAGGGCCTTCCCCGTCTGACGCGGAGACCTTCTCAAACACCGGCGCAAACACAATCAGCGAAGCGTCCCGCGCCGCCCGGACCTCCTCAATGTTATGGCACGCCCGGCTGACGATCGCCTCCCGTCCGGCGGCGCGATAGATCCCCCGAGCCTCATCCGCAGCCGAGCCGGGCGCAGATCCGGGCAGATGCACTCCATCCGCGCCCGCCTCGAGAGCCAGCTCTGCCGGGCCATTCACCAGCACCTTTGTTTCCCGACCCTCCACCCGCAGCGCCGTCACAATCCGCTGCGCCAGCACCAGAAGATCGGGCTCCGCCAGGTCCTTCTCCCGCACCTGGATGTAGTCCACGCCGCCCCGCGCCCAACTACCGGCCAAAGCCACAAGCCCAGTCTGCTGTTCCAGCTCGCCGCCTGGCAGCAGCCGTCGTCCGGTGATAGCGTAAAGGAGCACTTTTTTGACTATAGTCGGCCGGGTGTGGGAAGCCTCCCGGTCCAGTCCCGAATAGAGAGCCACAGAGATTCACGCAGGGCTTACACTTACGGGGTTAAGATGGGCGCGTGATACGGTCAAGTGAGTAAACCTAAAAAATGGCTACTTACGATTTGCTCGTAATCGGATCAGGTCCTTCGGGTCAGCGCGCGGCAGTCTCCGCGGTGAAGAAGGGCAAGCGTGTGGCCCTGGTCGAGATGCGCGATGTAGTCGGTGGCGTGTGCATCAACACCGGCACCATTCCCAGCAAAACCATGCGCGAAGCGGTGCTGCACCTCTCCGGCTACAACTACCGCTCCATTTACGGCATGAACTACCGCGTGAAGGAAAAGATCACCATGTCCGATCTCGCCTTCCGCGTGCAGCACGTCATCAAGACCGAGATCGACGTAACCGACGCGCAGCTCTCACGCAACGGGGTCGACGTAATTACCGGCGCGGCCAGCTTTGAAGACGCGCACCACATCCGCGTAGTCGGCCGCCAGGGATCGAACGTCCTCGAAGCGAACAACATCGTCATCGCTGTAGGCACCAAGCCCGCCGACACCTCCAAGGTACCCATCAACGGCCGTACCATCATCAACAGCGACCAGATCCTCGAACTCCAGAACCTGCCCAAGACGCTCATCGTCGTCGGCGGCGGCGTCATTGGCGTCGAATACACCTGCATGTTCTCCGCGCTCGGCGTGCGCGTCACCCTGGTCGAGAAGCGGCCCAAGCTGCTCGAGTTCGCCGACCAGGAGATCGTCGAAGCCCTCAGCTATCACCTGCGCGACAGCCGCGTGACCATGCGCCTCCACGAAGAAGTGGAAAGTGTGGAAGAGCTGGCCGACGGCACCGTGGTCGCGAATCTCGAGAGCAAGAAGCGTCTGTCGGGCGACGCGCTGCTCTATGCAGTCGGACGTCAGGGCAATATCACCGAGCTGAATCTACCCGCCGCCGGAGTAGACGCCGACTCCCGCGGACGCATCCCGGTAGACAAGGACTTTCGTACCAAAGTGCCCCACATCTATGCGGTCGGCGACGTAATCGGCTTTCCCAGCCTGGCCTCTGTCTCAATGGAGCAGGGACGCATCGCCGCCGAGCGCGCGTTCGGAGAATCCACGGTCCAGTCCAACCCCAGCTTCTATCCCTACGGCATTTACACCATCCCCGAAATCTCCTTCATCGGCAAAACCGAAGAACAGCTCACGGAAGAAGACGTGCCCTACGAAGTGGGCGTGGCCTATTACCGCGAGATTGCCCGCGGGCAGATACGCGGCGATACCACCGGCCGTCTGAAGCTCATCTTTCATCGCGAGACGAAGCAGATTCTCGGCGTCCACATCATCGGCGAAGGCGCAGCCGAACTGGTGCACATCGGGCAGGCGGTGATGGTTCTCAATGGCACCGTGGACTATTTCATCAATACCGTGTTCAACTATCCCACTCTGGCCGAGTGCTACAAGGCAGCCGCGTTTAACGGCGTAAATCGCCTCGCCCGGTTCGAAAGCTGATGCAGGAGTGGCAACAGGAAGGGCGATATGGCAAAGACCGTTGGCGTAGTCATGACCGAAAAGGTTGTGGCTGGCCTGCTTGAAGATCACAAGGTAGTAGGCGAGCTGAGACGCTTTCCGAAGCATTCCGGAGAGGAACACGACCCCGACGAAAACGGCGGACTGATCGAACTTCCCGCCGATGCGCTGGCCGAGGTTCTCTGCGATCAGATAGCCGCCCTTGCCCCGTCCGGCACCGGAGTTGAGGTAGCGGGCATCGCCGTCCCCGGCATCGTGCGTAACGGCGTCATTGAGGATTCGCCAAACCTGCCCCAGCTCAAAGGGGCTAACATCGCCGAAACCGTGAAAAACGGCCTCAGCGCCCGCGGCCTCGACTACAAGGTGAGCGCTCTGAACGACGCCGATGCGGTCGCCGCGGGCGTGGCAGCAACCCGTGGCCAGCTCGACCGCCTGGTGCGCGTCTGGACCATCGGCAACGGCATCGGCTTCGGGCGCTATCCCTATGCCGAGGGTCCCTGGGAGGGCGGCCACACCATCATCACCCTCGATCCCAAGGAGAAATACTGCGCCTGTGGCGGTCGCGGACATCTCGAGGGCATCACCGGCCACCGTGCCATGCGCCTGCGCTTTCTTGACCTGGAACCCGACGAGGTCTTTGCCGCCGCACGCAAGGGTGACAAGCGCTGCGCCGACTTCGTCGAGCTATATCACCTGGCGCTGGCCGCAGCCACCGCTACCCAGATCCACCTCGAAGGACCGGGTCGCTTCTACTTCACCGGCCGCGACATAGATCGCCTGGAAATCGCGCGCCTCCGGGAGCACCTCTATCAGATGGTCAAGATGAGCCCGCTGCAGAACTACACCGTCGAGGTCATCCCCGAAGACCCGACCATCGCCCTCATCGGAGCCGGCGCGGCCGCCGAACAGGCCAGCCGCTGCTGAACCGTCACGGCTGCTTGCGGCTCTGCTCGATGTAAGCGGGAGTATAGCCCTCCCACTCCCATGGAGTGACCGTATCGCCGAGAATCTTCTCGAAGAGCGGGCGGAAGGCCAGCTCGCCGTTGTCGCTGTTGGTCAGCACGATCATGCACGACCTCTGTTGCTGGAAGCAGATCATGTAATTCTGCGCGCCGTCGCCATGACCTTCCTTAAAGAACGCTGGTCCGAACTTTGTCTTCGTCAGCAGTCCCCAGCCAATGCCGTACGCCAGCCCAACACCATCCGCCTCCTTGCTGTCCGTGTCTTGACCCATCTCGCCCGGCAACCCGAATTCATGCTTTGTGTGGATGTAGAAAACTGGGCTCAGCATGTCTGAGCGAGTCGAGATGATCCTGTCGTCGAACAACGCGGACGTAAACCGCGAGAGATCGTCGGCCGATGTCGCCATCGATCCCGCGGCTCGCGCCGGAAACCGGCGCGTCTGCGCATGGAAGTTCCCCTGGGAGTCGAAGCGATCGGCTACATCCGCCTCGAACTCCGGGCGATAAATCAGTCCGGTGTGGGTCATCCCCAGCGGTCCGAAGATCGCCTCCTGCATCAGCTGGTCGAGCGGCTTACCCTTCTGCTGCTCAATGACGAACTGCACCAGGTTGATCCCTTCGCCCGAGTAGAGAAACTGCGTTCCCGGCTTGAAGTGCAGGTGCATCTTCTTGTCCGGTTCAATGAAGGCAAAGTTCGCCAGACCCGACGTGTGCGAGAGCAGCATGCGCGGCGTCACCAGTTGCCACTGCGGATCGCGCACCAGTTCTGAAGCCGTCTCGCGATATGGCTCGTACTCATTGAGTGGTTTCGCAAGCTGCCCCGCAACCGGCTCATCGAGATTGAACTGGCCGTGGTGGACCAGTTGCATTACATAAAACGCGAAGACCGATTTCGTAATCGACGCTGCCCAGGTGGTCGTCTCGGCATCCATCGGCAGGTCGGGATTTTTGCGCCTCAGTCCGAACCCCGCGCTCCACACCAGCTTGCCATTATTGAGCACAGCGATCTGCGCGCCGGTAACGTGCGCTGCTTCGAGAGTCTGCTTCGCAAACGCATCCGCCTCGCCGATCGAGATCGTCGAGCCATCCAGGCGCTGGATGTTTTTGGGAACGGGGCTCTGGGCAACGGCAGCGCATGACAAAAGAACAACCAGCAGCGGGCGATATATCATCACGCTCGATGCTACGCGTCAGAAATCCGACACGTTCCTCTGTGAACACTTTTTGTCACAAAATTACGGATTTCGCACTATACATGTTGGCCCGTTCCGGTATTGCTATCGCGCGATAGAGCTCGTGACGAGCCGGATTCGCAAATCCTTCATTCGTAAGTTCTGGGCGGAGGCTATCTCCAGTGGCAAAGATTGCTCGTATCCCGATTACCAATGTCTACGCGGACGGCGACTACACCGGCCGCATCCTTGTTGGCCCGGAAAAGCAGCCGATGAATGTGATCCTGGACACGGGCAGCAGCGCTTTAGCGCTCAACGGCAGGAAGTATCATCCGAATCTGTCCGGCGGCGATCAGTCCACAAAACTGGCTCAGACCAGTGCCTATGACGACGGAAGCAGCTGGACGGGCGCCGTCATCAAGACGGGCATATCCATCGGAGACGGCAAGGCTTCCATACTTCTCGAGAACGCCAACGCTGCGATCGCCTACACGTCGAAGGATATGTTCGATTCGTGCGACGGCATCCTGGGGCTTGCCTATGCGTATCTCGACGACGCCTTCACCATGCCGGAAGATACCTGGGTCTCTAAGTATTCGGAGAACCAGGTTCGCACCGGCAGGCACGGCCAGCTCAAGCCATATTTGACCCAACTTGCGGATGACGGAGTGACCTCGGATAAGATGGCATTCCTGACCCGGCGTTCCCTCATTCACGTCGGCGGAGGAGGTGCGAACGATCCCCTCAATCAGGGTTGGATGATCGTCGGCGGCGGTGAAGAGTGCACCGACCTTTACACCGGCAGCTTCAAGACCGTGAAAGTGCTCTCCGACAAGTGGTACAACACAAACCTGAAGGCCATCATCGTCGGCAACGGGGATCCCATTGCCGCTCGCATGGAAGGCCCAAAAGGATCCTCTTCGAACTCCATAGTCGACAGCGGAACCGCCAGCCTCGAAGTGAGCAAGCAGATGTTCAGAGCGCTGCTGTCGAAACTCACTCCAGCCCAGCAGCAGTTGCTCACCAGATCGGTTCTCGACAACAAGCCAGTCGCCAATTCAGCTCTCGACTTACCGAACTGGCCGACCTTGACCTTCGTACTCCAGGGCGATGCCGGCGACGTTTCGCTTCAGATCGCGCCGAACAACTACTGGCAGGTCAACACAGATAAAGCCGGTTCAGCGGCGGCGGCCATTACAGAGGGCAGTGCCGGTTTTACGACCCTCGGCCTGCCGCTCATGAACGGCTATTTCACAATCTTCGATGGAGAAGCAGACGGCGGACGCGGGGTCATCAAGTTCGCCACAAGAGCGGCCTAGATACTGCTGACAACCCCCAAGACTGAGCGCTATCGATAGCTGCGCTGGTAAGTCCGCGTAATGCGGTCGTGCCATCCCAGCCCGTCTTCGTCAAAGAGCGCCCACAGGAATCCCAGCCCCATCGGCATTGCCGAGAGAAACAGCGCGGCAATCCGCCACTGCATCGCCTTGCGCGAAGGGTTCTCGTCGTCGAAGGTGCACAGGGCGATCTTCGCGTAGCGCATGCCCGGCGTCCCATCGGCATAGGTAAAGAAGATCCATTGGTAGAGCGCGAAGAACCCTGCCAGCGCAACACTCGCATAAGCCAGCGCCGGTTTGCCCGTCGGCGGGTGGGCGGTGCATGCCACGATCACAAGCACGAAGAGCAGGAATGCAATCAGCACCAGTGCCAGATCAACAATCCCCGCCATCAGCCGGTCTTCCATCGAGGCGACATGCAGCGGCCCCAGGTCCAGCAGCGGCGAATGACGCGGGGCTGCCTCACCGGCATTGCCGTTCCCGCGCGGCTCTCCAGTTCCCCGCGCTGTCGGCTGGTTCCCTGTCTTACTCTGCGAACCGTCCGCATTGCGGCGGCCGGCCCGCGCGGCTGCGGGCGCGGTGGCCGAGGCAACCGCCGAAGCGATCAGCGCCCGTGCGTCGTAGGGCCGTACGTCGTAGGCCCGTGTGTCCTCGGCCCGTGCGTCCAGTCGAATTGAATGCCACTCCGGCAGAACCTGTTCCTCCACCGGTTTTGATGCGACGGGCTCGTGGCTGATCGCGTCCGCCTCCACCTCAAAGATGCGCAGCTGCGACTTCTCCGGTGCGTGTGACTCTTCACGCAGCGGACCTTCCGCATGCCGGGGCCGCGCCTTGCGCGCCGCCACCAGCTCCCGCGGAAACTCCAGGATGCGCACCGGCAAGGGCTGCGCCGGAGCAACTACGCAATCCTCAAAGGGATCGACAATCTCCGCTCCACGCCGGCTCACCGGCGCGGCAGCCTGCGGTATCGCGCTCCTGCGCGGCTCCGGCAGCGATCCCGGATCGACGTGGTACCGGATCGGCGGAGCTGGCTCCGGAAACAGGTTCGGGCGTTGGCTCCTCAACCGGCTCTTCGAGATCCGCCCACAGAACTTCGTTCATCGCCTGTGCCGCCTCGTGAGCCTTCTGCGCAGCCTTGGCGGCAGCTTCGGCCGCCCGCGCGGCATTGGCAGCCTCGGCGGCCAGCGCCTCGCGGTAAGACGGCACCCGCGAATAGCGCTCCGCGACTCGCGCCGCAACACTCCGCGCCGCCGGCCGCGATGCCGCGCTCTCCATGCCGGGAAGAACCGACTGCGCCTCGGGATTAGGCGTGCGCCGGCTGCGGTGCGCTACCAGGCGGTCATTTACCTCCTGCTTCCAGGCAGGCAGTCTTGCAGTCATTTCGGACGAATCGTCATCGTAGACGGCGCTCTGCGGCGAAGTACTCAACGGTGATCCTCTTTTTCTTGCAAACGCGCGTTCCGAAGTCGAGTTGCGAGACACAGTCCGGACAAATCGCGTCTGTCGTTATGTTCAGCGTCAATGTTGGAGAGGATGAGGGGTAGCGGGTTCAATGGTCTGCGCGCACGTCTCTTCCGCCATCCGCCTGCTACGAACGGGCCGGGTACATGTGGTGCGATCATCGGGATCACTCCAATGTTGGCGAGAGAACGGATTTTCGAGCCAGAGCAGCGGCGCTTCCATTGGCCGGGAGCCATAGACAGCTTTGCTATCCTTAGGTTGCCCTTTGCGATGAGAGCCCGCACTTTTTTGTTTATCACGCTGCTACTGCTCTGTCATCCGCAGCTTTGGCCGCAGCAGTTATCAAAGCAGTTTCCCCCGGCCGAGCAACAGGGTCAGGCGGCCTCTCCGACGCAAAATTCAGCCCGGACTCAACCGGCGCAGGACACCGAATACCCCGACGACCCCAGCCTGCAGAGCACCATGCCCGAAGCGCATGTCGTGCCCGCGCCCCCCCAGGGTGTGCCCGTAAAGATCGAGGCCGACACGCAGAGCTACGTCAGGACCAGCGCCGGCGGCCTCTACACCCTGACCGGCCACATCATCATCCACTACAAGGACTACGTCGTCTCCGCTGACCACGCCATCTACAACCAGGGCACCAGCGAGATCGTCGCCGAGGGCAACCTGCACATTGACGGCGGACCCGACGAAGCGCATTTCGTCGCCAGTCATGGAACCATGAACCTCGACGCCCACACTGCCCACCTTTACGACGTGACCGGCACGCTCGGCGAGGGAAGGACATCCCAGGTCAAGACAGTTACGAGGGTTCTGCCGGGGGTGGGAACGCTGGAGCAAGCTAAACCAGTATTCACCTCATCCAGCCCCTTTGCCCTCACTGCGCGGGAGCTGATTCAGACCGGCCAGAATCGTTATCACATCGTGCAGGGCACCATGACCTCCTGCCGTCTGCCCACTCCCGACTGGCAGCTTGTCGCCCACAATTTCTTCCTCGAGAATGGTGTCGCGCGTGCCAAAAGCAGCTGGTTCGAGCTGCGGGCGTTGCCCGTGGTGCACAAAGTGCCCGTCTTCTACATGCCCTATGTGACCCATCCGGTAAACGCCGACTCCCGCGAGTCGGGTTTATTGATTCCCATGTTCGGCAAAGACACTCAGAAGGGCTGGATTTTCGGTGAGGACGTCTATTTCACACTGGGGCGCAGCGCCGACCTGTTGATCGGATCGCAGTATTACTCCAAGCGCGGCTTCGCGCCAAATGCCTTGTTTCGCTACAAGGGACGCGGATATGACTTCACGACATTTCGCTTCAACAGCCTGCTCGACCGGCTGCCGGGAACCGAGAACCAGGGCGGCGTGGACCTGCTCTTCGACGGACGGCGCGACTTCGATTCGGAGACCCGCGCCGTCGCCGACGTGGAGTATCTGAGCTCCTACACCTACCGGCAGGCCTTTGAGAGCAATTACGTGGTCGCCATCAACTCCGAGGTGAAGTCGCAGGCATTCCTGAGCCACGCTCATAACGGCCTTTTCGAAGGCATCAGCTTTAACCGCTATCAGAGCTTCCAGAGCACCGCCGGCTCTCCGAACGGCGAACAGGAGATCAGGATCCTTCATCTCCCCACCCTGCAATTCGGAGGTCTCGACCAGTACCTGCCGGACACCCCCCTGATGTGGGGCATCAACGCCACCGGGACATCGCTCTCCCGCTCCGAGCCGGGATTCGAAACCTCCAAGGTCGTCCCGCGCTTTGACTTTTACCCCCACCTGGCGCTGCCCCTCCACTTCGACGGCTGGACCCTGCGCCCCCTCATCGCCGTACGCGACACCTTCTACACCAAGAGCCAGAACCCGGCCCCGCTCGGCATGCTGCCCACCGAACGCGACGCCACGGTGAACCGCAAGGACTTCGAGGCCAGCGTCGACCTCCGTCCACCGGCGGTGATGCGCGACTTCTCCGCTCCCTGGCTTGAGCGCTTGTTCGGAGGCGACGTCCGCCACGCAATCGAGCCCGAAGTCCAGTACCGATTTGTCGGCGGCATCAACAACTTCGACTCGGTGCTCAAGTTCGACGGTGTTGACGTAGCCAGCGACACCCGGGAGCTCGACTACTTCCTCACTCAGCGTCTCTTCGTGCGCCATCTGCACACGCATCCCTGTACCGGAGACGATGCCCTGGGCCCGGACGAGACTTGCGGCGGTGGTACCTCGGACTGGCTCACCTGGACTATTGGCCAGAAGTACTTCTTCGATCCCGATTTTGGCCACGCAGTTACCCCCGGAACGCGCAATGTGCTCGACACCACCCTCGACCTGAGCGGCGTCGCCTTCCTCGAACGCCCGCGAGACTACTCCCCTATCATTTCCCGTCTGCGCTGGCAGACCACAGCCGCCACCAATCTCGAGTGGGACGTCGACTACGACACCAAGACCGGCCGGCTGGACTCCAGCAACCTCTTTGCCAACTACAAGCACGGAGACTTCGACTTCTCCGTCAGCGACGCCCACCTGCATACCTTGCCCGGAGCCACGCCTTCAGGCCCCGCCCCGACAAGCTCAGCCGCGACCGGAACCAGTCCGACCGCTGTCTCAACCACGGAGATCAACTTCAATCAGCTGCGGGTCTCGGCTATCTATGGCAGCCCGATCAAGACTGGGCTGAGCGTCGGCATGAATCTCGGCTACGATTTCACTCTCAACAATCTGCAATATGCCAGCGGCCAGGCCACCTACAACTGGAACTGCTGCGGCCTCAGCTTCGAAGTACGGCGCTATCAGCTGGGAACCGTGCCGGCACACACCACATTCCTCTACAACTTCACTCTGGCCAACGTAGGCACAGCGGGCACCCTGTCATGGGCCGAACGGGTCTTCTGATGGCCCCCACCCCAAAGGCGTGGCCCAAAATGAGATAATCGAACTACCGAAAGGTGGTTGGCTTGTCCCGAATTCGACTCACCCTTGCCTGCATGGTGGCGCTTGTCGCCGCTGCGGGATGCAAGGCGCAGAACACACCCGCAAACACCTCCAATAACACTGTCGATCAGAAAACCCTGCGCAAGATCGACGTCGAGGTGCGCAGCAAACTCAGTGTTCCCGCCGATTATCAGGTCTCCGTCGGTCCGCGCACGCCCAGCGACGTCCCCGGATTCGATACCGTGCAGATTACATTCTCTCTGCCCGGCCACTCTGATCATAGCCAGACCATCCCCTTTCTGCTCTCGAAGGACGGCAACACTCTTGCCCGTGTCGTGCGCTGGGATATCAGCAAGGACCCCGCCGACATTGCGCCCGTCTCCGGCCGCCCCGTACGCGGAAATCCCAATGCCAAGGTCGTGATCGTGAACTATGACGATCTCGAGTGCCCTTACTGCGCGAAGATGCACGCCGAGCTCTTTCCCGAAACCCTCGACCACTACAACGGCCTGGTGAAGATCGTCTACCGCGATCTGCCTCTCGAAGAGCTGCACCCCTGGGCGGTACACGCGGCCGTGAATGCCAACTGTCTCGCCGCACAGAGCACGCCCGCCTACTGGGCATACGTCGATTACCTGCACACCCATGGCCAGGACGTGACCGGCCCGGACCGCGACCTCACCAAGGCCGATGCCACCCTCGACAAGCTCGCCCATCTGCAGGGCGACGCCAGCAAGCTCGATACGGCCAAGCTTGACGCCTGCGTCGCCAAACAGGATGAGTCCACCGTCCGTGCCGAGATGAAGCAGGCCGACAGCCTCGGCATTCAGCAGACGCCGACCGTCTACGTCAACGGCGAGATGCTCGCTGGAGCCCTGCCCACCAGCACGCTCTGGTCCATCATCGACCGCGCCCTGGTCGCCGAAGGCGTCACCCCGCCTCCCGACCAGTTCAACCAACCGGCGAAGCCTGCTCAGCCCGCATCGCAACCCCCAGCCAAGCCGGCTGAGCCCGCTCCCAAGCCCACCGGGGGAAGCAATTGACCGCGTGTTAACCGTTGCCTTGCTTTGCAGTAGTCGCCCGGCAAATTATGCTGGAACAGAGCGTTTAGCTGGCCTGCCTGAGCCGCGGGCCTGGCGAGCACGTCTCCGCGCCTTCGCGCGCGGTGCTCAAGGAGATCACTGTTGCCATTCCGACTGAACGCAGTCTCTGCTGCCCTTCCCTCACAACCTGCGCGCAAAATGAGCTTCCAGAGGTCCCCTGCGATCCTCGCCCTGGCTGCCGTGTGCATCGCGGGCGCCTCCGGCTGCCAGCGCGGCCACAATCCCGACGCCGTGGCCACCGTGAACGGCAAGCCCATCCTTCGCTCCGACGTCGAAACCCGCTATCAGGACACCCTCGGTGAATCTCATCAGCAGCCTTCGAAAGAGCAGGCCGACATCGTCCGGCTCAACATCGTCCGCGACCTGATCGACCAGGAGATCGTCATGCAGCGCGCCGCCAAGCTCAACCTCTCCGCCAGCGATGAAGAGGTCGACAGCCGCGTCAACGAGCTCAAGGCGCCCTACACCCAGGAAGAGTTCAACAAGGTCCTCGCCGACAAGCACATGACTCTCGACGAGATGAAGCGCCAGATCCGTATCGCCAAGACCGAAGAAAAGCTCTTCAATAAAGAAATCAACTCCAAGATCAATATCACCGACGCCGACATCGCCAACTACTACAACGCGCACAAGTCTGAGTTCAATCTCATGGAGCCGCAATATCACCTCGCGCAGATCGTCGTCACCTCCATTCCCGCGCCCGCCCAGCAGGTGGGCAATCTGCAGAACAGCAAGGCGACCAACGACGCCGACGCGAAGAAGAAGATCGAAGCGCTGCACAACCGCATCGTGAGCGGCGAGGACTTCGGCATGCTCGCCGCCAACTTCTCCGAGCGCCCGGACAACGCCCAGAGCGGCGGCGACATGGGCTTTGTCACCGAATCGCAGTTGCGCTCCGAGCCGGAAGTCTACGCCGCCATCAACAAGCTCCAGCCCGGACAGGTCACTGACGTTCTGCCTCTTTACGAAAACACCCCCGCCGGCAAGCGGCCTGTCGGCTATGCCATCTACCGCCTGCTCGACAAGGAGGCCGCCGGCCAGCGCGAGCTGAACGATCCCCGCGTGCAGCAGAAAATTCGTGAGCAGTTGCGCAATGCCCGCTCGCAGCTGCTGCAGAACGCCTACCTCGAGATGCTCCGCGATCAGGCCCGCGTCGAGAATTACTTCGCCGAACAGGTCTTCAAGAGCGGCGCTCAGTAGCCGTCGCC
>CAWAYO010000096.1:0-14594 GCA_963786085.1 uncultured Acidobacteriaceae bacterium
GGTGAGCCCTGACCCTGCGTTCGGCGGCCACCGTCGCCTGGCGGCTTGCCAATCGCATTGGCCCGCTGCAGGGTTAACAATTTATTGTCGTTTCACGGATATCGAAGTACTCTCTACCTGTGCTGCGATCCGAACTGCGTCCCGGTGACGTCCTTCTCCTGGAGGACACCCCCGACAACACCACGGTGAAACACAAGGGAATCCGCTTTGGTCAAAGACTGACCAGCCTCAAATTCTGGCGAAGGAACAAAGGCCAGACGAGCCTGGTCCATGCCCTTTTGTGGATCGGCAACGGCTATTCGGACAGGCCCGATGTGGCTGAGGCCAGCGGTTCTGGAAAGGTGCGAACCTCCCGCCTGCCCTACGGCACATACAAGGTTTATACCTGTACAAATTCGGAACTTGCCGCGTGTGCCGCCGATGCCGCGACCAACTGGGCGAAAGGCGGCATGATCAACTATGCGAAGGGTAAGGCCGTCAGCAGCGTCTTCCGGTCGGATAAGGGAGGAGCGCACGGACTGAATCGGGCGCAGACTTATGGAAATGAAATCGCCGATTCTGCGCCTGCCTGGGGACAGGGCGGCGCATTTTGCAGCGAGTTTGTAGTTGCCTGCTATCAGGCCGCGGCTGTCCATCTCGGGCACCAGTTGCAGGGCGACCTTCTGGAATGCGATGCGAAGCACTGCAGCGTGCGGGCGTTGCATGACCGGCTCTTCAGAGACAACGATTTTGCGCTTGCGGGCTATCTCGATTACGACGTGAAAGACATGGTCGGGCACGATAAATAGTCGCATACCTTCCACGGATCGTCAGACGCCCAAACGAGCACCTCGCAACACTCCCAACAAAATCCCAAGCTTTTCCTAAACCGCGCGGAGAGAAGGGAATACGACGCCCTGATCCCGCGCGTCGGGACGCCATCGCCGCAGCCGTGCCTCGCACCGTCCGCAATTTATTGCACTGAAATTGAGCCACTTACCCCGGTCGTCTTCGCCCTCTCTGCGTGGGGTGACTCGCCCAACATCTCTCTCAGCCATTTTTCAGGCATTTCAAACGACATTGTGCGCCCTCCCTTCGTACTGTTCACTCGTTGCCGACGGAATATCCGGGTTGCCAGGGCAAGAGACGAAAACCGCCGGCCAAATCGCTTCATACAGGAGATGAAACCGTGAGCAACGAAAAGTACACCGAATTAGAAATCAGCGCACATAGCGCTCTGACCTTGGTGCGCCAGACCGAACCCGAGACCAGGGAGAGAACCGCGGAGATCCCGGTTGTTCCCATAACCGCCGATTTCCCCATGCTGCCCGAATTCCAGGCGCGAGCCCGGGCGATCAACTGGCGCGCAGCCATTGCCAGCGCCAGCCTTGCCGGTTTTCTGGCCGTTATCGCCGGCGTCGGCTGCGGAACCAGCACCAATATGCTCAAGCCCTCTGCGGCCACCGTCGCCGTCCTCGACAAAGCGCTCTGGGTAGCGAATGGAGCCAACGTCGTCGAGTTCACCCCCTCGCAGCTGACCGCCGGAAACCCTGACCCCGCCCCTCACCTCAGCATCAACAGCTCGGTCTTCGGAGCACCTCAGGGAGTCACCTTCGACGCCGCGGGCAATCTCTGGGTGATCGACGGCGGCACCGTAGCCGCCGGTGGAACCATGCCTCCAGCGCTCTTCGAATTCACCGCCGCCCAGCTCAATAACCTCGGCACCAACAATGCCCCCATGCCGAACGTCACCATCAACTCAACACTCTTCGCCTTTCCGCAGCAGGCCGTATTCGACCCCAACGGAAATCTGTGGGTCAGTGACAATGGTGCTAATTCGGTCTTTGTTCTTACGCCACAACAACTCGCTCAAAGCTCTGCGAACGTATCTCCGGTCGTCTCGATCGCGTCCAACCCCGCTTTTCAGGGACCGCTGGGGATCACCTTCGACGCTGTTGGCGATCTCTACATCGCCAACAACGCCAGCACCACCATCTTCAAATTCAACAACGACACGCTGCCCACGCGCGGCGGCAACTACACCCTTACGCCCAGCGTTACCCTTTCCGATGACGGCAATGGATCCATCCAGGCACCCTGGGCGCTCGTCTTCGACACCAAAGGCGACCTCTGGTCCAGCAACGCGAACGCCCCGAATACCATCGTCGAGTTCACGCCCAACCAGCTCGTTACGACAAGCTCCCCAACACCCAGCGTCACTCTGAATAGCGTCGCCATAGGCATGAACCAGACCCTTGCTGCGCCCAACGGCATAGCCTTCGACAACCTCGGAGACCTTGCCGCTATCAGCTCCGCGTTACCCTTCGGTGTCGCCGGCTTCCAGAAGACTCAACTGATCCCGACCAAAACAGGCCCAACCCCGAACCCGTTCCTGGTCGGAGCCACAACGACTCTCAACGCCCCGGCAGGCTGCAACTTCGGCCCTGTCGTTAACTAACCGCTACCTTGGTTCTCAACTCCGCGTTCTGCCTTCGCTGAAAAACCCGTCGGCCACGCAGAACGCGGCTGTATCGAGCACAGAAGCGACCCCACGACTGCCTGCAATCCACTTTGGAGCCCGATATGTTTCCGTTACTCTGTGAGATCGCACTTGGCTGCATCGTTTCGTATCATTTCGCTCTACTCCTGCTGCAGAGGCATTCCGGCGAACGCTCAACCGATGAGAGAACTACGATCCAACCCGCGCCTAACGGCCAACTAGAGTCGGAATAGCGACCGCGTCATCCTGCTCGCAGATCTCCCGCGCTGGCCATCCACTACCATCGGATTGGCATCCAAGATCAGAGTGTTCCAATCCCCGCTATTCGCCGGGAACTATTGGACTTTCCCACTTAATGGAGGAGCAGATGGCAGCTAAGAAGAAGAGCCCTGCGTTGCAGACGCTGATTGAAGGGTTGCAGGAGGATCTCTCTCGCGAATACCAGGCAATTATTGCCTACACGGTTTATAGCAACGTGCTGAGAGGCGCGCAGTGGATGAACATTGCTGCCGAGCTGAAACTGCACGCCGCACAGGAGCTGCAACACGCGATGATCATCGCCGACCAGCTCGACTATCTCGGAGCGGTCCCCAATGCGACGCCAAAGCAAGTGAAGCTCTCAGAGAAGGCCGAAGAAATGCTTCGCTTCGATCTCGACAACGAAACGGAAACCATCAAGGCCTATCGCAATCGTGTAAAACAGGCCGAAGGTGTGGGCCACTACGCTTTGGCCGAACAGATTCGCACTATCATCTCGCAAGAACAGGAACACCAGCACGATCTCGCGACGGCACTCGGCATTGACGTTCCCAACATCCTGGATGAAGGAGCCTAGCCCTCGTTTTATTCTCCCTTTCCGGAATTTCTCCCGGAATAGTAAACAATCGCATTCCTCGAGGCGCCGCATTTCCGCCTGGCCTGCGTAAAGCTGTAAAATATAAGGTTGTGATGCAGCGCGCTTCGCTCGATCACGCATCGAGCGCGCGTTTTTCTACACGCCATGCGCTGCCATCCGAATTTATATGAGCGCAACCAGGCTGGCACCACCTCTCTCCGAGAAACGATCCCAAAAGCAGCAACCTTCACAGCGCGAACAGGCCCCTGAGCGGGTCTCCGTTTTCGACGCCTTCCGCCGCTGGGGCTACTTACAAGCCCAGCTCGATCCGCTCGACCAATACCTCTCGCCCGTGCGCGTGCCCGAGCTCGATCTCACCGGCCCCGACGCCGACGACGCCCGACGCATCTACGCCTCCACGATCGGCGCGGAGTTCATGCACATCCCCTTCGCCGACCGCCGCGACTGGCTCGCCGAGCGCCTGGAGGCAGCACCGCCCTCGCTCGACAGCGACGCGCAGCGGCACGTGCTTGACCTGCTCGCGCGCGCCGACGTTTTCGAGTCGGTCATCCAGTCGCGCTATCTCGGCACAAAGCGATTCTCCCTTGAAGGC
This sequence comes from uncultured Acidobacteriaceae bacterium, assembly GCA_963786085.1. Lineage (GTDB taxonomy): Bacteria > Acidobacteriota > Terriglobia > Terriglobales > Acidobacteriaceae > Silvibacterium. The sequence goes on from CAWAYO010000096.1 coordinate 3,928, forward strand.
GTCACCGCGCTCCTGCCATTCCTGGACGAGCTGCTCAACCGCTCCGCCGAACTCGGCGTTCAAACCTCCGTCATGGCCATGAGCCACCGCGGGCGTCTCAGCGTGATGGTCAACACCCTCGGCAAGCCGGCCGCCGATATCTTCTCCAAGTTTGAAGACGTCAACCCGCGCAGCATTCTTGGCGGCGGCGACGTGAAATACCACGTAGGAGCCACCGGCGTCTTTCACGCCCGCAACGACGAGTGGGTCGCCCTGCACCTCGTCTCCAACCCCAGCCACCTTGAGGCCGTCGATCCCGTCGCCATGGGACGCGCCCGCGCCAAGCAGACCCGCTGGGGCGCCGACGGCATCGACCGCGTCCTCCCCATCACAATCCACGGAGACGCCGCCTTCGCCGGCCAGGGCATCTGGGCCGAGACTCTCAATCTTGCTGAAGTCGAGGGCTTCTCAGTCGGCGGAAGCATTCACATCATCGTCAACAACCTCATCGGTTTCACGGCCGAGCCCGACGAGTCCAACTCCTCGCGTTTCTCGTCTGATCTCGCCCGCCGGCTGCCCATCCCCATCTTCCACGTCAATGCCGAAGATCCCGCCGCCGTTGTGCGCATCGCTGCGCTCGCTGCCGAGTATCGCAACGCATTCCACAGCGATGTGGTCATCGACCTCATCGGCTATCGGCGTCATGGACACTCCGAAGTCGACGACCCCACCATCACCCAGCCGCTGCGCTACGGCCGCATCAAGAGCCATCCGCCGCTTTCCGAAATCTACGCAAAGCAGCTTGACGTCGACATCTCCCCCCGCGTGCGCGAACTCCAGGCTGAATTCTCTGAAGCGCAGAAGGCCGCGACCGCCATGCAGAAGATGCCGCATCTGGCGCGTCTTCCCGAGTACTGGTCGTCCTTCAAGGGCGGACCCTGGAAGCCCGAGTACGAGGTCGAAACCGGACTCACCCGCGAGCAGGTTCAGGCCATCTCCGACGGCCTCTCGAAATACCCCGAGGACTTCCATGTCCATCCCAAAATAAAAAAATTACTGGAACAGCGCGGCGAGATGGGCCAGGGCAAGCGCCCCTTCGACTATGGAATGGCCGAGGCCGTCGCCTTCGGTTCGCTCCTTATCGTGGGCACGCCCATCCGCTTCAGCGGACAGGACAGCCAGCGCGGCACCTTCAACCAGCGTCACTCCGTTCTCATCGACATCGAGAACGAGCAGCCCTGGATTCCGCTGTCCCATCTCTCACCCGACCAGGCCTCATTCGACATCTACAACTCCGTCCTCTCCGAAGCCGGCGTACTCGGCTTCGAATACGGATTCAGCCGGGACTATCCCGAAACCCTCGTCCTCTGGGAAGCGCAGTTCGGCGACTTCGCCAACGGCGCACAGATCGTCATCGATCAATTCATCTCCGCCGGAGAAGACAAGTGGGGACTGCTCAGCGGCATTGTCCTGCTTCTGCCGCACGGCTACGAAGGCCAGGGCCCCGAGCACTCCAGCGCGCGCATCGAGCGCTATCTGCAACTCACCGCGCACGACAACATCCAGGTCTGCCAGCCTTCCACCGCCGCGCAGTATTTCCACCTGCTGCGCCGCCAAGCACTGCGCAAATGGCGCAAGCCGCTGATCGTCTTCACACCCAAGAGCATGCTGCGTCATCCCGATGCCATCTCTCCGATCGAAGAGCTCACGCGCCCGCACTTTCAGAACGTTCTGCCTGAAACCGGCATCGCCAGCGCAAAGCGCCTGCTCGTCTGCACCGGAAAAATCGGCCACGAGCTGCGCGTTGAGCGCCAGAAGCGCGGCGACGGCACGACCGGCATCATCTTCCTCGAGCAGCTCTACCCCTGGCCCGAAGCCGAGCTCGCCGCCGCCATCGACGCGCATCCCGAAGCCCACGAAGTCATCTGGGTCCAGGAAGAGCCGGAAAATATGGGCGCGCTCTCCTATGTGCTGCCGCGCCTGCGCCGTCTGGCCAGCGATCGCCATGTGCTCAGCATCAAGCGCTCTGCCGCCGCGAGCCCCGCAACCGGCTCAGCCAAGGCGCATGATATGGAGCAGAGGACGCTCATCGAGCTTGCCCTTGGCCCAGGGCTTCAGGACAAGGTCACGCGGTAATGACCAACAACCTCAAAACGATGTCATCCTGAGCGAAGTGCGGCGTATCTTTTGCGCCGCACGTAGTCCAAGGACCTGCTTTTTCTGTCAGAACGCCGGGTGCTCGACGTCCGGATTTCCGGACGCGAATCCCTAATGGCTAATCCCTAATCCCTGCATTAGAAATCCACCCTTAAGGCCAACTGCCCTGTCCGATTCCCGGCATTCTCCGCGGTCTGCGGAGCGCTCAGAACCCCGAACGTTGTCGTGTTGTCGATCTGCGTTGCCGGCGCAGCGAAGTTGGTGTGATTCAGCACGTTGGTAAACGTGGACTCGAACCGCACATGCACTCCCTCCGTCACCTTGAAAACCTTCGCCAGTCCCATGCTCACAGCCTCCGTGCCTGGTCCTTCGAGAATCCCCACACCGGCATTGCCAAATCGGCCTGCCCCCGCCGGCGTAGGCGAAAACGCCGCCGGATTGAAGTACCGCGCCCGCGACTGACCCGCGTAGAGCCTGTTCGAAACCTGATCTGGACGCAGGTACGCGCCGCGGTTCACCACGTTGGTATTCGACTCGTCATACGAAGTGCTGATGTTCGGCGTCAGCCAGGGACCCGTCTGCAGCAGAGTCACGTTCGTCATTTCCCATCCGCCGAAGAGAGCATTCCTCCAGCCGCCGTCGTTCAGGAACGCACGTCCCTGCCCAAAGGGAAGCTGATATACGCCGGTAAACAGGAAGCGCTGCCGCCGCGTGCCTTCCACATTGCCGTGATTACCGTTGATATTGAACCGATCCGCGATCGGAATACCATAGTTCACTTCTCCCGCGAACGCCGTTGGAACGTCGCCCTGGTTGTCCGCCAGATTCTTCGCCAGCGTGTAGCTCGCGTCGAAATACAGCCCATTGGAGTTCTTGTGGCTCCACTCCAGTTCCAGCGCGTCATAGTTGGCCTTGCCCGCGTTAAACGTGCTCCACAGCGTGAACCAGTTGTGATACGCAGCCCGGGGATCGACATACGGGCTTGCCGCCGTCGTCTGGTAAGGAGTCGTGCTCGCCGGAATCTGGTTCAGATCCTCAGTAATGCTCAGCCGGTAGGTGTGCATGCCCACATAACTTGCCCGAACGCTATCGTTGTTAGTGACCTGCCGCTCCACCGTAAGGTTCCACTGGTTCGCCTGGGGATCGCGATAGTTCGGATCCACACCCTGATCCAGTCCGCCCCCGCCATACTGCACCGTAGTGCTCGGAGGAGCAGTGTTCGGGAACTGGATCAGCGGCGTCCCTGCCGCTGTTGTCGTATTTGTGTAGGTATGCAATGCCGACGTCGGATTGCCGCTGTTGTTAAATGATAGCGGTCCGAGATTTGTAATCGTGAAAATGCCAAATCCAGCACGTACTACCGTCTTGGTGTCGTTGAATGGCCGCCACGCAAGCGAAATCCTCGGCTGGAAATTCCCCTTGTAGGTATTGCGCAGCGACTGGGGCAGATGATCCTGGCTCGCCGTCAGATACTTCGTGCAGGGAAGAGCCGTGTAATTCAGATCGCACGAGTTGAACGACTGCCGAAATGCCAGATTCGACGACTCGATATTCTGCTGCTGTAGATACGACGCCAGCTCATCCGGCACAACGATTGCGTTGTTCCGCTGATCGAAGTTCGCCAGATTGCCGCCATCCTCGTGGAATCCCGGCAGAATCTGCCACCGCAGCCCATAACTCAGCGTCAGCCGGCTCGTGACCTGATAGGTATCCTGTGCGAAGACTGCATACTGCCACGCCGTTCCCGCCACATCCGGGCTCGACACCGCAAAGAACAGCGTAGTCGGCGACCCCTCAAGGAAATCTCCGAATGCATTACCCGTGAACGTCGGCTGAAACGTGAAGAGACCGAAGTCATCCGAAGGCAGGAACGTCTCGATGTCTGCATACCTCACGCGCCGCGCATCCAGCCCGGCTTTCAAGGCGTGCTTGCCAAGGCTGTAGCTCACGTTGTCGGTAAACTGCAAGGTCTTCGACTGTGTAACGCCCGTCTTGTCCCTGCCGATCGGCGTAAATCCGGTGCCCGCGCTGAAGTTGAACGTGGGAAACGCATGCGTGGTCGGATGCTGGCTGATGTTCACGCCGGTCAGGTCCAGCTGTGAAAGCGCGTCAGCCCCTCCAATCGGGAATCCGACATTCGTAATCACGTTCGTAAACCCAAACCGGAACTCGTTCAGCAGCCGCGGGCTGAAGGTGTATGTGTGGGACACCAGCAGGCTGCGGTTGTGCACGCTGTCCGAATCGTTCGGCAGAAACGGATTCGCATAGTCCTCGGTAATGTTCTTGCGGCTGAATCGCGCATAGGCTGTCTGCTTCTGAGAAATCGTCTCATCAATCCGTATGTCCGCCCCATCCGTCCGCGCCGGCGTCTGCTGAAAGTTCTCGTAGTTAAAGTTCTGCTGACCGGCCACATTCGGCAGCGGATAATAGGCCAGCAGAGCCGTCGCCGTAGGATTGATGCTGCCCGGCGCGATCACCGGGCCGCCCATCGCCGACAGGTCGCCGTTACGCTCTGCCTGCGTCGGCACCAGGAACTGCTCCGCCAGCGCCGTCGACCGCCGGTTCCCCTCGTAGTCCACAAAGAAGAACGTTTTGCCGCGCCGGTCGAGAAGATGCGGAATCAGCACCGGTCCGCCTAGCGATCCGCCGAAAGTATTGAAGTGCTTCGGAGCCTTCCCTGAAAACCCATACGGATCGGCGTCGAGGGCATCGTTCTGCAGATATTCGAAGAGGCTGCCGTGAAACTTGTCCGTTCCTCCCTTGGTGGTAAACGTAACGTCACCCACCTGCGAAAATTCCGCGCTGTTGTTGAATGAAGTTACCTTTACTGCGGCGATCCCTTCGAGCGAAGGATACGCATCCTGCAGCGCGCCATTCTGCCTTACGTTGCTCGTCGAAATGCCGTCGACGGAAAAATTCACCATCGACGCGCTCGCCCCGCCCAGTGCGATATTGCCCGAGCTGTCCTGCTGCACGTTCGACGATACCTGCAGAGACCCCAGGGGACTCGTGGTCGTTGCGCGATCGTTCAGGGGAAGCTGCGTAATCTGCTGGTTGTCCTTCGAATTGCTCAGCGTCGCATCTTCGGTATTGATCTGATATCCCGTAGCCGTGACAACCACCTGGGTCGACTCCACCGCCACCGTCAGCGTCACCGGAATGCGCAGAGCCTGCCGTGCATCCAGCTGCGCATCCGGCACCACTGCCTTTGAAAAGCCATCATGCTCAACGCTGATCGAGTAGTGCCCAGCCTTCAGATTCTCGACTAGAAACTCCCCCGCATCCGTCGTTGTAGCGTTGCGAGTGAGATCCTGGTCCAGAGAATGAACGGTCACCGTCGCGCCCGGAATCACCGCGCCTGAGGCATCCTGCACCGTTCCGAGAATGCTCCCCATCGTGGATTGCGCACGCGCACAGCAAACGCTCGCGGCAAGTAGCGCAGCAAGAAACATCGTCGTCCGCCGCAGGCGCCTGCTGTAAAAGCCGCGTTTGGTTTGTTGCGTATCTGTTCCCGAAGGATGTTGACTCTTTCTCTCTTCTGCCAGCAGCAACATGCTTTCAAGATGAAGAAGGAAAACCGTATGAGCAGTAATAGGAGAGCTAATATTGTGAGTCTTACGAGTGACCACGGATGACCTCCGAGGGGAATCCCCTCACCACTCAGGAGATCGCGCCAGCCATAAGCCAGGCGAAAGTATTCATAAAAAAGCCGTAGTCTTATGGATTCTTTACGCTTCGCGTACCACATTTCGAATCTCCTTTCCCCTGTCAACAAAGGAAATTGCGCAGTGCGTGGATCGTGAGTAAAGTCATCGGCGAAGTGTTATCCGCGCAACATGCAAGCCCACGCTGTAACAGAAAGAGGAAGACATGAGACCAATCAGAGTTCTGGCTATCCTGGCGATAGCTCTCGCAGCCTCAGGCGCAATCGCCCAAACCTCCGGAACGGCACAGGGCGACCTGGACACTGACATCGCCTTGTTACGGTCGGATATTCAGGCTCAGAAGAACGACATCATCGCCCACAGCATGCAGTTCACTGACGCACAGGCAAAGGCGTTCTGGCCGCTCTACCGTGACTATTCACACCAGCAGCAGGTCATCGGAGACCAGCGGGTAAGCATTATCAAGGACTACGCCAGCCAATACGCCACCATGGATGACGCCAAGGCCGAAGTGCTCATGAGCCGCTGGCTTAATTACGATGAGGCGAAGACCAAGCTTCGTTCGACGTACTATCCTCAGTTCCGGGATGCCGTCGGCGCAAAGCAGGCGGTCAAGTTCTTCCAGATTGACCAGCGATTGAATATGCTCATCGATCTAAAGCTCGCCTCCGAGATTCCAATCGTTCAGTAGGCGGTAAGCTCAGCTTCAGATTGAATCGACAGCTCGCTCCCCATGTCCTCTCTCTTGCCTGCCTGAAGGGCTGCACGGCCTTTTTGTCTTTTGCGCGAAGGGAGAACGCGGTCCGCGTGATAAGATCGCGGCGGCTCTAGCATCGGAGCCGCCAGCAATCAATGGATCAGCACTCGATCAGTGAATGGACTGCTTACCTCGCCGTGCAGGCCGGAGCAGCCGCCACGCTTACCGGCCTGGTTTTCGTCGCGGTGTCTCTCAATCTCAGCAAGATCATCAGCTTTCCCGGTCTCTCGAGCCGCGCCGGAGAATCGCTGCTTCAGCTGCTCGACGTTTTCTTTATTTCGAGCGTCGCTCTCATCCCCGGCCAGTCTCCAAAACTTCTCGGCCTTGAAGTCTTCCTCATCGGCTTCGTCTCGTGGGTCGCGCAGGTCACCGGACAGGTCCGCTATTTCTTCAATCGCGCCGGACACCCACTGACTTGGCTCACCTTCCGCGCAATCGGGGCTCAGCTTGCGACATTGCCATTCTGTATCGGTGGCGTCGAAATGATCGGCAGCTCGCCCCACAGCTTTTATTGGCTCGCCGTTGGATTCACCTTCTCCTTCGTCGCCGCCCTCTTCAGCGCCTGGGTCCTGCTGGTGGAGATTCTCCGTTAACGCAAGCACTCTGTTTCTCACCCGTTCCAGTGGGTCGCCATATGCACCACGAAGTGAGTTCCAAAGATCACCGCCGCCAGCAAAATCCCTACCGCCATCGGCCGCCTCTTTTGCCACAACTTCACGGTACCGACGACCAGCAGCGCCTCCAGCACAAGGGCGATAACCCACACCGGCCATGGCGTGCCACCGTGTTGGAGAGCAGGGAAGAAGCGGAATAACACCCCATGCACCCCAAACGCGCCCGCGGCCATCACCGCCACTGCAATTAGAACTCCGAGCAGCACACCCGCCACCTTTACCGCCGTATCCTTCATCGTTTGTTCCTCCTCTCTGCCTCGAATCCACGCGTGCCAGGCGCGTAGCCAGTGCCGCGATATTGCCGCGGTGCTGCCCAATGCCCACAGCAGCGCCGCCCAGTCGCTCTCAATAAAGTCCAGCTCCCGCAGCATGGCGCTGGCCCACTGCCGGCACGGCGGCGGGGCATTGCGAACAATGGCCTCCAGCCATTTCACCGCCAGCCTGCGCAGTATCGGCATTACCCCTCTGCCTCGCTCAGCTCCGCGCGTCGCGTGTTGAGCAGCCGCCCTTGCCGGTGCTCCCGTGCCACCTGCAAGCCATCCGGAGTCAGCCTGTACAAATGCCGCGGAGGTTTGCCCGCTTCATTCGTCTCCCATTCGGTTTCCAGCAGGCTCCGGTCGGCCAGCCGCATCAGGATCGGATAGAGGCTGCCTGACTTCAGCCCGGTTACCCGGCTGATGTCGTACCCGTACCGCCACTCCCGCGGCTCCTCGAGAAAAACCTCCAGAACCTTCAGCGTTTGCGGTGATACCCTCAGCTTCATCGAGCAGAAATCTACATATGTAGACTTGAGACTGTCAAGCGAAAAACTAATTCAATACCCACGTGTTCATTTATCTGAAGGCGCGATTCGGACATTCTCTGTCCTCAAGTGCGCAGCCGTGCGTCCGAGTCTTTCGTCTATCGAATGGAGCACCCAGCGTTGCCGAGGTTTACCTCATGATCCAACTCTCACCCGTCCGCAAGCCCTGGCCGAGACCCCGAGCCATCGCGCTCCCTTGTCTTGCCGTCGGTTTGTCCGGCTTTGCCTCGTTCGTGCTCGTAGCGCAGCAACGTGATTCGACTCCGACCGCAATCACCGCCTCTGCGGGAGACATGGGACACATGTCCGGCCACATGTACATGACGTCCCTCATGCCTTTGCAGCCCGGCGACCAGCAGAAGGCAGACGCAATTGTGGGCGCCGCCAAAGCGGCCATGGCGCCTTATCAGGATTACCGAAAGGCGCTCGCTGACGGCTACGAGATCTTTCTCCCCAACGTCCCTCAGGCTCAGTATCACTTCACCCGGTACGACTACGGCCTCGAGGCTCGCTTCCACTTCGACCCATCGAAGCCGACTTCGCTGCTCTACAGGAAAACCGCCGACGGCGGATACCAGCTTATCGGCGCCATGTACACCGACCGCGTCAACGCCAGCGAGGACGAGCTCAACGCCCGCATCCCTCTGAGCATTGCGCGCTGGCATCAGCACATCAACTTCTGCAAAGCTCCCGCTGGAGAGAAGGCCGAGTACTTCGGCCCCAACGCAAAGTTCGGCCTGCGTGGTTCCATCACAACGAAAGAAGCGTGTGACGCCGCAGGCGGCGAATTCCAGCCGCACCTATTCGGATGGATGGTTCACGTTTACCCCTACGAGTCCGACCCGAACAAGGTTTGGTCCACAATGGACGACGACCAGGGGCACGACAACATGGATCACTCCGCCATGCCCGGTATGAGCATGAAGTAGCTCGCTAGACGCCGCAAACTTCCGCCGCAATCCTCTTCAGTTCTGGAAGAACCCTGCCCAGCGGCGCGGCATCCGCATTCTCGCGCCCCAGTGCGAAATAGACATCGCGATAAAGCCCGAAAAGCCGGTCGTACACCGCTACCGCCGTCGGGTCAGGATCATACGTCGCATACTTCAGACACATCGCATCCTGCGCGGCCTCAATCGTCGGAAACGCCCCGGCCGCCAGCAGCGCGAAAATCCCCGATCCCAGGCTCGTCGGAATCCCGGCTGGAACCAGCACCGGCTTGCCGAGCACATTCGCGTACACCTGGTTCAGCACCTTGTTGTTCTGCGGAATCCCGCCTGCATTGATCACGCGTTCTACCGGCACTCCAAACTCCGCCATGCGCTCCAGAATGATTCGCGTGTGAAACGCCGTTCCCTCGATCGCGGCAAACAGCTCGTCCTGTGCCGTGTGAATCAGGTTCCATCCCAGCGTCACGCCGCCCAGTTCGGAATTCACCAGCACCGTACGGTCGCCGTTGTCCCAGCTCAGCCGCAGCAGCCCCGTCTGTCCCGCGTGATACTGCTCCAGCCCCTTCGACAGCTCCGAGACCTTCGTTCCCGCGCGCCGCGCTATCGCCTCGAAGATATCGCCAGTCGCCGACAGCCCCGCCTCAACACCTGTGTACTGCGGATGCACGCTGCCCGGCACGACCCCGCATACACCCGGCACCAGCGTCGTCTTCTTCTCCATCGCGATGATGCACGTCGACGTGCCCACCACGTTCACCACGTCACCCTCACGGCATCCGGCGCCAATCGCATCCCAGTGCGCGTCGAAGGCTCCCACGGGAATCGGAATGCCTGCTTTCAGCCCCATCTTCTCAGCCCACTGCGGAGACAAATGCCCGGCAATCTTGTCCGACGTCAGATACTCGCCCGCCAGCTTTTCGCGAATCCCATCGAACAGCGGGTCGAGCTTCGAGAGAAACTCCTGCGGGGGCAGTCCGCCCCACTTCGGATTCCATAGCCACTTGTGACCCATCGCGCATATACTGCGCTTCGCCTTGCTCGCCTCGCTGATCCCCGCCAGCGTCCCGGCCACCATGTCGCAGTGCTCAAACGCAGTTACAAATCTGGCCGCGCTTCTCTGGATTATGTCTCAGCCAGTGCAGCAGCTTCGCAAATCCCCACTCATGCGAATACACGCCCCCGCACCACTCAATCGCTTCCAGGTTCTCCTTGTGCGCCAGCTCCGTAATCTGCTGAGCCTCAGCCTTGGCGCGGTGATCGCACCACAGGTAGTAGTCATCGAGGGGCTCAAGATTCGCGCCCACCGGGATCACGCTCGACCCCGTCGTGTCGAGTGCAATCGCGGCGACTGCATCTCCGCCTATTCCGGCATCCGCAATTGCCTTGCGCGTCGCTATCACCAGCGCGTCCATCTGGTCGGCGTGCGACTGCGTCGCATAGTCCGGGTCCTCGCGCTTGCGCTTCAGTGGATACTCCGCGCTCGCCGTGCTCAACCGCCCGCGCTCGCTGTCCAGCAGCGTCACGCGCACGCTGAGAGTACCGAAATCCACTCCCGCAACAATCGCCACTCTGGTTCTCCCCGACTATCAAAAGATAGCCATTCCGATCAGTAAACGTTTTATCATCGACTGACAATAAAAGGCTACCGACCCCTCCGTCAGTAGCCTTTTCAGCGTCGAAAGCGCG
>CAWAYO010000097.1:0-24679 GCA_963786085.1 uncultured Acidobacteriaceae bacterium
TCGTCGGCGAGCCGGCGGTCAGAAACGGTGATACCGGGAACGTATTCGCGGAGCCAGGAGGTAAGGATTTTCATGCAAACTGATCTTTCATGCGAACTGCATGCGAACGTCCAGGAAGCGCAGATCTCCTGAGTACATCAGGCTGATGTCGCTGATGCCGTACTTCATCATGGCGATGCGGTCGATGCCCATGCCGAAGGCGAAGCCGCTGATCTTCTTCGGATCGTAGGCGGGCTGCTTCTGGCGGCCGAATTCAAAGACAGCCGGGTCGACCATGCCGCAGCCGAGCAACTCGATCCAGCCGGAGTATTTGCACTTGCGGCAGCCGGTGCCTCCGCAGAAAGGGCAGCTGATCTGCACGTCGGCGGAGGGCTCGGTGAAGGGGAAGAAGGACGGGAAGAAGCGCGTCCTCACGGATGAGCCGTAGAGCTCCTTCATGGCGTGGTCGAGGGTGCCTTTAAGGTCGGCGAAGGTGATGTTGGTGTCGACGCAGAGGCCTTCGAGCTGGTGGAAGATCGGCGAGTGGGTGGCGTCGGCGGCGTCGTTGCGGTGCACCTTGCCGGGGATGACGATGCGAAGGGGCGGCGGTTGCTGCTCCATGGTGCGGATCTGCACGGGCGAGGTGTGGGTGCGCATCAGCAGGCGGTCGCGCAGCGGCTTGCGCTCCTGGCCGGCGACGACGAGGGTGTCCTGGGTGTCGCGCGCGGGGTGGCCGGGGGGGAAATTGAGCGACTCGAAGTTGTAGTAGTCGGTTTCGACTTCGGGGCCAATGCCGACGGAGTATCCCATGCGCGCGAAGATGGAGACGATCTCGTTTTGGGTGCGGATGAGCGGATGCTCGGCTCCCAGCTTGCGGCGCGTGCCGGGGAGGGTAATGTCGATGGCTTCCGAGTCGAGAGCACTGGTGCCGGTGGATACTCCGGCGTGTTCGAGGCGCTGCTCGATTTCGGCCTTAAGGGTGTTGAAACGCTGGCCGATAAGTTTTTTCGCATCGGCGGGAGCGGACTTGAGCCATGCATCGCTGATGGCCTTGAGGCGGCCCTGCTTGCGGCCCAGCCATTGCAGGCGGAAGGCCTCGACACCTTCAGGCGTGGCGAGGGCGGCGGAAGAGGCTTCGACTTCGCGGGAGATGGCGGCAAATGCCTGGTCGAGTTCGGCTTCGCTGTAGCCGAACAGGAGGGGGATGCCCCCAGAAACGTGCTCGGACATGATCTTTTTGAGGATAAATGATGGGGACGGAGGAGATTGCTTTCCGGTGGCATTCGCCACGGGTTAGCGATCAGCCGGGGACTCAAACTCCGTGAACCGGGTAATAGCTCGGGCCACGGCCCCCCCACCGCCCCGAGGGCTCGAAGTTAAAAGCCGTGCCTTCCCCGAACCGGTGCTCCGTCTTTTCCAAAGTCCGACCCTCGGCTCCCCATCCGGGAAAGTCAAGGACATAAGGCCCTCCAGCCCTTTCCGTTTTCCCCAAGATCACCGCATATTCCTTCATTTGAGACGTGCTTCAATAAGGAATTGAATGTACCTTTCCTTCTTCATTTCTACCGGCGAGTAGCCAGCTTCGGTTTCTTTTGCGGGGTTTGATGGTTTCATGGGTTGGCGCTGCCCTCATCGATCTGCAATCTGCTATCCTCCATCCTCATCCGCCATACGGTCGCATCTCCGACCATCAACTATCCTCAGCCCTCAATCTTATACCTGAGCCTCTGGGCCTTGGGTTATTCGGTCATATGGTCCACCAACACTGAAAATCGAATATTTATGAAGGCGGCAGGGCTACACTGTAGGGAATGATTCGGTCGTACCAGGGCCACACTCCCGTCATTCCCGAAAGCTGCTACGTCGATATCTCGGCGCAGGTGATCGGCGATGTGGTGCTCGGTGAGCATGCCAGCGTGTGGATGAATGCAGTGGTTCGCGGGGACGTGCACTCGATTCGCGTGGGCGCGCACTCAAATGTGCAGGACTGCGCGGTGCTGCATGGGATGCGGCATCTGTATCCGGTGATTGTGGGCGAGTACGTGACGATCGGACACAATGCGACCGTCCACGGATGTGTGATCGAGGATGCGTGCCTGATCGGCATCGGCGCGGCGATTTTGAACAACGCGAAGATCGGAGAGGGATCGATCGTTGCGGCCGGGGCGGTGGTTCCGGAGGGAATGGTTGTGCCTCCGCGGTCGCTGGTGGCGGGGGTTCCGGCGAAGGTGCGACGTGATCTTACGACGGACGATCGGGAGCTGATCCTGAAGTATGCGCGGAATTATCTGGACTACACGAAGATCTATCTCGAAGAACGCAAGAAGTGGTGAGAGTAGTCGCGCTCTTATACTGAATTCATGCCAAGAAAGTTGACTCGTTCGCGCGCGCTGCAGCAGCGTGCTGAAAAACTTCTGCCCGGGGGGGTGGACTCGCCGGTGCGCGCGTTTCGCGCGGTGGGCGGGGAGCCCCCGTTCGTGGAGCGGGGCGAGGGCGCGTATCTTTGGGACGCGGACGGCAACCGGTACATCGACTACTTCGGCTCGTGGGGGCCGATGATCCTGGGGCATGCCTACCCCGCGGCGGTGGAGGCGGTGCAGCGCGCGGCGGCGAAGAGCGCGAGCTTCGGGGCGTCGACCGCTGCCGAGGGCGATCTGGCGGAGCTGGTGGTGAAGGCGTTTCCATCGGTGGAGAAGCTGCGGTTCGTGAGCTCGGGGACGGAGGCGACGATGTCGGCGATCCGGCTGGCGCGGGCGTTTACCGGGCGCAAGTATGTCATCAAGTTTGAGGGCTGCTATCACGGGCATTCCGATGGGCTGCTGGTGAAGGCGGGGTCGGGGGTGGCGACGTTTGGGATTCCGGGGTCGGCGGGCGTGCCGGAGGAGATTGCGCATCTGACGCTGGCGCTGCCGTTCAACGATGTCGCGGCGGTTGAGGCGGCCTTTACGAAGCATAAGGGCGAGATTGCCTGCGTGATTGTCGAGCCGGTGGTGGGGAATGCGGGATGCATTCCTCCGGCGGCGGGGTATCTGGAGGCGCTGCGCGAGATCACGTAGCGTGAGGGCGCGGTGCTGATTTTCGACGAGGTGATGACGGGATTCCGGCTGGCGCTGGGCGGGGCGCAGGAGCTGTACGGGATCACTCCCGATATGACGACGCTGGGTAAGATTGTCGGCGGCGGGCTGCCGTGCGCGGCGTTCGGCGGGCGGGCGGAGATCATGAATCTGCTGGCGCCGCTGGGGGCGGTGTACCAGGCGGGGACGCTGAGCGGGAATCCGCTGGCCATGGCGGCGGGCATTGCGACGGTGGGGTATCTGATCGAGCATCGGGATGGGGTGTATCCGCTGCTGGAGCGGCTGAGCGTGGCGGTTGCGGATGGTGTTGCGGCTGAGGCGGCGAAGGCCGGCGTGGCGATGACCACCAATCGCGTGGGCGCGATGTGGACCTGGTTCTTTACCGGCAAGCCGGTGACGGATTTTGCGACGGCTGCGACGTCGGATACCGCAGCGTTCGGGCGCTTTCACCGGGCGATGCTGGAGCAGGGGGTGTGGCTGCCCGGCCTCGCAATATGAGGCGGTGTTTCTGGGGACGGCGCACGCGATGGGGGACATCCGGCAGACTGTTGCAGCGGCGCGAGAGGCATTTGCGACGGTTCTGGCTGCAGCCTGAATCTGGTATCGCGAGCTCCCTACCCCTCCCCCCCCGGGTCAATGTGCAATTCATAGATTCTAAAGAGCTTCACGTATCCGATGGCGCTAGCTCATAGAAAACAAACGAGTTTCTGGTACTTCATAGAAAATAAACGAGTTACGTCTGTTCATTGAAGACAGGCGAGTTACCGATTCTTCATTGATTCTGTGAGGCTTACACGCAGCTGAACGACGAAGGCCCGACTGCTCTGGCAGCCGGGCCTTTTTGCTTCTCTATTTCAATTGTAGCGGGTCGGCGGAAATTGTCGGCCAACTAAAGACAGGGCACAGGGCACAGATGAGGTTACGGGGCGCCGTAGAGTTCGACTTCGGGGCGGTTGGGGTCTTCGGGGCGGGCGCGGGTGTACCAGAGCTCAAGGCTGTGGATTACGCGTTCGCCGCCGGGGAGGACGATCCACTGGTTGTTTCCGCCGGGCGGGATGAATCGATTGACGGGGAGGGATTTGCGGCGCCGTCTCCGTAGTGGATGACCACATGGTCAAAGAGGATGGGCGCATCGTGCACCTGCAGCAGCACGGAGTGGAAGCGGCCCTCATAGCGGCCCACCTTGATATCGTCGTGGTCGTTACGTCCGTCGACGTGAGCCTTGCCGAGATAGAAAGCTGAGGGCCGCGATCGCGGCGGCGGATAATACTGCGCCTGTGCGCTCAGGGTGGGCAGGGCGAGCGCGAGAGCGGCGATGGCCAGGAAGAGTTTTGAGCGTTGCATCTGCGTTCTCCTTGACTTCTCATGCAGATGAAACGCGTTGGCGCGGGCCAAGTTGCGAGGAGAAAACAGGAAATAAAGTTGCGGTGTGACGCGATAATTTCTGTTGCGCGTCGTGGTTCCGACTGGTGTTCGAGCCTGGTTCCAGGCGTCGACTGTGACGAAGCGGATTTGCTCGCCTTGTGCGCGGGCGAGCAATGCGCCGGTTGCTTCGATGCTCGCCTTTCGGTCCTGGCCGATCGATGCGTGGCCACCGTCGTGGAGAAGCAGGTTCGATCCGTGGCCACGGCTTCGGTTGCGGCGGATTCCCTTGTCGAGATTGGCGAGGATAATTGCGGGATCAAGTGCGGGCTTCCAGTCGTAGCCCATTGCGTTCCAGAGGACGGGCGTGAGGCCGAGGTCGCGGGCGGCTCTCAGGACATCGGGACGACGGGCTCCGTGGGGCGGGCGGAAGTAGCTGACCTTCGCGCCGATGGCGTCTTCGATCGCGGCGTTCGTGGAGGCGAGTTCTTCGCGGACGCGCGACGGCGACTGAAACAAAAGCACGGGGTGCGTAAGGGTGTGGTTGCCGATGAGGTGACCGGCCGAGTGGATGCGGCGTGTGAGGCCGCCGCGCTCACGAACAAAGCGTCCGATGAGGAAGAAGGTGGCGCGAACGTTATGGCGGGCGAGGAGATCGAGAAGCTGCTCGGTGCAGGCGTCGTTGGGTCCGTCGTCGTAGGTGAGGGCGTATTCGTTGGGATCGTGTCCGGCGAGGATGGTTCGGCCGAAGATCTGCGAGGTGGGCCACATGGCGGCATAGAAGTATCCGCCGATGGCGAGGCCGGAGGCCGCAGCTGCGGTGGTGATGGTGGCGAGCACTGGGATTAGTTTACGAGTCGTCTCCCCGGACTACGACGCTAAGTCGCTTTCGATCAGAACCTCAAGTCGTTCGTCCTGGGCTTCCGATGGCTCAAGATCAGAATTCAGTGTCGGTCTGGACTCCTCGCTGACGTTGCTGTGGTGTTCACCGCTTTTGTTACGGTTGCGAGGTTCTTCGGGGGTTGCGACATTTAATCTCCTCATCTCCATCAGCCATCACGTGAGATGCGAAGTTTTGCTGTAGAGGATTGGGTGGCGTGGGATTCGTGACAGGAAAGGGCGCGCAGGGGCTGAAGCCCAAGAATCTATCCTCAATTTTCGGCACGGCTGAAGTTGTTCCCTGATACGAATCGCCTATTCCCAGGTCCGCAGAATGCGGGACGTGGGGCACCCGGGCCTCTCTGCAGCCCGCGCCAATCAACTAATGAATGGATTCTATCTTCAAGTAATAAATGGGCTCTATCTTCAGGAGGCGGATTAGTTCATTCGGATAATTGCGAATTACGCGTTTCACTTATATCTTCTCGCTGATTCGCTTTCTGACTTCGCCCCACGCAAAGTCTTGAAACCTTTCCCCTGGTCTGTGGTCGAAAGTCTCAACTAATGAGGCGTCGCCAGCACCAAAGGCGGTCCCCGTAGCACAAGTTACTCCAAAATCCTGGCGATATCTGCTCGAAATCAAACTCCTGCTCATAGAGCAGCAACGAACATTCTCATCTGGAGATTCGATCATGGACATCCGTCTGAAGCATCGTAGTGTATCGCCTCGTCCGGCGCATGGACTTACAGCGATGGCCGCAACTCTTGCTTTTTTGGTTATCTCCGTAGCTTCACGACCGGTCCTCGCTCAAGCTGCGCCCGGTTACAGCGTCACGAATTTTGCCACAGGATTTGCCAACGCTGGCGGGCTCGGTCCAATCGGCGTCGCATTTGATTCCGCCGGAAACTTGTATGTAGGCGACTATGTGACCGGCTTTATCTATAAGTTTGGCCCTGGTGGAGGAGTTGCATCAGCCGCGACGCAACTGAATACAAACCCCATCCCCGGATCGCCGGCAGGATTAGCGTTTGACAAGGAGGGCAACCTCTATCTTGCCCGCCAGCAGGCGGGGGACGTCGTTCAACTCGACCCCTCCAACGCCACTATCCTGCGAACCGTTGTTAGCGTGCCGCTTGCAACGGGTCTCGCGACCGATCCACTCAGTGGCGATCTTTTTGTTTCCGATATCGGCGATGGGAAGGTCCTGAGAATTTCCGGGTTTCTAAACGGTCCGGGCACGGCTACCGTGTACGCCACACCCGGACCTGTCGATGGGCTGTCATTCGGTCCTGATGGCACGCTCTACGCCGCGCTTTACGGCCAGGTGGGCAAAATCACTGGCACCAATTCGGCCTCGCCTGGAACGGTCACAAAACTTCCTGTCTTTGTTCCTACTATCGACGGAATGGCTGTCTCCGCTGATCCCGATATCCCATTTCTATATGGCAACCGCAACGACGGAATCATCACGAAGATCGACCTCACGGTCACTCCGCCAGCGCTGTCCAACATATTCAAAGGCGGTACACGCGGGGATTTCGTCACTGTAGGCCCCGATGGCTGTCTCTACGCAACCCAGACGGATCGCGTTTTGCAGGTTACAAATGCAGATGGCACATGTCTGGAACCCCCTTTGGGTCCGCTGTTCCCCTCTAATCCAGTAATGCCTATGCGGACGGCAACTCGCCTTAGCGTGACACCCAATCCCGTTGCCCCGAACCACCCTGTGCAGTTGCTCGCAGTTATTGTTGCACCCCCCGGGAGTTCTGGCACACCGACGGGTACTGTCACGTTTTACGAGGGCCTGGTCCCGATAGGATCGGCGTCTCTTCAGTACGGAGTTGGAAGCATCGATTTCACCTTTACTGCAAAAGGGCAGTATCCGATTGCGGCACAATACAGCGGGGATCAGTATTTTGTGGGGAATACGTCGCCGGTAATCATCGAGGTGGTCCAGTAAGGCCGTGTGAATAAGGGAGCACGGCCGGAAAACATCCCGACAAGTGAAGTCCAAAGAGTGACGAGGACGAGTTCGTCTCCGCGGACTACGCTAAGTCGCTCTTGATCAGAATCTCGAGGCGTTCGTCCTGGGCTTTGTCGGTGGCTTCCGATGGCTCAAGATCAGCATTCAGTGTCGGTCTGGACTCATCGCTGACGTTGCTGTGGTGCTCACCGCTTTTGTTGGAGTCGCGAGGTTCTTCCGGGGGTGGTGACATTTTAATCTCCTCATCTCCGTCAATGATCACATGAGATGCGAGGTTTGGCCGTACGGTTCCGGGTGGTGTGGGATTCGTGACAGGAAGGGCGCGCAGGGGCTGAAGCCCGAGAATCTACAAGGGATTTTCGGCACGGCTAAAGGCGTGCCCTGACACGAAGCACACCTGCATGGTGAATAGGGCGCCAGGTTTGTTCGCTGTGGGCATCATCATAGATTGCTTTACCACTAAGCTTGATGCGACGGTCTCATTGTGAGGTCCGAGTAAGCCCACCACGAGATTTGCAAACCCGATTGGAGCAGTTTGCGGTCGTCGTCGGTGAGCAGTTCATCGAAGCGTTCGGCGTCAAATTCCTGGTTGCTCTCGCTTCCGGCGCTGCCAGAGGGGTGGCGGTATTCGTATCGATTCGGAATGGGTTCCATAACTGCCTCCTGACTGTAATTGCGAAAGGCGGGGCGAGAAAGGGCCAGCATTAAACTGCGAAGCGGCGGAGGGCATCCAAAGCGGAGGGCATGCAAAGCGCCCTGCGTCATGCCGAATGTCGCGGTCCGGCGATCTTGGCGATGCAGAACGATCTCTTTATTGCGTCCACGCCTGAGAGCGCCAGAAGGGATAACCGGAGAGACGTGCGGCGGCGATGAGGAAGACCAGGCCGAAGACGAGGACGCCGGGGACGATCATCCATCGGCCTTCGAAGCAGTCGATGCAGGCGTCCAGAATCTGAATCAGGGCGATGAGCACCATCAGGTTGCCGAGAGCGCGGCGGGCGCGGAGACTGAGCAGGATAAGGAGCATGAATGCGAGCGCACCGTTGCGCGCGGTGAGATATCCCGCGTAGACGTGAACGGCTGCGTTGATCTCGTCATGCGGAGAGACCAGCATGGCGGGGTGAACCAGGGCCAGGATTGCGCCTGTTGCGGTGAGGAGGGCGCCGAGGAGAACGACAGCCGTGATCCACCAGGGAATGGCCGGCGTGTTGAGCCGAATGGATTGCGTTGACATGGCTGGTTCCTCCGGGACAACTCGGGTGCGGGTGGAGGCGGATACGGGAAGGCGTCAGCAGAAGTTCCGCGCTTCTGACAGCCGGTGACAGGTTTGCCCGTTGACACCGCGCCCCTGAACGGCCAGAATTTCGCATGCGACTCGCCGCTCTTTGCCTCGCAGTATCCGCTGCGCTGACGCCTCTTGTCTGCGCCCAGGGACCAGTCTTCGTGGTCACGCCGGTTCAAAGCTCGATCAAATTCGATGTGAAGGCCTCGGTCGCGATCGACGGCACGTTCGACAAATGGACGGCCTCTCTTAAATTTCCGTCACGGGATGTCACCACGGGCATTCTGGACATCAGGATTGACGCGGCCAGCGTGAATACCGGCAGCGGCATGAAGGATGGCAAGCTGAAGGGCAAGGACTTCTTCGACGTCGAACAGAATCCCTATATTACGTTCAAATCCACCAAGACGGTGCAGACCGGCCCAACCACGTTCGACGTGACGGGGAATTTCACGATACGCGGTGTCTCCAGGCCCGAGACGCTGCACGTGACGATAACCGGCAAGGGCACAGGTTCGGGCACGATCAAGGGAATCATGGCCTTCGATCGCAAGGATTACGGGATGAACAGCGGCATTCCGTTCATCAAGATCGCCGACCGCGTCGAGGTGGATGTCGACCTCAAGGCGAAGCAGGTCGGCGGGCCTAAGCTGGTCTACCAGCAGTAGCAGTGCTACAAGGGACTCTCTCACGTTATCGGAGGTTCGCCTGAAGGAGTTTGCGCATTCTGATATCTTCGTATTTTCTTCGCTCTTGAGGTAAGATTGAGCGGTGATGGCCAACCTGTTTGGACCGCCGCGATTTATCGCTGTCGAAGGGCCTCTGCGTGTGGGCAAGTCGACGCTGGCGCAGATTCTCGCGGAGTCGCTGCATGCGCGGAGGGTGGCGGAGCCGGAGGACAATCCCTTTCTCGATCGCTTTTACGAGGCGCAGCCGGGGATGGGATTTGCGACGCAGCTCTGGTTTCTGATGGAGCGCTATGAGCAGATGCGTGGCCTGAAGGATTTCGATGAGCCCGTGGTTGCGGACTATCTCTTCGAAAAGGACAAGCTGTTTGCGTATGTGAACCTGTCGGATGCCGAACTCGATCTCTATAACCGCTACTACCAGATGTTTCGCGAGCAGGTGCCGTCGCCCGATCTGGTGATTTATCTGCAGGCCTCTCCCGAGGTGCTGAAGCAGCGGCTGAAGCGCAAGGGAGTGGCGGGCGAGCGCGCGATCAGCGATGCGTATATCGAACAGGTCGTGGAGGCATACGAGCACTTCTTCTTTCACTACACGGGGAGCGACATGCTGGTCGTGAACACGTCGGACATCGATTTTGTGCACAACAACCGCGATCTGCAGATGTTAATGAAGCGGTTGTCGGAGCCGATCAAGGGGACGCAGTACTTCCTGCCTCTTGACTAGCAGGGCTCAGGGCTCAGGGCTCAGGGCTCAGGGCTCAGGGCTCAGGGCTCAGGGGCTCAGGGCTCAGGGCTCAGGGCTCAGGGCTCAGGGCTCAGGGCTCAGGGCTGGGCTCAGGGCTCAGGGCTCAGGGCTCAGGGCTCAGGGCTCAGGGCTCAGGGCTCAGGGCTCAGGGCTCAGTTTTGTGTTTGATGCCTGGACGCTAAGGATTTGTTGGGCTCCAGACCTGTCAGATTTATCACTTGACAACTTAGAGCCTGGAAATCGAGAGTTACGGACGCAACAAATCCAACAGCTCTGAGAGCCGTGTCCCCGACGACCGACAGAACGGGAGACGAAAGAATGCTCGGCGATCAAATCGGCGAAGGCAAAGGCAAGAGAATTCTGCGGCGGATCTTGTCGATTGAACCACCCACAGCGGAAGTAACCTTCGAGTCAGTGGGCACGTTGCTGGGAGTTGCCACTAACGAAACCGGAACTTATACCTCAATGGTACGAACCGACGGATCGATCTTCGGACACGGCCAGGGATTGGTGATCACTGCTGATGGTGACGGGATCACCTGGATTGGGTCGGGCCTGGGAAAGTTTGGCACCGGCGGCTCGGTTAGCTATCGCGGCATGATCTACTTCCGGACTGACTCGCAGAAGATGGCGCGCATGAACAACGTTTGCGGAGCCTTCGAGTTCGACACAGATCCGGAGGGCAACACCACCTCGAAGATCTGGGAGTGGAAGTAGGGGACTCGTCGTCCAGACACACGCGCCTTGCGGCGCAACTGGGCTCCAATGTCTGGACTAGTCCAGTTTCGAGCTACCGCATTTGAAACTACCCCACTCAAGCCAAAAGCTTGAGTGGGCCATCATTCTGAAAACCTCAGCGGCTAAAGCCCAGTTCTTGTCAAAGCTCTGTGGCACGGCTGAAGCCGTGCCCGGATACGAGAGCATTGATGGCAGGTAGCCTCAACTGATCAGTCAGAGTTAGTTTGCTGCGACCTGTTCCGATTCGACGAAGCTCTTGGCGTGCGCCATTTCCGGCCGCGACGAGTTTGCGCCGTTGGCGGTTGATTTGAGGAGGGCTGCGTAGTATTCGGCAGCGGCCCGTTTGTCTCCAGCAGCTTCGGCCGCGGCTCCGGCATTGTAGAGGCCGTTGAAGCGATTCGGACTGAGCTTCAGGGAGACGCGGTATTCGGCCAGCGCCTGTTGCGGCTGGTGCAGTTCGAGCAGCATGTCGGCCAGCATTTCGCGTGCAGGAATATCGACTTCGCCCTGGCCAACTTTGTCCTGCAGGTCGGCGGCGGCACGCATGTGCTTCAGCGCTTCATCGTTCTGGCCTGCGGCAAAGGCTGTCCAGCCTGCGATTTCACTGCGGGTGATTCGAGCCCCGGTGGAATCAGCGATGAAGGCGTGATCGCCTTTTTTGACCTCGACCATGAGGGCGTCATATTTGGCGAGATCGGCCTTTGCCTGCTCGGCGTGGCGAAGATGGCCATCGGCGATGGCCCGTGCCCACCACGTCTGGGTCTCGAAGGTGGGCTCGGCGCCGGGCACAGGTTTCAGGGCCGAGGCGGTTGGCCAGTCGCGCATTTCCAGCGTGTACATGACGGGGAATTCGCTCTGGTAATAGGGAACCATGTAGGCCATGTCATGCCCACCCGGCATGGACTTGATCCGTTCCAGTACCGAAGGCATCTTCTCGACGACCTCTTTGGCGCTGGCGTCCTGACCGCTTTGCAGGTAGGCGTACATGAGGAAGTCGTAGGAGTGGGGCTCATCCATGATGCCGCTCTCGCCGCGGGCCTCGGCTGCTTCGGAGGCCTTGATGGATGCGAGCTGGGAGTCGATGTCCTGCTGCCACATGCCCAGGCGGGCGTAGATGTGTCCAGACATGTGCACGGCGTGGGGCCCTGAGGTGGCGATGATGCCGTAGCGGTCGGCGGCGGCGAGGCCATCATGGGCCATGGACGGGTTGTCACAGGAATGAATGATGTAGTGGACGAGGCCGGGATTGTCGGGGTACCTGGCGAAGAGCGGCGTGAGCACGGCCATCGCCTTGCGATTCTGGGTGAGGCTGGTGTCGTTGGGTGGTACCGAAGCGAGCAGCGAGAGCGCGTAGAAGGCGCCGGCATCGACGTCGTCGGGGTACTGCTTGTAGATCGCGCCCATCGCATCGGAATAAGCAGTGACGCGGGCCATGTAGTCCTGTTTTTTCGGATTGTAGAAGGACGTAAGGGCGACGATGTAGGCGCGCTCGCGTGGCGTCTTCGCGGCTGGCGACTGGGCTTTCTGCATTTCCGCCCAGCCAGCCTTCATGGTGTCTTCATCCGGACGGTCCCATATCTGGTGGAACTTGCTCATGGCGATTCCCCAGTGGGCCATGGCGCAGCTGGGATCGGCTTTGGCGATACGTTCGAATTGCGGTCCGGCTTCCTCGTACCAGAAGTCGTGAAGCAGGGCGACTCCACGATTGAACGAGGCTTGCACTTCCGGTGAGCAGGATACGGCGAAGGAGACCGTGCCGAGCTTCTCGTCGGGGGCGGGTGCCGAGTTCATCGGCATGGAATGATGGGTCTGGGCGAACGCAGCGGAGGAAAGGACAAGCAGGAAGAAGGCGGTGGCTTTCATAACACACGAATTATAGGACCGCGGTGTGAGGGCTGACCGACCAGGAGCGGAAAACGCTGTCATGCTTCGGCCTCTCCCACACTCTGGGTCACTAATTCAGGCGAGATAAACTGATGAAGAGCGATCCAGTCTGCGAGCAGGCTTTCCAGATCAGAGAGCGGATTGGCTGAGCGCTGGAGACTGCCGGGATGTGTTCTGTGGGGTGTTCCGTAAGCCTGATGCACAGAGGCGTGATCGCTGCGGCTGCTCTGATGGCCGTGCTTAGCCTGGCGCCGGCCGCGATTGCGCAGCAAAGCCAAAGCCCGGTCCCAAACCCGACGCCCGGCGAGCCTCCCGAGGCTGGGCCGATCATCATCGCTCCGCAGAGTTCGAGGGCCGGGCGTGCGTTATTCGATCAAAAGCGATACTCGGAAGCTAAGCCTCTGCTGGAGAAGGCGTGCAACCTCGGCAACGCAGACTCGTGCGGGCTGCTCGGCGACTTCTACTTTTATGGCTACGGTGGTGTCGAGCAGGACTACAAGCAGACGCGCCTGCTGGACAAACAGGCCTGCGAATGGGGAAGCATAGAGAGCTGCGGTAATCTTGGCCAGCTCTACGAAAAAGGTCTGGGCGGATCGAGAGACTATGCAACGGCGCGGGCGCTCTACAAGAAGGCCTGCAACGGCGTGCCGACTGGATCCAAGGCGGAACCCATGCCGGGATCCATGTCACGATGTTCGGCGCTGGGCATGCTCTATCTGAACGGCCAGGGTGGGGCGCAGGACTACGAACAGGCGAAAATTCTCTTCAGGAAGGCCTGCGACGGCGGGTTCATGCTGGGGTGCGCGGCGCTCGGTTCGCTCTATCAAAACGGGCAGGGCACGCTTCCGGATCCTGCGCAGGCGCGCACTCTTTACGGGCAGGCCTGCAACGGCGGAGAAATGGTCGGCTGCAGCTGGCTGGGCAGGCTGTGCGAAATCGGCCTGGGCGGTCCGCAGGACTTCGGGCGGGCTCGCGCCCTGTTCAGGCAGTCCTGCGACGGCGGATTCAAACCGGCTTGTGACGAGCTGACGAAGCTGCCGTGACGCGGCGAGCTGGTTTCAGAGGCTCTTCCGATAGTGAACGCAGCGGTCGACGACGGTGTATCCCGCTGCGTCGTGGACGCGCTGGGAGAGCTCGTTGTCGATCCAGGTGTCGGAGGCCATCTCGCGGCAGCCGTGGCTGCGCGCCCATTCCTCGGCTGCGGAGAGCAGCTTTCGGCCGATGCCCTGTCCGCGCCAGCCGGGATGGACGTACCAGCCTTCGATGAAGCCGACAGCGTGGGAAGGATCGCAGCCGTCGGCGTGCGAGCGCAGGTCGACTTCGATAAATCCGACGAGCTGCCCCGACGTTTCGGCGACGAGGTTCGACAGAGGGAATGGAAAAGAGGCAGTGCCTTCGAGAATCGGCTGAAGTTCGCGGGCATGCTCTTCGGCGGACGACTCGGGCCAGAGCGCGGCTCGCATCCGGGATATCTCCGAACAGTCGGAGGGGCGGGCGGGCCGGATAAGTATTGTGTCCATTCTTCTTCGGGAAATTGCTCTGGCTATTGGACGGATAGATCAGATTCCGGCGCGCCGCAGGAGGCGCCGGTTGTAGCTGTGCGCGGCCCAGGCTCCCCAGATCATGGAGATGGGCCAGATGAGGAAGGCCGCGTGCCCCAGGGTGATGATAAAGGCGGGGACGGAGAGAACGATCATAACGAGCGCGCCCCAGATGGTGCTGTAGAGCATGCCGAGAGGTCCGAAGAAGAAGGTCAGGACAAGGGAGAAGAAAACACTTTTGGTGTTGGCAATGATGACGGTGGGCGGCGGGTACTGGCTCATGGGACCCTCTCTATCTAATACGCATGCGGCGACAGCGTGGTTCGATCAAGTGTCGTGCGATGCCTACTGCGGCTGATTGACGATCGCGATCATGAATCCATCGTAGCCCTTGCTGCCGACGGTTTGAATGGCTGTCGCGGTGAGTCGGGGATCCGCGGCGATGATCTCGTTCATGCGGCGGACGCCCTGGACGCTTGGATCGGGATCGTCGGCGTCGATCAGCTTGCCGTCGCGGACGACGTTGTCACCGATGATCAGGGTACCGAGGCGGGAGAGCTTGACCGCCCATTCGAGGTAGCCGGGGTAGTTTCCCTTGTCGGCGTCGATGAAGATCAAGTCGAAGGGCCCGAGGCCTTCGGCAGCGAGTTGGGGCAGGGTGTCGAGCGCTTTGCCGACGCGGATCTCGACTTTATCGGCGAGGCCGGCGTGATCAACGTTGGCTCGGGCTACCTCGGCGTGTTTGGGATCGAATTCAAGGGTAATGAGGCGGCCATCTGGGGGCAGGGCGCGGGCGAGCCAGATAGTGGAATAGCCGCCGAGGGTCCCCATCTCGAGTATGGAGCGCGCACCGATGGCCTGGGCCAGGATCATCAGCCATTTGCCTTGATTGGGGGCAACGGCGATGGGGGGAAGTCCGGCTTTGGTGCTGGCAGTGAGTGCCGCTTCCAGCACGGGATCGGCGGGGATCAGCGTATCGGTGATGTAGCGGTCGACGGCGGTCCACTTTTTCTTCGACATGCATCAAGGATAACGGGCCTTGATTTAATCGAGGGGAAAGCTGCGCAGGACTTCGTACTGCGCGCCTCCGGGCAGCGTGAGGCTCTGGTAGAGATGGAATTCAGTGGCGTCGAAAGCGGCGTGGAAGGCGGGGTCGGCTTTCGGTTCAGAGCGCAGGCGGAGACGATCGCGGGTTCGGGCGAGGGTGATGTGGGGCGAGTAGGGACGGTTTTCGCGGGGAAATCCGCAGGCTTGCATGGCGGAGACGACCTGTTCGGCGAGGGCTGCCAGTGCCGGGGACGGCGCTATGTTGGCGTAGAGGACATCGGTGCGTTCGAAGGTGCCGAAGCCGTCGAGGGCGAGCTTTATGTGAGAAGCGCCGATGGTGGCGAGTGCGCGCTGGATGACGTCGAGGCGGGCTTCGTGCACCTGTCCGAGGAAGCTGAGAGTGATGTGCATGTTGGCGGGCGGTGTCCAGCGGATCTTTGCATCAGAGGTCTGCCGGATCAGTCCGCGGGCAGATTGCGCGAGAGATTCAGCAATCGGGGTTGGCAGGCCGATGCCGATGAAGAGGCGCATAGCGCTAGGTCTCGTAAATGACGCCGTCTATCATGACCTTGGAGCACCAGAAACAGTAGAGTATGTCTCTGTTTGGCACAAGGGCGGCCAGATCCAATCGCCGCCAACGATGCAGGCCAATGCGACACCATATTCCTGCAAAGGCCGGAGCCTCATGCTCTCTGTGCGGCCCCAATTTCGCCAACTGCGCGGCGAGTTCGGAATCCAGCAACGAACTCTCGTTGTTTTTCACGCCCGCCATAGTTACACGTCCGGGAGAGGGGCCGCAATGTGAGCTCAAAGAATGATCGGGCGGGCGCGTCCTGATAGTCTGAAATTTAGGCCTGAACTGAACAATGAGTACATTGAAAGCCGTTCGCGGCACACGCGACCTTCTGCCGCCTGAAACCGAACTCTGGAACGACGTGGAAGCGACCGCCCGGCGCGTCTTTGCGCGCTATAACTTTGGCGAGATCCGCACGCCTGTCTTTGAGGACACGTCGCTGTTTGCTCGCGGCGTGGGCGAGGAGACGGATATTGTCTCGAAGGAGATGTACACGTGGGAGGATCGCGCGCGGGCGCAGTCGGAGAAGGCGCAGTCGCTAACGCTGCGGCCGGAGAATACGGCGGGCGTGGTGCGGGCGTACATCGAACACAAGCTCGGTGAAACGGGACTGCTGCAGAAGCTGTTTTACATCGGGCCGCAGTTCCGGCGGGAGCGCCCGCAGAAGGGGCGGTACCGGCAGTTCTGGCAGATTGGCGCGGAGGTGATCGGGCCGCCGAGCGCGGGATCGGAGTCTCCTTTAAGAGATGCGGAAGTGCTGGAGATGCTGGCGGCGTTTCTCGATGAGCTGGGTATTTTGGGGTGGAAGCTGGAAATTAATTCGGTCGGGTCGGCGACGGACCGGGTGCGCTACGTCGCGGCGCTGCGCGAGGCGCTGGCTCCGGTGAAGGACCGCATGTGCGAGGACAACCAGCGGCGGGCGGAGACGAATCCGCTGCGGGTGCTGGATTCGAAGGACGAAGGCGATCAGGAGATTATCAACGGGCTGCCGAAGATCGCGGATTATCTTGATGACGATTCGAAGGCGCACTTCGAGGCGGTGCTGGCGGCGCTGGACAAGTGCGGCGTTGCGTATCACGTCAATCCGCGATTGGTGCGGGGGCTCGACTACTACACCCGGACAACCTTCGAGTTCACGCACGGCGGGTTGGGAGCTCAGAATGCGCTGCTGGGCGGAGGCCGGTATGACGGGCTGAGCGAGGCGCTGGGCGGCCCGAAGGCTCCGGGGATTGGTTTTGCGATTGGCGAGGATCGGCTGATTCTGACTTTGCAGGCGCAGCGGGAGCAGAAGGCGGGGGTGGCGGATGCGTTTATCGCGCCCTTGTCGACGGAGCTGAATGCGGCGGCGCTTGAGCTGGCGCGTGATTTGCGGCGCGCGGGGCTGCGCGTGGAGCTTGGGGATGGCGGATTCCGGCTGAAGAAGTCGTTCGAGCTGGCCGACAAGCTGGCGCGGAAGATCGTGCTGCTGGGTGAGGACGAAATGCAGTCCGGTATCCTGACAGTAAAGGATTTTGCGAGCGGCGAGCAGGTAAAGGTGGCGAGGGGAGATCTCGCGCAGGCGTTGCTGGTAACTTCGGAATAATCAACCCAATGGGATTTTGACTTGTTAGATTTTCTTGGCACACTGACGCGCACACATACGTGTGGAGAGCTTCGCGCATCGGACGCGGGCAAATCCGTTGTACTGCTCGGCTGGGTGAACCGGCGGCGCGACCATGGCAACCTGATCTTTCTCGATCTGCGTGATCGCTACGGCATTACGCAGGTGGTGCTGGACAAAGAACTGAGTGCGGCGGCGCACGCCAAGGCTGAGCAGGCGCGGCCCGAGTATGTTGTTGCAGCAATCGGCAAAGTCCGGCTGCGCGGCAAGGACGTCATCAATCCGAAGATGGCGACGGGCGAGGTGGAGATTGTCGCCGACGAGCTGCGCATTCTGAATGACGCGAAGGTGCCTCCGTTTTCGCCGGCGGAAGAGGCGATCGGCAACGAAGAGGTGCGGCTGAAGTATCGCTACATCGACCTGCGGCGGCCGGAGATGCAGCGGAACTTCGAGATTCGGCACAAGGTGGCGCGGGCGGTGCGCGAGTATCTGTCGGGGCAGGGATTTCTGGAGATCGAGACACCGTTCATGACGCGGTCGACGCCGGAAGGCGCGCGAGATTACCTGGTGCCGAGCCGGGTGCATCCGGGCGAGTTCTATGCGCTGCCGCAGTCTCCGCAGATCTTCAAGCAGATTCTGATGATCTCGGGCATGGACCGGTATTTTCAGATTGCGCGCTGCTTTCGCGATGAGGACCTGCGCGCCGACCGGCAGCCGGAGTTCACGCAGATCGATTTAGAGATGACGTTTCCGCAGCAGGAGACAGTCTTCGCCGTGGTCGAGGGATTTCTCAAAGCGGCCTTCGAGGTCACTGGCGAGCAGATCACCGCGCCGTTTCCACGGATGACGTATGACGATGCGATTCGCCGCTATGGCATCGACAAGCCGGACCTGCGCCTGTCGGCCATGGTCGACCTGACAGAGGAGCTTACGCCGGAGTTGCGCACCGCGCTCAAGATTGAGCAGGGGCTGCCGGTGCTGGGGTTCACGATTCCGCGGGTTGGTGAGCTTTCCGGCACGGCCCGCAAAGCGCTGACGGGCGATATCCGCGCGAGCCTAGGCGATTCGGGGCTCGACATTCTTGACATCGCGCGGCTGCGAACCAGCGAGTCATTTGTCGGTCTCGCCGATAAGATCACCGAGAAGCTTTCCGATGAGCTGAAGGTATTCGATCAGAGTGCGCTTGCTCCGGGAGACCTGAACGTGGTGATCACGCCGAAGCCTGGAATTGCCGCGCCGGCGAAGGATCGCCTGTGGATCTATAAGAAGGTTGGGCAGCTGAGGCTCGACCTGGCAAAGCGGTTCCAGGAGAAGCACGGCGCTTTCGAGAAGAAAGGTAACGCAGACGATTACAAATTTCTCTGGGTTACGGATTTTCCGTTCTTCGAGTGGGATGAGCAGACACAGGCCTGGACATTTGCGCATCATCCCTTCACCTCGCCGCACGAAGACGATCTGATTGCCGGGCGCATCGAATCTGATCCGGAAGCAGTGCGGGCACTGGCCTACGATATCGTGCTGAACGGCATGGAGCTTGGGTCGGGCTCGATTCGTATCCATCGCCAGGATATTCAGGGACAAATCTTCCGTGCCCTGGGCATGTCGGACGAGGAGGCGAAGCTGCGCTTTGGATTCTTCCTCGATGCGCTTCAGTACGGGACGCCTCCGCATGGCGGAATTGCGCTGGGGCTGGATCGTATCATCATGATTCTGACCGGTGCGGCGAGCCTGCGCGAAGTAATCGCGTTTCCGAAGACCGCGAAGGCAATTGACCTGATGGCCGATGCGCCAAGTGCGGTCAGCGAACAGCAGTTGCGCGAGCTGCACATCCGGCCGACGAAGGCATAATAATGCCGCAGGTATATCGGGCTGATCTGGTCTTTATCGACGGCGAGTTTCACGCAGATTGCGGGCTGTTGGTCGGAGACGACGGGCGGATCACGAAGGTGCTCAGGCCTGGTGAGGAGACGAAGCTTCCGGTAACGCACTTGCGGGGCAAGGCGATTTTGCCGGGATTCGCGAATGCGCACTCGCACACGTTTCAGAGGCTGATTCGCGGGCGCACGGAGACACGAGGTGTGGGCGGCGACGATTTCTGGTCGTGGCGCGAGCCAATGTATCGCGCGGCGCTGAGCGTC
This sequence comes from uncultured Acidobacteriaceae bacterium, assembly GCA_963786085.1. GTDB lineage: Bacteria > Acidobacteriota > Terriglobia > Terriglobales > Acidobacteriaceae > Silvibacterium. The sequence continues at coordinate 19,515 of CAWAYO010000097.1, forward strand.
GATGCGGACGATGTGTATCACGTGGCTCGGATGGCGTTTCTCGAGATGGTGATGGCCGGCACGACGACGGTCGGAGAATTTCACTATCTGCATCGTGCGCGGGACGGGCGGGCGTACGACGACCCGAACCTGCTGGCAAGAAAGATCATCGCCGCTGCGAAGTCGGTGGGTTTGCGCATTGCACTGTTGAGGGTGGCGTATGCCCGCGCGGGATATGAGTTGCCTCCGCACGACGGGCAGAGGCGGTTTTACGAGACGCCGGAAGAGTATCTGGCGAATACGGCAGCGCTTGACTTGGATCTGGCGGGGTCGGAGCAAGCGTGGCTCGGGGTTGCGCCGCACAGTATTCGCGCGGTGCCGTTGACGCAGCTTGAGGAGATAGTGGACTGGGCGCGGAAGCGCGATCTGCCGGTGCACATGCATGCCGCGGAGCAGGTAGGGGAGCTGAAAGCATGCCGGCGCGAATATGGGGCGACTCCGGTGGAACTGCTCGCGCAGCGCGGATTGCTATCGGCAAAGACGACGCTGGTGCATTCGATTCACGTCACCGATGCTGAAATCAACGCGCTGGCGGAAACTGATACGGTGATCTGTTCGTGTCCGACGACGGAGAGGAACCTGGGCGACGGCATCATCGATGCGGCAAAGGCTGCGGCGCGGGGGATCCGCTTTGCGTTTGGGTCGGACAGCGAGACGCAGATCGATCCGCTAGAAGATGCGCGCCAGATTGAGTACCACTTACGGTTACAAATTCAAAAGCGCGCGGTGCTGGATGAGATCGGTGGATGGAATGTGTCGCAGAGGTTGTTTCATTATGCGACCAGTGGCGGTGCGGAGTCGCTGGGGTTCGACAGTGGTGTGCTTGCTGCCGGGAGGCCGGCCGACTTTTTTGCGATAGATCTTGATGATCCGTCGATTGCCGGAAATTCTTCGGCTGACCTTTTGCCGAAGGTGGTTTTTGGGCTGGACCGGTCGGCGATCAAAGATGTGATTGTTGGCGGGAAGCACGTCTACAAAGATGGATTTCACCCGCTGGCAGAGGAGATTATCACGCAATACAAAGAAGTGCATCGGAAGGTGTGGTGACGATGAGCCGTGCGTCGGAGATTCTGCGCGAACTGGTGGCGATTCCGTCGATCTCGGCGATCTCGAACCGGCCCGTGATAGATGCAGCGGTACGGATTCTTACCGAGAACGGATGGACTGCGCACGAATTCCCCTATCGGGATGCGAACGGCATCGAGAAGGTCAACGTGATTGCATCTCCTGCGCAGCAGGCGGCGACGTCGGAGGTGGACCTCGCGTTTGTGTGTCACACGGACACCGTTCCGTTTGTGCCGGACGCGTGGCCGGGTGCGACCAACCTCGAAGAGCGTGACGGATTTCTGCACGGGTGCGGTGCTTGCGATGTGAAGGGTTCCCTGGCGGGAATCCTGGCGGCGATTGCGCAGACGCCGGTGGAGAAGATTCCCGGTTCGGTTGCATTGGTTCTAACAGCCGATGAAGAGATCGGATGCGTGGGGGCGACGCATCTGCTGGCGGCTCCGGTACTGCGGGCGAAGAGTGTGATCGTCTGCGAGCCGACGTCGCTGCGTCCGGGGACCGCGGGCAAGGGATACGGGCTCGCGGAGGTCGTGGTGCAGGGCAAGGAGGCGCACAGCGCTCTGCCGAAAGAAGGTGCGTCCGCCATTTATGCTGCGGCGAAGATGATGCTGGCCGTCGAAGCACGTGGTAAGGGAGGGACGAGCCGGAATGAGTTGTTCGATCCGCCGTTCACTACCTTCAATGTGGGTGTGGTGCGGGGCGGGACGGCCAAGAATATCGTGCCCGGCGAATGCCGTTTTCTGGTCGAGTGGCGGCCGTTGCCGGCCGAGGATCCGACGGCCGCGCTCGAATGGTTGAAGGGACTCGCGGCGGAGACAGAGCGCGGGTTTCCGGGCTGTATGGTGACGGTGGATGGCCGGCGGGCTGATGACGGATTTGCATACTGTCCGGATTCGGGGCTGGCTCAGAGTCTGGCGCAACTGCTCGGGCAGAAGCCGACCGGCATATCGTTTGGATCGGAAGCAACGCGTTTTGCGAAGGTCGCCGATGAGGTTGTTGTGGTTGGTCCGGGCGACATGCGCACAGCGCACAGCGACCGCGAGTGTATCGCGATTGACGATCTCGAGGCGTGGACCCAGTGTGTGCAGAAGCTGCTAACTCGCTGAGTCGCTATAATTTTTCCATGAAGCAAGCCCCGCTGGTTGGCGTCGTGATGGGCAGCAAGAGCGACTATGAAGTGCTCGCGCCGGCCGTAGAAATCCTAAAATTTTTCGCTATTCCGTACGAGGCGCGTGTGGTCTCCGCGCATCGCACGCCTGACTGGCTCTTTGAGTATGCCGAGCAGGCGGAGGGGCGCGGGCTGCGGGTGATTATTGCCGGGGCGGGCGGGGCGGCGCATCTGCCGGGGATGCTGGCGGCGAAGACGCTGGTGCCGGTGCTGGGCGTGCCGGTTCCGGCGACGATGCTGAACGGGATCGATTCCCTGTTATCCATTGTGCAAATGCCGAAGGGGGTTCCGGTGGGGACGCTGGCGATCGGCAAGCCGGGTGCGGCCAATGCCGCGCTGTTCGCGACGGAGATTCTGGCGCTGACGGATGAGGATCTGCGGGCGCGGCTGCATGCGTGGCGCGAGGAGCGGCGCGACGAAGTGCTTAGCCAGGAGCTCGAGGGGCCGGCGTCGTGACGGCGATTCTTCCCGGGGCGACGATTGGAATTCTAGGGGGCGGGCAGCTTGGCCGGATGACGGCAATGGCAGCGCGGTCGCTCGGATACCGGATCCAGGTGATGGATCCCGATCCGTCGTGCCCGGCGCGGTTTGTGGTCGATGCCTGTTTCGAGGGCGGATGGGACGACGCGCGGGTGGCGGCGGACCTGGCGCGCGGCTGCGATGTGGTGACTCTGGAGATTGAGCAGGTCTCGATTGCGTGCCTGGAGGCGGCGGCGAAGTACGCGCCGGTGCGTCCGGGAGCGGGGCCGATGCGGATTATTCAGGACCGGATTGCGCAAAAGAAGTGGCTCGCGGAGCATGGGGCTCCGCTGGGCGGCTGGCGCGCTGCCGAGTCAGAGGCGGAACTGCTTGAGGCGGTTGCGGCGCTGGGCGGCAAGGTCTTCGTAAAGAGCGCGCGGGGCGGATATGACGGGCGCAGCCAGGTGAAGATCGGGTTCGATACCCAGGTCCCAGAATCGGGACCTGGGGCACCCGAGGCATGGCGGTTGCTGGGCGCAAAGCCGTGCGTGGCGGAGAAAGCGCTCGATCTGGATAAGGAAATATCGGTGATGGTGGCGCGGGCGCCGAATGGGGAGGCGAAGAGCTTTCCTTTAGCGCTGAATCATCATGAGAACCAGATTCTGGAGTGGAGCGTGATCCCGTCGTCGGTTCCGGCGGAACTGGAAGCGAAGGCACAGAAGATTGCCGCGGAGATTGCCGCGGGGCTGGACATAGAGGGCCTGCTGGCGGTGGAGATGTTCGTGACGAAAACGGGCGAGCTGCTGGTGAACGAGCTGGCTCCGCGTCCGCACAACAGTTACCACGCGAGTGAGCTGGCGTGCGTGACGAGCCAGTTCGAGCAGGCCGTGCGGGCGGTGTGCGATCTGCCGCTGGGAGATGTGTCGGTGGTGCAACCGGCGGCGATTGCGAACCTGCTCGGCGAAGTCTGGCTGGGCGAGAACGGAGAAATGCGGGAGCCCCGGTTTGACCGGGCGCTGGCGGTTCCGGGGGTGAGCCTGCATCTCTACGAGAAGCACAAGCCGCGCAAGGGTCGGAAAATGGGGCATCTTGCGGCGGTGGGGAAGACTCCGGACGAGGCGGTGAAGCGGGTGATGGAGGCGAAGGAGTTGCTTTAGGATTCGCTTTTCCGCCGGTGCTTTGCTGCGAATGAGGTGGTACCCCCTCCCCCCGGCGTTCTGGCTGTGGTTTGTAACCAGTTCAATCTAATTGGTTTATCGGCTGGAGCTTGTAATCGATTCATTTCATTAGATGAGCCTGTAACCGATTCATATCGTGTGACTTAATCAAAGCGTGGCGCTTGAACTTGTAATCCATTCATTCTATTGGGAAATTCTGTAAGCCATTCAAACATAGAGATTTGGGGTTTTTGACTAAGAGCCCTGCTTTGAGAGAGTTCTGTCGAAAATAAGAAGACCCGGCGCATTTGCCGGGCCTTTCTTGTCCCTCTATTTCTATTGTAGCCGGAGAGGCCGAATTTCTACGCCATCTATTTTCCGCTTACTCATTCCAGGGATCGGTGACGGAGAGCCCTGTGGCGATGAATGGTCCGGTGTCGCGCGTAGCGATCGAAAAGCCGTGCGTCGCGGCTACGGCCGCAATTTGCGCATCCGCAAATGAGATGGTGAAGCCGCGCTTTCGCGCGGCGGTTACGATAAGGGGGAACTCAACAGCGGCGTCACGGTCGAAGGCAAGAACGCGCCCCTCGAACAGCCGATCGATCACATGGGAAAGCTCTTCGGACAGTGAGGACCGGCGCCGTCCCGCAGGCAGCGCCGCGACGCCTGCGAGCAACTCAGCGAGACTAACGGTCGAGAGGTAGAGCGATTCCGCCGCCTGGTCGTCCAGCCAGTTGAGGACCCTTGTATCCGGCCGGGGCTTCAGCGGCTCGGAGACGACGCAGGTGTCGAGAAGAATCAATCGAATTCAGCCGCCGAGGTTGGAGTGGAATCGCGGCGAACTTTGAGGCGCACACCTCCGAATTTCCGTCCGAGTGCGGCGAGCTCCGATCCGATTTTGAGCCTCTCCGGGGGGCGGACCGCCTGATCCAGAATCTCGCGTACTTCAGCCTCCGTGCTGCGATGATGCGATGCAGCGCGGACCTTGAGGGCGCGGTGCGTCTTCTCGGGAAGATTTCTGACGATGATGGTGGGCATAGCTGCTCCGGGCGATGATAGCACACCTGGGTAGGTGATAGCACCTGGCCGATCGTGATGCGCAGCGGGGAAGGAAGATGGGGGCATCTGGCGGCTGTGGGCGAGGCTCCGGATGAGACGGTGTAGAGGCTGATGGAGGCGAAGGGGCTGCTTTAGGGCTGGAGAGCATCGAGGGTCCATCCAGCTAAAAAGTCACGTTCAGGCTGCCTGATGGTTACGGCCAGCGAATGTTCAGGGCG
>CAWAYO010000098.1:0-26509 GCA_963786085.1 uncultured Acidobacteriaceae bacterium
ACGTTCCAGACCTCTCCGCTGGTATAAGCCGGTGGCAACTGATCCTGTGCGCCGTTCTGCCTTTGTGTACCCCCGGTTCCAGAGAAGGCAAGGCTGGGAAAGTAGGCAGAACGCGCCTCCTTGATGCCGGCCTCTGCTGCGCGGAACCGGGCGATTTGCTCCTTCAAATCCGGCCGTTGCTGGAAGGAACGATCAATGTCCTGATCCACCGACTGCATCGAGTCCGGGGGGGGCGGGATATTATCAATATTTACTACCTGAATCTGCGTCTCTGGGGGCAGCCCAAGAACCGTGGCGAGGTCGCCGCGCGCGATGGCTTCTGCGCCGATCACCGCCTGCAGATCATACTGCGCCTGCGCGGTTGCGGCAGTCGCCTCGAGCACGTCTGGCTTAGTCGCAAGTCCGTTAACAAGGCGATCCTCCGCATCCTCTTGAACGGCCTGCGCATTTTTCAGACTCGCCTCAGCTGCGCCCCGCTGACCGATCTGATTCAGCAGGTTGTAGTAGGCCGCCGTTACCTGAAAAATGATCTGCCGATGGGTATCGTTGAAGGCAAAGTCGGCGGCAAGCAGATCCGCTTTCGCCGCGTCGATGGCCCCGCTTCTTCCCCCAAAGTCAAAAATCAGATAATCGACTTGAAGCTGCGGCTGAAAGACGCCGTAGGTCTGGCGAACGAACTCCGAGTTGAAAAGAATCCTCGCTCGCGCCGTATTCGCCAGCGCCATCGCCACCAGGGTCGGGTATAGCGCGCTGCGTGCGATTCCCAAGGCGTCAGACCTCGCCTTTGCATTTTGCCACGCAAAGCGCGTTTGCGGATTGTGTTGTTCCGCAAGGTCGATCAGTTCAGCAAGCGAATAAATCTTGGCCGGATCAATTTGGAACCTGGCCTCCGGAACCCTCGCGGGATTGTAAGAAGCGCTTTGTTCAGCCCTGGTGTGCCACACCTTGTCCGGAGATGGGGGTGCGTTCTGGGCCCCAATGCAGATTGAACCCGTAGAGGCAACGAGAATAATGATCACGGTCCGAACGGATCGATGCATGCCGATTATTGTAGGTTGATGCTGGCCCTGTGGGTGAACTGGCCGAAATCCCACATTACTAACCCGCGCCTTGTTGATCAACAGAAATCAGATGACCTTGATTGTATCGGGGGCCAGGAAATTGCGAACGCTCGAACCATGGCCAGGAATGAGTACACACGCGGGATGAGCCAGCGGTCAACTGAGACACTTGATAAATTGGGCAAGACGACGTTTATTTCTCAGAGCGGGGTTTGTGGTGACGAGAGCGTTCCGGCTGGACGGAAAGACAGCAATAGTTACGGGTGGCGGCAGCGGTATTGGGCAGGCCATCGCAAAGCAGTTTGCGGCAAGCGGGGCGGCCGTTCACATCTTTGACCTTCATCTCGAAAAAGCTGCCGCGACGGCCAAGCAGATTTCGGAAGAGAGCCCGGGGCTAGCATTTGCAGTTCAGTGTGACGTGACGGACGCAATGCAAACGCGACAGGCCTTTCAGGCGATTGCTGATCAGGGGCGAATAGACATTCTGGTGAACAGCGCGGGGATCTCACACATCGGCCGTCTCGATACGACAAACGAAGATGATTTCGATCGTGTCTTCCGCGTGAATGTAAAGGGCGTCTTTCACTGTATGCAGGCCGCGGTCGAACCAATGCGGGAACAAGGCGGAGGAGTGATTCTGAACCTTGCGTCGATCGCGGCGACCGCGGGCTTAAGCGACCGATTCGCCTATTCGATGAGCAAGGGAGCGGTGCTCTCGATGACGCTTTCTGTAGCGAAGGACTATCTAAAGGATAAGATCCGCTGCAACGCGGTCTCTCCCGCGAGAATTCACACGCCGTTCGTCGATGCTTTTCTCAAGGAGCATTACGCCGGTCGCGAAGATGAGATGTTTGCCAGTCTCTCCAACGCTCAACCCATCGGGCGGATGGGCTTGCCGGAAGAGGTTGCATCGCTGGCGCTCTTCCTGTGTTCAGACGAGGCATCTTTCATTACTGGTGCTGACATTCCGCTCGACGGCGGATTCGTCAATTTGCGGGGGTGATTCTCGGTGGACCTACGCCTGAAAGATAAAGTCGTTCTGATCACGGGGGGCGCGCAGGGCATCGGTGGAGCGATTTCCGAAGCCTGCGTTGCGGAGGGGGCGATTCCCGTCATGGTGAACCGCGATTCCGAGCCCGCAAAGCAGTTCGCGGACCAGCTCCGTGATCGCGGCGCCAGATGCGAGCTTTTGACGATCGAACTCAACCAGCCGGAGAGTTGCGGGCGCGCGGTTGAAGAGACGCTGCGGCTGTGCGGACGAATTGATGCGCTGGTGAACAACGCGGGCGCCAATGACAAAGTCGGACTAGAGCACGGAACTCCGGAGGCATTCATCGAATCGGTCCATCGCAATCTGTGGCACTACTATTCCATGGCTCACTATGCGCTGCCGGCGCTGAAGGTGTCGCGCGGCACTATTGTCAACATCAGTTCGAAGACAGCAGTCACGGGGCAGGGAAGTACATCGGGCTACGTAGCAGCGAAAGGAGCTCAACTTGCCCTGACGAGGGAGTGGGCGGTGGAACTGCTGCCGTACGGGATCCGGGTAAATGCGGTGATTCCGGCGGAGGTGATGACGCCTCTGTATCGGGACTGGCTATCGACGTTTCCCGATCCGCGGGAGAAGCTAGGCTCGATTACAAAAAGCATACCGCTCGGCAAGAGAATGACTGAGCCTTCAGAAATTGCGAGCGCAGTGGTCTTCCTCTTATCGGACAAGTCGGCGCACACCACCGGACAGCATATCTACGTCGACGGCGGATTCGTTCATCTCACCCGGGTCCTTCCGCACGAAGAAGAGCAATAAGCAGAGGCTCAGGGACCGGGAGGGGCAAGTTGGGATCCCTTTAGAAACGAACCTCTTGCATCGATCCGTCGTAATTGACGATTCGGCCCTCAGGGGACACTGCCTCTCCCGTCCCGTGTTGAGAGTCCACCAGGACGACAGAGAATTTCCGCTGCTCCTTCATACCCGGATAACTGCCCGTCCGCGCATCGAACGTGAGTATGCGACTCTTATCTTCCCAGTGGATGTCGATCCAGGCGCAGAGTTTTTTCTCGTAATCGTAGGAAACGCCGTCGTCCTCATACAAGCGAAGGGTAGCGTCGTTCCCGGCATAGACGCGCAGCTCGATTGGACCGTCGGAATGCTGATCGCTATATTCAGACTCCGGTCCCATGGGAACGATGGTGCCAGCGCGGACGTAAAGCGGCATAACGTCAAGCGAAGTCGCGCGCTCTACTTCCTTACCTCCATCCGTGCGCTGGCCTGTCCAGAAGTCATACCAGTCGGCGCCCGCTGGCAGATAGATGCTACGCGACGACGCTCCGGCTTCTGTAACCGGCGCGACCAGCAATGATGGACCAAGAAGGAATTCGTCGGCGATATCGAGCGCACGGGGATCCTCTCGAAAGTCGAACGCGAGTGCGCGCATGGGTGTGTAGCCGTCGAAAGTTGTTCGTGCCGCGATCGTGTAGATGTAGGGAAGCAGCCGGTAACGCAGGCGGTCGTAGAGGGTCAGGATCTTCTGTGCCTCCGGGCCATAAGACCAGAGCTCATTCTGGTTATTCTCACGCGCCCCGTGAACACGGAAGATAGGACAGAAGGCGCCATATTGAAACCAGCGGACGAAGACCTCCTGGTAGGCTGGATCGGAAGTGTCACCTCCGAGGAAGCCACCGATATCGGTTGTCCAATATGGCAGGCCGCTCATCGAGTAGTTCAGGCCGGCTGGAATCTGCCGCTGGAGGGTACTGAAGTTGGTGGCGATATCGCCCGACCAAGCCGCCGCCGCATGACGCTGCATACCGGCAAACGAGGACCGGGTGAGAGTGAAGACGCGCTTGCGGTCAGTGATATCGCGCTGCCCATCGTAAATTGCCTGCGAGGTCATGAATGGATACAGGTTGGCATAGCGCGATCCATTTCCCATCGCGGTCCGCGCGCCGGCGAGCAGGGAGCCATGCGCTTCTCCATAAGCGTCAGAGGGCTCAGTCGAGTCGAGCCAGAAGGCATCGACTCCGATGTCATAAAGAGAGTTGCGGGCTTGCCTCCAGTAAACGTCACGGCCTGCAGCGCTGAAGGCATCGTAGACTCGTGACCCCGGAACATAGGGAGGAACCCGGTTGACGCCCAGGCCAACAAAGAGGCCCGACTTCAGCATCTCGTCGTAGTTGGCGCTTGGAGGCTGGTAAACCGGCCAGATCGAAACCATCAGGTGGATGTGTTCGTTGTGCAGAGTGCGAACCATTTCCGGAGGATCGGGAAAGCTGTCGACAAAGATGTGGGAACCAAGCGCAGTCTCCCAACCCTCGTCCAGAACGATGTTGTCGATCGGTATATGAAGCTCTCGATATTTTTCGGCCACGCTGAGCAACTCCCGCTGGCTTGAATACCGATACTTGGACTGCCAGTACCCATAAGCCCACAGCGGAAAAAGAGGAGCGGCGCCGGTGAGTCGCCGGTAGGAAGCGATGATGGTGTCAAATGAAGGACCGTACACAAAGAAGTAGTCGATTGCCTCGGCGACATCAGAGCTGATAGCGAGCACCGGCTGGAACCGGTTGTTCCAGCGGGTAACGGAGGCGTTGTTCCAGAAAATGCCGTAGCCTTTCGATGAGAGGAAGAAGGGAATCGAGATATTCGTGTTGTCCTGCGACAGCTCCATCTCAAGGTTTCGCTGGTTCAGCAAACCGTTCTGATGCTGACCGAGGCCGTAGAATCTCTCTTCTGGCGTCAGTGCAAACCAGACTGATGCCCGGTGGGTCGGCAGGCCATCGGTGATCACAGGCTTAATCTGTCGAGGCATCGGAAAATCGGACTCGTGCAGCAGTTCTTTGCCGTCGGAAGATCGAAAAGTCACAGCTCCGCTTTTGCGATTTACAGTGACGACCAATGCCGGCATCGAGGTGACAATGGCCGCCCCATCATCCTGCACGCCGAACTTCACGGCTGTGCAGGCGCCGGGTTGCAAATATGGGTTGGACAGGTCAGGGATAACCGCGCCGGGCGAAAAAGTAATGCGCACCATGTTTGCCGTGCATGGGCGGATGCGCAGAAGGCCCTGTGCGAACCGGATATACACGCTTGCCGAATCGTGCTGCACGCGCCGAATCGTCCAGCCGTTGCTGGGCTGTGCGCGTAGCGTGCAAGTGCAGAGAATTGCAGCGAGCAGGAGCCGTACGCCGATAGCTCTCGATAATGTCTTCCGTTTCATCTCTCGGCCAGTCGCAAATTGAGCATCTCAAAAATCAGTTCGTGATCAATCATTCACGAGTTTGGGTTCGGCGCAAACGCTCCTCTCGTGAAAGCTGCCCTTTCGAGACCGTTAGTCGCATCGGGCGAGTAAAACGTTTACAATTTGGCACGCAAGCCAACTGCACGCTCCGCACAACGCATACCGTTTCTGAATGACCAGGCGCTCTGCGGATGTATCGATATCTAACGCATGAAAGGAACATACTTGCGTTCTCGCGGGAACTCCTTTTTTCTTCCTTTGGCCTTTCTCGCTCTGGCCGTCGGCATTCAGGTGAGTCCAGCACAGGAGCCAGCGCCGGGGAGCCACACAGGGCCGCCTCCGCCGCATGCCAAGCAGATACACCTGAAGCACGTATTGGTTGTCGGCCAGACAAAGGGATTCGAGCACGACTCGGTTTCTGCAGCCATGGCTGCCATTTACTATATGGGCCGCGAAACGGGCCTGTGGGATACGACCATGCGGACAGATACCGAGCTCATCACCAAGAAAGACCTGCAGAGAAACACGAAGAACCTGAATTACTTCGATGTCCTGATTTTCGCCAGCACGACAGGAGAGTTGGATCTCGATGACAGCCAGAAGGCCGACATGATGTCGTTTATCAAGGATGACGGCAAGGGGTTCGTCGGGATTCATGCAGCGTTGGATACGAATTACAAGTGGCCTGAATACGGAGAGATGATTGGCGGCTGGTTTGATCAGCACCCATGGGGAACTTTCAACGCGCCGATCATCAACGAAGATCCCGAGTTTCCCGCGGTGCGCCATTTTCCCAAGGCTTTTGTGAAATACGACGAGATCTATCAGCCAAAGGAATGGTCGCGGGACAAGGTGAACGTCCTGCTCAGCCTCGATCCAACCAAGCTCGATTACTCGAACAATCCCCGCATTCATCGCGCCGATCACGATTTTCCCGTGGCCTGGAGCAAGATGTACGGCAAGGGGCGGGTGTTTTACTCAACTCTCGGCCACACGGAAGAATCGTGGCAGGACCCGGATATTCGCACGATGTACTTCGAGGCAATCAAGTGGGCGTTGGGCATGACCGAGGGAAGTACCTCGTCGCATCCGCGTCCGGCTGCATCGACATCGAATCACTGAGCCCGCAGGAAAGCACCCAATGAAGAAACTTGGAATGGGCTTAATCGGCCCCGGATTTGTTGCCGCGCATCACATTGACGCCGTGCGCCGTCTGGGAGACGTGGACGTGGTGGCGATCGCGGGTTCGTCTCAGCAATCGGCCGACCGGAAGGCGCGGGAGTACAAGGTGGATCGCGCCTACGGCGACTTTCACGCGCTCATTGCTGATCCGGATGTGCAGGTGATCCACAACACGACTCCGAATCACCTTCACCTGCCTGTCGTGATGGCGGTGCTCAAGGCGGGCAAGCACATCATTTCGGACAAGCCCCTGGGCCTGAACCCCGAGGACGGACGTGCGATGCGCGACGCGGCGCTCTCGGCGAAGGTAGGCAACGTAGTCACCTTCAACTATCGGGGGAATCCGTTGGTGCAGCAGGCGCGTAGCATGATCGCGGCTGGAGATGCCGGAGATATCGGCTTTGTCCACGGGCACTACCTGCAGGACTGGATGACGGACCCTGATGTCTTCTCCTGGAGATCCGATCCGGCTAAAGGCGGGGCGACTTCTGCTCTGGGAGACATTGGATCTCACTGGTGTGACCTCGCTGAGCATATGTCCGGTTTAAAGATTGCTTCGGTGCTGGCCGACCTCACCACAGTTATTCCCATCCGATATTCTTCCGGCTCATCTTCGGAGGCATTCTCGGGTACGAGAACGGCGGACAGAACGGAAGTGCGCGTGAAGTCGGAAGACCTCGCCAGTGTGCTGCTCCGATTTGAGGGTGATGCGAAAGGCTGCTTTTCCGTGGGCCAGGTGCTGCCAGGTCACAAGAACGATCTGCAACTCGAGTTGAATGGGCGAATCTGTTCGCTGAAGTGGAAGCAGGAAGAACAGAATGAGCTGTGGATCGGACACTATGATCGGCCCAACGCAGTCATGGCGAAGGACCCGTCGCTGCTGTCTCCGGATGTTCGGCGATACACGCATCTGCCCGGGGGACATCAGGAATCCTGGGCGGACGCATTCTTCAACGTGATCAGCGATGCATACCGGTGGATTCGTGAAGGAGCGGCGCCCGAGGCCAAGCCGGAAATGTTGCCCACCTTCGAAGATGGTTACCGGTCGAACTGCCTTGTGGACGCGATGCTGAGAAGCCACGCGGGAGGCAGTGTCTGGGAGAAGGTCAGCTATGTGCCGGGATCTGAAAACTAGATTCGTTTTCGCAGTGTTGGCATTTTTACGCAGGGAGGATTGAGGAGCCGTCGCATGAGAGTCGGAGTATTCACGCCGTTGCTGTCGCAGTTGCCGCTGGAGGGCGTGCTGACGAAGCTTCTGGCGCTCGACATTCACACCGTGGAGCTCGGGACCGGAAATTATCCCGGCAATGCTCATTGCAAGCTATCGATGCTGGATGATTCTTCGGCGTTGAAAGAATTCAAGCTCAAGCTTGATGACCAGGGCGCGAGCATTAGCGCGTTCAGCTGCCACGGGAATCCGTTGCATCCGGATCCCGACCACGCAAAGCAAGCCCAGGAAGTGAACCGCAAGACGATTCTTCTGGCGGAAAAGCTGGGCGTGCCAGTTGTGGTCGATTTTTCCGGATGCCCCGGAGATTCTCCGAATGCCAAGTCACCGAACTGGGTGACCTGTCCATGGCCGCCGGACTATCTCGACGTATTGGCTTGGCAATGGGACGAGGTCGTGGCTCCCTACTGGGTGGAACGAGCAAAGTTTGCCGAGCACCATGGGGTTCGTATCGCGATCGAAATGCATCCCGGCTTCGTGGTTTATAGCCCGGAAACAATGCTCCGGTTGCGATCGATCGCAGGCCCTTCGATCGGCTGCAATTACGATCCGAGTCACATGTTCTGGCAGGGGATCGACCCTATCGCGGCGATACGTATTCTGGGCGATGCAATCTTCCACGTTCATGCGAAGGACACTCAGCTGTACCCGGCGAACCTGCCTCGCACTGGCGTTCTGGACACGAAGCCGTACACTGATGAAAGGAACCGTGGTTGGATTTTCCGCACCTGCGGCTATGGGCACGGGGCGGAGTGGTGGAAGGAGTTTGTCTCGACGTTGAGGATGTTTGGCTACGACGGCGTGCTTTCGATCGAGCACGAGGATAGTCTTCTCTCTCCCGAGGAGGGCCTTACCAAGGCAGCCCGGTTTCTCAACGAGATTGTTATCAAAGAGGAGCCAGGAGCGGCATGGTGGATTTAACCGCCTTCATTCGAAGGACGGCCCGCAGATCGATGGATCGCAGAAGCTTTATCGCGGGCGCGGGCGTGATGCTTTCGAGCCAAGCGCTCGCTGCGCTTGCACCCATGCAGACCAAGAACGGCGATGCGCCGCTGACCGGAAAAGCGGATCACAGCCTTCGCATTGAACCCTACAGTTTGGAGATCAGCCCGGGCGTGACGATCAAGACTCTTGCCTATAACGGCCAAGTCCCGGGACCGCTGCTGAGGTTGCGGGAGGGTGTGCCGGTCACGATCGATGTCACGAATGCAACCGACTCGCCCGACATCGTGCACTGGCACGGCCTGGCGATTGATTCGTTGAACGATGGTGCGATGGAAGAGGGCTCGCCGATGATTCCTGTTGGCACCACGCATCGCTATTCCTTCACTCCGAAGCCGTCGGGCACACGTTGGTATCACACTCACGCTTCGGCCTTCGACAATCTCTCGATTGGAACCTATAGCGGGCAGTTCGGATTCCTGCTGATTGAGGGCAAGGATCAGCCTGCTCATTACGACCAGGAGATCAATCTCGCCATTCATCATTGGGAACCTTCGTTTGTCCCGATGGTCGACACGATGCGCCAACAGTCGTCAAACATGCCGCTCACGACCGGCTCCGATGTCGGATACAAATATGCAACCATCAACGCGCACATGCTGGGCGCAGGAGAACCGATACGAGTCAAGCAGGGGCAGCGTGTGTTGCTGCGACTTCTCAATGCCAGTGCGACGGAGAACGTTGTTCTAGCGCTTCCCGGGCACAGCTTCAAGATCATTGCGATGGACGGGAATCCAGTCCCGAATCCCAAGTCTGTGGATGTGCTCTCGCTCGCGGTCGCCGAGCGCGTCGATGCTGTCGTCGAGATGAACTCGCCGGGCGTATGGGTGCTGGGATCGACGCTGGAGAAGGCGCGTCAGATGGGGCTCGGCATTGTCGTCGAATACGCGGGGAAGTCGGGTGCCCCGGTATGGAAAGATCCGGCGCCGGTTGCCTGGGACTACATCCAATTTGCGAACACTTCCGCGGCGCCGAAGCCCGACGGGACATTCACGCTGACCTTCCGCGACTTCGGCCCGATGCACGGCTCCAAATTTGACACCTGGACGATCAACAACAAATCGTGGCCGGATATCGCGCCGCTGACAGTGCAATCAGGCAAGCGTTACCGGATGGTCTTCCGCAACGGAAGTGGCGATCAGCATCCCATTCACTTGCATCGGCACACATTCGAGGTCACTCGTATCGGCAGCAGGCAGACAAGCGGACTAATGAAAGATGTCGTCAACGTCATGCCCCTGGAGACAGTCGAAGTTGATTTTGTCGCGAACAATCCGGGAGACACTCTGTGGCACTGCCATCAGCAGCTGCACATGGATTACGGCTTTATGCAGCTAATTAAATACTCCGGATGAGCGGTTTCGGATCTGCAGCATTGCACGAACAAGTTGAACTCTTCCTTATCAAATGAGGGTATTGATTGACACGATGAAGAGAACTCGGGTGATAGTGCTTCTGGCAGCAACAGGTCTCGTTGCTTTTCAATGCCGGCAAATGACGATTTACGCAGCTTCCGATGGTTCGCCATCGAGCCGTTCCGCATCACAGTCCCCGCAGCCGCAGGACACTGCTGGCTCCGCCAGCCCCGGGGCGACAGCCTACGCAGAACATTGCGCCATCTGCCACGGTGACAATCGTGAAGGCGATCTGCCGGCGTTTCCGCCTCTGCTCGGAATAAACCGGCAGATGACTGATCAGCAAATCAAGGATCTTGTCCGCAGCGGCAGAGGCCGGATGCCCGGATTCCCGAAGCTGCGGCAGGATGAGTTGAGTGCGCTCCTGCAGTTTCTGTCGACGAGCAATTCGCCTACGCCAGCCCCGAATGGAAACTCGTCAGTGGCATCTTCCAGCCTGAGCGAAGCAGGATCTGTCCTCTTTCGTCAAAATTGTGCTTTCTGTCACGGCCGTGACGCACAAGGCGGTGAGACCGGTCCCGATCTCACCCAATCCAGACTCGTTCGCAGGGATGTGGGTGGCGACAGGATCTCGGAGGTCGTGAGGAATGGACGGCCCGAAAAGAAGATGCCCGCCTTTCATTTTTCCAATCAGGAGATCTACAGTCTCGTCGCGTTTATTCATGAGCAGCAGGCCAAGGCTGCGTCCCGACCGGGCGGCCGTAGAGGCGTAGAGGCTGGCGATCTCCAGACAGGCAACGTAGAGGCTGGTCGGCGGTACTTTAACGGTGCCGGGAACTGCGTGGCCTGCCACTCGCCTACGGGAGATCTTGCCGGCGTCGCGTCGAGGTACGAGGGACTGCAACTCGAGGAGCAGATGCTCTATCCGAGAGATGTAAAGAGCCGGGTAACGGTCACGCTGCCATCGGGACAACAGATATCCGGAACGGTGGCTTATCTCGATGAATTTACGGTTGCACTGCGCGATGCCGATGGCAACTACCATTCATGGGCCGTCGGCAAGGTCAAATACAAACTCGAGGCGCCGGTCAACGCCCATGTGGAGTTATTCGGTAAATACACGGACGATGACATCCACAACCTGATGGCATATTTGCAAACGCTGCGCTGATGCTGTTCATGCCGCAGGCTGAGAGGTTACCAACGAAGATGAAATCGCTGAGACATAGGGCTGTTCTTGCCGCTGGCGTATTGTCGGTGCTTGCCGCCTTGCCGCATTTGCTTCTGTCGCAGAACCTGAATCCCACCGAGCTGCTCCACCCGTCAGCGGACAGCTGGCCCAGTTACCACGGCGACTACTCAGGCAGGCGCCACACCCATCTGACACAGATGACCCCGCAGAATGTTGGAAAATTGAGCCTCGCGTGGGCCTTTCAGACAGACCAGACTGCCCAAATCAAATCATCTCCGCTCCTCGTAGATGGAGTGCTGTACTTTACGGTGCCCGAGAATATCTGGGCGGTTGACGCGAGATCCGGACATCAGCTTTGGCACTACACTTATCCTCCCAGCCCGGGCGATCACATCGGCAATCGTGGCGTGGGCATGTATAAGGGATGGCTCTACTTCACGACTCCGGATTGCCACCTTGTCTCGCTGAACGCCAAGGACGGGACTGTGCGCTGGAAAGTCGAAGTTGCCGACGTTAAGAAGGGCTATTGGACAACGATGGCTCCGATGGTGATAGGGAATCACATCATCGTCGGAGTTTCCGGCGATCTGGACAATCTGACCGGCTACCTCCGATCGGTCGACCCTGAAACTGGCCAGACGCAGTGGCAGTGGGACAGTACTCCGCCGGCGGGAACTCCGAACAGCACAACGGGTGGCATGACCTGGATACCAGGCACATACGATCCTTCTCTCAATCTGCTTTATTGGGGCACCGGAAATCCGACGCCTGTGCTGAATGGCAAAACTCGACCGGGCGACAATCTTTACACCTGCAGCATCGTGGCGCTCAATCCCGATACAGGAAAGCTCGTATGGGCCTTTTCGGTTTCGCCTCACGACACGCATGACTGGGATGCGGTCGAGATTCCTGTTCTGGTTGACGGAACCTTTCGCGGACAACCGCGAAAGATGCTGATGCAAGCTTCGCGCAACGGGTATTTCTTCGTTCTTGACCGCACCAACGGAAAGAGCCTGCTGACTGTGCCGTACGGCCCGGTCAACTGGACACTGGGCGTCGACAAGGAGGGTCACCCCATTCCGAATCCGGCGAAGGAACCGGCACCTGATGGCCGCCTGATCGCTCCCGATGAGGGAGGGATGACCAACTATCGCTCACCCAGCTTTGATCCTAAGACCGGCTTGTTCATTGTCGATGCCCACCCCAGTTACAGTATCTATTTCGCCAAGCCAGCAGACGGAGCCTACGGCTGGGCCGGCGCGGATTACGGCCTCTGGGGGAAGGGAGTTATCGAGGCAATCGATTACCGAACAGGCAAAATCCGCTGGAGTCATGACGTGGGGGCGGGAGGTTCAGGCGCCGGTGTTCTCACGACCGATTCCGGAGTGACATTCACGGGAGACGGCTACGGGAACGTTATGGCACTCGACTCGACGAACGGCAAGACCCTCTGGCATGCCGGGACAGGCGCGCCTATGCAAAGCTCTCCAATCAGCTATGAACTCGATGGACGCCAATACATAGTCACGAGCAGCGGAGGCGTGATGTTCGCATGGGTGTTGCCGCAATCCGGCAACCTGGCCGGCGGTACTGCCAGCCCCGGCCACGCGCGTCCGTAGCCATCAGCGGACTTCGTTCGTCTGAGGCGAATAACTGGTGGCAGCCAGCCCCTTTGTGCGTGAGCCAGCCTCAGCGCGCGAACAACGAGAGCGAAATGGCCTCGCCCATCGCCCGATAACCGGCGGGAGAGGGATGCAGGTGGTCGCCGCAATCGTAGGCCGGGAGCAGATGATCCGGTTGATGCGGGTCACGAACGACGGCGTCGAAATCGATCACTGCATCGAAATGCCCAGTTGCCCGAATCCAATCGTTCAGAGTCTGCCGATCCTTCTCGTTTAGCGGCCCTGGATGGTAGTAGTCGGATCCTGCATAGGGCGTGATCGTCGCGCCGATGACCCGTAATCCGTGTGCATGGGCACGCGCGATGATTTGCTGGTACGCGGCGATGAGCCTTTGAACCAATGCGGCGTGTTCAGCAGGCGGTACTTCTCCTGTGCGCGTCAACCCGCCTAAATCGTTGACGCCCTCAAAGACGATGAGCCAGCGGACTCCGGCCGGAGCGAGGACATCGCGATCGAGACGCGCCAATGCATTTGGCCCCAGACCGTCGGTCAGCAAGTGGTTACCGCCGATCCCTGCGTTAAAAACGCCTATGTTCCTCGTCGCGGGCGACTGCTGCAGTCGCGATGCCAGCACATCGGTCCATCGGTCATTGCCGTTGGTGGTCGCCCCATGACCATCGGTAATCGAATCTCCGAGCACCACTACCGAGCCACTTCCGGGCGCGGCTTGCACATCGATCTCTGAAATCTGATACCAGTGATCTACTGTGTGAGCATCAACCAGCGTCTGTGCGGTTATGGTGTTTCCGTGCGTAAAGTAGGACGTAGCCCGGGAACCGGGATGCCCCGTCTCCCGCGCGGGAGGAGACTCAAAGTAAAACGTTACCGCCAGATCCGACAGCGCCTCGACCGGATAGGGGATGGAATCCGATATGAACTCAGCCCCAGGCGGAACGATTACATCGGGCTTTCCGGCAAAGGTCAGCGCTTTGTCCGTTGCGGCATCAATCGCTGATGAGTGCGGCGAGATCGGCCGCGCAATATGGACCGCTGTGAAATGCAGCGCGTCCGTCCCGAACGCATTCGACAGATGAACGCGCAGTTCGGCACCGCCGGCAGAGAGATGAAAAATCTGCCGCACGGTGGCGTCCTGCAGGTCGGCGGAAGGCAACAGATTCTGGGGTTCGGGAACCTGCTGCGATGCTCCCCATGAAGCGATCCAGTTTTGCGGCCCAGCGTTCGTCTGGGCCTGGATTTTGCTGGAAAGCGAAAGGAGCGCCACGAGGAGAACGAAAGATTTATACCTTTTGACTGCGCGTCTTGTGTTCATCGAATTAGTATTGGTTCCGAAGTAAATCGATTCTAACGCCTGGCGGCTTCGGCCCCCGGAGGGCACGTGCGTTTTTTGATCATCGCTGGTCTGCTTGTTGCCGGAATCTCTATCAGCTCCGACGGAGCTCTGTTGGCTCAGAACCCCGGATCGGCTGTGCCGCCGCCGGTGACCTTCACTGCCGATCAGGACCATCAGAATATGATGGATCAGCTGGGCATCAAAGCTCTGCGTCCTGGACCGAGCGGTGATGAAAAGGCTCCGAATCATGCCAACTACGACGAGTCGAAGGCGAACCCCTATCCAAATCTTCCTGATCCTCTCACTCTGAACAATGGCCAGAAGGTGACGGCACCCGCGATGTGGTGGGATGAGCGGCGGCCGGAAATCGTGGAGATGTATGAGAAGTACGTCTATGGCCGCGTCCCTGCCAACGTGCCTCGCGTGACCTGGACGGTGACTGCTGTTGACCACGAAATGATTGGATTCCGCCCCGTCATTGCGAAGGATCTGATCGGGCACGTTGACAACTCGTCTTATCCCGCGATCAGCGTCAACATTCACATGACGCTGGTGACGCCCGCGGGCGCAAAGGGGCCAGTCCCCGTGCTGATGATGTTTGGCCATGCCGGTTTTCCCGCGCCGAATGAGGCGCGAGGTGCGGATATGGATCGCATCAACAAGGCCATGAAGGCTCTGCTGATCCAGCAGGACCCGTCACTCAAAGAAGTATTCGAGCAGCATCCGGCGTGGGAGCCGCTCGGGAACACGCCCCTTCAGCTCCCGCAGCTCAATGCAGACGGAGGCCCGCCCAACACCTGGCAGCTGATTGCCGACGGCTGGGGCTTCGCGCTTTTTGATCCGGCCAGCGTGCAGGCGGACGACGGTGCCGGACTTACACGAGGCATCATCGGCCTGGTAAACAAAGGTCAGCCGCGGCACCCCGAGGACTGGGGAGCGCTGCGTGCATGGGCGTGGGGCGCGGGACGCGGCCTCGACTATCTTGAGACCGATCCAGCGGTCGATGCAAAGCATGTCGGCATCGAGGGAGTCTCGCGCTACGGTAAGGCGGCGTTAATCACCATGGCCTTCGATCAGCGTTTCGCCATGGTGCTTGTCGGTTCGTCAGGAAAGGGCGGAGCAACGCCCTTGCGCCGCAATTACGGCGAAGCAGTCGAGAGCCTGACCGGCGGCGAATACTACTGGATGGCCGGCAATTTTATGAAGTACGGCGCCTCAGAAGCCAGCTTCGGGAGCATGAACCCCGGTGACATTCCTGTTGATTCAAACGAGCTGATCGCGCTGTGCGCACCCCGCCTTACGTTTATCAGCTACGGCGTGCCTGAAAAGGGCGATGCCCACTGGCTCGATCATCAGGGCAGCTTTATGGCTGCGGTGGATGCCAACCGGGTATTCACCTTGCTCGGGGCGAAAGGGCTCGACGTGCCGGGAGACTACCACACGGCGAAGATGCCTCCTGTGAATCAGGGCCTGCTGGATGGACAGCTCGCGTGGAGGCAGCACGACGGCGGACACACGGACGCACCGAACATGAAGTACTTCATTGAATGGGCCGACAGCTTTATCGGCCACACCGCAAGTCAGTAGACAGTTAGGTGAACAACGTGCGGCTCGCGAGCACATACTTTTCGGGCTGCGTGTCGAATGTCTGCTTGCAGCCCGCACAACAGAAGTAGAACCATTTGCCATCAAATTCTGACATATACTTTGCGGCGTCTAGGCCGACGGTCATGCCGCAGATCGGATCCTTCACTTGCCGTTTCTCAACAGGCAAAAGCGGCATGTCGTTGTGCTCCATGGCTCTGCTTCGGTTCAACTGGACAATCTCGGCGAGGATGCTCACCGCAATTTCTTCTTGTGAACGAGCCTGAATGTTCAGGCCTGCCGGAGCGCGCACCCGCCTTAGTCGTTCCTCGCCAATACCGTGTTGACTCAGAACCTGGAGAACCTTGGCCGCCTTTGTTTTGCTGGCGACGAACGCGACATAAGAAGCGTCCGTTTGCAGCGCTTGTTCCAGGGCCTCCTCATCGCACTCTCCCTGAGTCGACACAACAATGAAAGTCTGCGGCCCAACTTTCAGCCCGTTCAGGTTCAAACTCGTTTGCAAGTGATCCGCATCCGGATAACTCTCCCTGGCCGCATGTGGAGCGGCAACAGAAACCGTGTAGTGGATTGCCTTGCCGAGTTTAGCCAGGGTTTGCCCGACCCTGGAGCGACCCAGGATCACAATATGCGGCTTCGGAAGAACGGGTTCAATGTAAATGTCGAGCGTACCGCCGCTATGGCAGGACATGTTGTAAGCCACGATACCTTCCTCTTGAAGTGACGACGGGCTGATGCGAACCAGCCGTGGCCGACCGTCTCTGAGCGCCTTCAACGCTTCCGCGACCACGAGTGGTTGCGCGCAGCCGCCACCAATCCAGCCCCAAACTGAGCCGTCGGCGAAAACGATTGCTTTGTCGCCGACTTTGCCCGAAATGGGAGACAGATAGCGTACGACCTCGGCCACAGCGAAGGATTCGCCTTTCGCAAGAAGCTCGCCCGCCTTACTCAGGAATTGATCGAACACCTGACATTCCTTTCTTCCCGGATCTTGCTATAGGTACTTCTCCAGGGCCAGCAAACTTTCCAGGTTATGCGCCGGAGCAAAAACATCCACATGGGGAAGCGCGGCAGCCATGCCTCGGGTGATGGGCTGATAGTCCTTCAGTCCCAGCAGCGGGTTCAGCCATAGAATTCTTTGTACGCGGCGTCTGGTAGCTCGCAGCTGCGCCGCCAATATCTCCGGCTCTCCGGTATCCCAGCCATCACTCAGAATGATGAAAGTTGTATCGCGAGCGAGCAGCTTTTTTCCGTGGACTTGGCTAAATTGCCGCAGCGACTCGCCGATTTTTGTGCCGCCTGACCAGCCCATTGCCCGCTGCGAGAGTCTCTTAAGAGCTTCAGTCAGGCGACGGGTGCGAAGCAGGTCCGTAATCTCGACGACATCGGTACTAAAGAGAAACGTATCGACACGCTGAAAATGCGCCTGCAGGGCATAAGCAAACCTCAGCAGGAACAGGCTGTAGAAATTCATCGAGCCGCTGATGTCGAGAAACACTACCAGCCTGTCCTTCCTTGGCTTCCTCGCTTTGTAGGCCAGGGAGATTGGCTCGCCACCGTAACCGATACTGCGCCGGATGCTTCGGCGGAGATCTATGCGGTCCGCGAGATTGCCGATGATACGCCTTCGCGAAAGCCGCTGACTCATCCGCCGCAAGAGACGCAGTGAAAGCTCTTCCAGTGCTGCGAGGTCATCCGGCGGCACCTCGGAGAAATCCAACTTCGTCAGCCGTTGTCGCGCACTCGCCCCATAAACCGCCCTGGCATCGCTGTCTCGGGCCGCAGCTTCGTTGCCGGATTGATCGAGAAACACCGTGGAGCCGTCTTCCCGCTCCTGGGCGTTGCCTTTGAGCGATTGCTTGGTCTTGTCAGAAGCAGACTTCGGTCTGGATCGCGATTCGTCCCAGAATTTTTCGAAGAGCTGGAAGAATAGATCCCATTCCTCTTTCGAAGAACACAGCGCTGCCTGCAGGGCAAAAGCGAAGGTTTCCCGGTCTTCAGCACTGGCGACTTTAGCTGATTCAAGAGCAGTAAGGGTACGGCGCAAGTCGCTCGCCAGGCCGTGCGCTCCCGCGAAGCGGCAGAATTCAACGATAGAAGCTGCCAGGCGCTCGGATTGTTCTTGACGCATTGTGCCCTCTCCGTCGCTCCCCTCATTACACCTATGGGGTCTGCGGCCTTAGCTTATCGATTCCCGCGGCCCTTAGCTTCGCAACATCTTCCATGGATTTCGCTACGCAGCCCAGCGTTTGCTCGATCACTTCAGCATCCAGACGGTGGCTGCCCAGAGAGACTACAGCCTGAGCGCAGTCCAACGCCTCAGCCACGCCGGGCGGCTTAGCCAAATCCAGCAGTCGAACCCCCTGAACAAACCGCACCACCTGCATACCCAGTTCTTCTTCGATGCCCGGCAGCTTGGCGCGCACGATTTTCATCTCCTTTTCGAAACTCGGGTAGTCAATCCAGTGATAGAGGCAGCGCCGCTTCAACGCGTCACTTAGTTCCCGCGTGCGGTTGGAAGTAAGAACGACATAAGGAATGTGCCTGGCACGGAGGGTGCCAATCTCGGGAACGGTTACCTGGAAATCAGAGAGCAGTTCGAGAAGGAATGCCTCGAATGCCTCATCTGCACGATCAATTTCGTCGATCAGCAGCACCGGCGCAGCGTCCTGCGCAAGGATGGATTTGAGCAGTGGCCGCTCGAGCAAGAACTCGCGGCTGAAGATGTGTCTCTCTTTTTCTTCGACCGTCTGTTCTGTGCCTTCCTGAATTTTGATTGCGAGTAGTTGTTTTTGATAGTTCCACTCATAGACGGAGGAACTCACGTCCAGTCCTTCATAACACTGCAGCCGGATCAGCTGGGTTCCCAGCATTGAGGCTAGGACCTTGGCCACTTCTGTCTTCCCAAGACCAGCGTGACCCTCGATCAAAAGAGGCTTATGCAATCTGATGCTGAGGAATACCGCGGTGGCCAAAGAACGGTCGGCGATGTAGCCCAGACGCTCGAAGCTCTGCATGAGAGCATCCGGATCTCTCACAAGCTCCGCAGGCTGGGCTGGTAGGGCTGGCATGGTGATTCGGTCCTGGCCTCCGTCTTATCTGCCGGCTTGATGCAGGACAGACTTCAGGATTCGCGACGAAAAGCTCCTTTTGCCGCAGCCCACGCCAATGAAGCGGCATTAACAGGCTTGGCCTCAGCTTCGACTGCATCAGCAGGTTGTTGTAGCTGTGTCTGGAAGTTCTTGATGAATTGTCCAAACATCACGTTGGAGACTTCGCTGATCACCCGCGATCCCATCTGCGCGAGAATGCCCACTACATTCACTTCGGACACGCTTGTGACTTCTGTGCCGCCGTCTTCGAGGGAACGCAGTTTGCCCGTCATCTTCATCGACGCGCTGCCGCGGCCTCTCACGTCCTGCCCTTTGCCGAGAATTTCGAGCTCGTGGCTTTCCGGATCGAGACGGACAATCTCCAGTTCGCCCTTGTAGTCAGTCGCGCTGGGGCCCACTTTCACGCTGATCGTGCCTTTATATGTCTTCTCGTCCACCTGCTCAGTAATCTTTGCGCCGGGCACACAGGCAGCAACTCTCCGTGGATCACTGAGCAGGCTCCAGACTTGCTCGATCGGTTCCTTCACCTGAAAGGTCTTTTCGATCTGCATCGCCATGGCTCTAGTTGACCACGCCTTTCTCCTTTAGGATGTTCCACACCTTCCAGGGAGCGATCGGCATATCGATGTGCTTTACGCCCAGGTGGGATAGCGCGTCCACAACGGCGTTAACGAAGGCTGCGGGAGAGCCCACGTTCGGCGACTCGCCGACACCCTTGGCGCCGAAGGGATGGTGCGGCGAAGGTGTGCAGGTCTTGCCTGTCTCCCAGTGAGGAGTTTCGACCGCTGTCGGCAACAGGTAGTCCATGAAGCTTCCTCCCTGCACGTTGCCGTTCTCGTCGTAGTCAATCTGCTGCATAAAGGCGATGGCCAGGCCTTCCGTCAAGCCGCCATGGATCTGGCCTTCGACAATCATGGGATTGATGATGTTGCCGCAGTCGTCCACGGCCACAAATCGGCGGACTTTGACCTCGCCCGTCCCTTTGTCGATGTCCACCACGCAAATGTACGTGCCGAAAGGAAAGGTCAGATTGGGTGGGTCGTAGTAATCCACCGCTTCGAGGCCAGCTTCCATTCCCTCCGGCATGTTGGTGTATGCGGCGAAAGCGATGTCCTGGATGGTCTTGGCCTTGCTGGGAGCGCCTTTGACGAAAAACTTGCCGGGCTCCCAGTCCAGATCCTCTTCACTGCATTCCAACAGATGAGCCGCGATCTTTCTGGCCTTGTCGCGAATCTTGCGTGCCGCCATGGCGGTGGCCGCACCGGAAACCGGCGTGCTGCGGCTGGCGTACGTTCCCAAACCATAGGGAGCTGTGTCCGTGTCGCCCTCTTCAACCGTCACATCCGCTGCTGGGATGCCGAGTTCCTGGGCGACAATCTGAGCATACGTAGTTTCATGACCTTGACCCTGACTCTTGGTTCCCATGCGGCACATGGCTTTGCCGGTGGGATGAACGCGAATCTCCGCGCTGTCGAACATCTTGATGCCGGCAATGTCGAAGGTATGGGCAGGTCCTGCGCCGACGATCTCGACGAAGCTGGAGATGCCGATGCCCATCAACTCGCCCCTCTTACGCTTCTCTTGCTGTTCCTTTCGCAGCGTGTCATAGCCGACGATATCCAGAGCCATCTTCATTGCGGCGTCGTAGTCTCCGCTGTCATAAGACCAGCCGAGCGGCGACTTATACGGAAACTTCTCCGGGCCAATGAAGTTCTTGCGCCGCAACTCGACAGGATCGACCTTCAATTCCTGAGCCAGGACATCGACCGCTCTCTCGATGAGATAAGCAGCTTCCGTCACACGGAACGAGCAGCGATACGCGATTCCTCCGGGCGCTTTGTTGGTGTAGACGCCGTCGACCTCGCAAAAGGCCGTGGGATAGTCGTAGGCGCCGGTGCAGACGCTGAACAGGCCGGCGGGAAACTTGGTGGGCTGAGCCGCGGCGTTGAAGGCTCCATGGTCAGCCAGAGTTTTAACGCGCATGGCCTGGATCTTGCCGTCTTTGCTGGCAGCGAGCTCCGCGGTCATGTGGTAGTCGCGCGCGAATCCGGTGGACTGGAGGTTCTCTGAACGCGTTTCAATCCATTTCACCGG
Source organism: uncultured Acidobacteriaceae bacterium (assembly GCA_963786085.1). Classification (GTDB taxonomy): domain Bacteria; phylum Acidobacteriota; class Terriglobia; order Terriglobales; family Acidobacteriaceae; genus Silvibacterium. The sequence goes on from CAWAYO010000098.1 coordinate 21,041, forward strand.
GCGTCCGAGCGTCAATGACGCAACCACGGCGCAGACATATCCCGGATAGATGGGAACCTTGTTGCCAAAGCCGCCGCCGATGTCCGGCGAAATGACACGGATGTTGTTTTCGGGAATATTCCCAACGATCGAAAAGAGCGTGCGATGGGCATGCGGCGCTTGCGAAGTGAGATAAATGGTGAGTCGTCCGGTCGCGGTGTTGTGGTCGGCAACGCAGCCGCAGGTTTCGAGCGGCGCCGGGTGGCAGCGCTGAAAGACAGCATGCAACTTAGCCTTGACCTCCGCGTCGTCGAAGACCTTGTCCGTGGCCGCCCTGTCGCCCACCTCCCAGTGAAAGATATGGTTGGTCTTTTCCTCGCGGTCCTCGCGCAGAATGGGTGAGGCGGGATCGAGCGCCTTGTGCGGATCGATCAAAACCGGCAGCTCTTCGTACTCGACCTCCACCAGCTCGGCGGCGTCCGCGGCGGTGTATTGGTCCTCCGCCACCACGAATGCCACTTCCTGCGATTGAAAGAGCACCTTACCAGTGGCCAGCACCATTTGTTTATCAAAGAAAAGAGTAGGCATCCAGGCAAGATTCGCTTTGGCCAGATCCTCCCCGGTGATGACTGCTAAGACTCCCGGCAGCTGCCTGGCCTTCTCCGTGTTGATGCTCTTGAGGCGGGCGTGCGCGTAAGGACTACGCACCAAGTGTCCATAAACCATGTCAGGCAGGTTGACGTCGTCCACATAGTTGCCCTTGCCCTGGATGAAGCGCAGATCTTCCTTACGCTTGATGGAATGGCCCATGCCACCGATCTCAGGCGATGTTGGGGAGATCATCTTTACCTCCTTGCGCCATCCTGGCGGCGGCATACTGTACGGCCTTCACAATGTTCTGGTACCCGGTACAGCGGCACAGATTTCCTGAAATCCCCCAGCGAATCTCCTCCTCGCTGGGGTTGGTGTTCTTGTTGAGCAGGGCGTAAGACGACATCAGCATGCCCGGAGTGCAGAAGCCGCACTGTAGGCCATGCTCTTGCTTGAATCCCTCTTGCAGCGGATGTAGCTTGCCGTTCTGCATCAGGCCTTCCACGGTGAGTAGTTCGCAGCCATCAGCCTGCACGGCAAACATGGTGCACGATTTGACTGTTTTACCGTCAAGCAGGACGGTGCAGGCTCCGCAATGGGTCGTGTCGCAACCGACGTGAGTGCCTGTCAGACCCGGAATCCCGCGGATGAAGTGGACCAGTAATAGCCGGGGCTCGACTTGTGCCTCACGATCGCGGCCGTTCACTTTGATTCGAATCAGTTCTTTCTTCGCCATGTCAGAATCCTCTGCCGTTCTCGAAGTTCTAATTGGCCGCGCGTTGGAATGCTCGGGCCAATGCCCGCCGGGTCAATTCCTTCACTAAACCCCTTTTGTATTCCGCCGGCCCGCGCAGATCAGAGCTCGGTTCTGCTTCACCGGCAGCCAGTTGTGCAGCCTGCTCGATGCTGGCCTCATCCAATTTCTTGCCGCGCAGAGATCCCTCCGCCTTCACCGCCTTCACGGGCGTCGCACCCACGTTAGTCAGTCCGATACCTACCTGTTGGCAGACTCCTCCGTTGTCCACGGTCACCTGTGCGGCCACCCCAGCGGTGGCAAAGTCGCCGACTTTTCTCTCCAGCTTCAGGTAAGCGCCTCCGCTGCGTGGCGGTGGAGCGGGAATGCGAATCTCGCTCACAATCTCGTCATGTTGAAGCTCGGTTGTAAACAAAGTGACAAAGAAGGTTTCGATGGGCAGTACTCTCTCACCTTGTGGCCCAACTGCCACCACCTGTGCCCCAAGCGCCAGCATCGTAGCAGGATGATCGTTCGCGGGGTCACCATGCGCCAGATTGCCGGCCAGCGTCGCCATATTCCGCACTTGCGGATCAGCAATCACGCGGGCGGTGTCGAGAATGATGGGATACTTCGAGCGAATGAGCGGAGAGTTTTCCAGTTCGGCTTCTCGTGTGAGTCCGCCGATCCTCAGGTAATCAGACTCTTCCCTGATGTAGGACAGTCCAGGAATCCGGTTGATGTCGATGAGGTAACCAGGCCGCGCCAGCCTGAACTTCATCATGGGAATGAGACTCTGTCCGCCGCTCAAAATCTTGGCGTCGTCTCCGTACTGTTGAAGAAAAGCGATAGCCTCGGGAACAGTCTTCGGTCTGAGATATTCAAAGACCGGCGGGATCATCGTCGTACCCTCCCATCCGTGCTCCCATTTGGACTTCCGGATGTTAACGAGAAATCACGAACGTGGAGCCCGCGCAAACGCGAGGGCGCTTTCACACCCCGCAACGTTATAGCCCTTACAAGGTAGACGGGTCAACGCAGGACGATCTGTCCTGGGCCCGTTGGACGGCTCCCTTTCAACCAAGGATTCAGGCATTTCCCGACAGAGAATTCAGGTATTCCCCGGCTCAATTAGCCTTAATGCTTTTCTAACTTGTTTCCCTCCGCGTCTCTGCGCGCCGGAAAACAATCTCTGCCGCGATGCTCAGGGCAATTTCTTCTGGTGTGGCGGCACCTATGCTGAGCCCGGCAGGCGCGCGAATGGTGGCTAGCTTCTCCGGCGGTGTGCCCCCGCGTTCAAGGCTGTACAGTATCTCCTGGGCTCGCTTCTTGTTGGCTACGAGTCCCACATAGGCACTCTGGACCTGCAACGCCTGTTCGACCGCCTCTTCGTCGAATCTGCCGCGGCTGGCCACGACTACATATCTCCCGGACTTTTCCGGCAAGAGCGAGAAGTCGAGGATCTTCAGCAATCTCACGCCCGGCGGCAACGCAGAGACTTCGAGGAGAGGATCGACGACAGTCACCGTGAATTTCAACAACTGGCCTAACTTCACCAATGCAATTGCGACCTGTTCCCAGCCGACGACGATCAACTCGCCGCCGCGCGCCGCGTCCTCCGCGCCCGCATCCTCCGGGACCGGAATTGCTCTGGCCTCGCGATTAGCAGTCTCAATCAACGCCCGCTCATCTTCCGCAAATTGGCCAAAGCGTCGCAGTCGTTCATAGTCATCCTTATTGTCGATGTCGAGAAGAATTCCTACATCGTTCACTTCCACCTTTACGATTCCCTCTGAGTGACTCCCGAAGATTGCCCGGCAGCCGACGTCTCCGTCGAGTGCCATGACCTCGGGAAAGACAGAACGGTCCAGGAGAACCGGGTTGCCCCGAAAGCCTTTGTACAAGGGAATTACTATCTGCGCATTGGAGCAGCGGTGCCGGTCGATGATCTGATCGAGTGTCTCGGGGCGAACGAAGGGCTGGTCCGCAAGGACAATCAGGGCGGCGTCTGTTTGCGGATCAAGTGCGGAAAGTCCCTCTCGCAGCGAACTCGCCATGCCTTTTTCGTAATGCTGATTGACCACAACCTTGAGCCCATCGATCGCTGAGATTGGAAGCTGGTGCCGGATGGTTTCCGCAGAAAAGCCGAGGACGAGGACGACTTCATCCACCCCAACGGCGCGAACGTTTTCGAGGGTCTTACCCAGCACAGAGCTCTCGCCCAAACGAAGCATCTGTTTTGCTTCACCCATGCGAGTCGATCTGCCCGCAGCCAAAATGATGGCGCCCACTCGATGGTCGCTAATTGTGCTCATGCAGTTAACTCAAACTTGCTCGATTATTCGCCATACGGTCCGAAAAGTCTCAATCGACCCGTTGTATAGATCTCTGCGGATGGCCAGGGAAACGATCAATCGCCGGGGAGGAAGTTAATCGCTAGGGGCGCCACACAATATGCCGGTGCTCCAGAGATGGAAGAGAACTCGTTGCGCAGAATCTGGTCCGATAACGCGAGTCCATCGCTGCATCAGATCGCGCACCTTCAAAGGGCGGCCGAGGTCTTGAATCAGAAACTCAAACGTTGTATTTTCCACGAAAACCAGCGGATGGTCGAGACTGGGATGGGTGATGCCACGAGCCTCCACTATGTAGTCGTCCTTAAGGCACGGCACGTTGGAGATTCGCGCATCGCGCGATACTTGTATCAGTCCATCAGCACCCGGAAAAGCGGCCGGTTGCCCAGCCTGTGAAGGCGTGAACAATTCACCATGGCTCCCAGTTGCGCGGCGAAGCCAAAATTCGGTTCCATAGAAACTGGCAGCCTGCGCATAGAAAGAGGCGGCGCTAACCGCGTGTAGATTTACCGCGTCCCGCTGTCGTGAATTGTAGAAATGGAGAGCCAGGCGAGTGTTCTCGGGCCGCCGAGAAATGGTGTGGACCACTGCGGCCGCGTGCAGCGCCGTGCCTATGGCCGTCTGCACGCCTTGTGAAGATAGAGGGTCGATCGTAAATGCTGCTTCGCCAATCTTGATCGTGTCAGATGTGACGATTTCCTCTGCCATGTAACAAGTGGCGTCACAAACCGAAACTGCGCCCCGGGTTCCTGAGACGCAGCGCCGCAATAATCCTGAATCGGACAGGAGGGAGTCGTAGAACGCGCTCAGAGTGCCGCTTTGTTCTATTCCCTCACGATAACGGCTGGAATCCAGGAACACGCTTGCATTGAAGGTGCCGTCAGGCAACGGTGCGCCCCAAAACCACTCTGTTGCTCCGGACTCAATCCGAGTTGCCGCACCGGTCATCTCCGCGTTTTTCCAATACGCCCATAGGGCGAAGGTTGGAGCCGATATGTGAACTCTTTTCCCCCGCAGCAGATTGACTCGTCCGGTCGCGTCCGCGAGGATGGTGGCTTCGACTCGCAGCCGCTTTCCCGACAGATCCACTTCAACTGTCCAGAGGCCATCGCTCTGGCTCAGGTGGAGTATTTTGGCGGGATTGAGGAGCGTGACGCCGCATTCGACGGCAGCGTCCAAAAGAAGCTTGTCAAACCGGCCGCGATCAACCTGGAAGCCTGGTTCACCATACGCGGGCCGATCATCGTCATGATCGCCGGCCCAATGCACCATCGCCGTCGCCGGACGCAGGAAGTCGGCTTCTTCCACGCGACTTCTCAATCCCAAAATATCAAGCAGGGGAAGAATGTTTCCGGCCAGTGACTCGCCGATATGGGGTCGAGGGAAGGCCGACTTCTCAACCACGACAACGGAGTGGCCAAGTTGCGCGAGTCTCCGGCTGATGGCTGAACCGCCAGGACCGCCGCCGATGACACAGACCTCGGTCGTGAGACTGGAGTTCATGGCTAGCCCTGCACGTCGAAGAAAGTCGGCTTGACCTCAAGCATGCGAATGTATGCTTCCAGACAATAGTGCAGCCAGCCGCGAATGTAATCGCAGGCAGGCCGGCCGCGGTGAATGACCTCGTAGTGGCATCCGCCGCCGCATAAATATTTGGCCCAACAGCTTCGGCAGGGCTCTTGAAGATGAACGTGCCGCGCGGCAAGCCACTCGCGTTGATGGTGTGGATCGACTCCGGCTTGCACTTCGCCGAGCCGACCTGCTTCATCTTCCACAAAACGATGACAAGCGTAGAGTGCGCCGCCGGCAGAG
>CAWAYO010000099.1:0-16934 GCA_963786085.1 uncultured Acidobacteriaceae bacterium
GGTTCTAGGCTACAATTTGCTCATCGTGAGTGAGCCTGACAGCAACCGCGTAGAATGAGTCCAAAAGCAAACTGACGAAATGCGTGGAACTGGCTGCTGGTTGTGCCTGCGCTGGCGCTTGCTTTTCCCGCGACTATTCGCGACCCACGCCGGAGCTGTTCGGCTTCCCTTCTTTACTGGTACCAGATCGCTTGGATTCTGATCAGCGCGCTGATTACCGGCATCGTTTACTTTGTAACCGAGAATAAGTAGGCGCTGGGTCAGCCGCGGCTGAGCAGCATTTACCACGGTCGCGCCCCATTCGGCGGGGCCAAGATCGCGGGCGTGCCGTGAGAAGAGCCAGCGATGACCGTCAAGGTCTTCGACTCCATACTGGAACTCGCCATAGATGGTTTCGTGAGGGTCTTCGAAGATGCGTGCGCCGGCAGATTTTGATCTCTGGAAATGTTCTTCTACGTCGTCGATGAAGATGGTGAGGCTTTGCGTTCCGTGGCCGAGCCGGGCGGGCGTTGAGTATCCGGGTTTGGTCTGGCTGACCATGACCCACGCGTTGCCGAGATGCATTTGTGCGCCGCTGACCGGGTCGCCGTAGCGGTAGTGTTCAGTGAAGCCGAAGATGCGGGTGAGCCAGTCGATGGCGGCGAGAAGATCCTGGTAAATGACGTGCGGGAGGACTGTATTGGTGGGCACCGAGCGATTGTCGATCATCAGTCTTCGCCTCGCAGAAAGATTTGCCCGCAGTAGTGCGAGATGCCAATCACTGCGCAAGAAAGCCCGCACGTGGCGGGCCTTCCGATGTCAAGAGACGACAACTACAGCCGTGACGACTGAGGCCGTAAGGTTTCAGGCCGTGGTCTTGGCGCAGATCTCGTCGAATGCGCGGGCGAGCTCCTGGCCGATGGCCTGTGCCGGGTTGGACTCGATCACGAAGCGCTGCATGAGATAGACCAGCTTTCCGTCGCGCAGAATGGCCACAGCGGGCGATGTCGGCGGCTGGCCGGCGAAGTAGGAGCGGGCACGTTCGGTGGCTTCGCGGTCCTGTCCGGCGAAGACGGTGATGGAGCGGTCGGGCTTGACGGAGTTCTGCAGAGCCAGGCGAACACCGGGGCGCATCTTGCCTGCCGCGCAGCCGCAGATGGAGTTCACGACAACCATGGTGGTGCCGGGCTCGGCGAGCGCGGCGTCGACGTCTTCGGCTGTACGGGCTTCTTTGATCCCTACGCGGGTGAGTTCTTCGCGCATGGGGATGACCATGATCTCAGGGTACATTCGTGGTTCCTCCGGGGCTTGGTGGTGCCTGACTTCATTGTACTTCGCGGCGTGGCGGAGCGCCACGCCTGATCCCGACGCGGCCGGGATCGGCATAGCCGGGCGTGCCGTCAGTCCTCTTCCTTTTGCTGGGCGCCTTCGAGGGCGAGGTCTTCGACGACATTTTCGTCGTACTCTTCCAGCTCGGCGAGCAGCCCTTTGTCGGACAGATCGAGTGGGCGTGAGTTCTCCCAGTCGTGGCGCAGCACATCGTGAATGCGCGTGACGACGTGGTCATCCGTGACTTCGATGGCCAGCTCGCGCCGACTGTCGAAGCTGCCGGGGGCGAGATTGATGGAGCCGATGATGGCACGGTCTCCGTCGGCCAGAAGCACCTTGGCGTGAAGTTTGACGTGCTTCAGCTTGTGGATCTTGATGCCTACATCCTGAAGAATGCGCAGGCCGCTGACTCCCTCGATGAGCTTTTCCCTTTTGAGCTTGTGGGGGGGCCGCGCCATGATGTGCACATGCACGCCGCGTTCTTTCGCGCGGACGAGATGCTCGATGATCACCGGATCCTGATAGCGTTCGTTCTGCAGAAAGAGTGAATGCTTTGCGCCGTCGATAAGCTGGCCCAGCCGCTGTCGTCCGTTTCCGACGCACCAGATCAGATGCGAATGCGCGCCGGGAGCAAATTCGGCACGTGCCCAGTCGGCTTCGAAGCACTCGATGATCTCGTCGACCTCATGCTTGTGTGTGGTGACGACGGCGTAGTCGCGGGTCTCGGTCAGATTTTTGGTCTGCCAGTTCAGCGACTTGACATATGCAGTCTGATCGTCGACAACCATGGACTTCTCATGGGTGACATCGAATGCCGGGTTGCTGTCGATTACCTCGACTCCGGCCGAGGTCAGCTGCTTTCGCGACTTGTCGTTCTCCTTTTCGCCGCTGCGCCGCGCGGGGTTCAACATGATACGCACGTTCACGCCGCGCCTGTGCGCAGAGATGACTGCTTGCAGGAGCGTGGGATCGGAAAAGACGAACATCTTGATCCGAAGGGACTTTCTTGCATTGTTAATTGCTTCGACGATCGGTAGGGCGGAATCGTCCGGAAGGACAATTACTGAGCGGGACATGGGTTCCTCGGCGCCAGAGTTGCGTTTCCCCAGGCGTTAGATTCGTGACTTGTTTTTACCGCGCCGGTTCCTTTATGACAAGCCGGGACCTTTTATACGCTGACCTTCGCTGTGCCGGTGTCAAACTGGGTGCGATGAAGTTCGGCGTAGATTCCGTTGAGGGCGATCAGCTCATCGTGGCTGCCGTTTTCCGCAACGACACCGTTGCTGATGACGATGATCTGGTCGGCGTCGCGAATGGTGCTGAGGCGATGCGCGATGGTGATGACGGTCCGGCCCTTCATCAGGCGCTCCAGAGCATCGATGACCAGCTTTTCCGATTCGCTGTCGAGCGCTGCTGTGGGCTCGTCGAGCATGAGGATAGGGCTGTTGCGTACCATGACGCGGGCGATTCCGATGCGCTGGCGCTGGCCTCCGGAGAGGGTTGAGCCGCGTTCACCGACCATGGTGTCGTATCCCTTGGGCATGTGCGAGATGAATTCGTCGGCGTTGGCGAGCTTTGCGGCGGCGAAGATTTCTTCTTTTGTAGCATTCGGGCGGCCGAAGGCGATGTTTTCTGCGATTGTTCCCCGGAACAATATTGTTTCCTGTAAAACGTAGCCAATCTGGTGGCGCAGAGCTTCGAGCTTGTAGTCGGCGATGTCCTTGCCGTCGATCCGGATTGCGCCGGACTGCACGTCGTAGAAGCGGGGGATGAGGCTTACGATGGTGGACTTGCCGGCGCCAGTTGGGCCGACGACGCCGACGAATTCGCCCGGCCTAATTTTGAAGCTGACGTCGGTGAGGATGGGCGTGGCGGGATCGTATCCGAAAGCAACGTGTTCGAATTCGATGTCACCAACGAGCGTTTCGGGTTCCAGCGCATCGGGCTTCTCGGGGGTGACACTGTCGGTGTCGAGGATTGCGCGGACGCGCTCAGCGCCTACGGCCGCCTGCGCGATAGCGTTGGTGGTGGTGGCGAGATCTTTGACCGGCTTGAAGAACTTAGTGAGGTACGCGAGGTAAACAGTGAGCCCGCCCACCGTCATGGAGCCGGCAAGAATGAGGGCCGCTCCGCGCCAGAGAACAATGGCGGTGCAAGCGGCGACGGTGATGGTGACGACAGGCGAGAGCAGCGCCTTGACGCTGCGGGCCTTCAGGGCGGCACTCACCGTGGCGTGGCTGACTTCCTGCAGCAGCTCTTCTTCGACTTTCTCCTGGCCGAAGGCTTTAACGACCTGCATGGATTCGAGGCCCTGCTGGACGACAGCGACGATCTCGCTCTGCTCCTTGCGGACTTCGTGCGTAGCCTTCTTCACGGCCTTCTTGAATCTGGAGACGAACAAGAGCAGAAAGGGCGTGACAGCAACGGCGATCAGGGTGAAGTCCCAGTTCAGCCAGAACATGAGGCCGAGCATGCAGACGATGGTGAGCAGATCGACGAGAATATTGAGCGTGGAAGATGAAGCAAAGCCCTGAATGGTCTGGATATCAGAAGTAATAGTGCTCAGAATCGTGCCGGTTTCATGGGTGTTGTAGTAGCCAAGGGAAAGCCGCTGCAGGTGGTGGTACATCCGCATGCGCAGATCATGCGCTACGTACTGTCCCACGCTCTCGGTGTAGTAGTTATCGATATATGAGGCGACGGCTCCCAAAACGGCGATCACCACGAACACCAGCGCCGCCACGCTCGCGAAGTGCATCTTGGAACCGTGCTCTATGGTCGATCCCATGAAGAAGCGCAGCCACGGTTCGAGCTTCCGATTCCCGACTACGTTGTCGAGGATGATTTTCAGGGGCCAGGGGGCAGCCAGACTGGTCGCCGTTTCAACGAACATGGCGAGAAGAATGATCGCCAACTTGCCACGATAAGGCCGGATTAAACCGCGAATGAATTTCAACATGGGCAAACCCTTCACTGCGCAGATGAAGACAGTCGAGGACTCAGGCCGGCGTCGGGGTCAAACGATCTTCGGATCGCAACTGCGCGACGACACATTGCATCGGCCGGGCGGGTATCTCGATTGGGTATTCTAATGCGCCCACCCTACTTATCGGAATTGGTATTTTTGCCAGGGATGGAGGCGCGACTCGCTTTAAACGCAGTTCGCGGGGATCCATCGTGTAATCTGAGTTTCTCACCGAAACTACAGGAGAATGTCCATTGGCTGATCGCCATCCCCTGCCTTTCCAACGCGCAATCGCGCTGTGCTGCGCACTTTCTCTTCTCCCCGTCCAGGTTCTTCCGGCGCAAAGTGTTGCGCCTTCCCAGAAGGTCTTTGGTTATGGCGATTTCTCGGCGCAGGCGAAGATCGACCAGAGCTTTATGGCCGTGCCGGACGCGAAGCTGGCGGGCGAGGAGTTGAAGACGCTGACTGCCGCTCCTCACGTTGCCGGATCCAAGGAAGACTATGAGACGGCGGAGTTTGTCGCGCAGAAGTTCAAGGCGGCGGGACTGGAGACAAGCATTGTTCCATACAAGGTGTGGCTGAATCTGCCGGTGGAGATTCGTGTGGAGGCCACCAGCGCCGATGGCAAGACGCTGATGACCGGGCCGACGCGGGAGCATGTTGACGGGGACCGCTATGACAGCGATCCGCGCGTGGTGATGCCGTTCAACGGGTCGTCGCCTTCGGCGGATATCACGGCGGACGTGGTGTATGCGAACTACGGGCGGCCCGAGGACTTCCAGAAGCTGGCGCAGATGGGCATCGACGTGAAGGGCAAGATCGTGCTAACGCGCTACGGCGGGAACTTTCGCGGAGTGAAGGTTTACATTGCGCAGGAAAAAGGAGCGGCCGGGGTGCTGATCTACTCGGACCCGTCAGATGACGGGTACTACCGGGGAGATGCGTATCCCAACGGGCCGTACCGGCCGGCCACGGGCGTGCAGCGAGGGGCGGTGCAGTACCTGTTCAAATATCCAGGCGATCCGACAACACCGGGCATAGCGTCGACTCCCGATCTGCCTATGGCAAAGCGTTTGCCGCCGGAGAAGGCGGAGAGCCAACCGACGATTCCGTCGACTCCACTGTCGTATAAGGATGCGGCGCCGATCCTGGAGAATCTGAAGGGGCCGACGGCTCCGCATGAGTGGCAGGGGGCGCTCCCATTCACGTATCACCTGGGTGGCAAGGGCAACGTAAAGGTTCACATGCTGCTCAAGATGGATTATCAGTACCGGCTGATCTGGGATGTGATCGGGCGGGTGCAGGGTACGGAGTATCCCGATGAGTGGGTGGTGGCGGGAAACCATCGCGATGCGTGGGTGTATGGCGCGGTCGATCCCAACAGCGGGACGGCGGCGATGCTGGAGGCGGTGCACGGCATCGGCGCGCTGTTGAAGAAGGGATGGAAGCCGAAGCGGACGATCATCTTCGGGAGCTGGGATGCGGAAGAGGAAGGACTGATCGGGTCGACGGAGTGGGCTGAGGATCATGCGCAGCGGCTGGCGCATGCGGTGGCGTATCTGAATACCGATGTGGGCGTGGCGGGGCCAAACTTCGATGCTTCGGCGGTGCCGTCGCTGAAGCAGTTCGTTCGCGAAGTGACGAAGGAAGTGCCGAGCCCGAAGGGTGGAACAGTCTACGAGCAGTGGAAGGTGAGCCAGGCGGACGAGAACCAGCATCGGGCAAACAACGGATTCAATGATCACAGACGGCCCAATGCCAAGGTGGATGACGATGTGTCGGTTGGCGACCTGGGCAGCGGATCGGACTATACACCGTTCATCCAGCACCTGGGCGTGCCGTCGACGGATATCGGCTCGAGTGGGCCTTACGGCGTGTATCACTCGGTGTTCGATAACTATCAGTGGTTCACGATGAATGCCGATCCGACATTTGTATATGAGCAGCAGATGGCGCGAGTCTTCGGGCTGGAAGTGCTGCACATGGCAGATGCGGATGTGCTTCCGTACGACTATGTGACTTATGCCAAAGAGATCGAGCAGTATCTCGAGGCAGCGCAGAAGAAGGCTTCAGAGGATCATGTGAGCCTTGATTTTGCTGCGGCGGATACTGCGGCCAAGCGGTTCACAGCGGCGGCGGAGGCGGTCAGGCCGAAGGAGGATCATCCGGCGGGGAATGAAGCGGCGCTGAACACGGCGCTGCGGGCGACGGAGGGCGACCTGCTGTCTCCCGAGGGACTGCCGAAGCGACCGTGGTTCAAGCACACCATCTATGCTCCAGGCGAGTACACGGGATACGCGGCGGTGGTGATTCCGGGCGTGAATGAGGCGATCGACGCCAAGGACACGCAGCGCGGGCAGGCACAGCTCGCGGCGTTGACGGCGGCGCTCGATCGGGCGTCGGGGACGCTGGAGGGTGCGGCGAAGTAATTCCGGTTTTGGGACTGAGGGGGGCCCCCCCTCCCCCCGATTTTTTGTGGGTTGTAATTCATTCATTTCACGGGGATTGTTCGCTGTAGTTTGCAACTCATTCATTCCATTAGCGAGCGCCTGTAACCGTTTGACATGGCATGACTTATCAGCGAACCGCAGCGCCGTTGCCTGTAATCGTTTCATTTCATTGGAACGGGTCGTAATCGATAGTTCCGGCTGGATTTACCGAATTGTGCCGAGGTTTCCCACGGAAAAGGCCTGACTGCAGGAGCAGTCAGGCCCTTTAGCTCTATTTCTATTGTAGCGGGTTGGGGGTTAAAGGTACGCCAAGTTATTGGACGGGGTAGTGATAATGGACTTTGAATCCGCGGAAGTCTGAGACGGCTCGCTCGGGCTGGTTATTCAGTCGTCGTCATCACGGTCGTCATCGCCGTCATTGCTGTGCACAGCCCGCAGGTTGTGCTTGTAGACTGCTTTGCCGATAGCCAGCCCCAGCAGCGCTCCCGCGTCCTGGTCGGTTCGAAAATGGATCCCGCCGTAAACACGAGCGTCGCTGATGTCGTTGGTAATCTGCCTGAACGAGGTGTATTGCAGGACGATGGTGGGCACGGCGGGGTTTGACAGCGTCATCGAATGTCCGGCTTCGCCGTAGAGTCGTCTCATGATCGCGGCTGCCGCATTGGCTGCGCTGCCGTGGTTTGAGGGATAGCTGGGGAAACATGGGGTCACGATGAAGGGCAGCCAGTTCGGATCGGGGTCGGTTTTCCGGTTGCCGTCCGTGCCACCCGCATGGATCGCGGTTTCGGGGCGCCAGAAGTTGTAGCGGTATTTGTTGAAGAAGGCAGCGATCAGGCTGTCGTTGATCGCCATGTTGATCAGGGCCAGCGCCCGGGCGTTCTCTGACAATGAACGCCTCTGTTCCTGCGCGACCTGCCTTGCGGCCTGATTGAACGCCTGGGTTGGCGAGGTAGCCGCGTAGTAGGTCGCGACATCTGACCGGTCGGGGGGCCGCTCGGTGCTGTTGACGTCCCCCACTGTCTTCACCTCGTTGTACGTCTTCGCGTACTCGTTGCTCCTAAGGGCTGGCGGCGGACCGAGGAGAAACTCCTTTGCACTCCGGATACCGAACGGGGTTACGTTCTGCCATTGAAAGGCGATTCCCGACGCGACTCCGTTCACAATTGGACAACTCACTGTGGCCTGCCATTCACCCGGGACGGCCGGGCCGGGTGTTTTGAATTGCGGCGGCGACGAGCCATCATTGGCACGCAGAGCGATCATGGCTAAAGCTGCCGCGTCGCCCGTCGCGATACCGTCAATCTTGGCCTGGCCGTCCGGTATCGACGCCAGCGAGCTTACGCGGGCTGCGTCGAGCGTTGAAGCGCTGGCCGGAAAATAGGTGCTAAGCACCCGATAGGCAGCCTGGACAGCTGCTGCGTTGGGTGAGGCGCCATGTGGCGCGACGATGGTCCCGAGATACGGTCGATAGTCGCCAGTGATGGCGTTGACGGCTTCAAAGACAGCTACCTGCACAATGGCTGCAAATCGCGCCTGGGCGAACGGGTTCTGGCCGTTCGCGACGGCAGTGTCTACCGCAATTACGTTCCAGTCCAGAACGGGATCGGCTTTTGCGACGGCAGGCCCGAACAGTAGAGTCGCCATCAGCAGACAAAAACCAAAAGTCCTTGCGCCACCATGCATCCTCTTCATCTTGTTTCCCCCTGTTGCCACTGCCTTTTGGTCAGTGGTGAGCGACATTCTGGCCGTAGAGGGCGTGGTTGTCGATACCGAAGCGCGTGTCGGGGCGTTATGTTTTGTGTCGGGCTAAGTGGAACCATTCTCTGCTTTTACGTCGGTGCTTCCGCATGTGTTGTAAAATCCTCCCACCCACGAATGGGGGTGTGCTGTGGCTTCCACCCCAGTCAGCGAGCGGCAATCGATCCGGTTCGGCGAAGATTATGAGCTTGACCTCCGTCCCCGGAGGTTGCGCCGCGGCAGTCATGTCCTGAAGCTGGAGCGCATCCCGTTGGAGATACTTGTCCTGCTCGTTGAGCACAAGGACGAGATTGTCACCCGGGACGAAATCGTCACAAGGGTTTGGGGCAAAGGTGTTTTTCTCGATACCGATAACAGCATCAGGGGCGCGATCCGGAAGCTGCGTCAGGCGCTGAAGGATGACGCCGACAGCCCACGATTCATTCAGACAGTGACCGGACAGGGGTATCGCTTCATCGCGCTGGTCACAGCTCCCGAGGAAGAAAACCGGACAGACACGGCCAACCCTGAACAATTAACCGTCCCTAGGAACGGGCAGAATTTCACGTCGGAGCCCACTGGCTCGTTGCAGGCCCGCAGACTACGTCTGGTGGAGGAAGAGCACGATCGAACGGCGGGGAAAGTGCCTGCTGCCGAAATCGGTCCCGAAATCAGTGACGGACGGAGGAATCGGCATGCCCGCAAGTGGATTCTTGTTGGAGCAGTGTCATTGTTCGTGCTGGTCGCTGTCACAACGTACATCCTCACCCGGGGCCGCCCGGCTGATGGGAAAGCTCCCAAAATCACTTCGCTCGCCGTACTGCCTTTGAAAAATCTCTCCGGTGATCCGGCGCAGGAATACTTTGCCGACGGCATGACCGAGGAGGTGATCGGACGCCTATCCATGATCCGTGGGCTTCGCGTCATTTCCCGCACATCGGCGATGCAATTCAAGGACACCAGGCTCTCAGTGCCGGAGATTGCCAGGAAGCTCGGAGTGGACGCGCTCGTTGAGGGGTCCGTGATGCGGGAGGGCAACCGCATTCGTGTTCACGCGCAGTTGATTCGTGCATCAACCGACGAGCACTTCTGGTCCGAAGAGTATGACCGCGAACTCGGTGACGCTCTCACCTTGGAAAGCGACGTAGCACAATCCATCGCCCGAAAAGTGGAGGTTACCGTTACGGGCGAAGAGCGCGCCAGGCTCGTCACCGCCCATTCTGTTTCGCCGGAAGTATATGAGAGCTATCTCAAGGGTCTGGCCGCCAAAGGCAACAACAGGGATGAGGTCGAAAAACAGATTGCCTGGTTTGACGAAGCGATCAGGAAGGATCCGACATTCGCGCCGGCCTACGTCGGCCTGGCAGGGGCATACGGGGCACTTGGCACAGTTTTTGTCGGCGCTCCCCCGAGTGAAACGCGTCCAAAGGTGATCAACGCGGCTCGAAAGGCGCTGGAGCTAGATCCTGATCTCGCCGACGCGCATGTCCTGCTTGCCGACATGTATATGAGACAGTGGAAGTGGGCCAAGGCCGAGGCAGAATACAGGCGCGCCCTGGATTTGAATCCGAACGACGCTGCTGCGTACAACGGATTCTCTTACTGGCTGTTGTGCCATGGACGTATGGAGGAGGCGCTGGCGTGGGCCCGCCGCGCCCGCGATCTTGACCCTCTCGGACCTTCCGGCCATACCATCGGGTTTATTCTGCTCAACGCACATCGCTATGACGAGGCAATACGCGAGTTCCGAGATGTGCTGGCGGTAAGACCGGACGACCGTTTGCCCCTCTGGCCCCTAGGTTGGGCGCTCATCTGCAATCAGCAAGCCGAAGAGGCAATTCCCGTGCTGGAGAAGGCGGCTTCTGTAACTGATCGCAGCCCAGGGGTTATTAGTACGCTGGTCTGGGCGTATGCCCACACCGGGCGACGAGCAGATGCACTTCGGCTCCTCGGAGAATTGAAAAAGCGCCAGCAGACTGGCTACGTTCCTGCCGGTGCCTTTGTGAATGCTTACTTGGGGCTCGGCGACAACGATGAGGCATTTGCGTGGTTTGAGCGGGCCTACGAGGAACAATCCAATATTCTGATATACATCAAGGTCTCCCCGTGGTTTGATCCTCTGCGCGGCGACCCCCGCTTTCAGGATTTGGTGCGCCGCGTCGGGCTGAACTGACCCGGCGGCTGGTTGGAGTTGGGGAATCACTTTCCTTACTTATTTGTTGGTAAATCGCCAATGCGCGGTTTGAGAGGGGCCATGCCGGGGAAGTGTGCATTCCGTGCTATCGATCGATTGAGATTGACGTAGGCTTTGCACGCGATTGTTCCCCCCAAAAAAGCGGCTCTGTGGAGAACTCGTAATATCCAAATACTTCCCGCGCCCTTCGATTTGGATGTGGTGTAGACTCGCTCGTGCCAAGGGTGACGAGGCATCGATCTCCTCCATTCTGTCTCGGTTCCCATAGCGAAACTTGAAATGCGTTTCGGGGAGCGGACTTATGCGGGAGAGGTTATTCATTGCGGGTTTGATATTTGTAGTGTTCCTGATGGTGCCGGGAGGCGTCTTGTCGCAAGGCGTCCAGCAGAGCGGGACACTCACGGTAAATGGGCATTCCGGAGAAGCACCGGTAATTCAGGCGGGTGGGCGATCGTATGTGGATGTCGAATCTCTGGCTCGCATCACGAATGGGTCGGTTCGTTTTAACGGAAATCAGATACTGCTCACGCTGCCTGCGCCGGTTCGCGGCGCACGGATGACGGTTCCACCGACAAGACAGGGTGGTGCGGCTCCTGCTGCTCCCGCCGCTCCTGCCGGATTTTCGCAAGGCTTCCTGAAGGCGGGTATTGAGGCCATGGCTGAGATCAGGGAATGGCGCAGTGCGCTGGAGAGCGCCGTCCAATATGGATTTCCCCCCG
Organism: uncultured Acidobacteriaceae bacterium; assembly: GCA_963786085.1. GTDB lineage: Bacteria > Acidobacteriota > Terriglobia > Terriglobales > Acidobacteriaceae > Silvibacterium. Next base: position 11,374 of record CAWAYO010000099.1, read on the forward strand.
GAGATACCTGGATCAATCGTTACAGCGGGGCGGCTGCGACGGCCATCAGCCTGGCGTCGGCGGCGGCGTCAACTGATGACGATCGGCAAGGGTTTCAATTGCTGAACAACGAGTTCAACAACATGCAGAGCCTGAGCAACCAAATGCTGTCGAGGCGGAAAAGTATGAATTACATTCCTCCGGACGCGCTCCAGAATGACCCGACTGACCAGAAGATTCTGGCCTGCGCGCGTGCGCTGGGCGCGATGGCTGCAGCCGGACAGTTTCAAGATGCAGCGGCGTGCCATTGAGTGCCCCTGCAGAGACGGGATGTGAATGGGCTACGAGTTAGTGCGCCCGGTCCCGACGACTCGGATTCGCGCGGCGTAGAAGCGGGTGTAGACGAACATGGTCAGGGGAGCCAGCAGGGCGTAGCAGGCGATGGCCGGCAGGGCGCGCTGAGCGCGGAGATATTGTCCGGAGAGCAGTAGCGCCAGCCCGACGTGACGGTTGGCGTTGCAGATGGCGAAGGTTTCCTTGATGCGCGGCTGGCGGAACGGGAAGATCAGGATCGCGGCGATCGATCCGACGGCCAGGATCAGCGCGGCGACGGGAACGAGCGGGGTGATGTGCTCGAGCGCGGGGCCCATTTTGAAGAGCACCAGCACGATCATGACGGTGAGCAGAACGTTGCCGAGGATGTTGAGGGTCGACTGAGATCGCTGCGACACTTTCGGGGCTACCCAGGCGAGGCCGATTCCGACAGCGAGGGGTAGAAACTCTTTGAGGATGATCTGCCAGAGGAGGATGCGGGGCGGAATCCAGATACTGCGGCCGTAGAGACGGGCGCCGGCCCAGACGAGAAGCGGGATCATGACGGGGACCATGAGGGCGGCCCATACCTGATAGCTGGCGGCCATCTGCATATCGAAGCCGCGCCGTGCGAGATTGCGGGTGAGGAGCGGGGCTCCGGGCGCTACACCGACCATGAAGAGGCCGGCGGTGTCGCCGAGGGGGAGGCGGAAGAGGTTGGCCACGAGTAGCGCCAGGGCAGGCGGGATGATGAAGGTGGAAACGATCAGGATGGTCCAGGCGAGTCTGTCCATGCGACGCCAGTGGGCTATGACTTCGGTGAGCTTGAGGCTCATGCCCGACAGAAACCATGAGAAGAAAGACGGCGCCGGGCAGAAGATATTGCATAGGCCTTTCGCGCACGGAGCGGTCACAGCGTCGCGGACCGAAGTGTAACACCGCGGCGGACGGGCTTTGGCGCGAAGTTGTGCGATAGTGACACAGCGAACACGGGTGGAATGGCCGGGGTCTTCAGGATCAGAGGGTAATGGCTACGAGGATTGTGGTGCTGGTCGCGGTGGGTGTGCTGGTTGCGGTGGCGGCCATCCTCATACTGGCAGCGACCAAGCCGGACAGCTTCCGGATCGAGCGGTCGGTGACGATCCAGGCTTCTGCGGAGAAGATTTTTCCGCTAATCAATGACTTTCATAACTGGAGCCAGTGGGCGCCGCAGGACCGGGAGGATCCGTCGATCAAGCGGACCTATAGCGGACCAGCGAGCGGGGTGGGCGCGGTGTCGGAGTGGTCGAGCAGCGGTAAAGCAGGAAGCGGGACGATGTCGATTACGGAATCGGCGCCAGGGTCGCGGGTGGTGATCGACGTGCATTTTGTGAAGCCGTTTGCGGCGCACAATGTGAATGTGTTCACGCTGGAGCCGGGAGGGAACGGTGACCAAGGTGACGTGGAGCATGGAGGGCACGAATCTCTACTTCATGAAGCTGATGAGCGTCTTTTCGAGCATGGACCGGATGATGGGCGGCCACTTCGAGAGCGGGCTGCGGGACCTGAAGGCGGCGGCGGAGAGATGAGTCCAGGCGCTATTAAAGGATTATAACAATGTGTCCGGCGAGAGCCGCGCCGAATGCACTCTCGTAGAAGCGGATGGCGGCGTTGCCGTCGCTGCCGGCTAACATCGGAGAGAGATCTGCGTCTGCATAGTCTGCTCCGTTCTCCGCCTGGGGAGCCTGGACGATCGCAGCAGGCTAGTCGTGCCGCGACTATGGAATCATGCCGCAGTCGAACATCTTGTTGGCAATCGGCGCGGCGATTTTGTTAATGAACTCTCTGCGCATCTGGGGATCACTTTTCAGGAACTGGACAGCCTTCTGTTCCTGGGGCGTGGGGGGCGCGGGGTGCTCTTTCTTCATGATTAATTCCTGGCAGGGCGTGGTCTGGTATTTCTGAATGATCTTGTTGGCAAGAGCATCGAGGACCGGATGCTGACTCTGAGTCTGAGCCTGGGTTCCACTGATAGCCTGTGTTCCACTGATGAGGATGAGGAAAAGAGGTAATACAGCGAAACGAACGACGATGCCGGCGCGAGTGAGCTTCATGTGGGTCTTTCCTTCCTGACGGAAAAGTTGCGACGCCAGTGTACGCGACAGCGGAAGACGTTGAGCATAAATTTCAGCGTCCTGAAAATTGCGGGTGGAAATCACCGAATTCTGCGGCTGCGGATCGAGAAGTCTGGACACAGCAATTACTTGCCGAAAAGCTCGGTAATGGTCGCGTTGCGGTGATCGAAGATCCGGTCGAGGGAACGGCGGACAAAGAGCTGCCTGACCAGAGCTCCGAGCGGGCCGAAAGGCAGCTCGTATTCCACGCGATCGCGCATCTCGGTGCCGCCGGGGACTGTCTCGAACTCATGCCGATGGTGCCAGCGCCGGTAGGGGCCGGAAAGCTGGACGTCAACGAAGGAAGACGGAGGCGTGAACTCCTCGATGCGCGTGCGCCATTTGACGGGGAATCCGTGGAGGTTCAACTGGTAGTCGATGAGCGTACCTGCCTTCATCGCGATGGGGGCGGGCGTAAGGATGCGAAAACGGAGAAACGCGGGCGTGATCTGTTCGAGGTTATGGGCGTCGGCAAAGAAGGCAAAGACTTCTTCCCTGGGCCGGGGGATGAAGAGCGATCGTTCGAGAAGATAGGACATTGATCCTCAATCCAGATCAGCAAACCAGATCAGCCAGCGCGTCCGACGACTTTACCGTCTGGCGAAAATGGCGGCAAGCGGGCACTGCGGGTCTCTATGAAGCCGGCATGAGGCGGGCGGCGCGAAGTTCGCTGGCTGTGCAGCGCAGGGTGAGGGCGGCGCGTCCATGGGCAGCGAGGTCGATACCAAGTTGGCAAACCCGATGTTCGTCGAGACCGAATTGCTCCCTGAGAATCCTGGTGACTGCTTCGCCGGAGTGGGTGCTGGCGTGGGGGTCGGCTCCTTCGGCGTCGATGGGGACAACCGAGACACTCAGCTCGTCGCGCAGAAGCTTGAAGATGTCGAGCCTGAAGTCCTGCTTGTCCTCGTCGGGCATGGGCGCTCCTCACTGGACACCCAGTGTACCCTGCGTGGGAAGGCGACTATTGGTTTATGGGCCGGTTCGTGGGCTGAGCCGACGAGACCAGAACCACATCGCCGATCTGGACCTTGTCAGTGTGGGTGTGAGCCCGGGGCTGGATGACGACACCGCCGCCCGGCGGGAAGGCGAAATCGTAGTCGTCGTAGCAGGTTCCACAGAGCCAGTAGTGCTGGACGAGAGTCTGGTCGTTGTCGCGCTGCATGACGCGGATGACGCGGCCGTCGCGTAAGTAGCGCAGTTCTTTGTTGCAGGCTGGGTTGAAGCATCTATCCATCATGGGCGTACCTGTTAAGTTCCCTGCTTAGTTTTGGATGCGATTGGCGCGCCAGAGTTACCGCGTAAAGGCCTGGCAAGTGGACGCTGTTCGGCAAACTTCGTTATCAAGCTTCGATGCCTTGGGGTGCAGGTGGGGGAATCTTACTTTCTGGACGAATATCGGCGGAGTACACTCATTCCTTAAGTTTCCAAGATAAGTGGGCCCTGAGCTCCGAAGGTTGTTCGGGCAAGATTCTGCCATCTGGCTTGGGAGGCACGCTCTGCGCTGTATCTTTGTTAACTATCGGCGGCACGATTCGGAAGGGGAGGCCGGGCGTCTGTTCGATTACCTGACGTCGCAATTCAGTCCGGAAGCTGTGTTTATGGATGTGGCGGCGATTGAGCCGGGGAGGGATTTTCGCAAGGCGATCGATCAGAGCGTGGCGACGTGCAGCGTGCTGCTGGCGGTGATCGGTCAGGAGTGGGTGGAGCTGAAGGATTTCGAGGGGCGGCGGCGGCTGGACGATGTGAACGACTTTGTCCGCATCGAACTGGCTTCAGCGCTGCGGCGGGATATCCCGGTGATTCCGGTGCTGGTGCGCGGGGCGAAGATGCCGCGGCCGGACCAGCTTCCGCATGATCTGAAGGAACTGGCGTTCAGGAATGCGGTGGAGCTGACGCATTCGCGGTGGAAGACGGATCTGCAGGTGCTGATTGAGGCGGTGCGTCCTTATATGGAGGAGCCGGGTGCGCGCCTGCCGGGGGCAGAGCCGGCGCGGGCGGAAGCTCCGAAGGCGGATAAGCATCCGCTGCCTGCCGCGGACCAGGCGACGATGGGCACGATGACGGGGATCCAGATGATCGGGCCGCAGGCGGTGGAGAGGATCAGCAGAGTGCTGGCCGGATATATCGGGCCGATTGCGGATGTGATTGTGAAGCAGGCGGCGAAACGGTGCTCGTCGGTCGAAGAGCTTTGCGCGAAGGTAGCGAAAGAGATCGAGGGCGAGGTGAACCGGGCGAACTTTCTGCGGTCGTGCCGGTCATAAGGCGCTGGCCACGGGTGGCGGGTCCTGGCCGCGGGGGTGCCCAGGAGTTATCCGCGAAGTAAATACCAGAGCGAAATTTAACAGTCTGCCCAGCGGGGTTTAGGACCACATTAGTGGGTGAGGTTCTCGATGACCGATTCCCCGCGCATCCCGTACGTGCTGTGGCCGCTGGCGATTGTGCTTGCCTTCATCATCGCCTACGTCGTCAACGTGATCGAGAAGAACTGGAGCGCTCCCCGGCAGAGGCGGTCGGCGGACTGGAGAAGGACGGCGGGGTGAGGGCGGGCGCGCGGCCGCGCTGGATCAGATGATTTCCCTGAGGGCGCCGGTCACCTTCTCGCGTGCCAGGCGCAGGGCATCCACCGCTGTCTCTCCCGCGGCTACGGTGTGCATGAGCGCTGATCTCTTTCGTGTTTCATGATGATCGACGGCAACGGTCTCTATGCCACCGCCGAAGATGGTGTGGTCCTGCTCCAGCCGATCGAGGGACGCGTTCAAAGCTGCAACAACTGCGTCGGCTTCATCGGCGAAGACGATCAGTTCCACATTGATTTTTTTGTACGACATTTTGGGTGCACCCAGGTGCGATTTTATACCTCGCTTTGCGGGGTGCGAAGCGAAGACGCAGTATTACCGAGTCTTTGTGAGCGCGGCTCGAGGTGGAATCATCCCTGAGACAATCCGCCTACGCGGTCGTTAGTCTGATGTCCATCTGATAAAAGCGGAAGAAATTTTCTTCGCCCGGTCCGGTGCACGCCACTTTCTGGTATCGGTCAAGGACGTCGGCAACGAAGTCGAGACGAGCGGCCTCGGGGAGATGCTGCGTCCACTCGACAAAGGTGACAGAACCGAAGGC
>CAWAYO010000100.1:0-12873 GCA_963786085.1 uncultured Acidobacteriaceae bacterium
CACTCACCACTACCGGGTCGACGGTGGGCACGGTGGCCTACATGGCTCCGGAGCAGGCGCGCGGGGAGGAGCTCGACGGCCGCGCCGATGTGTTTTCCGCCGGCGTTGTCATGTACGAAATGGCGACCGGCTCTTCGCCGTTCTTTGGCCAATCGGTTGCTGACATCATAGCCGGCCTGCTGGTACGAGAACCGGAGCCCATCCGCAAGAGGGTGCCTCAGTTTCCGAAGGAACTGGATCGGGTGATTCAGAAGGCATTGGCCAAGGATAAGGAGCAGCGGTACAGCTCGGCCGCGGAGCTGCTTGCCGATCTTGAACGGGTGCGACTCGAACTGCTGGCTCTGACCGGGGGAGCTATCTCGGCGGGGACACTCGGACTAGTAAAACGGCGTAGAGACACCTGGCGCTGGCTGACCACTTCTCTGGTGGTTGTGCTGCTGGGCATGGGAGCGTTCTTCGGCTGGCGCTGGTGGAGGACGACGACCAAGCCACCGCCGCTGGGTCAGGCCGATTCGATCATCGTGTCTGAATTTACCAACCGGACGGGCGACCCCAGCTTTGACTTCGCTCTGAAGCAGGCCCTGACGGCCCGGCTTCAGCAATCACCGTTCCTGAACGTGGTCAGCGAATCGCATCTGCGGGAGAACCTGCCTTATCTCGGCAAGCCGGCGGATGCGGCGATTACGCCAGCTGTCGCCCGCGATATTGCGGAGCGCGAGGGCGACAAGGCGGTGATCAACGGGACGATTGCCAGCATCGGCAATCAGTACCTGATCACTCTCGAAGCGGTTAACGCCGCAACGGGAGATGTGCTGGCCCGCGCGGAAAAGCAGGCGGACGGCAAAGACAAGGTTCTCGACGCCCTGCGCGACGCCTCTGACGAACTGCGGAAGAATCTCGGCGAATCGCTGGCCTCGATTAAGAAGCTCGACGTGCCACGCAATGAGGCTACAACTCCGTCGCTGGAGGCTTTTCGCGCTTACGCATTGGGACAGCAGCAGCACGCACAGGCCAACTTCAAGGAGAGCATCACGTTCTACAAGCGGGCCATCGAGCTCGATCCCAACTTCGCCATGGCATACGCGAACCTGGGCGTGGCTTACGTCGCACTGGGTGATGAAACGCAAGGAAACGCGGCGATTACCCGCGCGTTCCAGTTGTCGGACAAAGTATCGCAACGCGAACGGCTCTTCATTCGTGCCCGGTATTACCTGAATGTCACCGGAGACCTGCCTGATGCCATCGAGACTCTGCGGCTTTACCGCGAGACCTATCCCAACGATCCGGCGGTGCCCAGCCAGCTCTCAGTCGCATATCTGACGCTGGGCCAGTTCGACAGGGCGTACGAGGAGGTCAAGCAGACCCTGAAGCTGAATCCGGGGTACGGTCCTGCGATTCCGAACGCCATTCTCTCGTTGACGGCACTCAACCGCTTTCAGGAGGCGAAAGCAGTCTTCGATTAAAGCGGAGACGCTGAAACTTGCCGACGATGCTTCGGTGCGCGGCATGTGGATCTACACGGCATATCTGATGGGCGATCAGGACTCGGTGCAGCGACAGCTGGATTGGGCGCACGGCGAGCCGGACGGCTTCATCCTCAACTCGCAGATGGCGCTGATCCACGAAAACGAAGGGCGATTCTCGGACGCCGCCAAGGACTGGCAGATGGCCGTAACACGCATGACGGATCAGAAGCTGGTGAATGCGACTGCGACTGTCATTGTCCAGGAGACGCTGGATCGTGCACTGGTTGGTTCGTGCGATGATGCGGTGCCGCGGCTGGATCGCGCTCTGCAACTGGACCACGAGCGGACGATGCAGGGAAGTGCGGCGATCGCCTTTGCATTGTGCGGGCAGCCTGCTCGGGCGATGGAAATACGGCAGTCGCTGGCCAGGGATTTTCCGCAGGACACCATCATCAACCACGTCTTCCTGCCAGACATCGACGCTGTCATTGACCTCGGCCGGAACCGTCCGCAGGATGCGCTTACCGACCTTGCTCCGGCGGCGGACTATGACATTCTCGGTATCGGGGCGTATCTACGCGGGCTGGCACATCTCGCGTTGAAGGATGGAGCGGCGGCGGCCGCGGATTTCAACTTCCCGGTTACGCACCGCAGTGTCTTTGTGCTGTGCCAGGTGCAGGGGATGAACGTGGCGTATCCGCTCAGCATGCTCGGGCTGGCGCGGGCCGAGGTTCTCGAGAATGATCTGGGCAAGGCCCGGCAGCAATACCAGGCCTTCTTCAATTACTGGAAGGCAGCGGATCCAAATCTGCCGCCGCTGGTCGCCGCGCATACGGAAGCTGCGAGGCTGGGACTGTAAAGCAGAGCCTGTGAGGCGTAGACTATGCGCATGCGGCGGGTGCTGACGTTTCTGGTGGCTGGCGCGATGGTTCTGGCGGTTCCGCAGGCGATGCTCGCCCAGCGTGGCGGCGGTCACGCTGGCGGAGGCGGGCATGTTGGAGGCTTCTCCGGCGGAGCCGGCGCGAGAGGGTTCAGCGGATCATTCTCTGCGCCACGTGCCGGATCATTCTCCGGTTTTGCGCCGCGCGGCTTTTCCGTGCCCAGGATGGGTTTCTCACCCCGGCCGCTGGGGTCCGGATATTCAGCGCGGCCGTATGCGGGTTATCCGCAGAGAAGCTGGCCGGCGACACGGTCTCCATTCGGACAATTGAGCGCTCCGGCGGTAAGGCGCGGGCCTTATCCGGGCGTTGCCGATGGCAGAACGTGGAACAGACAGCCGGGGCACGGCGGACACTCTGACGGGCACCGGCCGGACTATCACTCGCACTCCTATTACTCGCATTATGGATACGGATACCCCGTTTATGCCTCGTCCTTGTATGGATGGCCGTGGTATGGGGCGTGGCCGTATTTCGGCAACTGGGATGATTCCGGTTACGATTCTGACTTGGATGCCAGTGCGGCACCCGCCCAGTCTTACGCCGAGCCGGAGACTGCACCGGGGGAGGAACCTGAGTCGCGTCCCGCGTATCAGCCTTATCAGGCTCGGGTCGCCGCTTATTCCGCTCCCGGGCCTGAGCCGGCGCTAACCATCGTCTACAAGGATGGACGGTCGCAGCAGGTCCATAACTACGCGCTCACCCAGACTACCCTTCTATTGCTTGATGACGCGTCTTCGGGGCGCACGCAGCAGGTTTCGCTGCAGGAGATCGACCTTTCCGCGACGGAGCAGGCAAATCGCGCGGCGGGAGTGGATTTCAGTTTGCCAGTCAGGAACTAGGCCTCGGCGGATTAAACGGTGGCCGTTGTATCCGGCGGCAAAGGCCGGCGAAACGCAAGCAGAGTCACGGCAAGAGCCATAACCCCTCCGATCATAATCCCCAGAAAACTTGCAATTGCAACGTGGTTTGAACCATAGACGCGTAGTTGTGAAAACGTGTACATTTACGCAGTAATCAAGCGTCTCGCGTTATTTGCCTTGAGTGGAATACATCCGGCCAAGTACATTGGCGGTCGTTACAAGAGACATTTAGAGGAAGGAACAAACAGAGCACAGTGAATCTGACACTAATCGACTGGCTCATCATGCTTCTGTATTTCGTTTTTGTGCTGGGCATCGGCTTTGCACTCAAGCGATACATGAAGACGAGCAAAGACTTCTTCCAGGCCGGCCGTGCTCTTCCCGCCTGGATCTGTGGACTGGCCTTCATCTCCGCCAACCTGGGCGCGCAGGAAGTCATCGGCATGGGCGCGTCAGGCGCCAAGTACGGCATCGCAACCAGCCACTTCTACTGGATTGGCGCGATTCCGGCGATGATCTTTGTCGGCGTGTTCATGATGCCGTTCTATTACGGCTCGAAGGCGCGTTCGGTGCCCGAGTTTCTACGGCTGCGCTTTGATGAAAAGACGCGTGGCTACAATGCCTGCTCGTTCGCGGTGATGACGGTGTTTTCATCGGGCATCTCGATGTATGCGATGGCGCGGCTTATCCAGACGCTCCATATCTTCGACTCGCTCTTCATCAGGTTAAACCTGCCGGTTGGATGGGTGTTCCACTTCGCCATCTTCCTTTCCGCCATCATCGTGCTCGGCTACATCTTCCTCGGTGGCCTAACCAGCGCGATCTACAACGAGGTGCTGCAGTTTTTTCTGATCGTCGCGGGATTTCTGCCGCTGGTCTGGGTGGGGTTGAAGAATGTGGGAGGATGGAGCGGACTGAAGCAAGCGCTTCCTGCTGCGTATACGCACTCCTGGCGGGGCATGACCAACCCGCACGCCAATCCGCTTGGCGTTGAGTGGTTCGGGCTCTCGATGGGACTTGGCTTCGTGCTCTCGTTTGGCTACTGGTGCACGGATTTCCTCGTGATCCAGACTGCGATGGCTACAGATACAGAGGAATCCGCAAGGCGTGTCCCACTCATTGCGGCGATTCCGAAGATGTTCTTCCCCTTCCTCGTGATTCTCCCCGGCCTGATTGCAATTGCTACTCCGGCTGTTACACAACATGCCTTGAAGCAGGCACCTGGTGTCGCCGCGTCTGCGAACGCAACTGCTGACGTGGGCGGTTCGGCAGAGATGACCAAGGGCCTGATTCCGGCGAAGGTCAATCCCGTTACCGGCAAGGTGATGACCGACGAGAAGGGGCATCCGCTCTTCGACTACGATCTGGCAATTCCCAACATGCTGCTGCACTATTTCCCGACGGGCATTCTCGGCCTGGGCCTCACAGCACTGCTCGCGAGCTTCATGTCCGGAATGGCTGGAAACGTGACCGCATTCAATACCGTCTGGACGTATGACCTCTATCAGTCCTACATCCACAAGAATGCCAGCGATGCGCACTACCTCAAGGTCGGGAGGTGGACTACAGTCGGCGGCATCTTACTTTCGATTGGCGCCGCGTATGCCGCAACGTCGTTCAACAACATCATGGACACGCTGCAGCTGGTCTTTTCCTTTGTGAATGCGCCGCTGTTTGCGACGTTCCTGCTGGGCATGTTCTGGAAGCGGACGACGGGACACGGAGCATTTACCGGTCTGGTGAGCGGCACGGTCGCTGCCGTCCTGCATCACGGTCTCACGCTGCCCACAGATGCGCGTCCCGGCATCCACGGCGGATGGATTACAGTTCTCCACTATTATCCGAGTGAAATGGCGCAGAACTTCTGGACGGCCATCTGGGCCTTCTCGACGAACTTCATAGTCACGGTGATCATCAGCCTCATGACCAAGCCGCGGCCGGAGCCGGAACTGGTTGGGCTGGTCTATTCGCTTACACCCAAGCCGGTCGAGCACCACATGGAGTGGTATGCGCGTCCTAAAGTGATCGCTGTCGGCCTGATCGTAATGCTGGTTGCGCTGAACCTGATCTTCAAATAGGCGGCAGGAGAAAAGCAGATGAATCTTGACCTTCGCATACCCATGGGACTGCTCTTCACCCTGGTCGGGGCCATCATGAGCATCTATGGATTTTTTACTCGCGGGAGCGCCATCTATGAGCGCTCCGACGGAATGAACATCAACCTCGTTTGGGGACTGTTCATGCTGGTCTTCGGGGTCACGATGTACACGCTCGGCCGCAGGTCGGACAAGCGTCCACGCGCCGCGCAGGTTGAAGGCACCACACGCCCGATCGGGCATGGCCACGGCGGCCACTAGACCGCCGGGCCGCGCCATCCTTTAGGTAAGCGCTGCCGTTAGGTAAGCGCTGCACCCCTGCAGCCTGCGTGTCCGCACTGGCAGGAAAGCTCAGTGACATTTTTCGCGCCTTCACACGCGGCGCTGCAATACTTCTCTCCGTCTGGAACAGTGCAGCTACAGGACGAATGAGCGCACTTCTTTGGTTCTTTGGACATGGTCATTTTCTCCTGAATCCCTGGCGGGAATCTTTCCTGTTGGATGCAGCTGCGAGCCATCTCTGCGACCGGCTCAATATTTTCTCCGGCATGTCTTTTCGTAGGCTCCGGCATCCCCGGCATGTAAGAATGCGGTGGAATGCCGACGACCGCTCCGTCCAGCCATCTCCAAGCCAGCATCTCGAAGAAGATGACGCGCAATGCGTGGTTGCTGATCGGGCTTTGCCTCCCGGTTATCTGCCTGGCTGTGTACTATGCGCCATTCCTTGTCTCACTCGGCTGGCACGTGATGCACGGCATGAGCGTGAACTACCGTGGGCTGCGGGTGCGGGTCCCACTGGGATGGACTGCCGATCTTGCACTGACGAAGGATGACTACCCGGCAAATCCACAGGGCATCACGCTCGAGAAGCAGCCGAAGACTCTGGCGTTCGACGTCGGCGGACCGGAAATGATGTACTTCAACCTGCTTCTGCCGGATGCGGGCAAGGACCCGGCGCAGCAGGCCCAGGAGTGGACGAATTTTTTCCTGCAGGCGCATTCCGCCTCCGAATTCCATATCGCCGAGCCTGAAGGCCTTTCCCCCGGCATGGACTGTCTCGAAGCCACGCCGCTCGGCAACCGGTCAGCTGCGGCATTGACGTGCATTTCGGTGAGGGATGGTTGGGTTGCCACATACGCCGGCGCGAAGGTGCACGTGCCGTTGTTCCTCGAGGTAGCCGCGAACTTGAAAGCAAAGCGGTAACGCGGTGCCCGCAAGATGAAGCGATCCGCGGCATTCATCTTCAACAGACCCGAAGCCGCTAAACTAAAACCAGCATGAAGCACCGCACAATCAAGCATTATGAGCTGATCCGCCGCCTGGGCGCGGGCGGCAGCGGAATCGTCTATCTTGCGACCGACACGCTGCTGATGCGGCCTGTTGTGCTGAAGGTTCTGAAGCGCGGCGCGCTCACCCTGGAGCAGATGCGCAGTACAGTGCTGCGTGAGGCGCGCATGGCGTCGGCCATCGAGCATCCCAACGTCTGCGCGATTTATGAAGTCGGCGAGGAGGGCGAGGAAGCCTTCATCGTGATGCAGTATGTGCCGGGCCAATCGCTCGACAAACTCATCGCCAAGGGGCCGGCGAGTCTGCAGTTGCTGCTGTCGGTGGGCATTCAGATTGCAGACGGCCTTAGCGCCGCCCACTTGCTGGGCATTTTCCATCGCGACCTGAAGCCGGCCAATGTCGTGCTGACTGATGGCGGCCTGGCGAAGATTCTCGACTTCGGCCTGGCCCGCCGTATCAATCTCGAAGACGCGGAGTTCGATCCGGCCAAGCCGGCAACGCGCAAGGCGGGCCCTGTGCAGGCCACGTATACCGCACGCGGAGGAACGATCGCCTACATGGCGCCCGAGCAGTTTGTCACCGGGCAGAGCAGCGTACAGAGCGACCTCTGGGCGCTGGGAGTCATCCTTTATGAGCTGGCCAGCGGACGCCATCCTTTCGCGCGGCCCGATGCGGAAGAGTTTCAGAGCATTCGCGCCATTCAATATCTGGACCCACAGCCGCTGGATGTATCGCCCGAGCTGAATTCGGTCGTCCTCAAGCTTCTGCAGAAGAATCCGGCGGAGCGCTATTCAAGCTCTGCAGATGTGCGGGAGTCTCTGAAGACCATCATGAAGACCTCGCAGATCGAGACGGGCATCATTCCCGGCGACGCGGCCGCGAATCTGCCGCCTTCGAATGCCGAGGCTGAAAAGCGCACCACGGGGATCCTGTCGATGCTGGCCGAGCGCTTTCGCGAGTCGGCGGACACGAAGGAGAAGCAGAACACGATGCTGGTTCTGCCATTTCAGAACTTCGGACCGTCGGAGGTCGCTCCGCTCTACGGGTTTGCGTTGGCTGACGCGATCGCCGCGCGACTTGCGCGTATGTCGTCGCTGGTGGTGCGGCCTTCGAGCGCGTTATTGCATCTTCCGATCGCGCAGATGGATCCGCTCGAGATTGGCCACAAGCTGCTGGTCGAGTGGGTGCTCACCGGCAACTTCATCCAGTCCGAAAAGGGCTTTGATCTCAACTGGCAGCTGCTCAGCGTGACCGGCGAGAGCGTTCGCGCGGGCGGCGCCATCAGCGTGCCTTCGTTCGACCTGATCGCAGTGCAGACCGAGATCTGCAACGAAGTCTTCGCGTCGCTGCAGGGGCTGGGGCAACTCAACCAGCAACCCGATCGCGGATCGGCGCGCAGCGAGCCCCTGGGTGAAAATCTTTCCGAAGAGTATCTGCAGGCGCGCGCAGTTCTGTCTTCCTTCACGCAGCGCACCAGCAGCCGGCTGGAACTCGACCGTGCACGCGAGCTTTTCGACAACGTGGTGGAGCGCGATCCGAAGTTTGCGCCGGCGTGGACTGGCCTGGGCATCACTCATCTGCAATATCTGCGACACGGATTCGGCGGCCAGATGCACGTGATGGCGGCGCGCCGCGCCTTTGACCGTGCACTTGAGATTGATCCCGGATCGATCGAAGCGAATCTTTATCGCGTTTACATGCTGCTTTCACGCGGCGAGAAGGAGAGTGCGCGGCACGGTATCGAAAACCTGCTGCACGAGGCTGCGAACGACTGGAATGTGCACATGGTTGCGGGGATGACGCTGCGACTGGACGGAATGTATGAACAGGCGATTGACCAGTTCAATCGCTCGCTCAGTCTGAACCCCTCGAATGCGCCAATCATCTATAACCACCGCGCCCGCGTTTACCAGTATCAGAACCAGCTCGAGCTGGCTTCGGACGAGATTGAGAAGGGCCTGACCCTTGAGCCCAGGCATCCGTTGCTGCGAACGTCACTTGCGTATCAGCGAATGCGTCAGGGTGATCTGCCGCAGGCGATTGAGATTCTGGAGGGCGTCATCCGCGACGATGACAGCATGCGCATCGCCTATCCAACGCTGGCGATGTGCTATGCCATGCAGGGCGACAGGGAGCGGGCGGCGTCGCTCATCGAGGAGGGTTCGATGGCAGCGGCGGAAGCCGACAGTGAGATGGCGTATCGGCTGGCAACTTACTTTGCGGTTGACGGCGATGAGAGCGAAGCGCTGCACTGGCTGCGGCGCGCCATCTATCTCGGCAACGAAAACTATCCGTGGTTCGCGAAGAATCCCGCGTGGAGTCGCCTGAAGGGACACGGCGATTTCGAGCGCATCCTTGAGGACCTGAAAAAGACCTACCGCCGCAACCAGAAGAACTGGAAGCGACTGCTCGAGCAGTTGCCTCAAAGCGCTTCGTAAGTGGGAACGTGATGGTGCAGGTCCCGGGGAGCGGCATGACGCCACGCCGCTCGCAAGGCCTGCTGCACGATCTGCTTCTTTGCTAGCTTCAGGTGCACGTGAGTGGAACCGTGCTTGCCCCAGAATCCCGGGACCGGTGTGAATGCCGCGGCATCCGCCTGCGTGTACTTCATCTGGTCTGGCAATGAAAGCTTGACCATGCCGAAGCTCTTGTCCGGATAGGCGAGTGTGGCGAAGATCTTGCCGCGCACGCGGAAGTCGGGATGGTTCATGTGCTCGGCTTCCGCTACTTCGGGCAGATCGAGGGCTAGTTTTCGAAATTCATTCGCAGTCATAAATGTCACATGTGCTGTTGCATTTCTTCCATGGAGACGTCCTTGATATGCGTTCCAATGTACCAATGAAAGCCGAAAGGATCGGCGACACCGGCCGTCCTGTCTCCATAGAACTGGTCGGCGGGCTCACGCAGACTCTTAGCTCCAGCGGCGAGGGCCTGCTTGTAGACGACGTCGCAATCTTCGACGTAGAGCACCAGGCTCATGGGAGCGCCTCCGTAATGCTCGGGGCTATAGACGCCCATGTCGGCGTTTTCATCTGCCATCATGATGCATGAGTCGCCGAGGTTGATTTCGGCGTGCATGATCCGGCCTTTTTTGTCGGGCATCCTCATCCGTTCGGTTGCGCCGAAGGCTTTCGCATAGAACGCGATCGCGTCGGCGGCGTTCTTGAAATATAGATAGGGCTGCAGGCTGTGATATCCATCGGGAATTGGTTTTGCCATCTGGGGCCTCCTGAATTTCTTGGATGATTGTTGCGCGCAAGTGGGAAGGTGGATTGTAAAAATCTGACCTGCACCACAAATCAGACCAGCCGAACGTGATTCAGATGCTCAGTTGCGCGCGCCGCGTAGACGGTCGGGGTGAATCCTGAAAAGGTCTGGAAGTCGTGGATGAAGTGGGCCTGGTCGTAATAGCCGCATTTGAGCGCTACATCGGCCCAGTCAATGCTCGGCAGGCGATGGACCTTGCGCAGCACGCGCTGGAATCGCTGCACGCGGCTGAATGACTTGGGAGTGAGTCCCACCTGGTCGTGAAATATCTGCGCAAAACGACGATGGCTCAGGCCGATGCTGTCGAGGACGGATGCGACGGTTGTGGCGTGCGGGCGGACGCAGAACCGGTGCAGGGCGAATGCAACGCCAGGATGCAGTTGGAGCGGGCGCATGGTCTGACGGAGGAGAAATGCCTCTGCCGCTGCGAACATGGTATCGATGTCAGATGATTCCAGCAGCTGTTCGCGAAGTTCCTGAACGGAGCCGCGCCACAGGCACTCGAGATCCACGTCGCTGTCGGCGATTTCAGAAGAGGGAACGCGAAAGAACGGGAAAGAACCGCCGGGCTGAAATTCGATGCCGAAGACGCGATCCTCCTGCTCGGTATCAATGACGAATGGCCGCGAACGGGGTCCGGAGAGAACGGCGAGGCCGTAAGTTTCGCATCGGGTAAGATCGCGCGGGTCGTAGATGCGCATTGGCTCGTCGCGAAGATTGATGATAATCGCCGGTTCGCCGTTGGGCATCAGCTGCTCTTTGGCGTGGGTCTGCGGAGCGCCTTCCCAGTACCAAAAGCACTTTATGAATTGCGCCAGCGGAGCCTGCGGAGTGTAAAGGCCATGTACCATGACACGCCGCCATTGTATCTACTTCTGACAAGCAGCAAAAAGGGAGCGCTTTCGCGCTCCCGAATCAATGGATGTTGCGGCAGCTAATTTTTTGTTGGAGTGAGCGCCATCGGCTCGGTCAGGCTGAAGGTAACCATCGCACCCTCGGGCAGAACCGCCGCATCAGGATGCTGCATGAGAAGGTGCGCTGTCACTATACCCGCGCCGATACTGGCTCCGACCAAGGCTCCAACCGGCCCTCCTGCGTACGCGCCGACCACAGCGCCCGTTCCGGCGGCAGCGCCATATTCGACCGTGTTTTTCACCAGATGGGACCGGGGCTGGATGCCTCCCTCACTGTCCGTTCGCGTGCCCGGAGCCTCAGAGCCGGCAACCTGTCCATAGAGGTGATAGGCAGTACCGTCAGGCAGGATCACCACATCGGGGCGCAAACGCAGCGTAGCGGCGGGTCCGAAATGATGTCCCTGGCTGACTGCGATCACGCGGCCCTTGAGCTCCGAGCCAGCAGGAATGATAATGCGCCCGTCCTTGTAGACGTCTTTTGTCACTTCGCCCTTGAACGGTGCGCCGGCCTCGGTATCCCGGGTTGAAAGCTTTTCTGTCAGTTTGACGCGGATGTTCGTGCCTTCAGCGAGATCGTTCGGAGACGAGGGCACTGAACTTACGATGTCATCTCCGCCGGATGGACGCGTCTGCAGGGTTGCTACCCTCGCGGAGGGAGCCTCGTTCTGGCCCGGAACCGAAGTGACAATGTCGTAGTCAGGGTTGCTGGCCGGTGTGGCAGCGACCGGTGCTGGCGCGGGTGCCGGAGTAGTTGCGGGCGGAGCTTCGGGCTCGGCTGCAGGAACCGCCGGCGATGGTTTGGCCGAGGGCGGCGGCGCTGGTTGAGCGTCCGGGGCAGCAGTTATGGTCGCGTCGGGAGGAGGCTGCGATACGCCTGAATACGGGTCAGAAGTTGTTGCCTGTTGCGCAAACGCCGCACCAGAGACCGCCAGCGTCGCGGCCAGTGCGGCATGGGTCCATCCATTGCGAAGCTTTGTCATAAGTTCCTCATTCTTCACTTTCATTTGCATTGCCCGGGTTCAGAACGACGCTCGACGCAAACCTCGCCATCTACGAACCATTTCGCTACATCTTCAGACACAGAAACCAGCGCGCGGTCGCGTTCCGAGCCCATAATCTTTAGCCCAAAGTCTTAAGAAAGACCGCTGCAATGCGCCCGTCTTTCTCATCAGCATTACCCGCCTAGTTTCCAGCGTAGTCCAGCTTTCCGCGTTAAACCACTGCGCAAGCCCACCTGCGAACCATAAGCGTTACCATTCGTGGCACTTGTCGCGACAGTCCGGGCCGCCGTTGGCGAAGGGCCGCTCTTTGTTAGAATCTCGGAGGGAACCCTGAAAAGACCATGGAAGGCAGTTGTTTTGTATGGCTAGCTTCATCGACACGATCGGCGGAATCGCCGGTGAACCCATCCGCGTAGACCGCCGCCCCAAACTCAAAGACCGCCTGCAACATCACATTTCAAGGAGTGACATGACGGAGATTGCTGCCATCCACGCGCGCGAGATTCTTGATTCACGCGGAAATCCCACCGTAGAAGCTGACGTTGTTCTCGCCGGTGGCGCGATTGGCCGCGCAGCGGTACCCAGCGGAGCGTCCACAGGCGAGCACGAAGCCGTGGAGCTGCGCGACGGCGACAAGTCGCACTACCTGGGCAAGGGCGTGCTGCAGGCCGTTGAAAATGTCGAGACGGTTCTTGCACCCGAGCTGACGGGAATGGATGCAGCCAACCAGCGCCTGCTCGATGCAACGATGATTGCTCTCGACGGCACTCCAAATAAAGGCCGCATCGGAGCGAATGCGATCCTCGCTGTCTCGATGGCTGCGGCGCGCGCATCGGCCAAGGCGTTGAGCATCCCGCTGTACCGCTATCTCGGAGGGGTGAACGCCTCGGTTCTGCCTGTGCCCATGATGAACATCATCAACGGCGGAGCGCATGCGGATAACAACGTAGACTTCCAGGAGTTTATGGTGATGCCGGTCGGCGCGGAGCGATTCGCCGACGCGCTGCGATGGGGCGCGGAGGTCTTCCACACGCTCAAAGG
>CAWAYO010000101.1:0-11719 GCA_963786085.1 uncultured Acidobacteriaceae bacterium
ACAGAAAGCCCATCGGCCTCTGTCATTTTACGGCTTATTGACTTGGCTGGATTGCCGACAAGAATCGGCGGAGTCATCGTTCGAAAGCATATCCGTATGAGTACAAAGGTTTGACTGAGTCGTGTGGCACGTCGCTCCTCTGGGCCGTGACTGCTTCCATGGATGAAGGCAGTTCAAAGGGCAAGTGGCCTTGAGCCTTTCCGTTCCCCATGAGGACATCCAGCAGCGAGGCATCGCTGACGCCAAAGTCTGCGTAGAGCGCCGCGACTTTGTTCTTTACGTCCGTCAAGATTGCTGGCCGGTCCATGTAGACCGTCATTACCGCCGGCGTCTTGCCGCAGTGCAGAAGCGCGTCATATGCGGGGTCGCCTGGTTGAAGGTTTAGCCGTCCTTCGTGTTGACGGCTGCCGAAGAAATAACCGGGATGCAGCCTCTCAGCGGGTGTCTCCGCCCGAATGATCGCCAGGTCCGCCTGCGCCGGCGTATCAACGACCACCAAGCCGCGTGCTTTTGCTTCACTTGCCCCTATATGGAAAAGCCAGACCGCCATTCCCGGCCGGAGGGGGACGGTGTTATGCCGGTTCTCCAGCAAGACCATCGCGCGCTTCTGAGCCTCTTGGCCCGCCTTAAGGGACGCTGGATTGCCAACCGTGTCCTTGGCTGCTGCGGCATCGACATAGGGATTCTCGAACAAACCGATGGCGAACTTTTGTACAAGGATGCGCTTTGCTGCCTCCCTCATGCGAGTGTCAGAAAGCTTGCCGCTTTTCTCCGCTTCCAGGAGCGCAGAGACATCCTCAGTGCCGCCGACCTGGTCCACACCTGCATTGATTGCCTTGGCGAAGCGATCTGCTCGAGTCATCTCCGTAACGCCCCAGGACATCGCGATCTGGTCCGTTCCAGGCTTCTGCCCGGAGGGCGCTCCATCTCGGCAAGACTCGCTGCAGTCGTTCGTTATACCCCAGTCGCTCACCACGACACCTTTGAAGCCATAGGTGCCGCGTAACAGATCCGTGAGCAACGGCTTGCTGAATCCTGCTCCCAGTTTCTCCAGCGGTTGTCCGTTGATGGAGATGTTTTCCAGAATGGAGTAGGTCGGCATTACCGCCGCGACATGAGCCTCAAAAGCGCCGAGAAAGGGCTTGATGTGATATGCAAGCTCCGCGTTCGTGAGGGCAGAAAACCTTCCGTAATAGTTATGACTGTCCCAGCCGTCTTTCTGTGCACCGTAGCCCACCCAATGCTTGACTACCGTTACGACGGACTCCGGGGTCAGGCCGGTTCTTCCGTTCTGCATGCCTTCGACATACGCTTCGACCTGCGTTCGCGCCAAATCTGCATCTTCTCCGAAGGTTCCGTTAAGACGCGCCCATCTTGGCTCAGTGGCCAGGTCCGCCTGAGGTGAGAGGGCTTCCCGAATGCCGACAGCCATATATTCGCGGCGTACAGTGTCCGCATAACGCCGGGTCAGCTCCGGATCGTTGATGGCGGCAAAGCCAGTCGGCTCGGGCCACTTGGAGAATGAGCCAGCCTCGACGCTTGCCCCCGGAACGTAGAGAAAGCTGTTTCTGGGGTCGGTGCTAATGGTCAAAGGGATGGCAAATGGGGTATTCTCCGCAATCTGCTGCATCTGGTTATTTGCCTCAGCGATCTTTGCTGGATCGCCCCCGAGACGAGTGATAAAAGTATTGATTCGCCTTTCCGCAATGAACTCTCTCGACTTCTCTGTGTCATAACCGCTGCCGCGGCCGATGCTGGCCTCGGCACCGTCAACCGCCGGAAGTGTTCCGTGGACCATTAGCCCTGCCATGTCCGCTATCGTCAATTGGAGGAGCAGATCGTCGGCGCGCTCCTCCGGCGAGAGGCGCCAGTCTTCGAATTTGTCCAGCTTCCCATTTCGATTGAGGTCCTTGAACTGTAGGCCGCTAACCGTTAGGAGTGGCACGCTGCGATGCCCAAGTGTCGCCTGACGAACTTCACCCGGCTGCCCAGGAAGGAAAGAAGAAGGAGAAAGCGCGAGAAGGAGAGCGGCAACCGAAAGGCGCATGGCAGACATCATCGTGTCCCAGGGCAGAAGGTGTCAACGGATCACTTGCGAGTGCGTGGTAGGCCGGTCGACTCTCTGCGGAGCTGGAATCGACCACGGCTGAAAATCGGAGCTTGTATGGAGGAGGCGACCCGGGGTATCTCCGCCGAAGGTACGGAAATCTCTGATCATGTGCGTCTGGTCAAAATATCCGAGGTCGTGACAAATGTTTAGCCAGGAGCCCTCGCTGATGCGTTTCAAGTCGATAGCCCTGGCAAAGCGGGCCAAGCGAGCGAATCTTTTTGGGGAAATTCCAATCTCGCCTGCAAAGTGCCGCTCGTAGCTGCGGATGCTCATTGAGGATCCGCGAGCGATTCGGGCGATTCTCGCCGGCTCGTCGGACGGAAGCAGCCGGTGCACCGTAGACATGATCGGTGTCAACGGATGGGCGGCTTTGGCGAACCTGAGCAGAGTCTCAGTCGCGATCGAGATTCGATCAGAGAATGATCTACAATCGGCAAGTTTGTTCCAGAGTTCGGCGACCCATGGGCCCATGACTCCCGTCGCGTCGCCATCACGTTCAGCCAGTTCAGCCGGCGGAATGCCAAACAACTGCCACGACGCGAACGGTCTGAAGAAGATCCCGAACTCCAAAAGATGTCCGCTCAGGCAGATGGACCCTTGGTACGTCGTTCGCGCGCCAATCAGGTAGACCCGAGGATGAAAGATCGTCTTCCCACTCGTGAAGTTCATAACCGCTCGGTCCCCGAGCTCGAACGTCAGGGTCTGTTCGAGCGAGGCGATCACCGGCTGAATCACCGCAGACGATTCTGGAGCGGTCTCCCTATGCGCAAAGATGCTTATGAAGGCAGCCAATTGCGGATGAGGCGCGGCTGTTTGAAGAATCTCCATTTGGCCTGTTCCTGCAACTGGCCCGCCTTTCGGTCCCATTGCCTTCAACGGGCTCGGCCCAGATTATGAACGGCGGCTGGCGCATTTGTACTATGCGATTTGCTGACTTCTCATCAAGTATCGTCTTCAGCGCGCTTTGGATGGCCTAAGGTGCATCCGCGGCGTTGAGGGAAGCAATGCCCCGGCCGCGGGGGCACCCAGATGCACGCCATGATAGCACGCGCAGTTCTTGCGCGATATCGATTCAGGAGAGGAGCTCTCATGGCCCTGCGCGCCCAACATCGTGTCTCCCGCATCCTTTGCATTGCCTCATTCTGGTCAGTGCTGGCTTGGAGTCAGAGTTCAAAGAATCCTGCTCTTGTCACACCCAGAACGTGGGACGATGCGGCAATGAAAACCCTGGAGGTGCCGCTTGCGAATCCCACCGCATCGCCGAGGCATGTCTCCGCGGACTACTACTACCGGATTCCTGTGCGGCCAATCTACAAGCAATACGCGGTCTACGCGCCTGGCAAAGAACCATCAGGATATTGGGAATGGCTGCAAAAGCAGGAGCCGGTAATCCTGTGGGACGCGGGACGCACACGCCCTCCACTTCGCAACGACGCTGACTGGGTCAAGTCCGGTGAATCAGCCTTCGACGCCCCGCAGTTTGTGGACGTTGATGGTCTTATCAGCGTGAGCGATGTCAGAAACACGCAATGGTACGAAGAAAGCGGAGTCACCGCGACTCGGCGGGGAGTCGTACCTTTCTTCAGTTATGTGATTCGTGAGAAGGGTAAAGTCGAGTTGGGGACATTCTCGTGCGCCATGTGCCACACGCGCGTCATGCCTGACGGCACAATCATAAAAGGGGCTCAAGGGAACTTTTCCGTTGACCGATCGGTCAATCGCAAGGTAAATTCCGGCACCGTGCAGTCGCGTCTGCTGAGGCGCGGCCTGTATGCGGTCCCGTGGCTGAAACCCGATCCTCTGGATCAACAGCTTGCGGCGCCACCGGATCAAGTTATCAGAAAGATCCAGGAGTCAATGACGCCCGGAGTCATGGCCAGACATCGCTCCAGCGATACGTACCCAGTTCAGGTACCGGACCTCATTGGTGTCAAGGACCGCGCTTATCTTGATCGGACTGGCCTCCAGCAGCACAGGTTGGTGGTGGACCTCATGCGCTATGCGGCTCTGAATCAGGGTGGCGATTCACTGGCCGACTTTGACGGCTTCATTCCGCTCGGGGGGCCAGACTTCGACAAGCTTCCTGATCCTGCCAGTCCGATCGTCGGAGGACGGTACAGTGATGAGCAGTTGTATGCGCTCGCCTTGTACGTCTATTCTTTGACGCCTCCGCCCAATCCGAACCGCTTTGATCCAATCGCCGCACGCGGCCGGAACATCTTCGAACGCGAGGGCTGCGCCGGCTGCCACACCCCGCCACTTTACACAAATAACAAACTTACTCCAGCAGAAGGTTTCACACCTCCTCCGGACGCCGCGGGCAAATACGCCATCCTGCCTTTCTCCGTCGATACCGATCCTGGGCTCACCACCAAAACACGCCGCGGGACGGGCTACTACAAAGTCCCATCTCTGCAAGGGGTCTGGTATCGCAGCATGTTCGGCCATAGCGGCTGGTGTGCGACGTTGGAGGACTGGTTCGATCCCCGGCGGGTTCGCGAGGACTACATTCCTACCGGTTTCAAGCCGAATGGAAACGCGCCTTATCCCGTGGAAGGGCATCCATTTGGGCTCACTCTGAGCGAAGAAGATCGAAAAGCTCTGATCGCTTTCCTGAAGACGCTGTGACTTGCAGCCCCGTGGCCATGTTTAGCGCAGGCTTTTTAGATCAACCGGCCCGCTAGCCATTCCTTCACGTTTGCCGCGGGCAAGCGCACTCCAACAAAGAACTGCCCAAATAGAGCGTAGACGGCACTGACCTTGTCAAAGCGCATCTCATAGATCAGCTTCTTGAAGACCAGGGGATCATCAGCAAAGAGATCGACACCCCATTCCCAATCGTCGAAGCCAATGGAACCGGTTATGATCTGGCGTACCGAATCGGCGTAACGACGGCCAATGAGCCCATGTTCGTGCATCATGCTCTGGCGATCGGCCATGGGCTCCGTGTACCAGTTCACGTTCTCTCCGCGCTTGCGATCCATAGGATAAAAGCAGAGATACTGCGCGCTTGGAATCGCAGGATACAACCGCTGTGCCATGGCCTTCGACTGCCGCTCCACGACCTCCCGGATGCCCGCATCCCACTCCGGCGTCCCAGCCTGCAGTCCCTTTTCAGCAAGTGCGCTGTACGTCTTGGCCGAGGACTCATACAGACCAAGCTCAACGATCGAAAGGTAGGAGTGCGACGGCCGCAGATAGGCGTTCAAGCCGGTCTGCGCCAGTTCCAATTCGACGCGATTAAGGTCTGCAAACGAATCGCGAAAATGAATCAGCATCAGATCGCCCTTGTGTCCAAGCAGGGAGAAGACGGCGGACTGGTTCGGATGCTCCTGTTTTGGGCCCTCGTCCCATCGGCCAAACAGCTCGACCGCGTCGGTCTCGATGCGGTGACGTTGTTCGAAACCGGCGTCCTTCCATGCGTTCCAATCGAAGTGAAACATCTGGTGCAAGACACACGAACCTTCAAGCGTTAGCGGTACAGAGGGTAGTTCGGACAATCGTGACTCCTCCATCGAGCGCGGACGTGCGGATGCGCTCGATCTCTCAGTTAATCATTTCACACTCGTAGCGGATTTCCTGGCGCCCTTCTGTGCCGGATTGCTCTCAGACATCGTGTTCCCTGATTGCATAGATTAAGTAGCCGAGGCGGTCTGCAGGCGGCGCCAGAAGTAGTAGGAGAGAACCCAGAGGACGCTGGTGATCGACGACGGGGCGAATGCCGCCGGGCGATCGTGGATCGAGAGGTGTGCGATGAGCGCCGAGACGAGGTTGATGGCGAAGCCGGCGTATGCCCATTCTTTGATCCATATATTGACCCGCGCGGGCCTCCAGGGGACGAGCAGTGCCAGCACGCCGGCCACTTTGGCCCATGAGAGCTCCACCCGGAAGTAGCTGGCCGGGAAGCCGAGGCGTGTGAACGCCTCCGCCGCCTGCGGCAGGACCAGTAGCTCGTAGTAGGCGGTGAAGCTCATCTCCAGGCAAAAGATGGCGGTGACGATCCAAAAGGCGATGGTGGTGGCTTTGGGGTTGATCTTGCCGGAGATGAGGGCCGGATTGTCCATGGAGTTCATTTCGTCTCTCCTTTGTGAGGGCCTCGCTGCGCGATAGACTTCGCCGGCACCTCCAAGACGGCAACAGCGAATTGCTGAGCGTACTCCGCGTTCAGCCGCTGAAAGCCGAACTTGATCGCCTCGCCGGCAACGATGCGGCCAATAGGAGTTTCGTTGAGGAGGTGATCCAGAACGTCGAAACAAATGTGCCAGCCCGCAGCTCCCCAAGCGATGAAGCGGCGATCGATCTTGACCCACAGGGTGAGGCGCGTGCCGCTGTCGAGCGGCTCGAGCTCCCACCGAAGGTCGCCGTACTCAAGCACCCTGGGAGCTTCGACACGCGTCACTTTTGTCTCGATCAGCTTCGGGCTTCCTCCCCAGGTGAGGTTTACCGTTCCAACCGCACCCAGGGTCCCATCGGCATCGAAGGGCGCCCACTCGCGCAGTTGCTCCGGGTCGGTAAGCGCCGGCCAGACTTTTTCCGGCGAGTGGCGCATTTCTCTCACCAGGATCAGCGTCCACTTCTCTCCGCCTTTCTGTACCTGCGCTCCGCTCGCCGGGCCCGGTGCGTATTGCTCGCGCACGGTCATCATCATCTCCTCCTCGTCTCCGCAAGAAAATCTCTGAGCGAGAGCCTCCACAAAATCGTCATCCTGAGCGGAGCGCCTCACAGATTGATCGTGTGACACAGCGTTTGTGGCGCGGAGTCGAAGGACCTCGGCGGTGCTTATCTTACCCATGCTGCTCGGAGCTTTTCAACCACCGAGCCTGCACCGGGCGGCCCCGCTGCGGTTTTCCTTGAGGCCGAAAACCAAGAACTTGCTAGCAGCCGATTACAGTGCATGAAAAGATGTACCCGTGACCATCAAGTGCATACCGCAGCAGATCCTTCGTCGGGCCTCAGTGGTCGAAAAGCTCCGAGCAGCATGGGTAAGATAAGCACCGCCGAGGTCCTTCGACTCCGCGCCACAAGCGCTGTGTCACACGATCAATCTGTGAGGCGCTCCGCTCAGGATGACGATTTTGTGGGAGTTTGACAAAAAACACCCTAAGTTAGCGCTTATGGGGCTCCAAGTCAGCCCTGCCAGCGCTTCAGCTGAGTAACCTGAATGAGATTGCCGCAGGAGTCGTTCACCATCGCAATCGTGGAGGCTGTCACATCTGTCGGTGCCATGGTGAACTCGGCGCCGCGCGCTTTCATGCGCTCGTAATCGGCCTGCACGTTGTCAGTAAAGAACATGGCCGCGGGCTGGTTTTGTTGGAACAAGGCCTGCTGGTAGGCTTTCGCCGCCGGGCTGTTATTGAGCGCCAGCTGCAGCTCGGTGCCGTCCGGCTCCTCGGGTGAAGCCACGGTTAGCCAGCGAAACGGCCCGTTGCTGAAATCGTTCTTCTTCACGAAGCCCAGAACCTCGGTATAGAAGCGCAGGGCCTTCTCCTGGTCGTCGACGTACACGCTTGTCACTTTGATTTTCATCGGTTTCCTCGCATGGTTGGATTCGCGGGCGCTGCCGCGTTGCTACGTCTTCCTTTTTGTTTGCGTTGCTGCCGGCTCCGCGCCGGCGCCCTGGGTAAGCCCGCCTGCGGCTTGCTGTGGTGGACGGACAGGTCTTCGTCCGTGGAGCGGTGCTCCATGCGGTCGAGGTGGCGTTCGAGAGCATCTACGTGAGCGGACCAGAACCGGCGGAACGGAGCCAACCAGGCATCGACCTCCTGAAAAGGTTCAGCTTTGAGCCGGTAGAGACGGCGCTGTGCGTCCACCGTGGATTCTACGAAACCGGCCTCGCGCAGCACTCGCAGATGCTTTGACACGGTCGGCTGCGACATACGAAGTTGCCGCTCGATCTCTCCCACCGACTGTTGTGACGAGACCAGGAGGCTCAATATCGCGCGGCGGTTCGGCTCCGCAATGATTTCGAACACAGATTCCACTTGCTTGGTATACTCCACGGAGTATATACGTGTCAAGGTATATACAGAAGAGGGGGCACAGGCAACGGTTTCAGCGCGGCATGCCGGGGATGCTTCGTCCGATGCAGAGCCAGGCGTGCCCACAATACTATGTGCATAAGCGATACGCCTCGCCGTGCCAAATTAGGCTCCTTGGTATAGAACTCTGAATAGGCCCGTGCGCAATTTCGAGAAAACCCGAACGGAATTCCAGGAAATACTCGCCAAGCCCATTCGCGAACTCGGGCTCAAACTCGAGGGTTCTCCGCTGGAACGATTCGTTCAGCAGCTTTATCGCGAACTGGAAGCCAAGGGCATCCACAAGTTCCGTCCGCTTTGTTATCTCACCGATGAATGGGGATGTCCCTCCGGCGAGCCCGTCATCGGCATTCCGTTCTATCTGGCCAACCCGGACCTGGCACAGCTGGAGCGCGATATGAACGACCTGGAAGACGGTCGCGAGATCATGATGTACATGCGTCATGAGGCCGGACACGCATTCAATTACGCGTACCAGCTATACAAGTCGGCTGAGTGGCGCGATCTTTTCGGTCCGTTTCGCCGCGCATATCGCGATAATTACCGTCCCATACCGTTCTCGCGGAAGTTTGTTCGCCACATGGCCGGGTGGTACGCGCAGAAGCATCCGGATGAGGATTTTGCAGAAACGTTTGCAGTCTGGCTCACGCCCCGCTCGCAATGGCGAAAGCGCTACGAAGGTTGGGGCGCGCTCGAGAAGCTGCAATACGTTGATCGCATGGCGCGAAAAGTCGGAGATGTCGAACCCACCCGGCGTCGCGGCCGCACCGACATCACCGTCGATGAGATGGAATCGACGGTTGGCGAGTTCTATCATCTCAGCGTGCCGGAGGAGGTTCCGTTGCAGGAACTCGCGCTGGATACCGACCTGGCAGACATCTTCAATGTCTCCCCCAAGCGGCGTAAGGGCGTGCGGCCCGCCCAGGAGATGTTGGGTCAGCATCGCAAGTCCATTGTCGACAAAGTCGCGTATTGGAGCGGCGTACAACGTCCGATCGTCAAGCGGCTCGTGGAAGCCATCTGCAAGCGTGTCGAGGACCTGGGTCTGCGCGTGGATGTTCGACGCGAGTCCGAGCACCTCACGGAGTTCACCGTCTACACAACCGCACTCTCAATGAATTACCTGAACCGTGGGAAGTTCATTCATCCCTGAGGCTTGTTCTGTGCTGCGTGGCAGGAAATCCGGTGGCGGCAGTTGCCGTCGCGTCGATTGGAGGTTTCATGGCTGGAACGAAGTTGAAAGTCACCGTGCTGTACGACTTGTGGGAAGAAGAACCGGCTCCAGTGGAGGAAGAAGTCCCTCCACCGCGCAAGCGGACGGGGCAAAAGAAACGCAAGAAGAAGCCGGTAAAGCACGATCGCGAAGAGGTCTTCGAAGCCTTGGAGAAGCTCGGCCATGAACCGTCGTACTATGTTCTCAACGGCCGCACGCAATCACTGGTCGGACTCGCCAAATGTGGCGCCGATCTCATTTTCAACCTCACGGAATCCTATGCGGGCGATAACACCAAGGAGATGCAGGTCACTGCATTCCTGGATATGCTCGATATCCCTTACACCGGCTCGGGACCGCACGCAAACATTCTTGCCCAGGACAAATCGATCGCCAAGAAGATGTTTGCTTTTCACGGGATTCAGTCGCCGTATTTCGCGACAGCCTATCGCGGCACCATCGACCACGCCCATGATATCTCGTTCCCACTCATCGTGAAACCCACCTCGGAGGATGGATCCATCGGCATCGATGCCGCTGCCGTAGTGAACAGCGTGAAAGAATTGATGGAGCGCGTCTCCTATATACAGACGGAATTCAATTCTCCTGCGTTGATCGAGGAGTACATCGAAGGACGCGAGATCTACGCCGCCATCCTCGGCAATTACGAAAACGCTTATCCACTTCCGCTGGTGGAACTTGATCTTTCGAAGCTCCCCAAGGGTATGCCCAGGATCGCCAGCCAGGAAGTGAAATTCGAGAAAGACACGGAAGCTTACAAGCTGACGAAATCGGCGATCGCCGAAGACCTAGATGAAGAAACCGTAACCAGGCTCAGCGAGATCGCGATCAAGGCCTATCGCGCCGTCAGGCTTCGCGATTATGGGCGCATTGACATGCGCATATCGAACAAGGGCGAGGTGTATGTCATCGAAGCGAATCCGAACCCATGGCTCTCGAGCGCGCAGGAGTTTTTCATGGCCGCGAAGAGATCCGGTCTCTCCTATACCCAAATGATCGGGGAGATCGTGGACCTTGCGATGGCTCGGAACGCGTGAAAGACGGCAAAAATTCAGGTGAAGGCTGCATTACGAATTGTGCGGGCTATCGACCAGTGCGATGATTACCGCATGTATTGGCAAGGTGAGTTGCTGAACATCCACATCGCACCGAAAGCGTCGGCACCGATGGTCGCACTCTCCGAGGTGCGCCTGGTCGCCGGCATCGGGCTGGAAGGCGATCGTTACGCGACCAGGCTCGGTACCTACTCGAAGAACCACCACATCGATCGTCAGGTGACGCTGATTGAGGCCGAGGTGCTGGAAGCGCTTGCCCGCGACCGCGACATCGAGCTTGCGCCCCATGAGCATAGGCGAAACCTGACCACGCGCGGTGTGCCGCTCAGCCATCTCGTGGGGCAATACTTTCATATCGGCGACTGCGTGTTGTACGGCGGGCGGCTCAACGTGCCGTGCATTTACTGGAAAATCTAATTGCCAAAAAGGTGTTCAAGCCGCTGCTGAACCGTTCGGGTCTCAACTGTAGAATCGTCGTCGGAGGAATGATTCGCACCCACGATCGCATCGACTGGTGCGATCCGGGCTCGCTCGATGTCTCTGTTCGTCTGGCAAACGAAGCAATTCCGCTCCAACGCCCGCCAGAAGCCTGATGAGGGCTTCGTCCCAAGGCCCGGCTCCCGTGACACGGACGATCCCTTTGCAGAAGATGAGTACCCACCCGTCCAGGGGTCTGTGGGAGCAGTGGTCAACGCACTTCTTTTTACACCGCTCCCAGCCAGGGTCACACTAGATAGGAAGAAGACGGTTGAAGAACGACCGATATCGCCTTAGCACCTGCCGCAGTTCCTCTGTCGAAACATCGCCCCCAGTGTCCCATTGCTTCTCTAGGTCGGCGCGTGCCGTTGAGAACTCTTCAGCAAGTCGCTTTACCATGTTTGCCACTAAACTATCCGCCTGTTCTACGGCCAGCCTCGGTTCATCGACGAAGGAGCCCTGAACCAGGTCCCACCGCGATCGAAATCCCTGCAGTTCCTCTTCACCGAATAAAGGGCCATCCCGCATTTCCTCTTTTTTCTGCGCCACGGGTGGACCCTGGGATGAAATGGGCCGCTCGTCAGTGCTCTGCGTTACAGGAGCGGCGCTCTGGGATGCAATAGGGCGCTCGTCGATCACCGCTGATCGATATTCCCTACCTCTTTGGGAGTTGGCGATATCCGCCGTTGTCAGTTCCTGGTCGTCACGAAGCTCGTTCATGGGGAACTCCTATCTTTTCGGTTTTGGTTAGATCGAGTAACTCGTCAAACAGCGACCGGAAGTAAACCATGGCCTGCCGTAATTC